>NZ_CP138918.1:3646942-4254766 GCF_047123305.1 Thalassobius sp. MITS945101
TTATAAGACGTCCGAAGCTTTCGTAGATCGGGTGCAATCACCCCCTGCAGTTCGGCATTTTGTTTTTTCAAATTTTGATCGATTCTTGGAAGAGCACCTTCCAATATGGTCTTTTCTTTTGTTAGCGCGCCGATTGTCTCAGTTAACTCTTCGGCTCGCCGTTCTATTTTTTCGATTTCTGAGCTTGCTGCCGCGGTGACACGAGCAACATCGTTATCGCACGTCGCACCATTTTTATGATGCCGTGCTTCGGCACCACACATCGGGCATACATCTGTGTCAATAGTAGCGATGATGCTACCAGCCTCGCGTATGCCCATCAGTCGTTCAATATCGGAATTGTAGTGCTCACGCAGGAGTCTGAACCTGTCCAGAAGCGTTACTACTTCCGTGTACCGATCTCGATTCTCTTCGCGGCGTTGCATGAATTTTCGAACGTTTGACGAAACCTTGCGGTATTGCGCTTCAGTAACCGCGAGCAAACTGGATCTAGCTTCCATTGCATTGTTCAAGCGTTCTTCCTGTTTGGTTAAATCATCTTTCGACCCGCTAATATCCTTTATCTTCCGGTCGGCTTCAGCGATCAGCAGGTCCAGAAGTTCCAGTTGCGCTTCACGTTTTTGTTCTTCTGGGGTCTTTTTCTTATGAGAAACGAGCGCAGAATCGTCCACTCCTGTTAAGAGTAGTCGAAACACCGACGTATTGGCTGTGTCAGCCACCACGTTGCCATCTGAGAGCGGTGACCGTTTCTGAATGATCTCTTCTTCGTTGACTATGCAAAGGCGCGCAAGATTCCTGAAGCTGAGGTTTTGGGTCTCGTCTTTTGCGTTCTTCCTAATTCTCTTTCCGTTAAGGCCAATCTTGTTCAACAGGAACGCCGACAGATTGTCTTGGTCTTTTGCGCTATGTGTTTCACTGAGGACTCTTCCCTCGGCTTCTGGAAGTGTGTATGCGTAAGCCCCCTCATAGACCTCAAAAGCACCGCCGCTCATGCTTCGACGGACGGTGACCACATCATTTTCTGAAAGCCTAAGAACCAGCAAAATTTGCTCGTATCCGACGGATTGGGGAATGTCCTTAAGTGGCCCTTTGGCACCGAACATGAAGTCAATTGCTTCTATTATGAATGACTTACCCGTATCAGATGCGCCATAAATTACGTTTAAGCCGTCTTGGAAGCGAACTACCGCGCCCTCCCTTTCAGGCCCATGAAATGCGATGCTTTGGATTTGAATACCGGAAAAACTCATAGGCCACCTTTAGTTTCGTCTTGGAATTCAGAGACCCAGTCGGACAGGAGGCTACGCATATGATCTTCAAAGGCATCGTCCGAATACGTTGCAAAATAATCAGCGATCCAATTCGCACGATACCGTAACTGCTCTGAGTAACTCGTGCACAGAGCATCCACAAAGAAAGATGAATACTCACCTGCACGATAAAATATGCCTTTTTCTGTTATTGATCGCTCCACCAATTCGCGAGACATCATAAGATCAAGGCTCTCGGAAACTGCCTTGCGCCGAACCTGCGTGACGGGTGTCATGATGGGAGTTGATGGATGTATGTCTGGCGGTCCGCCAAGCAAGCTTGTCCTAACAAGGAGATAATCTAATGCGGTGAGGCGCTGAATATCCAACTCTTTAGGAAAGCTGGCGTGCAAGCAAAGCACTGCACGCATACCGGTTTCTACCGGACCATTGAAAGGCGAATTTGTTTCTGGCGCTACTGCTTCCATACGAGTTTTCCATCGTTGGCGAGTTGGTGGCAAACACCCCGTCGGGCAACGGGACGTGCAATTTTATTTAGAGGATGTGCGTCAAGAGCTAAGCTCTGAGCGGTGTTCGTCACGGCCAACACTCGCTTGTAGCCATCGTCATGCGGCATGTCGCTGGTGTCGATAACCCCATCATGGACTTCATCCTGCAAAGATTCAAAAGTGCCCGGCTCCGTTTTATCTCGAACAAAAACCCTGAGGCCCTCTGCATCAAAGAATGCCTCACGTGATCTGTTGAGATGGTTTCTCAGTTGTTTCCATTTGTTCAGGTCACTGATGGAGACCGCTTCTAAACCTTTGTGTTCCGCGTAGGCGTCCAAAAGGCACTCTACATAGGTTTTCTCGGCCTCTGAAACCTTTTCGGGTGGTTTCTCAGCTTTTGGTCTTGCCGGAAGCCCGCCACCGAAACGTTTGTTGTAAAACGGGGTGTTCGTACGGAACTGTTCTAACACCCAACGCGTTGAGGGAGCTCGAAAAATCCGGAAGTCGAATTTGTCTACATACTCTTTGAAATCACCTGAAAGCTCGACATTCTTAATGTCTTTTGTATTTGTAATATTGCGAGAGATCATTTTATCCCACTCACTAAAAACCTTCTCCTTAAGATTTGGAGCATGGTTAATCAGATGGGAAAGCGTTGGAGACGCGCCCTTTGGGGCGATGTAAAAGCACTGTTGCGGCGCAGTATAGGTGCCTAAGAAAGAGTACCACAGTATCTTTCCGATTTCGGGCGCGACATCTTTGAATCCCAGTGGCGCTCTCTGGTAACACTTACACTGGTAATTGTCCCAAGCTCCCGCAAACCTGTCGCGATCCCGAAAGCCAGCAACATCAATGCCCTTGTCGCCTGAACCCGGGGCATGGTCAGTATCTAAGTACTCACTCTCAAGTGAATGAACCCATTCATGGGTAAAATCTTCCCACTGATCTGCATTATAGCTCGCTACAATATGGAGTGGATCTAGCTTAGGCCCGTTCTCAAATTCAATAGCAGACTGTTCAGTGACGGAGCCAGTTTCAGCAATGGCAGCTTCAGTTTCTTCCATGATGAGAAGGCATCCAGTTCAAATCAATCTTTTCATTTTGCCAGCACCATAACGAGTGTATCGGAGCGCGCAACCTACAACGAATAGTTGAGGTCGTTTTTTGCTACCCGGTCGGGATCACCCCGTGGCGCATGTAAGCGACCTACATATGTCCGCTTTGGGTACGCAGCACTGCAGCAGACTATCTCGCGATGGATGTCTGTTTTGGGCCGTTAGCCAAACTTTGCAAAGTCTGCTTTTGACGCATAGCTGCCGCTAGAGATGGCTCCAGCATGGAGATGCAACGTCAGAACGCTTCAATCGCAGCTTTGGAAGACCGGCCCGCTAGATCTTGTAATTTCAGCAATGATGGAGTGGTAGTCTCTGTCGATGACCGCTACGGGCCCAAAAAGTATGGCCGAAAATCCTACCACTGGCGCCGACTTCCAACCGGCTTAGCATCGGGTAGGCCTAGCGCTTGTCGTAGAACGAGCAATACCCCCTTCTACACACACCGAAGCGGCCACAATAAACGCTGCAAGACCCAACTTGACCAAACAGTCAGAAAGCTCAGAAATCCCTAACCGGGCCAATCACTATGAAAACAGAAATAATATAAAAGCCGGCGTAGGCCTGGGGGGCCTTGTGCTTAACGAAATGAACGCCGGATCTCGTACCCCGAGAGCATTAAACAGATGCGCCTGATGGGACCCACATCGGGACCCATTCTAGAACCTGAGACAAAAATTGGGTCCCAAAAAAACCCTCAAGTCATTGCGACTTAAGGGCTTTTTATGGCTCCGGCGGTAGGGATCGAACCTACGACCAATTGATTAACAGTCAACTGCTCTACCGCTGAGCTACGCCGGAACACTGTGTCGATGATGTTCATCATCTCGTGTGAGGGGGTGTATAGCTATAGCGATTTGGGGCTGCAAGAGGCTTTTTTGAGTTTTTTCCAAAAAAGTTTGTGGGTCTTTCAGATCAGATTGAAATGCGCCTTAAAAGACAGCGGATCCGCGCTGAAAATCTGGTTTTTCCCATATAGATCAACCAGATGGGCGAAAACATTACGTTCGGCAGCTGGCAGCAGTGCGGCAGGGGTTTCGGTGTAGATCTGCCGTGTGAGCGCCTGGGCATCTCCACCTGCCCCGTCCAGCGCTGCAAGGATCTGAGACTCGCGCCGACGGCGGTGTGTGAGCAGCCATTCCAGCCGCTCCTGTGGGACTTCTACTGGCGCACCGTGACCGGCGTGGAAGCGGCGCGCTGGACGTTTCGCCAGTTGCTCGCAGGAGGCCATGAAATCGGTCAAATCCCCATCCGGTGGCGAGACAAGCGACGAGGCCCAGCCCATCACCAGATCTCCGGTCAGGATCACATCCTCAAAAGCAAAGCTTAGGTGATTGCCAAAATGCCCCGGGGTCCACAGCGCCTCAAGCTGCCAGCCGTCGCCCTGGATCACCTCACCATCCGCAAGCGCCTGGTCGGGTTGGAACGCGGCATCGACACCTTCACCGCCGCCGGCAAGGCCAGTCTCTGCCAGTTGGTGCATCACCGCTGAACGCCCCGCCAGCGCATCACCGAACGCCAGAACTGGCGCACCGGTCATCTGCGACAGGCGCCGTGCCAGCGGCGAATGGTCCAGATGGGCATGGGTCACAAAGATATGGGATATCCGTTGCCCCTGCCCCACGGCCCGCAAGATCGCCTGCAGGTGGGCCTCATTTTCGGGTCCGGGATCGACCACAGCCAGGTCACCTTCACCGATCAGATAGGTGTTGGTGCCGCGATAGGTCATCGGCGACGGATTGGGAGCCAGAATACGGCGTAGCCCGGGCTCAAGGGGTTCAGCCACACCCACAGGGGCGTTGAAATCATCGGGTGCCTGCATCTTGGATCCTTCTGTCACCGTATGGGCCGGGGCCTCGGCTCTTTCTTCTCAGCGGCGCCATCGCTAGGGTGGCGCCATGATGTTCAAGTGGTTGAAACGCTATGTCCCGCGCGGGCTCTATTCAAGGGCTGCTCTGATCCTGATCTTGCCCGTTGTCACGCTGCAACTGGTGGTGACGGTTGTTTTTATTCAACGTCATTTTTCCGGTGTGACAACCCAGATGACCGAAACCACGGCGCGGGAAATTCAGCTCTTGGTTAACCTGCCGCTGGCCGAACGCGCGCCTCTGGCGGAGGCGCTGCAAATCGCCGTGCTGGATGTGCCGGTGGCAGAGGTGCCTGAAAAACACCAACGGCGCTGGTACGACCTGACCGGGTTGGTGGTGATTGACCGGCTGGAAAACAAACTGCCCGGTGTGATGGCGATCGATCTGCCTGACGATCACAATGTGCGCCTGTTTTTGCGCGATTCGGGCAATATCACCGCCCTGCATTTCGACCGGCAGCGGGTTTCGGCGACCAATGCGCACCAGTTGTTTGTGAACATGGTGTTCTTTGGCGGGCTGATGACCTTGATCGCCTACATCTATCTGCGCAATCAGTTGCGCCCGATCACCCGACTGGCGCAAGCAGCTGAGGCTTTTGGCAAAGGGCGGTCCATCGCCTATCGGCCGGCAGGTGCGCTGGAGGTGCGGGCGGCCGGTCATGCCTTTGTCGACATGCGTTCGCGGATTGAGCGTCATATCCAGCAGCGGACCCTGATGCTGTCTGGTGTGAGCCATGATCTGCGCACCCCGCTCACCCGGCTGAAGCTGGGCCTTGCCTTTATCGACAGCGAAGAGCGCGCGGCGATGGAGCAGGACGTGGACGACATGCAGAAGATGCTGGACGGGTTTCTCTCTTTCAGTCAGGGCGCTAGTGACGGGGATCCTGAACCCGTGGCTGTTTTGCCTATGGTGGAAAAGATCGTTGCAGACATGAAACGGGCCGAGGTTCTGGTATCCTTGGGCGAAATCGAGGGCGACCCCTCTGTTCAGGTGCCCTTGCGGCCCATGGCCATTCAACGGGCCATCACCAACCTTATTGAGAACGGGACGCGATATGGCACCCATGTACGGGTCTCGGCGCGGCTGAGTGACAGGTCCTTACGCATCCGGATTGAGGACGATGGCCCCGGCATCCCGCCAGAGCAGCGGCAAGACGCGCTGAAACCGTTCACGCGGCTTGATGC
Source organism: Thalassobius sp. MITS945101 (assembly GCF_047123305.1). Lineage (GTDB taxonomy): Bacteria > Pseudomonadota > Alphaproteobacteria > Rhodobacterales > Rhodobacteraceae > Thalassobius. Next base: position 3,652,866 of record NZ_CP138918.1, read on the forward strand.
GGCCCGCAACCAGAACAAGGCCACCGGTGTTGGCCTGGGCCTTGCCATCGCCAATGACACAGCGCGGGCGCATGGTGGTGTTTTGCGCCTGGCACAAAGCGCTGACATGGGCGGGCTGCAGGTGGATCTGGTGATCGGGCTGTAATCGCCCAGCTTGGTTCGACCCTGCTGAACACACCCCGACGTATGGTCCAAGGCCCATGGTCCTTGTAAAACGCAATCGTGGGCTTGTTCGATCTTCTGAACAAACCCACGATTCGTTCTGTGTGAGTGGTGTCTTTGTGACCGCGTTCCAGCGCAATGCCCTTGGACCGTGGCTCTATCCCCAAAGCCTGGGATCCCCTTGAAACAGGTGATCCTTTCCGATCACGGGCACCGGCGAACGCGGTAGCACCTAAGACCTAAGTAGCATGGGAGTACGGCAGACTGAACTATCCGTCGGGTCACAAACGCTGACTCTTTCGGATAGTGTCGTAGCGTCGTGCGGCCTGTTTATATGGGCCTATCAGCGCAGGGTTGACCAGCGCCTTTTATTACCCAACCGCAGAACGCATAGCCACCATTGTGGCGCGAGTCAGCTCTGGCAGGCTGTCCGCCAGTGCATTGCATTTGTCGGTGTCGCTGGCATCAGCGGCATGGGTCATGTCCTGCAGCACTTCGTGGACCTTGGCAGCACCAATCACGGCCGCCCCACCGGCGCACCTATGCGCTTCGGCGCGGGCAGCGGCGTAGTCTCCCGCCGCAATTGCATCCCGGTAGACCGGCAGCATGGAATGCGCATCGCTTTCAAACTGGGCGACATAGCCGATCACCGATTCCCCGCCCAGCATGTCGATCAACCCGTCAAACACGTCTTTCTCAATCAGATCATCTGCCATGATATCTACTTCTTTTTGTTGTTCTGCTTGCTCGGGTGCGTTTTGACCTGACCCAGTCTCGGCCACAATGGGGGTTTCATCGGGCGCCTCGTCGGTCGCTGCCGAGGGTGCTGCGTCATTGCCTGCCTCTGGTTCAGGTACAGGATCAATTTTCGGCAAGGTTTCGACCATTGCAGCAGGTGCTTCGCCTGGGGCCTCAACCACAAACCGGCTGGTGTCGCCAGCGGGCTCCGCCGGTTCAGCAACCTCGGACGGTGCCGCATTGGGGATGGGCAGGATTGTACCTTGCGCGTTTTCTTTGGCCATATCGTCAAACAGCTGTTCCAACGTGGCCATCCGCAGCGGTTTGGTCAGCACCCGGTCCATGCCCGCGTCCAGGAACTCGCGCATATGTTCCGGCTGACTATGTGCAGTCACAGCGACGATCGGGCTATGCCGGCTTTTGCCAAACTGGCGCAGCATCCGCGTGGCGCCAACCCCGTCCAGCTTGGGCATCGAGATGTCCATCAGGATCAGGTCAAAGGCTTTTTCACGCCCCGCCGCCACACCTTCCAGCCCGTCCACGGCCTGGGTCACGTGATGACCTTTGGCCTGCAGCATATCGACCAGCATCTGCCGGTTAATCTCATTGTCCTCAACCACCAGCACATCCATCAAGCCGCCCTGATCCTCAGCCTCGGCCCCAAACGCCGTGTCGCTGCCGCGCACCGGACCGGTGTTGCCCTTGGGCCAGGTCACAATCAAAGAGAAGGTGCTGCCCTGCCCGGGCGCGCTTTCGACCTCGATACGGCCTTCCAGCAGATCGGCTGAGTGTTTTGCAATGCTCAGCCCAAGGCCGGTGCCGGAACGGAAATGCGAATAGGAATCCCGGATGGTTTCGAAGTTACGGAAGATCCGGTCCAGATCCTCCTCGTCAATGCCGATCCCGGTGTCTTTGACTTCCGCGACAAATTCGCAGCTGTCGCCACCTTCCAGGTCACGGGCGCGCAGATTCACCCGCACGTCCCCGTTGGAGGTGAATTTGACCGCGTTGGAGACAAAGTTATGCATGATCTGGCGGAACAGAATGGCCGAGCCGGTCACAAACAGGTTGTCGGGCACTGTGGTGTCAAACCGGACCGTATTGCCATTGAGACGCGCCTTGTTGGCAGAACCATCGACAATTTCACGCAACAGCGCAGAGGGTGCAAAGGGGCCTACATTGATGGCCGTGGTGGCCAGACTGTCGAGCCGCGTCAGCTCCAGCACGTTTTCCACCTGCTCCAAGGCTTCATCGCCACAGCGTTCAATGATCGCCGCCAGTTCATGCTGACGTTCGCTGAGCTCGGTGGTTTCGCGCATCAGGTCGAGACTTGCCAAGACCCCGTTCAGCGGCGTGCGCATCTCATGGCTCATCGCAGACAGGAAGCGCGACTTGGCCCGTTCCGCCTGCAAGGCCTCATTGCGGGCCTGCATCAGGTTCAGCTCGCGATCCGCCTGATCCGTCATATCGGCGACCGAGATCACATAGGCCGGCGCACCGTCCTGATCCCGCACAACCGAAAACCCGACATCCGCCGGGAAGGTGCTGCCGTCCGCACGCTGTCCGTTCAGCTCGACCCGGTAGTCATTTGCCGTGTTCGGGTCGGCGGCAATATCGCGGAGCGCTTGGGTAAATAGATCAAACTCGGAGCGGTCGTTCACAAAGTATTCAAAGATACGACGCCCCAGACTGTCGGCCTCTGACACGCCAAACATCGCTTCGGCCGACTTGCCCATGCCGATGACACTCAGGTCTTCCCGGGTCAGGAATACGGCGTCACGGGATGCTTCTACAATCGAGCGCAGATTGGTCATTGCCTGATTGAGCGCGCGGCTCTTGTTGCGCAGGGTGACCAGCATAAAGACGTTTACAATCAGCAGGCCAACCAACACGACCAGCACAATCACCCCGGATCGATAGACTGCAATCAAGGTTTGCTGGGCCGCAGACGCCACCTGATCGGTCTGCGCCACCTCATCCTGCATCAGCTCCTGCACCAGGATTTTGCGCAAAGTGGCGAGATTGGCTAGGTCAGTGTCCATTGCCGCAATCAGTTCGGCGCTTGGCAGATGATCACGCTCTTGCAGGCTGCTGTAGCGCTCAACAAATTCGTGCTGCGCACGGGTCAGACGTGCCACAACGGGGTTTTCGACCGCATAGCGCTCTGAAACCTCCATTGCATCAATAACTGCGATCTTTTCTTCGATCTCGCGCAGGCCCACGCCAACAACCGCCATCGCATTCCATTCAAGCCCGTCAGAGCGGGCCAGGCGCAGGGTTTCCTGAAGCCCCAGAAGGTCGACGTCCAGTTGTCCGGCGATCCATCGCTGGTAGGCGGCGCGTTCCGTGCGTTGGTCAAAGGCGGTGTTTACAGAGCTCAGCAAGTTGGACAGGAACACCAAAGAGACGGCCATGGCGACAACCAGGCCGGCCCAAAACATCCACAGCAACCTTTGCCGTGTGTTTTCGGAGGCATCATCCCTTTGCCCGAACATTCAGACCTCACCCTCAATGGCGTAAACGCCACTCTGAACACAAAACAGGAACCCGTCCCGATTCCTTACCGCGAAACAAAACCCGGTTGGCTACCTACGTAATCGCAACACATGCTAAAATTCGCAAATTTTCTGCACAGAATATCCTTTTCATGACACGATCCAGCAAAAATATCACGTTTTTCGCATCTGAATAGCATCTCCTTCGGCAATAAACACCTGTCAGGCGATTTTGCCTCAAAAGCACAGCTCATTCAGAACACGTTGCACGGTCTGGAATAGGTCATTCATTTCCCTAAGAAAATTGGTAGCCCTCTGCCCGCTGTCAAACAATACACCCTTCAGTCTACTCATACATACTAAAGTATGGTATTAACGACCTAGGCGCTTGTGTTGTGATCGTCTTGTTGATCTAATCTGAAATAAAGGCTTAAGAAAAATCCCCTTTGGCCGTTCTACTAGCTGAGTAAAACAGTTTGAGACGTCCGAAGGTAAAAGAGGGTACGTTATGACCGACACCAGCGGAAAGATCCGCGTTCTGATCGCGGATGACCACGGGATGATTTTGGACGTTCTGTCCATGTTCCTGGCCACCCAACCTGACATGCATGTCACCACCACCACCGATCTCGATGGTGCGCTCTCGGCGATCACGGCAAATGGCGGTTATGATGTTGTCCTGCTGGACTACAACATGCCCGGCATGAACGGGACGCAGGGCCTTGTGCGCGCTATCCAGCTCAACAAGAAAAACCCGGTCGCCATCCTGACCGGCACGCCGACCAAGCGTATTCTGGATGAATCGCTGGCCAAAGGGGCCGCCGGTCTGGTGCCAAAAACGATGCCAGCCAAAAGCCTCGCCATCGCGATCCGCCTTATGCATGTTGGTGAAACCTACGTGCCGCTGGATCTGATGCGCGAAGAAGCGTCGGACGGTGGCGAAGGTGTTGGGAAGCTGAGCGCCCGCGAGAAAACGGTTCTGGAATGCCTTGGCGAAGGCAAGCAGAACAAAGAGATCGCAAACTCGCTGCAGCTGTCGGAAGCCACCATCAAGATGCATGTGAAATCGATCTGCAAAAAGCTGGGTGCCAACAACCGCACCCACGCTGTGATCACCGCCCGCGATCAGGGCCTGCTGTGATCTGAATGCCCGCGCTGCGGCGCTGACCACGAAAAAGGGGCTGCGTTTCCATCGAAACGCGGCCCTTTTTCTATGCAGCTGAGAGGTCTTGTTGGCCGGAAGCAGATCCAAGCCGGTGGTGAGGGAACGCATGGGGGTTAGAACGACCCTTTCATGCGGTCCCGCAGACGGCCAATGGCCGCTTTTTTGATCTGGGACACCCGCCCCGTGGTCACCCCCATGATGGCGGCCACCTCGTAGATGTTCATCTCTTCCACGTAGTAAAGTTGTAGAACCAGAGCTTCCCGTTCGGGCAGTTCTGACACCGCCTGCCGCATGATCCCGCGGATCTGCTGATGCTGGGTGGCATCCTCAGGGCTGACCGTGTTGTCCTCAAACAGGGCCGAGTGGTCTGAATAGACCTCATCCAGCGACTGGGTTTTGTTGGCCTGGAACCGTGCCTCCCAATGGAGGTAGTCCTCGGTCGACATTTCCAGCTCTGCCGCCATTTCCTCGGGCGTAGGTGCGCGGTGCAATCGTTGGCTCAGCGTGCGTTCTGCGGCGCGGGCCTTCTGTTGCATGGAAATGGTGCTGCGGCAAAGGTTCGAGTTCCGCCGGAGCAGGTCCACAATCGCCCCACGCACACGGATCGCAGCATAGGCGGAGAAACTCACACCTTCCTGCGGCGTATAGCGCCGAGCAGCGTCAATCAGGCCAAGATACCCCGCCTGTAAGAGGTCGTCGATTTCGGCAAACTGTCCAACCCGCCCCATGAAGTGCCAAGCCAGCTTGCGAACGAGCGGCATATGCTCTTTCACAAGTGTGTCCGGGTCCTTCTTGGTTTGGGCGGCATAGCCCTTCTGCGCAATCATAACCGTTCCTCACTCAAACTCATTACTGCACCGGCAACGCAGGGCCGCCGAGCAGCTCTGCCACAGTGGCCGGGGCGGCGGGGGCATCTGCGGCGTCAACGTTTTCCGTTGGCACCCAGTCCCGCATCCAATCGGACACAATGACCTCGTCAGCCTGGGTCAGATTGTCGAGAACTTCCTCGCCGTCACTGGTCCAGGCCACCTGTTTGTTAAATTGCAAAAGACATGCCAGCAGGCCGGAAGACACCGGCGCATATTTTGTGGTCGAGAGCAGAATCTGCACGTCCATCTCGGACCAGATGCTCAGCATATTGGCCGCCAGATCGCGCCCGTAGAAACTGGGCAGGACAAACAGGCCTTTGTCACCGTCGTGTTGGAATTTCTCCGCATAATCGCGGGCTTTTTCGGGATCATCCGGCAACAGAATGATCTGCGATCCCGGCACATTGTCCGGCAGGTTGCGGCCGACGGTTTCGTCAACCAGCATCACGGTCAGCCCCAGAAGTTCAGCTTTGGACGCCAGGAAGGCCGCATCTGCGCGCGCTTCCGACCCCATCACATAGAACGAAGGCTTGGCTTCACCGGCATCCAGTTTGCGGATCGCAACCCGCACGGCAGCCAGGGCTTTCTGGCGCATGTCGGGACCCGCGATAAAGAACCGCCCTGCCCCCAGAGGTTCCACTGACCGCTCGGGCAGCAGGCTGGAAACAATGGCTTTGGTCAGGCCAATCAGATTGCCCGAGCGATCCAGATGCGCCAGATCCTCGCGGATGGCGGACACCACATTGGCAGGCAGAACCGGCGTGGGAATGTCAAAACCGCCCAGACCCGTGACACGCGGTGCATATTCCAGCCCATCATCGGGCAGCGGCGCAGCGACCACCGGGGCAACCGGGGTGCGATCCGATGCGGGGGCATGGGTTGGCCTAGGCGTGTCCTGAATTTTCACATCATCGCCACGGGCGCTGAGGAACGCCGGGCGTTTGCCCGGTGTTTCGGTCACAGGCGCGGCCTCAGGCGCTGCCTCAGTTGCTGGCGCCGTTTCGACCGAACGTTCAGCCTGCAGAGCTTTTTCAACAGCGGCTTCAATCTCGGCCTTTTTGGCCTCTTCGGCGCGGCGGGCGGCGGCGCGTTCGGTGATGGCCTGCACGGCGGCGGCATCTTCGGACAGATCCGCCTGCACACCGTCCTCTTCCAGACGGCGTTTCAACAACGCTTCAAACGTCGCCGGCGAGGTCATGCCAACGGGCGAGTCCGAGGCAACGTCTTCCGGCTTATGCGCTGCTGCTGGCTTTGGGGTGGGTTTTGCGGCTTTCGCAGGTTGGCGCGCTGCAATTTCTTTCTGCTGCCCCGAGGCAAAGGGAGACGCCGAAAGCGCCTCTTTCAGGCGATCGGCAATGCCGGGGGCCTCTTTGGCGGGCGGTGGGGCCAGCGGGGCCTCCTCTGCCATTTCGCCTTCGACCATAGCAACGATTTCGAACTGACCGTTCTTGCGCGAGGAGGACATGATCAAGGCGTCTGGACCCAGCTGTCGCACAACCTCTTCCATGGCCTGAGCACTGTCAGCGGCGCGGATGGTGATTGATTTGGTCATGAGATCCTCTCCTATTGATCCATGTTCGGTACGGCGTCATGGCCACCAATGGTGCTCACAACTTCGATGCGGCGGCCCTCGGGCAGCTCGTCCAGGCCCAGAACAACTGTCTCGAGCCCATGCATACGGATGAAACCAGCCAGGGCACGGCGCAGGCCCGTGGCAACGATGATGATCGGGTGACGGCCCTCGCCGGACAGCTGTTCGCCAATCTCGGTCAGACCGGTCACAATTTTCTCAGCCAGCGCGTTGTCCACCATCAGGGCGGTGCCACCCTGCGGGATCGACCGCATCAGCATCTGCTCCAGATCGGGGCTGAGGGTGATCAGCGGCAGCGGCTGGCTCAGCGGCACAATCTGCTGCAGCATCTGCGGCACCAGCGCCGGACGCAGGCGTTCAGCCATTTCCATCGGGGCCAGACCCAGCGCCGAGATATCGGCCATGCCTTCCAGAATGCGGCGCAGATCACCCACCGGAATACGTTCCATCAACAGGAAGCGCAGCACCGAGGTCAACACATGCAGCGGCACCAATTTCGGCACAACGGTTTCCACCAAGGTCGGGCTGCTCTTTTCAAGGATGTTCAGCAGGGTCTGCACATCATCGGGACCAATCAGCTTGTCCGCGTGCTGATAGAGCAGCTGGCTCAAGTGTGTGGCGACAACCGCTTCGGGTTCGACCACAACATAATCGTCGGCTTCTGCTTCGGCCTGCTGGTGGGGCTGGATCCAGACCGCATCCATGCCAAAGCTGGGGTCGGTACATTCGATCCCCTTCAGCTTGCGGCGCGACATGCCACCGGGCAGCGCCAGTTTGCGGTCGGGGTAGACGGCGTCTTCGCCAACAATCGCCTGACCAATGCGCAGACGGTACTGGTTGGCCTCTAGGTTCAGATCGTCACGGATCCGCACACCCGGCACCACAAAGCCCATCGCGCGGGACGCATCGCGGCGCACGCCAGTGATCGAGGAGACCAGCGGGCTGGCTTCGCCGCCATCGATCAGCGGGATCAGGCCATAGCCGATCTGGATCGAAACAGGGGCGTAGTCGGTGATGTCATCAGCGGTGATGGTGGCGGAGGGCTTGTCGGCCTCTTCCTTCTGCTGCTGCACCGCTTGTTTCTCTTCTGCCTTCTCCGTTTCGGCTTTGCGGGCATCGCGCTGCTTTGAGAAATAGGCCGCCCCACCCGCCGCAGCTGCGGCCATGAGGAAAATCAGGTTCGGCATGCCGGGGACAAGCCCCAGAATAGCCATCACAGCAGCAACCGGCACCCAGGCGCGGCTGATGTTCATCTGCTCACCGATATGGGCTGCCATATCCTGAGTCGAGCTGACGCGGGTCACGATGATCGCGGTGGCAATCGACAGCAGAAGCGACGGGATCTGTGCAACAAGACCATCTCCGATCGACAGCAGAACATAGGCCTGCGCCGCATCGCCCACCGCCATAGAATACTGTGCCACGCCGATGATGATGCCGCCGATGATGTTCGCCGCCAGAATCAGAATGCCGGCAACCGCGTCGCCTTTTACAAACTTCGACGCACCATCCATGGCGCCGTAGAAATCCGCCTCGGACGCCACTTCGGCGCGACGTTCGCGGGCTTCGTCATTGGTCAGAATACCGGCATTGAGGTCGGCGTCGATCGCCATCTGTTTGCCCGGCAAAGCATCCAGGGTGAAACGGGCCGAAACCTCGGACACACGGCCCGCACCTTTGGTAATTACTACAAGGTTGATGATCATCAGGATGGCAAAGACCACGATCCCAACCGCAAAGTTGCCGCCGATCACAAAGTTGCCAAAGGCTTCAATCACCTTGCCAGCGGCCCCTGCCCCGTTGTGGCCCTCGGTAAGAACAATCCGGGTCGAGGCGACGTTCAGCGCCAGCCGCAGAACGGTGGCAATCAGCAGAACACTGGGGAACGAGGAGAAGTCCATCGGACGGTAGCTGTGCAGCGAAACCATCAGAACCAGCAGCGCCAGCAGGATGTTAAAGACAAAGAAGATGTCCAGCAGCGCCACCGGCAGCGGCAGAACCATCATGGCCACAACGGCCAGAATGCCAAAGGGCAAGGTCATGCCGCCGAAGCGGGTCATCATTGCCTGGGCGCCTCCACCCTGTCCGGCTCCTTGATTGGCGTTGGTCACTGCCATCTTGCTCTGACACCTTATTTTGCTGTTTCTCACCCCGTTTTGGCGGGGCCATTCAGGGAAGAAATCTGCAAGGCGCGTGCCAGCCTCCTAAGGGGCAGTGATTTTATTTCGCGCGTATGAGGGCGGGTTTGGCACGGCCATTGCAGACAACCGACCAAATGTTTCACCGCCCAATGTTTCACCGATGGAGACAGCGACCATGATCCGCATACCCAAACCCCTACCGCTCGTCGGTACTGCCCTGACCCTCAGCATGTTGGTCTCGGCCTGTGTCAAAGCGCCAATGCGCGCGGTGCAGGCCCTGCCGCAAGAACCGGGCCAGGAAACCGCCGCATTGGCGGTGACCAAAGACAACCTCGACGTTCTGTCGGGTGAAAAGAAAGCTCCCATGCTGGCGCTTGGAAATTCTAGCCTGCTGTCGCCAAAACCCGAACCGGTGCAGATCACCGGGGTTGGCTACAGCCAGATCGGGGCGCAGCCCGGCAAAACGCTGAACGAACGACGCCTGATGGCGATGCGTGCCGCGCGGATGGAAGCCATGCGTGACCTGACCGAGCAAATCCACGGGTTGCAGATGAACTCGGACACCACGCTGCGCGACAGTGTGATCCGTTCGGACAATCTGCGGGCTGTTGTTGACGGGGAAATCCGAGGCGCCAAAACCGTGCGGATTGTGCCCAAGGGCAAGGACAGCTTCCAGGTCATTCTGGCGCTGGATCCCGACACCGTGTCCTACATCCTTCGGGCGGCGCGCGGTCAGGTCTGATCGCCCCGCCCTACTCTGCCCCCCCCCCTTCTTTGATCGGAGTTCCGCCATGCCCCGCGCCCGCCTCTCGCTGATCCTTGCCACATTGGTTGCCCTTGCCCTGCCGCTTTCGGCGCAGGCGCAGGCAGTCTGGGTGGAGGTCATCGGCCACGCGGTTGCCAACGGCAGCAAGGACAAGCCAGGCGCGCGCCGCCGGGCCTTGGCGGATGCGCTGATCTCGGCCGGAATGGCGGGCGGGGTGCAGATGAAAGGCCACACTGTTGTGGACAAGGGGCGTGTGGTCCGTGACCTGACCATGATGCGGGCTGCAGGCCGTGTTCTGCGCTATGACCGGCTGGGCGAGGTCTGGTCGGGCAGCACAATCCAAGTGCGACTTCGCGCCTTAGTTGCGCCGCTGGAGGGCCCGGCCTGCGGCACCCGTCGCAACATCGTTCTGGTGGCAATGGCACCGGATATCCGCACCTCTGCGTCGGCGCCCGCCTGGGCCTCGCAATTGGGCGCTGAGCTTTACAATGACGCTATGGCGCGGGTCAGTCGCCATGATGCGGTGACCGTCAAACATGTGATGGGTATGGGCCAGACCCCAGTTTCACCAAAGAAAATCACCTCGTTTGACTATACCGCCCTGACCCGTGGGCATATCCATACCCACCCCGGCGACACCCAGCTGATCACCTATTTCGATGTCGACACCGAGGTCATAAAGGGGCGCGAACATCTGGTCCTGCGGGCTCGTCTGCAACTGATCGAAGGCACCGGCCAACGCACGGAACGGGAACTGTCCAACGCCGTGAAGCTGCCCGGTCGCGGCCCAATGACCAACGCCATAGGCAAACGACGCCACAAGCTAAAGGCGAGCCTTGAAGAAGGCTTTACCGAAATTCTAGAAGGCCTGATGGATCTGGCCACCTGCACCCCTGTTGCCGCCCATGTCGCCCGTTCAGGTAAGACATTGAGTGTGCCCGTAGGACGCGCGCAGGGCCTCAGCCGCTCAGCGCTGGCCTTCACCGAAAACCCAGCCTCTGACTTTGAAGCGCTGGAAATTGTGAAACTGCAGGGCAACCGCGCCATCTTGCGTCCGGTGGACCCCGCGACACCTCTGTCGGTGTTTGACGGTCGGATTGTCCGCTTCGTCGACTCCGGGAGCTGAACCCGATGAAGATCTTACGCCCCCTTCCCTTGCTGCTGGCGCTGGCCCTCTCGCCGCTCAGCACGCAGGCCACCACAGCCCCGGATAACCCGTATCAAGACGGGATCAGCGGCGTGGAACTGCGGACATTGATCCAGGACGCCATGAGCGCGGCACGGATTTCCGGCCAGATCTCGATCTCAGGCAACCGCGCCTATCCCCCCTGTTCGCAGCCGCCCAGCATCCAGCCACAAAAGGGCAAATGGGCAATGCTGAAAGTGACCTGCTCCGGCAAACGCAGCTGGACCAGACATATCCGCACCTCGATCAAACCGGGCAACGTTGTGCCGCGCAAGGCCAGGGTCAAAGAAGACAGCGGTCCAATGGTGGTGGTGCTGAACAAGAGCATCAAGAAGGGCACGGTCATCACCGCAGCCGACATTCAGATGCGCCCCGTCAGCGCCACATCTGCCCAGGGCAGTTTTACCAATCCGGCCCATGTGATTGGGCAAAGATTATCGAAAAATTTAAGCGAAGGCCGCGCCATTCAGGCACGCCATTTGCAAAAAAACTACATGATCGGTCGCGACATGCCTGTGGCGATCCAATTTTCGGGCAGTGGCCTGTCAATCTCGACCCCAGGAATCTCGTTAGAAGACGGGGAGTTAGGGGACTATATCGAGGTCAGGAACCTGTCCAGCGGGACCGTGTTAAAAGGAATGATTACGGGGCCGCAAAAAATCACCGTTCGGGCTAAAACTCACTGAGCCTACGTCGTTTATAATATCGTGAAATGATACGTTTCAGATAGGAGAGAGAGAGCTATGGTCGATCCGATCAAAATATCGTCCAATGCCTCAGCAGCACGTTCCGTAACGACGAGCACAAATTCGGCTCGGGCGCAAACTGCCGCGCCTGCCAAAGCCGGAGCTGTTGCGGGGGCAAAGACAGACGCAGTGTCGCTGAGCGCGACGGCCAGCCAGATGCCAGATGAGCTGAAGGCAGGACCGCCGTTTGACACCGAAGCGGTGAACAGCATCAAAAACAAACTGGCCGATGGGAACTACCCCGTCGATGTCGACAAGATCACCGACAGTCTGTTCCAGGGCTACCTGGAATTGGCCGGTTAATAAAATACAACGTAGGGGCTGACGTATGACCACCGTCCAACTGATCCACCTGGCTGCAAGCGCATTGCTTCTGGGCGCCGCATTCACCTTGGTGATGCACCGCATGAAGCTGCGCAAGGCTTTCGCAAGCCGCAAACAGGAGACCGCTGAATTGCTCGATTCCCTTGAGGAACGTCTGGAAGCCCAGATGAAAGCGCAGACCGTGCTGATGAGCGAGCAGAACAAGAAGATGTCCAAAATCGCCACCCAGGTGTCGACGCTGGCAGATGAGCGGTTGGTGGAGCAGGCGATTTCGATCGCCAAGATGGGCGGGGATCCCGAACACATCAGCACCGCCGTGGGACTGTCCATCGACGAAGCCCGCACCTTGCACCGCTTCCGCCAGAACTAAGTAGCGGTTCAATTCGGGGACAAATGAACAAAGGCCGGCATTGCCGGCCTTTTGTTTTGTTTGCAGTCTGCCCCGCCATGCCGCAGCCCCCCAAAGCCGAAGATCCCAAAGCCGAAGACAAAGAAAAACCGGGCCCAGGCCCGGTTTTGTTCGCTGTCGCGATCAGAGACGATCACATAATCGGCGTCACCTGTGCCCCGGCCGCAAGACGTAAGGCCCAGGCCTCTACATCATCTTCGAACACTTTGTGGATCGAGGGGCTGAAGCGCAGCAAGGCGGCAATCGCCAGTTCGCGCTTGTCTTCAAACTCTGCCATCAGGCCTTTGTCGACCTCGGACCAGTTGGTTTCCGGCAGGCGCACCTGCGCGCGGCTGCCATCTGAAGAAAAGCGCAGATCCCAGTCAAAGCCAAACAAGGTCAGAGAGACCATATTGCCGGGGTTAAACGAGCCGGAGCGGCGGATCATATGCATGCCCACATAGTCATGCAGCGCGTCACTGGAGTTGCGCAGAACCTCTGCGGCCACCGGACGCCAGCCCTGATCCACGTTGTTCTTGAGCGCTTTCCACGGGGTGATTTCATCAGGCCGGAAAGCAATCACTTCCCGCGTTTCATCCTCAACCTCGATCTGTCCGGGTTTGACGGTGCCAATCTCAAAACTTGCTTCGCCAATGGCCAGCCGCGCGAAGGGTGCAACGTCCAAAATAGGCATTGCAGGCACCGCCGCATCGTTAAAAGTCGGCTCATGTACGCTCATCGTAAACTCCTTAAAGGATGTACTCGTCTCTTGAACTCTCCAACGACGCAAACGGGCCAGTTTTTACCCATTGGCCGGGAAAACTCCGACCCAGAGCGCAGGGAAATGGCACGGAAGATGCACTTCTATCAGCAAGAGATTACGGAGTGGTTGCATGAGCACCGAAAGCCCAGACATTCAGGAGGCGATTAAAATCGCCCTCGCCTCAGCTGATACCGCCGGTGATGCGGCTGTTATGGCTGAGAAACAAGCCAATTCCATGTCCAACAAGGCCGAATGGGTCGACCGCAAGCTGGTGCCCTTTGGCATCGGGGGACTGGTGGCCGTGACGCTCTGCGCCGGTCTGAGCGGTTTGGTTTACTTCCGCACCCTCAGCGATCTGCGCACCGCGAGGGACACCCATGTCGAAGCGCTGCACCTGTTTTCCCAGCATGTCACCACGTTGCAGGAAACCGTGGCCAAGGCAGAGATGATGATTGAATCTCAAGCCGGCGAAAAGGTCGAACTTGCTGCCGCTCTAGACGGGATCACCAAGCGGATCGCCACGATGGAAGGGCAGATCAAGGAAAGCTCTGACGTCACAATGGCGGCGCTTGGCACCGGCCCCGATGGCTTTGCGGCCCGTCTGGCAGAAACGATGGACCCGCGGGTGGACGCCATTCGCGATGAGGTGATGGGTGGCATGTCCGACCTGCATCTGGCGCTCAGCCAGAAACTATCGGCGCTGGCCAACCAGTTGACGGCCGCAGCCGCCAAACCCAAGGCCCAGACCTTTGCGGACGCCAAGGAAAAGACCAAACCGACGCCGAAACCACGCACCGCCAGCAAACCAAAGGCGCGGCCTTCTACCACGAAGAAAACCTCTTCGAACGCGTCGAACCCCTTCAGCTTCCCCTAATCTGAGGCTCAGCCAGCATTATGATGAACCTGCGCACCCCGGTCCCGCCACCAGAACCCACTGAGATTCATATGGAATTGCAGAAGGTAGGCGCGGCAGGACAGTCTCTTGGCCTGCGCCCTGGCGACAAGCTGGTGGGGCTGGACGGGGAACCGTTCACCGGTGGCGCCAAAGAGCTGCGGGCCAGGTTTTCCGCAATGGAAACCAAGCGGGTTGCGATGCATTTTCAACGGGCCGATGTGGATCTGACCGTGATCTCTGTGACGCCCAAGCTGGGCCGCTGGATGCCCTGCCCCGTTGCGGGCGAACCGCATGTGCCAAAGCTCAGTGCCGATCAGCTCGACAACTGGGAGATCCTGCGCAGCCGCGATGGCAGCTACGATCTGTTCCGGCATCGCTCCTCGCCGCTGGTGTGGCTGATAACGCCGCTGTGGCTGGCGCAGATGCGTCTGTGGCCCCACCTGGCCGCGTTCTTTGGCATGGTCTGTGTCGGCTACCCTGTCGGCCTATGGATGTGTGCTGCGCTGTGGGGACTGGGATCTTATTACGTGAAGAAAAACTACCTGCAGGTGATCCGGGCAGACCGTGTGTCCCGCGGCATGTTCCCCTTTGCGGTGATTGCTGCGCCAGGTGAGATGAACGCCCATGCCACCTATCTGGCAATGCAGCCGGATGACAAATTTGCCTTCGGCACCATCATCCTGCAGAACCAGAAACCCGCCGAAGCCGATCTGCAGGATGAAGACGATTACGACTACGCTGCCGCCTAAGGGCAGCGTTCCCCCTGCCCCAACCCCAAGTTTCCATTGGACAAAAAGAAAGCGGAGACCGGCCCACCGATCTCCGCCATGCTGGTCGGAATGTCCCTAAACCCCCAGCGTTTGCCCACCTAAGTGATCTGTTAGCTTGCCTGCAGCAGCGCATTGCGACGACGCTGGAAGGACGAAGGAATTTTCAGGATGTCGCGGTATTTGGCGACGGTCCGGCGGGCCAGGTGGGTGCCCTCTTTGGTGATGATCTTGGCGATAGCATCGTCGCTCAAGGGGCGGGCTGCATCCTCTTCACGCACCAACTGCTGAATGCGGTGACGCACGGCTGCGGCGCTTTCGCCCTCGTCGCCTTCCTCTTTGCGCAGGCTGGCAGAGAAGAGATATTTCAGCGGGAAAGTGCCCTGTGGAGTCTGCATCAACAGATCGGTGGTGACTCGGCTGACCGTGCTTTCATGCACGCCAATCGCCTCGGCCACGTCTTTCAGCGTCATCGGTGTCAGGCCGGCGGGGCCTTTTTCCATGAAACCGGACTGACGGCGCAGGATTTCGGCGCCAACGGCCAGGGTGGTCTGGTTGCGATGCGCCACGGCGCGGCGCAGCCACAGGGCCACAGACAGGGTGTCGTTGACATAGTCGCCATGGGCAGGTTTCAGCTGCGCGGCGCTCTTTTCATTGACCAGAACGCTCGGCAGGGTCGATTTGTTCAGCTCTACCTGCCAGCCTTCTTCGCCTTTGGACACCAGCAGATCAGGGGCACGCTGCGGCGTCACCGGACCGTTGAAATCCGCACCCGGCTTCGGGTTCAGGCTGCGCAGCAGTTTCAGGGCGGGACGCAGTTCATCCATGTCGCAACCGCAGGCCCGCATCAGACCTTTGAGGTCAGCGGCGGCCAGCTTCGGCAGGTTGTCCAGAAGAGCGGCAAAAATCGGGGTCATCAGATCCTGATCTTCGGCCTGCAGCTTCAGGCATTCGGCCAACGAGCGGGCAAAAAGACCCGAAGGTTCAACCTGTTGCACACGCTCCAGCCAGTCTTCGGCTTCTTCCATCGACAGGCCCAGGCGGAACGCCAGCGCCTCCAGATCTTCGCCCAGCCAGCCGCTGGGTTCCAGAGCTTCCAGGAAGACATCAGCGATCATGCGGTCGCTGTTTTCCGGGAAAAGCATGTCGAACTGGGCCGAAACATGGGCATAAAGAGAAAGGTCGTGTTCGGCGATCCGGGCCAGCATATCGCCCTGATCCGCGCCTGCCCCACCCGACCGGCTGCCGATGCCGCGCATCGAGGTCTGGCCGTCAGTTCCTGGGCCCGCTTTCACGTCCACGAAAGGATTGTCTTCTGCTTCACTCTCAATAACCGAGTGCAGATCCACGTTGCTGTACTGAAGCAAGCAAATCGCTTTCTGCAATTGCGCCGTCATAACGATCGATTGGCGCTGACCCAGGTGTTGTACTGTTGAAATTTGCATGAGCATCTCCTTGTCGACAAGGATGCTCTCCATTTTAGCCCCAAACAATGTAAAACGTTTGACTTCACCTTCAGGAGGTATAACAGACGAAAGTATGGGTCTCTAAGCCATTGAAAAACAAAGAAACCGGCGTCGAAACGCCGGTTTCCTGTCACGGTGTCAGTTTCCTGACGCCAGATCTTATTAACCACGGAGCAGCTGCATAACGTTCTGCTGCGAGGAGTTGGCCTGGGCCAGCATCGCGGTGGCGGCCTGCGACAGGATCTTGCCACGTGCCAGCGAGGTCGATTCCTGGGCGAAGTCTGCGTCCCGGATCCCCGAACGTGCAGCTTCCACGTTAACGGTGATGTTGGTCAGGTTCGAGATGGTGCTGTCCAGACGGTTGGAAACCGCACCCAGATCCGAACGAGACTGGTTGATCTTCTGCAGAGCCACGTCGATGGTCTTAATCGCTTTCGAAGCACCCGACGCGGTGGTCAGGTCGATCGAGGCAACGCTGTCCAGCGCGGAGCTGTTAGCAGCTGCACCCAGATGCTCGGTACCGTCGGTCGCAGCGTTGTCAGTACCAACCGAGAAACCTTTGGTCGAGGTCATCTCAACCTGACCGGTGATCACTGCCGAGGTAACGGCCGAAGTGGTGTCCGTCAGGGTAACGGCCGGGGTGGCTGCGGCGGTGACACCGTCAGATTCCAGCGCGGTGACGGTCATGGTGGTGTCGTTGACGCCGGTGTCATAGCCGGTCAGTTCGATGTTTGCACCGGTCGAGTCGCTCAGGATGATTTCACCGTTGCTCGAACCCATGGTCGCCGAAACGCCGGTCTGACCTGCCTGGGTGTTGATCGCATCCCGCAGACCACGAAGGTCGTTGGTGTCGGAGATGTTCACGTTCCCGATCGAGGTGCCGTTCACTTCAAAGGTTACGGTCGATGCGGCCGAGAAGCCGGACAGTTTCGCTTTGGAAACCGCGGTGGCTTCAACACCGGTCGCAGCCGAGGACGAGTTGATTTCGTCTGCCAGCGATTTCGCCGACTGCGAAGCGGTGGTGGTGATGGCTGCCGAACCGGCGTGACCTGTTACGGTCAGAACCGCGCCACCTGCAATTTCCGATACGGCCGAACCTGCCGCTGCGGTGCCGCCGAAGGCGTTAACCAGCGACTTAACAGTGTGGGCACCGATGTCGGTTGCAGCCGCGCTGTCCACGTCGATGTTCATTACCTGACCGGCGTCTGCACCAATCTGCAGCTGTTTACCGGTGAAGGAACCGTCGAGGATTTTCATGCCGTTGAAGGTGGTGTCTTTCGCAACACGGTTGATCTCGGTGATCAGCTGGGTGCCTTCCGCCGCGAGGTTGTTCCGGTCCGAAGCAGTGTTCGTGTCGTTCGAGGACTGAACAGACAGTTCACGCAGACGCTGCAGCATGTTCGAGATTTCGACGTGCGCACCTTCGGTGGTGTCCACCAGGTTCTTACCGTCGGTGGCGTTGCGAACCGCTTGGCTCAGACCTTTAATCTGTGCGGTCATCTTTTCCGAGATGGCCATGCCGGCTGCGTCGTCCGCTGCGGAGTTGATCCGCAGGCCCGAGGAAAGTCGCTCCATCGAGGTCGAGGTTTCCATGTTTACGCGGGTCATCGTCGCTTGTGCCGACAGCGCGCCAATATTGGTGTTAATAGTAGTCATGGCCGTCTCCTTGGCTGAGGTAGTTGTTTCTGCGCTGTGTTGCGCTTGAATTAGAGAACGTCGCCCTGAAAAAAAGTTTAAAGAAAAGCGCAAGAAACCCACTTAGATACTGTTTTTAAACGATTTATTTTTGTTGACCTGTGGATAACACAATAATCGAGGTTTGATTTTCCTATATATATGTATGCGGATTTGCCTGGTTTGGGCGTTTGGTACGGCTCTTGCAGACCCCGTCTCGTATAGTGACTGGAGCAAAACCATGGATCTCGCATCCCTTATCGGCCTCCTGGGGGCCCTGGGCATGATCGCAGGCTCGATGATCGCCGCTGGCGGTCTCGGGCCCTTCGTCGATGTCCCCTCCCTTCTTATTGTGTTCGGCGGCTCGTTCTTTGCCGTGATGTTCACCGCCCCGATGGGCACCTTCCTCGGCAGCTTCGGCTCGATGGCGAAAGCTTTCATGCCAAAAGCGCCCAAGCACCCTGCCCTTGTGGAAACCATGGTCGAACTGTCGGACCTGGCCCGCAAGGAAGGCATGATGGCGCTTGAGAGCAAGGAGGTGCCTGACAAGTTTTTTGAGAAAGGTCTGCAGATGCTGGTCGATGGCTCGGATGAGTCAAAGATGGTCAAGCAGATGGAGCAAGAGATCAAATCCATGAAGACGCGTCATGAGAATGCGCAGAACGTGGTGAAGTCCTGGATCGACATCGCCCCGGCGATGGGGATGATCGGGACCCTGATCGGTCTGGTGCAGATGCTTGGCAACATGTCCGACCCCAAGGCGATTGGCCCGGCGATGGCGGTTGCGTTGTTGACCACTCTTTATGGTGCGTTTCTGGCCAACGTGATCTTTGGCCCGATCCTGGCCAAGCTGGAAGTCTACAGCGCCGACGAGGTGATCTACCGCGAATTGGTGGTCGAAGGTCTGCGCAACATTGCCCGCGGTGAAAGCGGTCGCAATGTTCAGGACCAGATGGTGGCCGCCCTGCCGCCGAAAGTCGCCGCGAAAATGTTGGCGGCCTAGCGCCGCCAGCCTCCCCAGTCACCGTACAGCCCCCGGCCCCAATCCGCCCCTCAAGCTGAGCCCCTTATAATAAGGCACAGAACATGGCTAAAAAACCGATCCCCATTCCCATCGTCCCCATTGAGGAGCCGAAACAGGAAGAACCGCCAAAGTGCCCGCCGGTGGGCGCGCCGGCGTGGATGGCCACTTTTGCCGACATCGCGATCCTGCTGATGGCGTTCTTTGTGCTTATTCTGTCCTTTGCGGAATTCAACCAGCCCAAATTCAAAATGATCGCCGGCTCGCTGCGCGAAAGCTTTGGTGTGCAGCGTGACATTCCGGTGGTGGAACAGCCGCGCGGCACCACGGTGCTAGAGCTGAAGTTCTCGCCCTCGCAGGAACCCTCGATCTCTAAAACGATCACTCAGGACACCACCACAACGGAACAGCCAAAAATCCGCTCTGATGTGTCGGATCAGCAGAAACGTGCGGACCACGACCAGAAACAGGAATCCGATCAGAACCAGAAGAGCGAAGAAGAAAAGCGTGAGGAAATGCGCCGCGAGCTGGCGGAACTGCTGAAGAAAGCGCTGCAACAGGGGGAGCTGACCGCCAAAGTCGAAGGCGAACAGGTGGTGCTGGATTATGAACCCTCCTCGGACACGCCGGGATCGCTGGATCAGGCGGGTATGAACAATGAGTTCCAACAGCAGAACGGCAGCGAAGACCGGATGGGCCAGAAGATGGGCTCGGACGATCAACAGGACGGCATGCCGCAGATCGACCCGCTGACTGGCCTGCCCCGCAATGGGGATTCGGGCGGGATGCCGCAGGACACCCTGTCCAATGGTCTGCCGCAGATGGCGGAAATGGACACCGCCAACCCCTCGCAGGAACTCAGCGAAGAAGAGCTGATGGCGGAACTGATCCAGAAACTAAACGATGTGGCCCAGAACGCGCTGGAGGCTGACACCGATGGCGATGGTGCTGCCGAAGGCGCCGCCAATCATCCCGAAGGCATCGACGGCGAATCCAAAGCCGCCATTGCCTCGGACAAACTGGCCGTGGCGCTGCGCCGCGAGCTGGGCGAAGGTCTGGTGCAGGTCGAACAACGTGATGGCAAGGTCTTTGTCACCGTCGGCGCGGGCGGGGCTTTCCCCTCTGGCACGGCGGATCTGACGCAAGACGCCCGCGACATCATGGACCGCATCGCCTTTGCCGCCATGAATGAGGCCTCCTCGATCACCGTCACCGGACACACTGATGACGTGCCGCTCTCAGCAGGCTCACAGTTCCGCGACAACTGGGGGCTGGCAGCGGCCCGCTCGGCCTCGGTGGTGCGGGAACTGGCTGGGTCCGGTCTGATCGACCCGACCCAGCTGACCGCAACCTCTATGGGCGAAAGCCAACCGGTGGCCGATAACTCCACCGTTGAAGGTCGGGAACAGAACCGCCGTATCGAAATTGAGATCAGCTATTGATCCCACAGTGCCCCTGCCCGTGGGTCGGGCCGGGGCCTTTAAACAAAATGACAAACCGGTCGTTTTCTAAGGAAACCGGAGAGTAACTATGTCGGATATCCTCTCAGCACTGAACACCAATGGCTCGGGTCTGAACATTTCAGCCCTGGCCAAAGACCTGGCCTCTGCCGAGATCACACCGCGCAAAAACATCATCGAGCGCAAGATGGAAGGCATGGATGTTTCCGTGTCTGCCCTTGGCGAAGCGCGCCTGAAAATGCAGGAGCTGCAGGATTCTCTGGGCGTGATCACTCGCGATCCGATGTTGCAGACCAAATCCAGCAGCGCCGGTCTGAACGCGATTGTTTCGGATGCCACCAAGGTTTCCGCCGGCAGCGAAAGCGTCAATGTGGTTGCCCTGGCCCGCGAACAGGTTCTGGAGTTCAAAGGCTTCCCGTCGGAAACCGCCACCGTTCAAGGTGGCACCATCACCATCGATTTCGGTGTCTGGACCACAGATGACCCACCGGTGTTCTACGCGGGCGAACGCCCTGGTTTTGATATGGTTGTGCCCGAAGGTGGCACATTGCAGGATCTCGCGGCGCAGTTTGATGGCATTGCCGGCGTCACCGCTTCGATCATCGATATTGGGGATGGCACCTTCTCGCTGGGTATCCTTTCGGACACCGGCGGCCAGAACGGCATGCGCTTTACGGTCAACGCCACCGGTGCGGCAGCTGACTTTGCCCTGAGCGAACTGGACACCACCACCGACATTGCCACCCACCAGATCCGCGCCGCCTCTGATGCGGTGCTGGAATACAACGGCATCACCGTGTTCCGCGACACCAACAATGTGGATGATCTGATCGACGGGGTTGAACTGGAACTGCTGGACGTCACCGGCACCGCCGCCACGGTGACAACATCTGTGGACGCCGAAGACATTTTCGCCCGCGCCGAGGTGTTCATCGCCAAGGTCAACGAAACGCTGGAATGGCTGGACGATCAGACCAGTCGCGGTGTGATCGAAGGCACTGAACCCGGCGCCTTGGCGGGGGAAACCTCAATCGAAGGCATCAAGAACTCGATCCGCTCTTTCCTGCGCTCGGAAATCGAAGGCTTCGGGGACGGTCCTTCTTACCTGTCAAACTTCGGCATCTCGATGCAGCGTGACGGCACGCTGGCAATGGAAGAAGACGAGCTGGGCAATGTGATCCTGGAAAAAATCATCGCCGAAGATCCGATGAGCCTCGCCGCCCTGTTTGAATCCCAGACCACTGCCAGCAACAGCTCTGTCACCGTGGCAGGTCGTCCGCCCAGTGACACCGACAGCGGCAGCTACAAATTTACCCGCGATCCCGACACCGGTGACGCTTATCTGGGCACCACCAAGCTGACTTCGCTGTTCCCCGGCGTGGGCGTGACCTTCTATCTGGCCGCCTCCGGTCCGATGTCAGGCGTGTCGCTAACCGTTCCGGACGGCTTGGACGAATTTGACGTCGACTATGGCCGCAATTTCACCAGCAAGTTGATGGAGCGGATTGATGATGCTCTGGCCTCGGAAAACGCGCTGAGCGCACGAGAAACCGAGCTGCAGGCCTCACTGGCCGAAAGTCAGGAAGATCTGGATGATCTGGACGCAAAATATGCCACTGTTGAAACCCGTTACCTGGCCAAGTTCACGGCAATGGAACAGATGGTGACGCAGCTCAACAGCACCGGCTCCTATATCCAGGCGCTGCTCGACGCAGAGCAGGCCGCCGCACGCGGCTAACCCGCCTTTTCATCTTGCCAAAACTACTCTGGGGGAATTGGCCGTCAGGCCAAGGGGGCAAAGCCCCAAACCTGGCAGGCGCCCCGACGTACTGCCCACATCCCCCAGACACCTCACCCAGCGTCCCCCCAAAAAAGAACCCGCTTCCAAAGAAGCGGGTTTTCAGTCTGACAGGGAGGAGATGAAGGATTTGGGGAACGGTCCTTCAGCCGTTTTTCTTGATGCCGTATTTCTTGATTTTCTCGATCAAGGTGGTGCGCTGCAGCCCTAGCGACTGGGCGGCGCCGGTGACATTGCCTTCGCACATTTTCAGCGCCGCTTCGATCAGCGAAATTTCCATGTCGCGCAGGATCAAACGGATGTCGACCTGGCCATTGTCCTGCAGCGCCTGCAGAACCGCGCTTTGATCGCCAACCGGCAGCGCCTGCCCCGGGGCACCGGGGGCGGAGCCGTCGGTTTCGCTCAGCAGCAGGAAGTTATCCACTTCACCCGCATGCAGCATCCGACCCGGGAACATGACAATGGCGCGGTCCACAACGTTGCGAAGCTCTCGGATGTTGCCGGGCCAGCTGTGAGCCTGAAGACGTTCAATGGCGTCCATGGCAAAATGCGGCAGGTTCGCTTGAGGATGTTGGCTGGTGTGGTCTTTCAGCATCCGGTCGATCAGTTCAGGGATTTCTTCCAGTCGTTCGGACAGCGAGGGCACCGGCACCGGCAGCACGTTGATCCTATAATATAGGTCGGCGCGGAACTTCCCTTCCGAGACCGCTTCGGTCAGACGACGGTGGGTCGCTGTGATCAGGCGGAAATCCACCGCGATATGTTCACGGCCACCAACCCGCTGAATTTCGCGGCTTTCCAGAACCCGCAGCAGCTTGGATTGCAGCGCCAGCGGCATGTCCCCGATTTCATCCAGGAACAGCGTGCCGCCGTCGGCCATTTCGATCAGGCCAACACGTTGCTCATCGGCGCCGGTAAAGGCGCCTTTTTCGTAGCCGAACAGTTCGGATTCCAACAGCTCACCGGGAATGGCGGCACAGTTCACCGCCACCAGTTTGCCTTCACGACCCGAAGCCGCATGCACCGCGGTGGCCGCGCGTTCCTTGCCCGATCCGGTGTCACCCGACAGCATCACCGGCGCATCCGACGGCGCAACGGCGGTCAGCATCTGTTTCATCCGGCGGGTTGCGGGCGAGGATCCGACCACATGGGCATCAACCTCAAACAGGATCGGCGCTTCGGCGTCGAAAAACAGATTGGTGCAAATATTGGTCATGGGGCGGCTTTCTTAGTCTTTTCATTGGGGCGGCAGCGGTTTTTTGGCGGGATGCGCCCGCTGTCCTGTTGCCTTGCTCGGTTAACACTAAGAATAGTCAAAAACCCGACGACAATCGACGTATCGGAGGTTGAAACCCGCCTCTCTTACGGAGCGGGTTACATACTTTGGGCTAGGTTTTCGTGTTGTGGCTGTTGCGCTTAGTTCGCGAACTCGGCGCGCAGCTGGTCGATCAGATCTTGTCGATTCGTTGACAGACGGGCGATGCGCCGTTGACGGGTGCCGCGGGTGCGCTTTGCCTGCATGGCTGAAAACGTGGGCAAAGGACTGTCAGGAAGCACGACATCACGCATCTGTCCCATGTAGGATTGGGTCGCAATCAGGGCGGTGTCGCTTACGGCCAGAACGCCTTGGGCACGGGCCACCTTGGCCCGGTGTTGTGACGCCGCGCGCACGGCACCTTTGGAGGTGCCATCCGCCGTTGAGGCCACAAAGGAAGGCTGTTCCTGCGGCAGTTTTGCCAGAACCCGGTTCACCCGGCCCAGATAGGCCGTTCCGCGATCACTGTCTGCCGAATGGTAGTGTTTGGTGGCCTCTTCCCAGCTGCCATGACGTTTTTTCAACCGTGTCAGGAACTTGGCGGCGTAGCGGGTGTTGGCTTCCGGGGTCATCATCTCTTCGACAGAAGCGAAGTTTTCTGCGTGCCAGCGGTAGTTGATCTGCATGCAGCCCACATCCACATTGCGCACACCCTCTTTCAAAACCGCCTTCAGTTTGGCCAGCGCCTCTTTGCGGGTTTTGAAGTAATAACCTTTGCCCTGTACGTTCAGGGTCCAGGGCCAAGCACGCACGCCACGGTCGCCCTGCTTATAGCCTGTCTCAACGCGGGCAATTGCCGGCATCAGACCTTCGGGGATCCGATGTAACGCCGCCGTCCGGGCCGCCATCTGTTCACAATCCACCGCACGCGCAGCGGCGGGCAGAGCCGCTTGCGCCATCAAGGCAAAGGCCAGCGCCCCCGCTTTGACAATGGATATGAACCGCGCCCCAATCACCTTAGCTGAGGAAATCAAACAGGGTGCGGGTCGAGATCTTGGCGTAGGTCTGCTGCGCCGCTTCGCGGTTCATCAGCATTGCCTGCAACTCTGTCACGGCGGCGGCAATATCCAGCCCTTCGTAGCCCGCCAGGGCGCGCTCTACCATCTCCGCCCGTTTGTCGAGACCGGTCAGATGGCGCTCGCCCACCTGTTGCAGCGCACCGATTTCAGCGCGACGGTCGGCCACGTGATAAAGCGCGGAATTGAGGGTGCCCACCAGAGCGTTAGAGGTTTGATCCTCAGAGACCATAACCGTCATCTGGTCAACATCATGCCCAGACAGTTTGGTCACCGTCATCGAATGATGGTCCCGGTCATTGCTGCCCGCGACGCCAAATTTGCTGAGGGTCATGTCGCCTGCTGCATCCAGTCGGATGGCGTTGGGATTGGCGGGATCGACGATGGCGGTCACACCGGTTGTGCCGGTCTGCGCATTGATCGCGGCGATCAGCGCGTCAGGCGAAGCCTGCATATAGGGGGCGGAAACATCCACCGAACCGCCAGGGCCTTCGATGGTCAGGGACACTTCGCCAATAGATGACCCAAGCTGCAAACGCATCGAGGCCGCACCGTCAACGCTGTCGCGACGCGCACCGCCACCTGGGGTCAACGAATGCACCAGATCATCGGCAATTGTGAACAGATCGCGGGTCTCCGGCCCATCGGGGCCGTTGACCTGAATGTCCATAAACAGCTCTTGCCCGTTGAGGCCGGTCGCCATCAATGCGTTCTCCGAAACCCGCAACGCATGACGCCCTGCATCGCCCATATAGCGCACGTTGTTGCCATCATCGGCGAAGGGATCGATATCTGTCTGATAGCCGCCAAACAAGGCGCGTCCGGTGCTGTCGCGGGTCTGCGCCAGATTGACCAGACTGTCGCGCAACTCCACTGCCTCGATGCGCAGCGATTCCCGTTCGCTTTCCGATACTGATCCTGTGGCGCCGCGAATGGCAATCTCAGCCATGCGGTTCAGCACGTTGCCCACCTCCCCCATCACGGTATCGGACAGGGTCAGCCGTGCGTCGGCACTTTCGAGGTTCAGCGTAAACTGTTCCACCATTTCCTTCTGGTCACGGGTGGCCGACATGTTGAGCGCCCGCACCGGATCAACCGAAGAACGCGGATCCGCCTTGCCCGAGGCAATTTCAGCCTGAAGGTTGGAAATATCGGTATCAAGCCGCGTGAAGTGACGGCTGGCCAATTGGTGATGAAGGGAGGTGCCGATGGTCATGGTTTACCTCAAAGAGCTGAGCAGCGTCGAAAACAATTCCTGCGCCACAGTCATAATGCGTGCGTTGGCCTGATAGGCCTGCTGGTATTTCATCAAGGACGCGGCCTCGGTATCCAGATCCACCCCGGCTGCGGCCTGATGGGCAGCCAATGCGGATTCATTCTGGGCTTCGGCCACTTCCAACTTGCGTTTGCCTGCGGCGGTCAACCCACCCACTTCGGTGCGGATATCGGTCAGCAAGGCGTGATAGCCGCCCAGCCCCGAAGAGTTGTCCCGCGTGCGCAGATCCGCAAGCGCTGACAATCCACGTGCATCTCCCATGCCAGATGTCGATGCCGCCACATCAAAACTGTCACCGGTGACATAGCCCGCGGTCAGGCTGAAGCTGAATCCGGCGATTTCCACGTCACCATTGCCATCCAGTACCCCGCCACCCAAACGGTGTCCGGTGGCCTGATCCAGCAGTTCAACCTCGCCGGTGCTGTCGTCGATCACGTTCAGCGTCACGGTGCGATCGGTGTTGCTGGTGGCGGTGCCATGGGTCACAGCGCCGCCAATTTCCAGCTCGCCCGCGCCTGCTACGATGATCAGGTCTTCGGCAGGCAGGTTGGTCAGATGCAGCCACTGGGTCGCAGCCGTGCTGCCGTCGGTAGAAAGCTGGGTGCCAAGATAGTTGTTCGCCGCGCCGGTCAGGGTGCCGTCATAAACGGCCCCATCGGCAAACCCGTTGGCCCCCGTCATCAGCGCCGCCGCGGCCGCCCCGCTGAGGGCGGGTCCGGCGATCTGCGTGCCTTCACGGGTGAACACCATGATGTCCGAGGCAGTGCTGCCACCGGCAAGGCTGGCCAATGTCACTTCGGTGGCCGAAGCCGGGATCACCCCCACAACGCCATCCGACAACAAACCCACAGAAGACCCATCTGTCGGCAGCAGGCTTTCGACGGTGGGCAGGCTGGTGAAGGTTTCACTGCCCGGCGCTGCGGACAGGGTTGAGCTACCCGTGTTGGCAATCGCAGGGCTGATGGTCATGGCCCCGCCAGAGGCGATCTGATCCACATCCGTGAGCAGGAACCGCATGTTTTCAGCGTTGCCATGGGTGGGCGCCAGGGTGATGACATCGCCGTCCGCCCCGGTGCCGGTCAGATCAATCTGCATACCGGTCAAGGTGATCGAGGTGGTGCCGCTGCCCAGCAGGGTGTTGCTTTCGTCATAGGCATTCCAGACCCCGGCGGTCTCATCCCGGATCAGACGGATCGTATCGGTGGGCGGGGTTTCGCCTTCGATCTCGGTTGCCTCAGCCAGCGAGCTGCCCGAGTTGGAGGGCGCTGGTTTTGCGTCCCAACCATTCAATGAGAACATCCGCACCCCTTCAGCGCCACTGGCGTCCCGGGAACTTTGGTGGATCATGTTCATCTGATCCGCCAGGGTGCTGGCAAAACTGTTCAGATCCGACAGGGTTGCGTTGATCGCACCTACTGCAGAGGCAAGTCCGTGCAGCTGACCTGCTGACGCACTGCGGGTTACCGCATCACTGGCCAGTGACCCAGCACTGGCGCCCCGCACGTTCAGCGACAGGTCCGCATTCATCGTGACCCGCGCCGGCCCATCCACCGATAGCAGCTTGGGCCCGCCAGGTCCGCTGCCAAGCGATACGGTGGCAATGCCCAGATCACTGTAATCGACGCTGATATCAACCAGGTTGGACAGATCCGTCAGCAGCTTGTCGCGCCGGTCCATCACCGCATTGTCGGCCCCCGGCACCGAAGAAAGCCCCATGCGATGCTGCAGTTTGTCCATTTCCACCAACAGGCCGTTGATCCGACCCAACACCTGATCGCCCTGCGCATGCAGGTATTCGCCAAGATCGCGAATGTCGCCCGCCATATCAGCAACCGCACTGGCCAACCCGCCGCCCGCTTCCAGCATAACCGACCGCATGCCGCGGTCTTCGGGCATCGAGGCCAACCCCTCAATGGCTTCAAAATAGCTCGACAACATCTCTTCGACGCCACCCGCATCAGGCAGCATCCGGTTCTCCAGCTGCTCCAGCGCCGGCACCATGGTTTCCGCCGAGATCACAGCCCCGCCGGTTTCGCGCACCTGCTCCACCACCAGTTCGTCAAACGCGCGGCGCACATCTTCGATCAACACCCCCTGCCCTGTGGAGGAGGTGGAAAACGGGTTTGAGCCGGCTCCGGCCGCCTCTTTGGTGATCACAGAGCGGCGCGAATACCCTTCGGTATCGGCGTTGGCGACATTCTCCGAGGTGATCGTCAGCGCGGTGCGCGACGCCAGCATCCCGGAGATGCCGATATTCATAATGCTACTCATCCGTCAGCTTTCTTTGCAAATGGCGCAAACTGGCGCACAATGGCATCTGCCATGCCCAGCCCCGCGGCCCCGGTGGCATCTTCGGTCAATTGCTGATCCAACATGCTCTGCATCCGTGACACACCCGAACCGCCCAGCAGGTCATCGCCCAGACTGGCTTCACGGCCCGCCTTTACCATCTGCTGCAGAAACAGCGCCTCAAAGCCTTCGGCGGCCTGGCGCATGCGGGGATCCAACTCATCGGCGGCGGTCTTGGCGCTGCTCTGCACCCCATCCTGCCGGTTGAGCTGCAGGCTGGGGGTCAGATCCATCATTGGATTGTTCGGAAGCGAAAAACTCATAACGACCTCAGTCAGATGACGATCAATTCAGCGCGCAGCGAACCCGCGCGGTGCAGCGCTTCAAGAATGGCAACCAAATCTGCAGGGCTGGCCCCAACGGCGTTGATCGCATCCACCAGCGAGCTGAGGTTGACGCCCGGATCAAAGATAAAGGCGGGAGAGGTGTCTTCGGTCACTTCGATGGCGCTGTCGGGGGTGATCACTGGCTCACCGGGAGCAACGATCACATTGTCGCCATTGGTCACCACGGAAGCGCCCTGATCCACATTGAAGTCTTCGTTCACCCGCACGGTCAGCGACCCGTGGCTGACAGCCGATGGCGTCACACGGACAGAGCCGCCGATCACCACAGTGCCGGTGCGGGCGTTGACGATCACCTGCGCGGCGGCTTCTGCCGGGGTGACATCAATGTTTTCCAACAGGCCCATGAAGGACACGCGCTGTGCCGGATCAGCCGGGGCACGGACCCGGACAGAGGTGCCGTCCAGCGCCACCGCAACACCGTCACCGAACATGTCGTTCACCGCTTCCACCACGGCAGCAGCGGTTGAGAAATCGGAACGGTTGAGGTTCAGCACCAGATATTCCGCTTCAAGAAACGGCGTTTCCACCAGGCGTTCGATGGTGGCGCCACCGGGCACCCGGCCCACTGTTGGCACATTGACCACCAGCGACGAACCGTCACCGCCTTCAACCCCCAGGCCACCCACAACAAGGTTGCCCTGGGCGATGGCATAAACTTCACCGTCAGCGCCCATCAACGGGGTCATCAGCAACGTGCCGCCCTTCAGCGACTTGGCGCGGCCTGCGGTGGAGACAGTGACGTCCAGCACCTGACCGGGCTTCATGAAGGGAGGCATCTCCGCCGTGACCATCACGGCAGCGACGTTTTTGGTATCAAGATCCCCCGGTTCGGTGTCGAGGCCCAGACGCGAAATCAGCGATTGCATAGATTGTTGGGTCAGCTTGGAGCCACCGTCACCGGTGCCAGCCAGACCCATCACCAGCCCATAACCGACCAGCGCGTTGGAACGCACCCCAGCCACCGAGGCCAGATCTTTCAACCGGTCAGCAGAAGCGGTGCTAACGCTTGCAATAATGCAAAGCCCGGCAACAAATGCGCGGAGGATCTTGCGATTCATAGTCTATACCCTTTCGGATCAGAGCGGGGAAACAGCGTCAACACCGCGACGCAGCCAGCCTTTCTTGCCGGTGTCAGCAACATCACCAGCGCCGATGTACTTGATCTCGGCATCAGCCAGACGATCACTGTCAACGGTGTTATCTGCGGTAATGTCGGCCTGCCGGACAATGCCGCGCAGACGGATGTATTCATCACCGTTGTTCAGGGTCAGTTTCTTCTGACCAATCACTTCCAGATTGCCACCGGGCAGCACCCGCACCACCGAAACCGACATACGGCCACTCAGCGAGTTCGACTGCGAGGCACGGCCGTTGCCGTTAAAGGTCTTGTTGGTGCCCATCGAGAGATCTGTGTCGTTGATGCCAAGAATATCAGGCGTATCGAGCGAGAAGTAATCCGCCTTGGACGAGGACGCGTTCTGTGCCTTGGAGGCCTGGAACTTCTCCTGCAGGATGATCGTCAAAATGTCGCCCACCTGGCTGGCGCGACGGTCGGTGGCAAAAAGCCCCATCTGCCCGCCCGAAAAAATCGCCCCCGAAGCAAGCTGGCCGGTCGGCTGTGGCAGCGGTTCCTGATAAACAGGCGCCCAGTCGCGCGACGCGGCCGCCTCTTGCTCCGTGGCACAGCCCGAAACGGTCAGCGCGGCGGGAACGGCAAACAAAACCATAGTCTTACGAAATTCCATTACTGCTCTCCTTACAGTTTGTTGGACAGGAAGCGGAGCATTTCATCGGTGGCGGAGATCGACTTTGAGTTCACCTCATAGGCACGCTGCGCCTCGATCATTTCCACCAGCTCCTGCACCACGTTCACATTCGATGCTTCCAGCTGCCCCTGCAGCAGCCGGCCGGCCCCTTCTTGCGTCGGAACCGAAATGATTGGCTCGCCACTGGCCTGGCTTTCCACCGCCATATTTTCCCCCACCGGTGTCAGGCCGCGCGGGTTCACAAAACGGGTCAGGGTGATCTGCCCCACCTCCTGCGGCTCCACGTCGCCCGGGGTGGTGACGCTGACGATCCCGTCATTGGAAATGGTAACGTTGGTGGCATCTGCTGGCAGGGTGATTTCCGGCTGCAGCACATAGCCGCTGGCGGTCGCGATCACCCCTTCGGCGTTCCGGCCAAAGGTGCCGTTGCGCGAATAGCCCATCCGACCATCCGGCATCAGAACCTGAAAGAACCCGTTGCCGTCGATGGCAATATCCAGGGCGTTTTCAGTGTTGATCATGTTGCCTTGGGAATAGGTCTTTTCCGTGCTTACCATCCGCACCCCGGTCCCGATCGACGACCCCGAGGTCATCTGGGTGTCTTCAGAGGTCTGCGCCCCGGCAGGTCGCCAGGTCTGATACAGCAGAGTTTCGAAATTCGCCCGGTCCCGTTTGAAGCCGGTGGTGTTCACGTTGGCCAGGTTGTTCGAGATAACCTGAATACGAGACTGTTGGGCGTTGAGGCCAGTTTTGGCCACGTGCATTGCGCTGCTTGACATGCCTGTCCTCCTTGGGGTGGCGGCTGTTGAACCTGTGTTGCCTTAACAGGTGCAAAGGCCGTGCCATTTCCCGCCCGGAGGGGCGCTAAATGCTAAAATTAACTGTCGGGAGACCGTAACAGACGGGCCGAAGCCTCATCTAGTTTGGAGGCGTTGGAGACCAGACGGATGTTCAATTCGAAATTCCGCTGCATCTCAATCGAGCTGATTAGCTCTTCAACCGTATTCACGTTGCTGCCTTCCAGCGCGCCCTGGTTGATCTTGGCCAGCTGGTTGGGATTGGGCACCGTGCCGTCTTCCATTCGGATCTGACCGTCGCTGGATTTGCGCAGCACGGTTTCCTCATCCGGTATCACCGTGGCCAGGGTGCCGCCCAGAATGGGTGCGGCACCAGGTTCTGCGTTGGAGGGGACAATCCAGATTTCACCAATATCGGTGATGGTGATCTCGCGGTATTCCTGCAGCTCAATCGGGTCCATATTCGGGTCGAGCATTGTCTCGCCCGCCCCGTTGACCAAAACCCCGTCTAACGAACGACGCATGTCGCCACGTCGGGTCAGCGCCGGTTCGCCGCCGCTGTCGGGCTGAATATAGAGGTAACCTTCATCGATCACCGCAATATCCAACTCACCGCCGGTGGGCTGCAACGGCCCCGAGTCGGTCAGGAAACCTGCCGACCCGGTTTCAGTCTGAAAGGCGCGGACCTTGGCCGTATCCAGGGCTTCCGCAAAATAAGTCCGGCCTTCGTTGGCCAGATCCCTGCGGAAACCGGGAACATTCATGTTCGCCAGGTTTTGCGCCTGCGTGATGCGCTGGTCCCGCTGCGTGGACAGAGCATTCAGAGCCGTATAGATCATGCGATCCATGTGACGCGCCTTTCAGTTAGCTTAGACGATCCGGGATTAACCGCGGATGTTCATGATGGTCTGCGACATCGCCGAGCTGGTCTCGAGCGCTTTGGCCGAGGCCTGATAGTTCCGCTGCGCGGTGATCAAATCCACCAGTTCCGAGGTCAGGTCGACGTTGGACAGTTCCAATGCGCCGCTTTCGATGTTGCCCATGCCGTCAGACCCTGCCACGCCATATTCGACGTCGCCGGATTCATTGGTCGGGGCAAAGCTGGCCTGGCCCAGGTTCTTCAGCCCTTGCACGTTGGAGAAGTTGCCGATCGCCAACTGTCCCAGCGCAATGCTCAGATCACCGGCGTAGGATGCCCAGATCAGACCGTCGTCGCCAATTTCCAGCCCCGACAAACCACGGGGTTTCTGGCCATCATGCGCCGAGGATTCCACGTGGAAGCTCTCGTTGGTCATGGTGGTTTCCGCCAGATCAAGGCTCAGGTTCCAGCTGGACCCAGAGAACGCCATGCTGGCAATCGGGGTGGTCGGATTGCCATCGCTGTCAAAGTTGATCTCATCCGGGGTGGCGGTCATGGTTTCGCCATCCACCACCATGCGCATTTCGTAAGTGGTGGTCGGATCAGCACCGCTGGGATCTTGGTTGCGGATAAAGTAAACCGCAGCCGGCACGGCATTGCCGTCGGCGTTCAACACGTTGATCGGCGCCATGTTGGCGTAGGTGGTGCTGTCATTGGGATCAAAGGCACCGGTGGGCGGAACCGCGTCCTGACTGCCAAGGCCAGCGGCACCAAACTGCAGGCTCACCGCCAGATCCACCTGGGTTGTCTGCACCGGGTCACCTTGGGTCTTGGGCACCTGAATACGGTCGATCTCCATCTGATCCGACAGGCTACCGTCCACGTTGGTGGGGAACCCCTGCAGGAAACCACCACCGCTGTTCACCAGGTAGTTGTTTTCATCCACACCAAAGGCGCCGGCACGGGTGTAGGACAGGTTGCCGTTTTGGACTGCGTCCGAAATGGTGAAGAACCCCTGCCCCTGAATGGTCAGGTCCAGCGTGTCGGAGGTCTGCGACACAGCCCCTTGGTTAAAGCTCTGACGGATGTTCTGCACCCGCACGCCGGAACCACTGGACGTCCGCGACGTCACATACGGGGAACGTGTAAACAGGTCCGAGAATTCGGCCCGGCTGGCGCGGAAGCCCAGAGTGTTAACATTGGCAATATTGTTCGATGTGGTCGAAAGTTCCGCCTGCGCGGCATTCAGACCTGACAATGCGATAAAACTGGTCATGTGCGTCCTCTTTGTTTTCGAACATGGCCCGAAGCGGTTAACGCAGGGCGGTGATTTCTGTGGCCAGGTAAGCGCCGTAATCTTTCAACTGCAGCGTCATATCGCGGGAGATCGGATCGAACTCGACCCCCTCAACCTGAGCGTATACCGCCGTTGATGCATCAATCGTGCCACCCAGATCGTTTACCGTGGCAGAAATGCGAATTTTTCTGTCATCGGCGGGGGCTTCTTTCCAAGAAAAGTCCATTGGACCAGATAGTTGGTTGGAATGGACCTGGCTGTGTAAAATTTCGCCAGTGCTGGCATCCGTGTAGGTCAACGTCACTGTGCTGTCGTCATTGGGGACATGCACACGGCCGTGAACCTCGCCGCCTCTGGCGCGGGTGACGCTGCCTTCAACAAGGGCGCTTTTGCCCAGGATTGACGACGCCTCCGAGATCATCGAATTGCTCATCGTCGATGCAACGCCGCCCAGGGTCTCGTTCAACCGCTCCATCCCCTGCACCGAGGACATCTGAGCAAGCTGGGCCAGAAACTCACCGTTTTCCATCGGCGAGCTGGGGTCCTGGTTCTGCAGCTGTGCGGTCAGCAGCGTCAGGAAATCCGAAGCATCCATCTCTGTGCGGGTGCCGGCCTCGGCGTTGGCCCGCATGTCCGCAACAGACCGTATTCCCGATACGCTCGAACTTGCCTCAATACTCATTGACCCATCCTTGTTGTCTTGGCCATCAGGTTGCGCAATGTCGACACAACCTCCAGCGTGTTCTGATATTGGCGAGAGGCTTCCATCATCTCGACCATCTCTTCATCCGAGTTGACCGAAGACTGGAACACATAGCCCTCTTCATTGGCCAGCGGGTGATCCGGCTGGAAGCTCTGTGTGGGGGCACGGTCCAGCTGCACCACCGAGGACACATCCACTGTGGACAGTCCGGTTTGCTGCAGCTGATCGGCAAACTGGGTCTCAAACACCGGCCGCATCGGCTTGTAGGCGCCGTCGCGGGTGGTGCTGACCGAGTTCATATTGGCGAGGTTCGATGCCACGGTGTTCAGCCGCAGCATCTGCGCATTCATGGCGCGGGCTGAAACATCAAAAACGTTCATTGTCATCTGTCATCACTCCCCTTTGATCGCGCGGGTCAGGCCCCGGATCTTGCGGTTCAGAAACTCAAGGCTCGACTGGTAGCGCAGCGTGTTCTGGGCGAACTCCATCTGCTCCACCGCAATTTCAACGGTGTTGCCATCCAGCGAAGAGGTTGTGGGTTTGCGGTAAAGCATCCCCGCCGCGCTGGTGCCACCAACAGGGATATGCCCCTCACTGGTGGTCTTCAGCTGGCCGGCCCCAATGGCCTGGCTCAGCTCGGCCTTGAAATCCATATCCCGCGCCTTGAAGCCGGGGGTGGCCGCATTGGCGATATTGGACGCCAGAACCCCGTTGCGTCTCTCGCGCAACTGCAGCGCCTGAGCATGCAGGTTCAGATGATTTTCAATGGCAGACATGGGCTGTCCTCACCTCGGTTGCTTTTTTCTGACCCCGGCTGAACTTGGCGCGATACTTGCTGACCTCTTGGCATCCAGCGGGGCCGATCGCCCGGTTTCCTGCAAGGATGATGCCAAGCGAGCGAGACGAGGAAAAACATGGCACGCACCACCAAGCGCGCACGGGTGAAGATCCCGCCAGTGATTACCAAGCTGTTGAAAGCAGTGAATGAATTGCCCGTTGAAGAGGCCGCAGATGAGCTGCAGCTGGCCTTCGAAGATGAGCCTTCCATTGAGAAGCGCCGCACCTTGATGAAGGCGCGGATCAAACTGCTGGAAGACGCACAAAAACCGAAGAAGCCGACCCGTCGCAGCCGCAAGAAAGCAGCCCCCAAACCGAAAAAAGTCGAAGAAGAAGTGGTCGAAGTGGCCCCTGAACCCGAACCCGCGCCGGAGCCGGAAAAACAGGGCACAGTCATGGCGATGGACCTCGACAACCTTGGGGCACTGTTTGGCGCGGCCGAGCCTGAAGAAGAAGAGGCAGCGGGTGGCGATACCCCTGCCGCCGCCTCGGCAGCGGGTGGTGAATTGGATCTCTCTGCACTGGACGCCCTTGGTGGGGGTGACAGCGACGGGGCAGAAGCAGGCGACGCGCCTGCGGCAGCGGCTGGGGCCGCTGAAATGGACCTTTCCGCCCTTGCGGCATTGGGTGGCGATGACGCAGATGGGGCCGCAGATCCCGCAGCCGAAGCCGTGATCACCCCGCCGCCCGCAGCCCCCGAACCGGAGCCCGAACCCGAGGCCCCGCCAAAACCGCAGTTCAAGAAAGAGAAAATCAAGACACCGGACTACGCTGACGACGAAATGTATCAGCAGATCTGGGCCGAGATGAAACAGGAAGGCCTCGACAAGCTGACCAAGGTCCGTCTGTCTGAAGACGGCTTTGAAGACCGGCTGGAACAGGCCAAGAAGGATGCGGACTGGCTAGGCTTTGGCGCCAAACGCATGGGTGATGCGGACTGGGCGAACACGGCCAATGCCATTGCCTTTGACTGTGACCACATCGATTTTGAATGGGAGTTGGACCAGCGACTGAACACAGGGATCACTGATCTGGCTGCATTGGACGGTGCTGCAGCACCCGATCTGCCTGCGGTCGAGGTGCCTGCCACCCCTGCCCCGAAACCGGCCCCGAAACCAGAACCCGTCGCCGAAGATCCCCCTGCCCCTGAACCCGAACCAGCGCCCGCTCCAAAGCCTGAACCGGCTGCGGTGGTGGACCCGATGGCCTCGATGGACGCGCTATTTGCCGAGATGGTCGATGGCGACGAAGCCTCAGGCGAAGGGGCACTGGAATTTGACGAAGACCTGAGCCCGGAAGATCTGGCCGCCAAAAACGCGGCCAAAGAGGCCGATATGGAGGAAGCCGCCGCAGAGCGACCGGTCCAGCACGGCGAAGATGCCGCCGCCAAAGTAGCTGCCGCCGAAGCAACACCGGAACCGGACCCAACGCCCACACCCGAACCAGCAGCGCCCGAAGCCGCTGCGGAGCCTGCGCCAGTTGAAGAGGTGGACGACGGTCCCCTCAGCGCCTTTGCGCAGGATGAGATGTATTGCCAGATCTGGGAAGAAATGGTGGTTGAGACCCTGCAAGGCTTGCAGATTACCCGCAAAAGCGGTGGGGATTTTGAAAGCCGGCAAAAGAAGGCGGATTTCCACGCCGACCGGCTGTGCTATGCGGCGCGCCAGATGGAGTTCCCTCGGTGGATTGCCCCGCTGGAAGAGTTCGCTTTTGACTGCCCGGCCTTGGAAGATGCGGCAGCCCTTGATGCGGCAATCGACAAGCTGGTTGGCCAGTTGCAGGCGCTGCGGGGCGGCAAGCCGCCCGTAGACCTGCCCGAAGGGGCGCTTGAGGCTGCGGAGGCCGAAGCGGCAGCCGAGGCAGAAGTCGCGGCAGAAGCGCCAGCGACAGAACCCGCACCTGCTCCCGCAGAACCAGCCGCCACGCCAGCGGACGGCATGGCCAATATGGACTCGCTCTTTGCGGAAATGGGCGACAGCGCGCATTCCAACGACGATGACGTCTTTGACTTCGATGAAGACAGCGAGGGCGAAAGCGAAAGCACGGTCGCCGACGAAGCAACCACCGAAGAGGAAGAAGCCGCCGAACCGGAACCCGTGGAAAGCAGCGTCGAGATCGACACAACCCCGATCAGCACCTTTGCCGAAGATCATCTCTATATGAAGATCTGGGAAGAAATGGTGGTGGAAACGCTGCAACAACTGGGTCTGGCCCGCCAATGGCAGGCCGAGTTTGACGCCCGCCTGAAACGGGCCGATGACACCGCCGCACGTCTGCTGCACGCCGCCACCCAAATGGAGTTCACCAATTGGGTCAAAGTTTTGGAGGACTTTGCCTTCGACGTGCCGGTGCTGGAGGATGAAAACAGTCTGAACGCCGCGATTGATAAGGTGCGCGCCGATCTGCAGGCGCTGCGCGGCGACAAACCCGAGGTCGACATTCCGGCTGATGACACCTACACGCCGCCCGTTGCCGACGCCCCGCCCGCCCCGAAAGCGGCCGCGCCGGAACCGGAAGTGGAGGAGGCCGACATTCCCAAAGCACCCAAAGCGCTGGTGACCGACACCTATGAAGGATCGCAAAAACGCGACGATTGGGACAGCGATGATTTCTGGTCCTGGGATGATGACGGCGGCGCGGATGCACCAGAAGCCGCAGCCGAACCCCCTGCTGATCCCGAGCCGCCGGTCGCTACCGCGCCGTCTCCGGCAGTGGAACGGGCACCTGAACCCGCTCCGGCCCCTGAAATAGCCCCTGAAACGGCTGGCAGCGTCGAAATCGACCCTACCCCGATCAGCGCCTTTAACGAGGATGACGGGTTCCAGAAAATCTTTGACGAGATGGTCGAGGAAACGCTGGAGGCCCTTGGGGTCCAGCGCCGTTCGGATGACGGGATTGCGGATCGGCTGTCGAAATCACGGGCCCATGCCGACCGGTTGCTGCATGCGGCGGAACAGATGGAGTATGCCTCTTGGGTGGAGACGCTCAACGGGTTCCTGGGTCAATCGCCTGCCGACGCAAATGCTCTGAATGGCGCGTTGGATCAGTTGATCGCAGATCTGGACCTGCTGAAAGGCGGCGCGGTGGCTGTGGCTAATCTGATGGCCCAAGCCCCCGTGGCCGCGGCGGAACCCGCGCCCGCCGCCCCGTCAATCGCCCCCAACAGCACGCCAACACCTAAAGCCGAAGCACCACAAACAGCCCCGGTTTCCGCCGCAGCCGCCCAACAGGCCGCTCAATCGCGCGAAGGCAAAGCAACCCTCGATGATATCTACAAGTTCTTCCCGAAAGGATAAGCCGTGGTGGGGCGAAGGATCAGATCAGCTGTTGTAGCTGCACAGGTTGGCATAGGCCGCCCCGTGGCGATCGCACCATTGCTGATACAGACTTGCCGCGCGATTTTGCGCGGTCAGCCGCGTTTCGCGATCCAATTTGCGCGAGGTCACATCACGCCATTTGCTGGCATGAGGCACCTGCAGGGCAGCGGCCATCGTAAACCAGACCAGCGCCTGTTCATTGTCGATGGGATCGGTGATCTCAAGGAACACACGGCCAAGCGCCAGCATG
Source organism: Thalassobius sp. MITS945101 (assembly GCF_047123305.1). Taxonomy (GTDB): domain Bacteria; phylum Pseudomonadota; class Alphaproteobacteria; order Rhodobacterales; family Rhodobacteraceae; genus Thalassobius. Next base: position 3,691,410 of record NZ_CP138918.1, read on the forward strand.
GCGTCTTTGTTGCCGCCGTTCACATCTTCCAGAAGGTCATCGCGCAACCGGCGTTGCACCTTCTCCAGCAGCTCGGGGGTGGCCCCCGATCCAAGATAGTTGGTCAGGGTTTTTGCCTTGCCGACGCCGGAAAACCGCGCTTTCCACGCCCAGTAGAGCGCGGTTTCATCATTCTGCGTCACCCCGGACCCCAGCGCATAAAGCACGGCGAGGTTAAACTGTGCCGGCCCATTGTGCTGATCCGCCAGCTCACGGAACATCTGCACCGCCTGCGCCGCCTGCCCGGAACGGGCTGCGGCCACCGCCTCGGAGAAGGCGTTGGGCTGAGCAGGCTGCGCCAATACGCTGAGCGTGGCGCAAAGCCCCAGGATATGGGACCAGCGTGACTTCATCTGCCAGCCATCATAACCAGCTGCAGATACATGATGCGTTTGGGCAGGTTGGCCCGGCGCTGTTCGTAAACAACAACCTTGGACCGTTCACCGGGATCTGTCTCGACCGAGACCAGAATATCTTCGGGCAAATGCACATGGTAATCTGCAAGGGTGTCTTTGGGGGCCAGGTAAAATTCCTGCCGGAACCCTTTGTCGATCCAGCAGCGCGCCAAAGCACGGCCCAGGATGTCGGGCAGAAAGCGTTCGACCTGAGACACGTTGGACAGGTGCGTTTCCTGACGCACCAGCTGGAAATCTTGATGGCTGTCATCCCCACGCGCACTGACCTGACGATATTGGCCCAGGTTGCGGGTGAGAGAACGCACCTTCCTAGATGACATAAACTTATCCTTCCGGATCATTCGAAATCTTGCCGTTTGGCTCACATAGCTAAACGTCCCGATCTGCCCCCATCTTAGGCATTAGTTGCCAAGCTGCTGTATTTTGACGGCAACGGTTTGCGGTTGGCATTGTCTTTGCATTCACAAGTCTTCTGTTGACACGCAAAGCGGGTATTGAAAAGCTGCCGCTACCCCTGGAGGATTGTGGATAACTTTGCCACCGCTATCAGGGGCCCGGAAACCCCTCGTCCGACCTCATGCAAAGACCCTGATTATGAACCGCGAAGCTTTTCTGTCTGACACCCTGCATCACATCACCGATGCGCTTCAAACCGTTGCAGGGTTGGAAGAAACCGAGGCTTTGCTGGCTTCCGTAGGGGCATCTATGGGCGAGAAAATCTATGCACAGGAGTGCACTCTCCTAAAGGTTGATCGCCTTCCCGTTGCGTCTCTGCCAGCAAGTTTTGACGCGCTGGCCGAGGGATTTGGCGCCGATTTTTTGGGGAATGATTCGCAAACCACTCGATTCGTTATGGAAAACTGCCGTTGCAGTTGTAGTCGCAATTCTGACACACAACGCGGGTACTGCAACTTAATGGCAAATATTTTGGGCAGCCTGGCCGCAAACAGTGCAGGATACGCAAAAGTCCGGCTGGAGAAGTTGGCAAAACACCCCACAGGTTGCTGCCGTCTGGTGGTTGACCTGGAGGATGACGGCACACCGGGGATCGAGTATTTCGCGCATGACTAAACTTGAGACGCAGTTCCAGGATCACACGCTGGCCCGCTACGGTGAGGTCATTGCGCTGGACGCGTCGCCAAGTGTCATTGTCACCGCGCAGGGTGAGATCGCCCAAGCCAATCCCCGTGCCGAAAACCTATGTCCCTCTGCCCGCCTTGCTGCCTGCCTGCAAACGCCGGAAAACCGTGAACAGCTGCTGCTGGCACAACGCTCTACCGCGCCGCGATTGGCACGGCTGATCTTGCAGGATAGCGACGGCGACCCTCTGCCCGTTCGCGCGCGTCTGGCCCGCCTGCCCGCCCGCACCGCACACCCGCTGCTGCTGATCCGGATGGAGGTCCTGGAGGCCGAGGACCCGTTTCAGCGAGTTCGCAGCGACAATGCCCAATTGCAGCGCGCCATCCAGGCCCGCAAACGCAGCGACAAACGGTTCCGCCAGTTCCTGAACTCCGCCGTGGATGGCATCGGCGCGGTGGCGGAAAACGGTCAGATCACGATGGCCAATGCGGCGCTTTCAACCATGCTAGGGGTGTCCGGCCTGATCGGAAAATCGCTGTTTGATTACGTCGATATGATTGACCTGCGGGCGCAGGATCATGGGTTTGAAACCCCGTCCGATCCCGCCGCATTCCTTAGCCGTTTGATCGGCGTCCCGCATGAGGCCTATATCCAGAGCGAGGCCCGCGACCGCTATCCGGTGGAGCTCACCGTCACCCCAATCGAAGAACCGGGGCTGAGGCAATTTGTCGTTGTTTTGCGGGACATTACGGCGCGGCGCGAATATAAGGAAGCGCTGGCGCGGTCACAGTATCTGGAGGCCGCCCGCGACATTGCCCGCGCCAATGAGCAGACCAAAACCCAGTTTCTGGCCACTGTCAGCCACGAGATGCGCACCCCGATGGGGGCCATTGCCACCGCCGCGGATCTGTTGCTTAATGACGCCAAGCTAGCGCCTGAACACCGGCAGTTGCTGGAGGTAGTGCGCGGCTCGGCCGACACAGCGCTGGAGCAGATCAACGACACGCTGGAACATGTGCGCATGGACCTGCGCCCAATCAAGGATCACCCCGTTTCGGCCTTCAGCCCTGCGGAGGTGCTGCAAAAGCTGGCGGGCCAAAGCCGGATCGCAGCCGAGGCCAAAGGGCTGACATTGTCGTTGAACCTCAACTGCCCCGCCGCCATTCAGGTCGCGGGCTATCACCATCTGTTCCACCGTGTGGTGCAGAATCTTCTGGGCAATGCGGTGAAATACACCGATCAGGGCGACATCACCTTGTCTGCCGATTGCGAGATCCAGCGCAGCCCCGGAGCGGCCAATATTGTCGCGGTCAATCTGGAGGTTGCCGATACAGGTCGCGGCATTGCTCCGGAACAGATTGAGCGGCTGTTTTCACCCTTTGAAACCGGCAACAACTCTTTCGACACGCTGGCGCAAAGTGCCGGGCTGGGGCTGTCGATTGTGAAGCGGGCTGTGGATGCGATGGGCGGCGCCATCCGGGTCAGCTCTACCCCCGGTGAAGGCAGCAGTTTTCAGGTCAACCTGCGTTTTGGCCTGCCCGCAACCCAAGCAACCCCCGAGGCTGACCCCACGCAAAAACCGCTCAACACCAAGGGCTTCCGCTTCCTTGTGGTGGATGACAACCCGTTGAACCGTCAGCTGATGACCAAATTGTTGGACAGCGAAGGCTGCGTCGCGATCACGGCTGAGAACGGCGAAGATGCTTTGACCAAGATCGCCGAACACGAGGTGGATGCGGTGCTGATGGACATTGGCCTGCCGGGCATCGACGGGCTGGAAACCACCCGCCGGATGCTGCAGCGCCCTGCCCTCGCCCAACTGCCGGTTTTTGGCCTCACCGGATTTTCCGATCCGGAAGTGCGCGAACGGGCGGAACTGGCGGGGATGAACCACGTCTATGTGAAACCACTGCGCCGCAATCAGCTGCATGAGGTGGTGCATCGGATCATCAATGGCGCTTCTTTGGATGCCCCTGGACAGCCGCGCCCGGTGGAGGTCCTGAAACAGGATGTGGCCCGCCAGATTGCTAAAATCTCAGGCGACAACTGGTCGGTGTTTGTGCACCAGTTGCACAAGGAATGCGCTGTCATGGTGGGCCAGATGCGCGACGCCCTGCAACGTGGCGCGCTTGCCGATATCCTTGAGACCGCGCGTCGTGGCAGTACCACCGCAGCAACGGTCGGCGCTATTGCGTTGCATCAGACATTTCTGGAGATTGAAGAGCAGGCCAAGGCTGATCAGGCCAGCCATCTGCCCGCCACCATCGAACGCTCAGAAGAATTGCTGGAACAGACGCGGTTGGCACTCACCTTGCTTTAAACCCCTCAACGGACCGTCAGTTGAGCATAACGCGTTATGAGTGAAGAAGAGATCCTCGCCGAAAAGCCCCGTAAGGCCCCGATCCTGCCCGGCGTTGTTGCAGCGCTGTTGGTTGGTGGCATCTATGCGGCCGGACATTTCACCGCCACCGCACCAATGGATGTGGCCATAGCCCTGCCCGAAGACGAGATGATGGAAGAAGAACCAGAGACCGGCCCGGTGCCACGTCGCTACGTGTCCTTCCCGATGAGCCTGACAGCGCAGGTACCGAAATGGGGCACACTCTTAATCGACATTGGCATGGCCGTGCATGAAGACCTGCCGATGTCGGTCACCGATGCCTTCCTCACCGACACCGCGCCGCTTGCCGCGCCCTTGTCAGAGGCGCTGCTGATCGCGGTCGAGGACCCGGATGCAACGGATTTGGAAAGCATTCAGAATATGCTGCCCCCGCTGCTGAAAGACGCCCTCAACGGGGTCATCACCAGTGAAGACCTGCCCGATCCGGTGCTGGAGGTCTATCTGCTGAAACTCATCACCACGGGGTGACCTTTTTGGCGGCGTCAGTCAGCTACTTGGCACGCAACCTGCACCTACCCCCCTCAGGACAAAGAGGAGCAAGCCATGATTGACCAACAGGAAATGCGCAGCCGCACCGCAACCGACCACGAGGTGCGCAAGATGGCGGTGGAGATTGTCATGTTTGACGAAGACGACCGTGCCACCCGTCAGGCCAAGGTGAACATCGTCGACTACCTGGCCCCCGTGACCAAACCGCTGTTTCGCCGGTTGAGCCGCCAGAGCTGAGGCTCAGAGACCTTCCCAAAATGACAAACGGGCCACCGATTTCGGGGCCCGTTGTTTTTTGTCTGAATTTTCGGATGAGTCGTTATCGCTGTCCCAGTTCGGCCTGTTCTGCGCGGTAGGTCTTCAGACGCTGGCGGAACGCAAAACTGCCCCCCACCATGATCAGGATCCCGATGGTCATCGGCGAGGGCATCATCCCGGCAATCACCTGGGCATGCTCTGGCTGCACGCCGATCAGCAGGATCGCGAGGAAAGCACAGCCCAGATAGATCCGGATCAACTGACATTTGCGGCATGTGGTGCGAAACATGATTACCTTCCCGATCCGCGCGAATAGGCAAGACGGATTTTGCGGTCCGTGCCCTGACGCTGCTTGAGTTTACGGCGATCTGTGTCGATTTCGCTGGCGGTTTCGCCCAGTTTGGCAACCGCCTCTTTCAAGGCTTCGTAATAGTGTTCCTGGCCCGGCTCTAACCCGGGCAAGCCACCGATCATAGCCATGGCCATACTGCGCAACTGGTGATCAAGCGTGCGGAAAGCGTCGAGGTCGCCCTCTTTCGCCGCCTGCTGGCATTGCTCCAGCAGGGTCTCAAATTCCTTGATCCGTTCTGCAGTCTGGTCCATGTCGACCGGGCTTTCACTCATCCAACTTGCCTTACTTGCGGGCCAATCTCCGTCCAGGCATCCAAAATGCCCGAGATCGCATCCGCAGAGCCTGCAATATCCGCGCCGTCTTCCTTGCGGAAGGCAGCCAAAATATTCTGGCGGCAATATTCATACAGTTCGAACAGCGACACCGCGATGTCTTCGCCCTTTTCAAAATCCAGCGAGGACTGCAGCAGGTAGATCGCCCGCAGCGCTTTGTTCACATGTTCGGGGGGATATTCCGTGCCCGCCTCATTGGAGGCTTTCATCACGTTCAGCGACTTTTCCAGCTCGCTCAGGATGACGCGGACAATCTGATGCGGATCGTCCGGGACGTTCACCCCAGAGTTGCCGGTTTGACGATAGGTAGAGCGTGCAGAGGCGAAAGTCATCTGGCGTCTTTCCTTAGTTGCTGTGTTCCCTTGTTACTTAGAAGAACGGCAGGAACACGGCGGACGTTTAGAAGTTTTTGGCCCATGGCCTCAGCTTTGTGGCCCTGACTTCATCCAGCCCGGCGCATAGTAGACAACCTGGCCTTTTCGGGCCTCTACAGCCTGTCGTGGCATGTCACCAACGGTCTGAAATACCTGCGCTTCCGCAGTTTGCTTCCCGGTATTCTCCACTGAATTGCCTACCAGCGGGCCAGCCGCCCTCTGTAGCCGCCATTGCAGCCAGCGCAGGGTGCTGGTCCAGCGCGATTTCACCACGCGTGACAGCGCCACACCAAGGAAGCCTGCAAAGGCAAGATGTTGTTCCAGAAAGCGGCGCATATGTGGGGATCTCCTTAGGCGGCGTCTGCTAGGCGATCTACTGCAACGACCATGCCGACTTCGCCGCCAGATAGCAGAGCGAGCCCCATCATATTGCGAATTCCCACCAAGGGACCCTGCAGAGGCCGCAGAAGCACCAGTTGCTGCCCCAGCATCTCATCCACAGGAATAGCGATCCGGTGTTCGTCATTGCGTAGCACCACATAGAGGCTCTGGGTTTTGACCGGCTTGGCGCGGGCTTCTTGCGCCATCTCGCCAACACTCAACCCGCCGTCGATCACGTTCAACTGACGGATCGGCGCCAGTTCCCCGGTGTCGGTGCGCAGCATGGCCGCGTTGTTCTGTGCCGGGATCGGCAGCAGCGCGTCCGAACTGCCCAGCTGGATCCGTTCGATGGCATTGACCGGCACCACGTAGCGCACATCGCCAACCCGTACGACCATACCGTCCAGCAGCGCCATATGCACCGGCAGCATCAGATGGAAACTGAACCCGCCCGAGGGCACCGGCACAGCGCGGAATTCGCCGCCCTGACGGATTGCATCAGCTTCCAGCTCTTTCATCAACTCCGCGTCCAGATCAACGGTGCCATCATCCGACAGAACCACTGAAACGCTGTTGTCGGCACGGCTGAGGCCAAGGTGGAACTTTTTCGGCCCCCCCTCTTTGACCAGACGGGAACGGATCACCCGTTTCAGCATCTTGGACAGACCGTCCATCATCGCCTGATCCAGTACAATGCTTTCGCCAGAATGGCTCATGCGCGCTTCGCGACCCACGGTACGCGAACGGGCTTCTACAAAGGCCGCCAGCGTGCGCAGCAGGATCGAAGCCTTGCGTTCGCGCAGTTTTGCGGTCTCTTCCTGCAGACGGGTCATCTGGGTGTTGAGCTGGGTTTCCGCCTCGGCTGCACGGGCAACCTTATGGGCGTAATCCTCTACCAACCCCCGGATGGCAGATTGGGTGGCCGGATCCAGGCTGCTGTCATCCTGCTGCGCGCGGCGGCGCATCACATGGTCAACGGCCTGCACGATATCGGCGCTCATCAACTCTTCAAGGATATGGTGCACCATCGCCTGACCGGCAGAAATTTCACCAATCGCTTCCATCAACGACAGGCTGACGGTTGGTTCAGCACTGCCTTCGGCGCGCTTCTCTTTCTCTTCGCCGCCCTCTTCATCCTCGTCATCACTGACGCTGCTGTAATCGGGCTCCAGCACGATATGCACAAAGAGGTTTTTCGCCGCCGGATCCATATTGGTCATGGCGGACACAACCACGTCCTGTTCATGCTCTGAAGACAGCAGGAAGTCGAACAGGGTTTTGTCATCCTGGAAGACGGTCACGTTGGTGATCATCTTGGCGTTGCCGGCACCGATCCATTCCAGGAACTTCTCGGCCAACGCCTCGTCTTCGTTAAGGTCGGCGCGCACCACATAGAAATGCTGCTTCTCTTCCAGCGAGGTTTGCGCAGCCTTCACGCTTTCAGGGCTGAGAACGCGGTGGAATTCTTCCGGCAGGCCCAGTTTGCGTTCAATCTGACGGGCCGAAACAGCCCCCTGATTGAAGGTGATGTTGGTCGCTTCTTCGAACAGCTCTTCGACGCGAGCCAGATCCGGTTCATCACCCTGATCCAACGAGTCGAAGACCAGTTCGATGGTATCTAGGAACCCACGCGCCATATGCAGCATGAGCGCATCAGCCACATTGGTTGCCTGACGGACACGGCCAAACAGGTCCACCAGCGCCATCGTCAGGTTGGCGGCGGTTTCCATCCGGTAGTGGTTACAGGCGTGATAGACCAGACGCATCAGGTGGTTGAAGCCGGCGAACCATTCGGTGCCTTCGGCCTCCAGCGAGTCGCGCTCGATCTTGTCACGCAGACCATTCAGGGTGTCGAAAATCCGATCCGTGGCCCAGAGGCGCACCAGATTGGACGGGCGGACCACTAGATCCCCCTGCACCCGGTTTTCTACAGGCATGATCTGCTCGTAGCCGATCAGTTCCTCGTAGAACGTCAGTTGTTCAATACGGGCGGCCTTGACCGATTCCGCCTTGGCCAGGCGGTTGATCGAGTCAATCGCGCGCACCAGACCGTGTGGTTCGATCAGATCGATAACGGTTTTCGCCAGATCAGCCAGTTCCTTACGGGCCTCTTCGGGGTTGTCTTCAAGGAAGATCACCGCCTCTGCAATGGCCGCGTAGTAGGGTTCCAGCTGGCGGAAAAGATTGTCCGCTTCACTGGCTTCTGCCGAGGGTGGAACACCACCACCGTTTTCGGCCAGGGTTTCGCCTTCGGCGATCAGAGCTTTGACGCCTTCATCCAGCTTGGCGACATCGCCATAGCCCTCAACTTCGCCCAGGAGCTTCTCCAGCAGAGCAATCCAGGTGTCAAAACCCATCTGGTTGGCGGCATGCAGCAAGCCGTCGGCAAGGTTCTTGACGTTGGCCTTGCGGTCACCGATGGCAGCACCTGAGGCCAGATCATCCTTAAGCTTGCCCACAAACTCCTCGCACATCTCGGCAAAGATGGCGCGGTAGGTTGGGTCATCCGACAGTTTCTTGGCTTCACCGCTGCTGCAGGCTTCTTCTGCGGCAATCGCGGTTTCGGCCTGTTGATCCGTCGCCGAGGCTTTCGGGGCAGCCGGGTCGGTTTCTGCCACAGGTGCAGCGGCTGGCGCAGCCGGAGCAGGGGCAGCCGGTGCCGGGGTCGGCGCTGTGGCCGGGGCCGCTGCAGGGGCTGGGGCTGGGGCTGGGGCGTCACTCACGGAACCACCGGCCTGCAAGGTTTCCAGATCGCCAATCAGCTTGGCCATGCCCGCTTGAACGTCGCCATCCGCCATGGCGGGGCCGGAGGCTTCAAATTTCTCCAGCACAACAACCCAGTTGTCGAATTCCATCTGACGGGCCGCATGCAGCAGACCTGCAACATGTTTCACCGCTTCCTCACGGCGGGTGGCCGGGGCCTCCGCTGCGCCGCCTTTCAGGCGGGTGATCAGGTCATCGGACATCTCGGCAAAGATGGCGCGATAGGTCGGATCATCCGACAGTTTGGCGTTGGGATCAGCTTCAACATGGCCGTTGTCCGCCGGTGCTGCCTCGGCTGCCGGTGCCGCAGTGGGTTCTTCGTGATGTGGCACCGAGCTGGGCGCATCGCCATTGCGCAGCGCGGTCACATCGCGCAACAGGGCGTCAATCGCCGCGTCCAGTGCTGCGTCATCCGCAATGGCGGGACAGTCGAATGCAAAGTCTTCCAGCATCGACACCCAGGCATCAAAGCCCATCTGGCCAGCGGCGTGCAGCAGGCTGTCGGCCTGGCGTTCGGTCTGGATGCGGCGATCTTCAAAGGCGTCCCCAGAGGTTTTGATACCTTCCAGCTTGGCCACCAGATCATCGGTCATTTCTTCCCAGATCTTCATGTAGGTCGGATCTTGGGAGAAGTTGTCGATTGGGGTTTCGTCGATCTCTACGGTGGATTCCACCGCGCCATGCTGCACGGGACGCTCGGCGGCGGATTCTTCCATTTCGGCGTTTTTGGCGGCCTCTTTGGCGGCCAGATCGTCAGCCGAGAGGTCTTCGTCAAAAGTAAAGGCGTCGTCGTCGTTCTGGAAGCTGCTGTCACCCATTTCGGCAAACAGCGCGTCCATGCCCGCCATGCCACCGCCAGTAGCGGGGGCTTCGGCGGCGGGTTCTGCCACAGGTTCCACCACCGGTTCCGGCGCCGCAGCAGGTGCTGCGACCTCAGCCACCGGTTCCGGGGTGGGCTCTGGGGTAGTCTCGGGGGTAGGTGCAGGTGCAGGTTCGGGCGCGGCCTCAGCAACCGGCGCGGGTTCGGGGGTCGGTTCAGGTGCAGGCTCGGGGGCCGCTTCCTCTGCAGGTGCGGCCTTGGGGTCCACCTTTGCGATCATCGCCTTCAGCTGGTCCATCAGATCCTCAGACGGACCCGGATCCACATCGGCACGTTTGTCCGCCACCTCTTCCAGCATTGTCCGCAGCGTGTCACCCGCAAGGAACATCAGGTCCAGAATATCGTCGTCAAACGGCACACCGTCATCGCGCACAAGACCGATCAGGTCCTCTGCGTAATGTGCGCGGCTTTCGACCACACCCAGACCCAACACACGGGAGTTGCCTTTGAACGTGTGCACCGCGCGGAACAAAGCCGAGATATGCGGTGTCTGGTCGTCCGCACCGTCCTGCAAAGCGTCCAGTGCGGCTTCCATAGCGTCCAGGGCCTGCTGACCGTCATCAGCGAACAGTTCCCAGATTTCGTCCATTTCGCTAGACATAACTCACCCGTTCTTACTCAGTACAACACAGTGGCGTCAGACAAACGCCGGCTCTCACGCCCGCTACACACAACAGATGGGCGTCAGAGAGGATTGGGGCTGGTTTACGCGGCCACCAGACGGCGCATGGTATCGCGCAGCTCGTCACCGGTTTTTTCTTCCAGATCGTGCGACACGGTGCCGGAGGGTTTGGCAACCACACCGTCTGCACCCAGTTCGCGGGCCTTGGCGGCGTGCGGCGAACCCTGCACGGTGACCGACGACAACATACAGATCTTGGCGCGGGTCTTGAGTTTGGCGTGACGCAAGAACTCCAGCCCGTCCATCACCGGCATCTCAATGTCCAGCAGGATCAGGTCCAGATCCGGGATCTCGGCCAATTTGTCCAGCGCTTCGCGACCGTTGGCAGCCTGAGCGGCAACCTTGAAGTCATCCAGCGAATTCAGGAAGCTCGAGATGTAAAGCCGCATCATGGCAGCGTCATCTACGATCATCACTTTGTAAGCCATTTCGTTTGCTCTCCTAGGTAGCTGAGGGGTGCCCCCGTGGTGACTTGGTCACGGGGGCCAGGGGCATCAGAAGTTGAGGAAACCGCGTTCGTCGTGGTCACCACCACCTTTGCCCAGACCGTCCGACAGACCGTTTCCGGCTGGTTTGGCGGCGGGGCTGTCCAGTTTGGCGCCCATCATGGCCTTGATCTTGGCCATCATTTCCGGCGGCAGGCTGTCCATGCCCTCGATGGCGCCAAAGTCGGCGGCAGACGGGGCTTCGGGGCGCAGCGAGTAGCGAGCGATTTCGCGGGTCATGCTTTCGGTGGCGGCAGTCATTTCTGCCGAGGTTGCGGCCAGTTCATCCGCCTGCTGGCTGGTGGCCAGCGAGGTGCGGGCGACTTCGCCAATCGCGGTGTTGATCTGGGCCACGCCACGCGACTGCTCTTCCGAGGCACGGTTGATGGTTTCGACCAGATCTTTCACCTCTTTGATGTTCGAGGCGATCTGTTCGAAGTTCTCGGAGGTTTCCGAGGCCAGGCGCACGCCGGCGGAGATCCGGCTGGTGGCCCCTTCGATCAGATCCGAGGTTTCACGGGCTGCTTTGGCAGAGCGACCTGCGAGGTTACGCACCTCTTGGGCCACCACAGCAAAGCCGCGACCATGCTGACCTGCGCGGGCGGCTTCCACCGCGGCGTTCAGGGCCAGAAGGTTGGTCTGGAACGCGATCTCGTCGATCACCTTGATGATTTTCGCAATGTCCTGCGAAGAGGCGTTGATGCCTTCCATCGCGGTGACCATCTCGTCGATCTTGCTCTTGCCCTCAGCGGCCACTTCGGCGTTCGAGGTCACCAGAACTGCAGCGTTCTTCGCAGCTTCGGCATTGGCTTTCACCTGCACGTCGGTTTCTTCTGCCGAGGCCGAAACCTCATCTACAGAGGAAGAGGCAATCTGCGAGTTGGTCGCCAGTTCCTGGCTGGCCGAGCTCATCTGACCCACGGTCTGGCTAACCTGACCAACCTGTTTGTTCAGCGCGTTGAAGGCCCCGTTCAGGCTGCCGAAGGAGGCTTCGAAGCTTTCCACAACATCGCGGAAGCTGCCTTTGAACTTGGCGGCGTCGCCCTGCACATCCAGCTTGCCTTCCATGATCGCAGTCGACAGGCGTTTGATCTCGCTGTTGACGCTCTGGAAATTGTCGCGGGTGCGGTTGATGGCATTGTTCAGGGCGGCCTTGTCACCGGGCAGCGGCGCCATGGTGGCCTCAAAATCCCCTTCCGAGAAACATTCGAACACGGCGATGCCTTCCAGGATCGCGTCGATGTGCTCTTTCACCATCTTGTTCACCTGTGCGCCGGCGGCAGAGATGTTGGACAGGGTGAAGTCATCGGTCTGGATGAATTCTTTGATGTGACCGGTGGAATGGGCGGTTGCCATGCCAGTGATCCGCTCCAGCAACTGCGAGGTTTCCGCCTCCAGCAACGCTTCGGCCGATTTGTCGGCAAATTCTGCAAGAAAGCCCTCTTCGCCTTCAACCGCCGTCACGGCGACGTTCCAGGCAAAGCCCTGCAACCGGATTGTTGCGCTGGAGGTGCCTCGCTGACCGGTCAGCACACCAAACTTCTGGCTGGCGTCGGGCTGAAAGTCATCAATGCAGCTGCCAACCAGACCGGCGGCGGAAAAGCTCGGGTGCACCTCTTGCAGGCTGGCTTCGGCTTTGCCGAACATGCGCTGCGCCGAGGGGTTGGCATAGGTAATCACCAGGTTCTCATCGGTCATCACAACCGGTTCGTTAATGAGATCCAGCAGCTTGAAGCCGTCTGCACCGTTGTCTTTGGGCGTCTTATCGGTCTTCGCTTTGGTCATCGGGTCGTCCTTTCTGGGGCGGGCTGTACTTTTAATAGCGACCGGGCGGGAAATTTCTTTAGCCTCAGGCGTCGCCAGTTATGCGGTTTTTTTGAGTGGTTGGGTCTTTTTGATCGGCATATGGGGAGAGCAGTGCGATCGCGCCGGGGAGAGGCGTTCGGGCGGTTGGGGTCCGCTTTCGCTCATTCGGATTGTCTCCTTGTTACTCAGTCACTTGTCACACTTTGCTCATCCAACATGGATAAGCCGATCCCGCCCCCGGCACGCATAACCGCATCCGGAGGGGCAAAGGGCCGCAACCCGCGACCTTGCCCGATCCCGTAAAGGATCAGGTGTTAGGCAACCGCCTCGGGCATGGACAGTTCAGCGTCCGAGACCAAAAGGCCGGTGTTCAGGATGATCGCTACGTTTTCGTCGACACGACCCAGACCCTGCACCAGACCCTGGCTGTCACCACCACCCAGACCGTTGGCGCTGTCGATATGGTCGTCCGCAATCTCCAGCACTTCGCTGACACGGTCGACAATCAGGCCCACGGGCGAGGTGCCCAGTTCCAGCACGATGATCACGGTGCGGTCATCATATTCACGCTCCGCCAGATTAAAGCGCATCCGCACATCCATCAGTGGGATCACCTTGCCACGCAGGTTGATCACACCTTTGATGTAACGCGGTACATCCGGCACCGTCATGATGCGCTGCATCCCGACGATTTCCGTCACCACCGCAATCGGCACCCCGTAGGTTTCCGTGCCGATGGCAAAGGTGAGGTACATGTTTTCAATGTTGTCTTCATCGCGAAGCAGGGCTTCGGCATCTGCAGACGTCGCTTGATCAGGGGTCATTTCACTCATCCTCTTGATCCTCTTAAACTCGGTAACTTTCGAACCCACTGCGCACGCCATGCGACGGGCAGGTCTGAAGCAGCCACGGGGCCACCTCATTAAGCGGCACCAGTTTTTCTGGTGCGCCAATCTCTTCAGCGGCATGAGGCATGCCGAACACAACGCAGCTGGCCTCATCCTGTGCCACGGTGCGCCCGCCGGACAGGCGGATCGCCAGCTGGCCTTCTGCCCCGTCCTTGCCCATCCCGGTCAGGATGGCCGAAGACACCCGGCCCTTGGCGTAACGGGCAACGGATTTGAACAGAACATCCACCGCCGGACGGGAGAAACAGACCTCCGGCCCTTCCACCAGTTCCACCACAAACCGGTTGCCCTTGGGCACGATTTTCATGTGGCAGGGGCCGCCGGGGGCAATCAGCACCAGACCATTTTCCAGCACGTCCCCCTGTTTGGCTTCGCGCACCCGCAGGGCGCAGGTTTGGTTCAACCGGTTGGCAAATGAGGCGGTGAAGCCTTCGGGCATATGCTGCACAATCACAATCGGCGGCGAGGTTTCAGGCATCGCTTCCAACACATGGGTCAGCGCCTGAACGCCACCGGTGGACGCGCCAATTGCAATCATCCAGTCGGGAATGTCGCCACGGGTCGGCACCGGCCCTGTGGGGATGGCGCGCGCTGTTGCAACAGGGGGTTGCGGACGTGCAGTCACGACAGCGGGCGCTGCCCCCTGCCCGACCTGCGCCCGTGCGGCCACTTTGACGCGGTGGGCAATGCTGTCCATCATGCTGCTCAGACCACCGCCCAATTCCATCTTGGGTTTGGCAATCACATCAACCGCACCGGCGGCAAGGGCATCAACAGTAGATTGCGCCGAACGCTGGGTCTGCGAAGAAATCACCACGGTCGGGATCGGCGCCTTCGCCATCAGCTGACGCAGGAAAGTCAGCCCATCCATATTGGGCATCTCCAGATCCAGCGTGATCACATCCGGACGTTCCTTGACCATATATTGCATGGCCACACGCGGATCGGCCGCGGTGCCGATCACCTCGATCTCAGGATCCTGGCTGAGGCCCAGCGACAGGATCTTGCGCACCATAGCGCTGTCATCGACGATCAACGTCCGGATTTTGCGACCCAATGGCATCCTCAAGCCCTCCGGTAGATACCAGTGGTGACCGGAATCCAGTCGCTGCAGAGATCGCGCACGGCCTCGGTGACCGAAGTCACAAGGAAACCGCCAGGTTCGGTCGCATCATAGATGGCGCGCAGGGTTGCGGCCTGATCTTCCGGCTCGAAGTAATACAGAATATTGCGGCAGAACACGACTTGGAACTGCTTGGCAAAGGGGTATGGCGTCGCCTTCAGGTTCAGCCGGCGGAAGGTGCAAGTATTGCGCAGGCTTTCGTTCACGCGATACTGTTCGATCCCAGTCGGCGTCATGTACCGCTTCTTGATCGTGCGATCCATCTGGCTCAGCTGACGGCCCGAGAACACGCCCAGCTCTGCTCGCTCTACAACTGGGGCCGAGATATCGGTGCCTAGAATAGCGAGTTTCTTGAGGGCATGCGCGCCAAGGTGTTCAGCCACAAGCATGGCGATGGTATAGGCTTCATCACCGGTTGAGGCGGCCGCGGACCAGATCCGGATCTGTTCCCGATCCGCCAGTTGCGGCAGGATGTTTTTCGAAAAGACTTCAAGCACTTCCGGCTCGCGAAAGAAGAAGGTGTGGTTGGTTGATGCGGCATGCATCACAGCCAGTTCCACATCCTGACGGCCCCCTTTGGAGATGGCGCCGGCCAGTTCGTTGAGGTCTTCCAGCTTGAATGAGCGGGTCACGCGGGCCAGACGCTGACGCAGCAGGTCCGCCTTATGTTCCGGATAAGAAATCCCGCAACGTTCGCCCAGCCACGAACGGATCCGTTCGTAGCCAGCGTGATCTTCATAGGAGGAATGATCCATAACTGTCATCAGTTCTCCTCCCCGGATGCAAGGCGGTCTGCGTCCAGCACCAGCGCCACTTCACCGGTCCCCAGCAGAGCACAGCCCCAGCTGGCGCGGACTTTGGCTAGCACACCGGACAAAGGCTTCATCACCACCTGCTGGCGATCCAGAACTTCGTCCACTGGCACAGCAATCTGACGGCTTCCGGCGTTCAGCACGATGACCACAGTGTCGGTCAGCGGCTTGAGATCGGGCATGGTGTCGCCGTAGTAGGTCTCCAAACGGCAAACCGGAACATGGGTGTCCCGCAACCGCAGCATTTCGGCCTTGGAACCAGCCGAGATGGTCATGCTGTTTTCAATGCCGGGATTGACGATCTCGGCAATGTCTTCCACCGGCACGGCAAACAGATGGGTGCCCTGGCGCAGCAGGATACAATCAAGGAACGCCAGCGAAACCGGGATATGCAGGGTCACATTGGTGCCCTTACCTGCCCAGCTGTCGACATTGATCCGACCCCGCAGGTCACGCATGGTGGAGTTCAGAACATCCATACCCACGCCACGGCCCGACAGGTTGGACACCTGTTCCGCAGTGGAGAAACCGGGTTCAAAGATCACCTTCCACAGTTTGCCATCCTCCGGCTCCTCTTCAGGGCCAAAGAAACCGCGCTTACGGGCGATCGAGAGGATACGGTCCCGGTTCAGGCCGCGGCCATCATCGCCGACAACAATCTGAACCTCACTGCCCACCTGAGCGGCGGAAAGCGTGATGGTGCCTTTTTCGGATTTTCCGGCCTCGACCCGTTCTTCGGTCCCTTCCAGACCGTGATCCGCCGAGTTCCGCAACACGTGCAGCAGCGGATCATAGAGACGGTCCGCCACCATCTTATCAATGGCGGTGTCGGCTCCAATGATGTCGAGGTTGATCTTCTTCTTGGTCTGCCGCTCCAATTCGCGGATCATCCGCTTCAGGCGCTTAAAGACCTCATCCACGGGCACAAGACGCAGCTCGGTGGCAGCATCCTGAACTTCACGGACGATCATAGAGAGGCGGTGGGCTGCGGCTTCGAAGTCAGTGCGATCACTGTTCCCGTTCTCAAGATCGGGCGAGTTCACGGTCTCCGAGACACTCAGAGACAATTCACCGACAAGATCCATCAGCCGGCTGATCTTCTGCGATGATACACGCAGCAAGGCCCCGCCAGCGGCTTGTTTGTCAGTACCGGTATCTACGTCTGCCGACATATCGACCCTGATCCTTCAATTTACACAACACATCGCCAAAATTGGCGTTACTCATACTTACGGTCCGGCAGCGGTTAGGCTGCGTTCTCGTTTCCGTCGAAGCTAAAGATACAAACGCCGTCAAATCCGGTGGATTTGAACAGGAAGGTCTTTTTCATCATATCGACGAAGCCACCGTGCTTCTTTTCAAAGTTCTTGAGATCCGCCACGGTGGGGAAGAAGACATTAACAGAAATGTCACCTTCTTTACTGATCAGAACAGTTAGGCCCGAGAGGCGGCACTCTGGAATCGCGTTGCCCAATGTCTCAGTGACAAATGGAGCGGCGATTTGTGCAGCATCGAGGCTGGGAAATTTAAGGTGGTACGTTTTTGACAACATAAACACGGCCTGCAGTTTGTTTTACGTCTGGATAGTGAAACGGCCACCTGCAGGAAAAGTTGACCCCTCTCATTTGGAAAAAGTTACATCCCTAAGTATGGGGTCGGCAGAATTAGGACATGTCGGATTGTCGTCATTGTTTTGACACCCATCGGAGTCTCGTCATTTCGCCCCATCAAGCGGGTATATCCGACCTATCCATAGGGCCTTAACCTTTTATATACTTTAGTTATTTTAGTTTTTATATTCGTTTATTTTCAATAATTTACGAAAAAATCTTAACCAATCCTCAATCTTTGGCACACTCCCTGCTTCTTAGAAACCGTCAGCCAATCGCAGGAGGTAACCATGGCCAAGATCTTTATCATCGGACAGGAATTTGACGACGCAGCCGCTCTGGCGGATCTGTTGCAGCGTCGTCGGATCGACACCGTATTGATCGACGCTCTGGGCACCCCGGACACCAATCCCGGCAAAGGCAACACTCTGGTATGTTCCGCCGAAGCCGAAAAAGCCGCCGGTGGTCAGTCCGGTCTGGTGGCCGCCGCCCGCACGCTGGGCATCACCCAGCTGGTGATCGTGCAGCCGGGGGCTTCCTTTGAAGTGACCTCGGAACTGGGTGGCCGCATGCAGCGTGTGGTTCTGCCGCTGCGCGGTTCGGCACGCCCGCCGCTTTATACCCCCTCCCTGCTGGCCCTGACTGACCTCATCGCAGCCCCTCATGGTGGAATGGTTGCCGCCGCTGACAGCACCGGTGCTCTGATGGATCTGGCCGCCCGCGTTGCCCAAACCGATGTCACTGTCTTTATCAACGGCCCGACCGGTTCCGGCAAAGAGGTGCTGAGCCAGCTGATCCACGACCGTTCGCCCCGCGCTGGCAAACCTTTTGTGGCCGTGAACTGCGCCGCGATCCCGGAAAACATGCTGGAAGCCATGCTGTTCGGTCATGAAAAAGGGGCCTTCACCGGAGCCTCCACTGCCAACCGCGGTATATTCCGCGCCGCGGACGGTGGCACCCTGCTGCTGGACGAAATCTCGGAAATGCCGCTGGGTCTGCAGGCCAAACTGCTGCGCGTCCTGCAGGAAAAGAAAGTCACCCCGCTGGGTTCGCAGAAAGAAGAAAGCGTTGATGTCCGCGTCATCGCCACCTCCAACCGCGACATGCTGGCCGAGGTGGAAGCCGGTAACTTCCGCGAAGACCTGTACTACCGTCTGAACGTGTTCCCGCTGGCGACCCAGGAATTGGCCGCCCGCCCCGATGATATTCCCGCCCTCGCCACTGCGATGATCCGCCGCCATACCCCCGAAGGGGCCACCCTGCCGCTGCTGAGCGAAGAGGCTGTGGCCACGCTGGTTGAGTACAAATGGCCCGGTAACGTCCGCGAGCTGGAAAACGTGGTTCAACGCGCTCTGGTGCTGCGCACCGGCGACGTGGTGAGCGCCGCGGACATCATGCTGACCGCAAATGCGGCGCTGATCCCCGGTTTCAACATCAACGCCCCGATCGCGGCACATGCCGCGTAAAAAGAGGGCAAACTTGAGGTAAGCCATGACTATTTCGAGCCTTTCCGGAAATTCGACACTAGCGGCCCTGAATGCCCGCGCGTCGTCGCTCCAGAACAGCACAGAAACTGCCATCCCAGCCGGGTTCCCGAACCCTGCCGAGAAATCCACCGCCAGCTTCGCCGACCGCCTTGGTTCTGCCATTGAACAGGTCAACGACGCCCAGGCCACCGCCAATAAATCGGCCCTCGCCTATGAAACGGGCGCGACCGACAATCTGGCCTCGGTGATGGTGGACCAGCAGGTTTCCTCGCTTGGCTTCCAGATGACGATGCAGGTGCGCAACAAGGCGCTTTCCGCCTACCGCGATATCATGAACATGCCGGTCTGATCCGGCGCCTAACGGCAACTAGACGAGAGTTTCGATGGACAGCACGACCAACCCAGTCGCCACCACCGAAGGTGCAACGCCCGCCGCACAGGGCAAGGCTTATCTGGCGCAAGCGCAACAGGTGATGAGCCAACCCGCGGTGCGACGCGCCCTGCCTGCGATCATTCTGGTCGTCGTGGCGGTGATGGGTCTGGTGGTCTACATGATGCTGGCCCAGCCGAAAACACTGTCGCTTTTCTCGGATCTCCCAGAGGCCGACAAGGCCCGCGCCGTCGAGGTTCTGACCGGTGCAGGGATCAACGCCACGATCGACCAGGGAACAGGCTCCCTGCGGGTGACCGAGGCGGATTATCACAAAGCACGCATGCTGCTGGCCACCGAAGGCCTGCCCGCAGGCACGCCGGATGGGCTGAGCACCCTGTCCGACATGCCGATGGGCGCCTCGCGTTCGGTCGAAGCGGCCCGTCTGCGCCGGATGCACGAGCTGGATCTGGCCCGTTCCATCACCGAATTCTCCAATGTCACCTCGGCCCGTGTCCATCTGGCGCTGCCCGAACAGACCGCCTTTATCCGCGACACCAAACCGCCGCGTGCCTCT
Organism: Thalassobius sp. MITS945101; assembly: GCF_047123305.1. Taxonomy (GTDB): domain Bacteria; phylum Pseudomonadota; class Alphaproteobacteria; order Rhodobacterales; family Rhodobacteraceae; genus Thalassobius. The sequence goes on from NZ_CP138918.1 coordinate 3,711,035, forward strand.
GTCTTTGTGCAGGTTGCCCCTGGCCGTGCGCTGGATGACGGTCAGGTCAGCGCCATCGTGTCGCTGGTATCGACCTCTGTGCCCGGCATGACCCGCGCCAATGTCTCGGTAGTGGATCAGACCGGCCGCCTGCTGTCCCGCGAAAGCTCGGACCCGCTGAGTGAGATGACCACCCAGCAGCTGGGCCATCGCAAACAGATGGAAACCCACTACCGTCAGCGCATCGAAGCGCTGCTGTCCCCCATCGTCGGCGCCGGCAACGTGGCAGCTGAGGTCACTGTGGACATGGATTTCACCCGTTCGGAAATCACCGCCGAAGAGTATATGCCCAATGGCTCGGTTGTGCGGTCTGAACAGGAAATGATCCAGCAAAACAGTGCCCAGCAGGCCAAAGGCATCCCCGGTGCCGTGTCCAACACACCGCCGCAGGAAACCCAGCTGGTCGAAGACGGCCCCGGTGTCACCGTGCGCAACACTGCCGGTGTGAACAAAAACACCACCACCAATGCGACCCGCAACTATGAGGTCAGCCGCCGGGTGGAAACCACCCAGCCCGCCAGCGCCCAGATCGTGCGGATCCACGCCGCTGTGCTGCTGCGCACCCCCGCCGGCACCATGGCCGAAGACGGATCTCTGGTGCCGGGCGCCCTGCCCGACAGCGTTATGCGCGACGCCGAAGCGCTGGTGCGTTCCGCCATCGGGTTCCAGCAACCGCGCGGCGATACCGTTACCCTTTCGGCCCAGCCCTTCATTGATACCTTTGCCGAGGTTTCCATGCCCTGGTACAAAGAAGGCTGGGTGATGGACACCGCCCGTTATGCCGCCCAGATTGCCGTGCTGGCCATTGTGGTGCTGGGTCTGGTGAAGCCGATTGTTGACCGCCTCCTGTTCTCCCCCGCCGCACCTGCCCCATCAATGGGCATGGGCGCCCCGATGGGAGGCGTGCCAGGCCAGATGGGCGACGCCATCGAAGTTGGCCCCGGCGAAACCCTCGCTGAAGTGCGGGCCCGCCTTGATGGGTTCGAACCGGCCGGAAACCCCTGGAGCCATGTCTCCTACGAAGAAAAACTCGCCCTGATCCGCGACCTGACCCACAGCGACGGCGACCGTATCGCCACCGCCTTCAAGTCGATGATCGAAGACGACAACTCTCAGCTGAAGTGATCCACCATGCCTAGAACCATGACCATCGATGACCTTGGCGGCACCCAGAAAGCAGCCGTTTTGATGATGCTCTTTGGCGAAGAGGCAGCTGCCAATATCCTTGGCTACCTCAACCCGACCGAAGTGCAGCAGTTGGGCACAGCGATGTATATGGTGCGCAATGTGGAACATTCGACCGTGGATGCGGTGTTGAACGAGTTCCTGCATGACTTGCGTGAACAGACCGGTCTGGGCGTGGGCGTGAACACCTACATTAAGGACGTGCTGACCAAAGCGCTTGGCAATGACAAGGCACATTCGGTGCTCAGCCGCATTCCACGTACCTCCTCGGAACGGCCGATTGAGATCCTGGAATGGATGGATGCCCACGCGGTTTCGGAACTGATTGTGGATGAGCACCCGCAGATTATCGCGCTGGTGATTGCCTCGCTGGAACCGGGGGTTGGCGCCGATGTGCTGAAGCTGATGCCAGAGGACGTGCAGTCCGACATCATCCACCGGATTTCCAACCTCGCCAACGTGCAGCCCGAGGCGTTGAAGGATCTGGAACAGGTGATTCAGAAGAAGTTCCAGGAAAATACCACCCTGCGCGCCAGCCAGATGGGCGGCGTGAAAGCGGCCGCACGGATCATGAACTTCACCAAGCAGGATATGGAACAGCGCATCCTGAAGGATGTTCAGAAACAGGACAAGACCCTGGTCACCGCGCTGCAGGACAACATGTTTGTCTTCGACAACCTCATCAAATCGGACGACCGCGCCATCCAGACCCTGCTGCGCGAGGTCGAGAACCGCACCCTCATTCTGGCCCTGCGTGGCGCCGACGAGATCCTACGCGACAAGCTGCTGGGTTGTATGTCGACCCGTGCCGCTGCTGCCATCGCCGACGAGATGGAGGCCCTTGGCCCCGTCCGTCTGACCGAGGTGCAAAATGCGCAAAAAGACGTTATTGCTGTAGCACGGCGCCTTTCCGACGACGGGACAATCACCCTCGCCGGTCGTGGCGGCGAAGTTATGGTTTAAGGTTTCAGGTTTTAGGGGGGATCCATCATGGGCTTCCACAAAGATATGTCGGTGCAGTCGTTGGACATGGAGTCCATCAACACAATCCTGCGGAAAAATCGCGACGGCAACTTCCGTCCGCGTGGTTTTGAACAACTCCCTGATGACACCCCCGCCGACGCCGCAATGGAAGACGCCGGACTGGGTGCGCCGCTGCAACAGGAAGACGCTGCCCCCGAACCAGACCCCACCCCCGAAGCCGAAGCGCTGCAAGCGGCAGCACATAAAACCGGCTACACAGAAGGGTTTGCAGAAGGCTACCAGAAAGGGCTGGCAGAAGCTCCAACACCCGAACCCGTGGACCTGCCCTCGCCCGAGGCCCAGGCCCATCTGGAAGAAAGCGCCCGCCTGTTCACCGATCTTGCGCTTGCGCTGACCGATCACGCCGAAGCGCATCACACTGCCCTGCGCCAGTCGATGGAAAGCACCCTGCTGGCGCTGGCCAGCGACATGGCCGGGCAACAGATTGACAGCCTGCCCGCCCCCTTTGCCGCCAAGGTCGAGGACCTGGTGGAGCGTGTCGGCAAAACCGTGGACTGCACTCAGGTGCATCTGAACCCGGAAGATCTGGCCGCGATTGAACCCACCTTGCAAGGCTCGGACGTGATCGAGGGCTGTATTTTGCAGGCCGATGAAAACCTGCCGCGTGGAGCGGTCGATATTCGCTCTGGTCCCAACCGGGTGCAAAGCTCGCTGCCGGATCTGGATGCGGTGGGTCTGCCTGCCGATTGGGACGACACCGAAATTGAGATCGCCACCGACGCTCTCCCGAATGGAGAGGGCGCATGAGCGCCGCCATTCTGGAACGGTTGAGCCATGATCTGGCCACCCTGCCCGATCGCACCGCTCCCCAGATCAGCGGACAGGTTGTGCGCTACGACGGGTTGGTGGTGGAATGTTCCGGCTTTCCCGCCTCTCCCGGCGACCTCTGCCTGATTTACCCCCGTCACGCCGCCCCCGGCACCCCGCCGGTTGAAGGCGAGGTTGTGGGGTTCTCCGATGGTAAGAACCTGCTGTTTCTGGATACCGCTGGGGCACAGATCACGCTGGGTGATCCGGTGGTGCTGCGCCGTGCGGGCCGGATGTGCGAAGTGGGCCCGGAACTGCTGGGCCGTGTGATTGATGCCAGTGGCGCGCCCCTGGATGGTCGCCCTGCCCCGAAACCGTCGGACCTCTGGCCGTTGGCCGGCAAACCGTTGAACCCATTGGCGCGCGGTCCGGTGAAAGAAGTCCTGGATGTGGGCGTGCGGATCCTCAATTCCTCGATGACCATTGGCAGGGGCCAACGTGTCGGCATCATGGCAGGTTCCGGCGTCGGCAAATCGGTTTTGATTGAGATGATGACCCACAACACCACGGCGGATGTCATTGTGGTTGGCCTGATCGGCGAACGTGCGCGTGAAGTGGGCGACTTTGTCAGCCGTGTGATGACCCCCGAAGCGGCCGCCCGCGTCTGTGTTGTGGCGGTTCCAGCCGACCGTTCACCGCTGCTGCGGCTAAGGGCGGCAAACCGCACCACCGCCATCGCCGAATATTTCCGCGATCAGGGCAAAGATGTCCTGCTGATCATGGACAGCCTGACCCGTGTGGCCCATGCCAAACGCGAAGCCGGCCTTGCGCTGGGGGAACAGCCCACCGCCAAAGGTTATACGCCTTCGGTCATTTCGCTGATCCCCTCGCTGATCGAACGCTGCGGTCCCGGTCTGCCCGGTCAGGGGACGATCACCGCTTTGTACACGGTGCTGGCTGATGGCGATGACACCACCAACGATCCGGTGGTGGACTCGGCCCGCGCGATCCTTGATGGCCATATGGTGCTGAGCCGCGCCCAGGCACAGCGCGGCATCTATCCCGCCATCGACCTGCCCGCCTCGGTCAGCCGGGTGATGAATGACATCGTGCCGCCCGAACATGTCACCGCCAGCCAAAGGCTGCGCCGTCTGATCTCTTTGTATAACGAAAACAGGGACCTAATGCTGATGGGGGGCTATAGTGCCGGTCAGGATAAGGATCTGGATGCCGCGATTAAGAACTGGCCCAAGATCGAAGGTTTCATCTGCCAGATGAAGCACGAGAAGATCAATTTCCAGGAAAGCCAGAAGCAGCTGCTTGAGCTGATCGGGGCCACGTCATGAACCAGCAGAACGGCAACCACCTGAAACTGATGGCCAAGGCCGAGACGATCAAACAGGCAGATCTGGCAAAGAAGCTGCGTAAAGCCCAGGATGAGGTGGAAAAAATCCACACCCAGACCGGGTCGATCAACCAGATGCTGAAAGAGCAGAACGGCGAGCTGCGCGGCGCGCAGACCTCGGCGCAGCTGGCAAATTCCTTGCGGCTTGGGCAACGGCTTGAAGGCTTCCGCACCACGTTGTCGCTGCAGAAAGCCCAGTCCGAACGTCGCCTGAAACAGGCAAAAACCGCATTGGCACAATCCGGTCACAAGCTGGAAATGCTGTCTGAAAAGGCGCGGGTTCTGGACACGAAAGAAAAATCCGACTGATCCGGCACAGTTGGCACGTTAGCTGCATAGACTCTGGCAAAACCAGTTTCTAGGACCGGAAAAAACAATGCAAAACAACGTTGTGCCTGCCATTCTGACCGTCACCCCAGCACAGGGTGCGGCTGCCGGATCTGGCCTACCTCTTGCGCAACCCGGCCTTTCAGGCCTGCCTGCTCATGCGGGCAACTTGGATTTCGCTGCCCTTTTGCAGGGGGAGGCACAGCCCGTAGACCTCAACACGCCGCCGCAACTGCCTGGCGTCACACCCGCCAAAATCGCGGAGGCCACACAACAGGGTGGCACAGGGATCACGGCCGCGTCGCTGACCGGCCTGCCCTCGGGTCCGGCCGAACTCACCCCCGAACAAGCTGCCGCACTTGTTGTCTTCAGTGGTGCTGCCGCTGGGGTGATTGCCACCAAGTCCGGTCCCGTAGCGCCGCCAGAACTGGCACATGAACCTGAAATCTTATCCTCTGCCAAAGAAGGCACTGCCGTTACCGGCCAGCCCACTGACGAGGAAAAACTCCCCGCCGCTGTGGCTGCCAGCGCGCAGCAACTCAAAGAACGTCAGGCCCTTCTGCCAGTGACGAAATCAGAGGTGCGTCTTGAACAGACCTCAGAAGGCTCGGACATCGGGGCTGCGTTCCTGCGTCAGGCGATAGGTGATCTTCCTAAATCCGGCACCGCCACACCGGCGGTACACCCGGACGCAGATGACATGACTGCCCTGCAGAAAGACACCCCGGTCACCGCTGCGCTGGATCCCAAGGCCCAGCTGATGGCAACGGTCGCAAAAACGCCGTTGACGGAGACGTCTAAAACGGCAGTGACCAGTACCAACAGCATGTTGGATCTTGATCTGCCGGTGCAGGACACGCAGAAACCAACAGCCGTGCCGGGGCTGACCAAGCCTGTGTCCGAAGAATTGGCCAAACCCGTGTCAGATGGTTTGCCCCATCCCGTGTCACGTCCGATTTCGGTGCAACTGACCACAACGGGTCAGCTGCCTCCCACCACTGACGGGCGTGCTCAACCAGTCCAGATCGCACCAGGTCTTTCAACTTCTGAGGAAGCTGGCTCAGATACGGCGCCGACGTCAAACCAGCCCGCAAATGCGGCCAGTAACGCTGCCCTTTCCAACGGAACCAGCGGCGATAGCGCCGGGATCAGTGGCTTGGCCAAGTTTCGCGCATTGCTGCGCGGGGCGACCGGGTTTGATACAGCGGGTCCACAGGCCACAGCGACTAGCAGCGTGACCAGCGCCGCTCAGACATCAGCCACCGCAGCGATGCCGGTGACATCCGAGGTGGTGACGCAGACCGCTCTCAACTCGGGTGCGTCTGCACAGACAACGCCTAGCGCTACAGCGCCGATTGCCGCTGAGGTTTTGAAACAGCCGAAATCAATTGAAACGGTGAGCAAACCGGTTGCCGACGCACCCGCGCTGCCCCCTGTACAGGATCTCACACCTGATACCAGTTCGGCCGGACGCGCCCGTCGGGCCGTGCAACTTGAGACCCTGCGGACAGCCTGGCAGGACCACCGTGCCGCCGCCCAGACCGAAGGGCAAACCGAAGCAGAGGGCGAGCCCGCGCTGCCCGCAACAGCAACCGCCACTGCGGCACGGCTCCAATCGCCGGCCACGGCAAACCCTGCCGCATCCGCACAGACAGCACAGCCCACCAGCCCCGTTACAGCCAATGTGGTGGCTGAGGCCCCTGCTGCCAAACCCGCCACACTTTCGACACCTGTGATGGCACAGCCCGCAGACACTGCGAAAGCAGAGGCCCCGTCTGTTGAGATGCCTGTGCAGAAGGTGGAAACCGCAGCCTATGACACCACCAAAGTGCAGAGCGATCTGAAAACCGAATTGAAAGCCGAGATGAAGCCCGGCTTGACCCAGGCCGCAAGCGCCCCAGCGCAGCCCGCCGCACAGGCACCTGCTCAGGCCATGATGGCGGGGGCCGAAGCCTCCAGCCAGCAGCAGGCCGTGCAGGCGATGGCGCAGTCGAACGTCACGGCCACCGCGGAAGCCGCACAGCCGCAGGCCGCCAGCCAGCCCGCCCCGATGGCGCGGTCACTGATGATGACGGATCGTGAATGGCCAACCCAGTTGACCGCAATGATCAAGGAAGCCCGCGATCTGACCCAGGGCGATATCGAAATCGCCCTGCAGCCAGAGCGTCTGGGCCGCATGACCATCCGTATGGAAATGCGGGACAATCAGGTTTCTGTATCAATTTTGACCGACAACGATGCTTCGGCACGATTGTTGAATGACAACCAGGGTAAGCTTGCTGATCTGATGACCAAGGCAGGGCTGGATCTGACCCAGCACAATGCCTCTTCCGGTCAGCAAGGGCGCGAACAGGCGGGTCTGGGCCAAAACGCAGGGGGCAACTCCGGCAATGGTCAGGATCCAAATGGTGACGACGCACAGCTGACCACGGCCCAGGTCCTGGGATCCGAGTCCGCAAATTTGAACGAAGACGCCGATGACAGCGGCATTGATATTCTGGCCTGAGGTAAAAGGTAATGGCAGACGCAACAGCAAACGCCCCCGCCAAGAAAAAAGGCGGCGCAGTGAAAATGGTCCTGCTGCTGGTGGTTGGCGCCGGTCTGGCCGGTGGTGGCTTCTTTGGCGGCAAGTTTTTCGCCGAATCCAGCATGAGCCCCGCCGATGAGGTGCTCCGCCTGATCGAAGAAAACAGCGCCGTTGCCGGCGACACGATGGGCGAGGATGGCCCGCAGAAGGTCTCGAAAGAGCTGCCTGAGGAGCCGGTTTTTGTCACCCAGTATTACGAATTCCCCGATCCGCTGACCACCAACCTCAAGGGATCCAGCCGCTTCCTGCAGCTGGGGGTGGGCCTGTCGACCCAGTATGACGAAGCCGTGCTGAACAATGTGCAGATGCACGAAATGGCGCTGCGCTCGGACATTCTGGCCGTGTTGTCGACCTATACGGAAACCGATGTGGAAGGCACAGACGGGCGCGACCGTCTGGCGGAGGAACTGCTGAAAGTGGTGAATCGCAGGCTGGAGAAGCTGGAAGGCTTCGGCGGCATCGAGAGTGTTTTCTTCCCCACATTTGTAATGCAGTGAGTCACACACATGGCCGGCACGCATAAGCTTTCCAGTAACGAACTCGCCGAACTTGTCGGCGGCCTGATGGACCTCGACGCCGGTGAAGGTGACGAGTTCAAAGATGGTGAGATAAGTTACAAACCGTATAAATTTGGGGAAAATAACCTGTCTCTGATGGGCGACTACTATGGCCTGCGGATGATCAACGAACGGTTCTGCCGCCTGGCCCGTTCGGTCTTCTTGCCGATGCTGCGTCTGCAGCCAAGGATCTCGTCTTTCCCGCCGGAAATCAAAAGCTTCGCCGATTACACCGATGAGGTGGAAAACTTTGTGTCCCTGACCACCAGCCGCATCGAGGCGCTGCGCGGCAGCCAGATGCTGGTGATCCCCCCCAGCTTTATTTCGATGCTCACCAGTTCCTACTACGGTGGCAACATCCGCAGCGAAACCGTGGACCGTTCGGAATTCACCGGCACGGAACAGCGGGTGATTGAGCTGGTCTCGGACGGGCTGAACACCGCATTGGCCCTGTCTTGGCGCGACCTGATGCCGGTGACCTTTGAATTGCAGAACCGCGAAGAAAACCTCAGCTTCGCCAGCTTTGCTGACGCCGAAGACATGGTGATCAACTGCTCCTTCATGGTGCAGCTGCCGGATTGTGATCCAGAAAACTTCGACATTATTTACCCGCTGCAAACCCTGAAACCCATCGCCATGCAGCTGCGTTCGCGGATGCATTCGGATCTGATGGAAGAAGACATGACCTGGCGCGAAAAGCTGGAACAGGCCGTGATGCAGGTGCCGCTGGATGTGACCGCTGTGCTGGCCGAACCGCAGATGCCGCTGGGCCGTGTTGGGGCGGTGGCCGCTGGCGATGTGGTGCCAGTGGCGATGACCCCTGCCCCGAAACTTCTGGTCGAAGGCCGCCCGCTGTTTGATGCCGATCTGGGCGAAGCCTCCGGCAAATCTGCCCTGAACCTGACCCGCCGCCTGGCGGAAACAAGCTCCTAAGACTGCTCGTAGAAGGACCCGTGTGATGAGTGATGAAACCCTGATGGAAGATGCCGCCGGTCTGCCCGCCACCACGGGTGCTGGTGTGCCCGAGACCACCGAAGCCGGCCTGCTGGGCGGTTTGGGCGTGTTGGACACGGTGAAGGTTCGTCTGACGGTTGAGGTGGGGCGCACCCAGATCACCATTCAGGATCTGCTGAAGCTGAACGAAGGCTCGGTTGTGGAACTGGACCGTTTGGCCGGCGACCCGTTGGATATTCAGATCAACGGCACCACCATCGCCAAAGGCGAGGTTGTGGTGGTTGGGGAAAAATTCGGCATCCGCTTTGGCGACATTGTCGATCCCAAGGATCGTGTGAGTTTCTAAGCCGCGCACAGAGCTGGCTCCAAGGGCGGATCAAACCGCCTAACATATTGAAAAACAAGCGCTCGGGGCCCTGCCCCGCGCCTTCTGTCATCCGTAGAAAATTTACTGCCAGACTTGGCACGAAACATGCCCCTAATCGGTCAGGTAACCGTTTAGGAGAGGCGTGTTATGGACCTTGTAGATCTTAACCAACTGCTGACTGTCGGCGGCTTTCTGGCCGCCCTTTTGGCTGTGCGCTTTGTTGTTCAGGCCAACAAAGGCAAATTGAAAACCCGTATCAACCACGATCGCCGCATGTCGCTGGGCGAAGTCACCGCATTGGGTCCAGACGCCCGCGCGATGCTTCTGACCATTGACGATCAGGAGTTTCTGGTGGTGACGGCCAAACGGCAGGCCCCGGTGGTGACGCCTTTGGCCCCGAAGGCCGCAAGTGCCGCCGCCCCCACCCCGATTGACGCCGCAACTCTGGCTGGGATCGCAGCATGAAGACCCAAGACTTTGCCCGCATCTTTACCGTAACAAGTGTCGTGCTTTTTACGGCTTCCCCTGCCTTGGCTCAGGGCCTGCCTGCACTGGAAATCACCAGCCCCGGTGGCAATGGTGAAACCAAGTATTCACTGTCGCTGCAAATCCTTGCGCTGATGACGGCGCTGACGGTGCTGCCCTCGATCGTTCTGGGCATGAGCGCCTTCACCCGCATCATCATTGTGTTGTCGATCCTGCGGCAGGCGCTTGGCACCCAGCAGACCCCGCCCAATCAGGTGCTGGTCGCGATTGCCCTGTTCCTGGGCTTCTTTGTGATGCAGCCGATGCTGACCCAGGTTTATGAAACCGCCGTTGGCCCCTATCTGGACGGCAACATGGCCGCGCCTGAGGCGATGCAGAAGGCCCGTGTGCTGATCTCGGGCTTTCTGATCGAGAACACCCGCCAGAATGATCTGATGATGTTCATGGATCTGTCCGGCTCTGGCCCCTACGCCAGCAATGACGAGGTGCCGCTGTCGGTGATGCTGCCGGCCTTCATCACTTCGGAGCTGAAAACGGCCTTCCAGATTGGCTTCTTGCTGTTCCTGCCCTTCCTGGTGATCGACATGGTGATCGCGTCGATCCTGATGGCGCTGGGTATGATGATGCTGTCGCCGATGCTGGTGTCGCTGCCCTTCAAGCTGCTGCTCTTTGTGCTGGTGGACGGCTGGGCGCTGACGATGGGCTCTCTTGTGAACTCTTTCTCCAGCGGAATAGGAGCGTAGACAGATGGATTTCGACGCCAATATCGAACAACTGCAAATCGCCTATTGGAAGATTCTGATGACCGCCGGCCCGGTGCTGGGTGTGGCCCTTGCCGTGGGTCTGTCGGTCGGGATTATTCAGGCCGCCACCTCGATCAACGAAGCCACCCTGTCCTTTGTGCCTAAACTGGCCATTGTACTGGTCACGATGGGCCTGGCCTCGGGCTTTATGCTGACCACGCTGGCGGACTACTTCATCGATATCTTCGATATGGTCGCCAGAATGCGCTGACGGATGGAGGGGTTTGTCACATATGATTCCGGCGTGCCGGGTCTGGAACTGGGTAAGGTTCTGGATTTCGCGCTGATGTACCTGTTTGCGATGCTGCGGATCGGAGCCTTCATCATTGCGGCGCCGGTCTTTGGGGCACGGTTCATCCCGTTGCAGGTGCGCATCATCATGTCGGTGATGCTGACAATCCCCGTGATGGCCTATGCGCCAATGCCCCCGATCGATGTGCTGACCAGCAAACGCATCGTGGGCATGGTGCTGGGTGAGGTTGCCCTTGGCGCCTCAGCTGGTTTGATCCTCACCATTTTCTTTGCTGCCTCTGTAGTAGCCGGTGACCGGATTGCCACCACGGCTGGTCTGGGTTTTGCCGCGCAGGTCGACCCGGCCTCGGGCTCGACCGCACCGGTGATTTCGCAACTGTTCAGCCTTGGGCTTCTGGTGCTGTTCCTGTCTGTGGACGGCCACCTGACCGTGCTGCGGCTGATCCTGGACAGCTACATCCATATCCCGCCCGGATCGGTCTTTGACTTCTCCGCCGTGGCGCAGGCCGGCATTTCTGCGGGGGGCGAAATGTTTGCCCATGCCGCGCGCCTGATGATGCCGGTGGTTTCTGTTCTGCTGCTGGTCAACATGGGCATCGGTGTGATGACCCGCTCCGCTCCGCAGCTGAACATTTTCTCTTTTGGTTTCCCACTGACCCTCTCGGTCACCATGGTTCTCCTCTACCTCGGCGCACCTGTGCTGGGGTTGGCCATGGACAAAGTGATCGAAGCCGCAATCGAAGCACTCACCCAGATGATGACAGGAGTCGCAAATGGCTGAAGGTGGTGGTGGCGACAGCCAGGAAAAAACAGAAGAGCCGACGCCGAAGAAAAAACAGGATGCCCGAAAAGAGGGCAAGGTTGTTACTTCTAAGGAAATGTTCGTCTTTGCCTCGATGCTCAGCGCCGTGGTGATCTTGATGGCGGGCAGTTTCGCAGGTCCCATCCTTGCCCGTGATTTCGCCAGTTTCTTCCGTTTTGGTGGTGCCGAAAATTTCGACAGCCTGATCCTGAACCGGTTGGATGCTTCGCTGACCCATGTGTTTGTGATCGGGCTGGTTCTGGGCGTGCCGATGCTGATCGCCACGGTGGCCATGCAGGCTGCCATGGGGGGCGGCATTCTGTTTGCCACCGCCAACATGAAACCCAAGTTTTCCAAGCTGAACATCCTCAAAGGTATCAAACGCATGGTGTCGATGAAGGCGCTGGTGGAACTGGGCAAAGCCGTGATGAAAGTCACCATGCTCAGCGCCGCCGCCGGATTGGTTTTGTGGCAATGGCTGCCCAAACTGTCTTCCACCGCGTTCATGGGCGTGGGCGAGCAGTTTTCGATGCTGTCCTCGGTGTCCTATCAGGTTCTGGTGTCTTTGTTGCTGGCGCTGGCAATCATCGGCGCGGTGGACCTGTTGTGGCAGATCCATACGATGAACAAACAGCTGAAGATGTCCAAACAAGAGATCAAGGACGAAAGTAAACAGACCCAGGGTTCGCCGGAGGTCAAAGGTGCGATCCGCCGCAAACAGATGGAAGCCTCGCAGAACGGTGCGTCGCGCCGTGCGGCACTGGATGATGTCAAAGACGCCACCGCGATCATCACCAACCCGAAACACTTCTCCGTCGCACTGCGCTATGTGCCGGGTGAAGACGATGCGCCGCTGGTTCTGGCTCTGGGTGAAGGCGCAATGGCCTTTGAGATCCGCGAATTGGCCAAGGAACATGACGTCACCATCCTGCCGGTGCCGCCACTGGCGCGGGCGCTTTACTTCACCTCCAAGATTGGCGGTGAGATTCACCCCGGTCTTTACGCGGCCGTGGCGACCATTCTGGCCCATGTCTACCATCTGGATGAAGACCCTTATGCCGAAATGCCGCCGGTCGACCTGACAAAAGAGTTCCAGTTCAACGAACATGGCAAGAATGCTGCATAACCCTAGCAACCTCAGTGACAAGGAGACCGCAAATGGCACGTGAAAAAGGTTCTTACGGGCAGATGATCTCGACCCTATGTTTTGCCGGGGTTGGTCTGTTCCTGATTGCAGAGGTCGCCCTGACCGAAAGCGATCCGGCCCGCGTGGCGGCCATGTCTTTCTGTGCGGTGCTATCACTGGCCGGGGCCCTGCGGTTCCAGATCGCGGCCGTTGCCCGCTGGTTTCGCGGATCAGAAGAAACCGCCTGAGAGCTGATCCCTTCCACGATCGCAAGACTGAACAAGAGAAAACGGGTGGCCCTGAGAAGGGACCACCCGTTTCCTTGGAGACGTCTTTGGAAAGACTGGAGACTGAGAGATTCACGCTGCGGGAGGGACTAGGGGTTTGGGGACGGTGTCCACCCCGCAGGCTTTAACTGAATTCTATCTGACGCAGTTGGGGACGGCGCGTCAGATGATCGTTTTGGTCATGGTGGGGATGAACCACAGCCAGAACATGGTGCCGCTGGCGAGGAAGGGCAGCATCCACCAACCGGCGGTCATATGATGCTCTTCTTTCTTCTGCTGGGGTGCAGGAAAGGAAACCGGAGTTGCGTCTGCCAGGTCGGAGGGCTGAAACTGGAACGACATGGGAACCTTCCTTTCGGTATCTCGTCTGCGGTGTCTTCGGGACGCTGTCTTTGCGTCTGAACCAATCATTGCCTGTAGCAGGGTTCTGAATCCACGTCGCATAGGAAGGGTTCCTTTAAGAATAGGTTTGGGGGTCGCCTACCAAAGTATGTAGGCGAGTCCTTAAACGAAGGTAAATTTGCTCAATTGTCCGCATGGATTGCTGCAAATGTCGGGCCAATTGCCCCGATGGCAGCGAAATTTTTGCCCGGTTCCGAACAAAACGACTCAATTTGTAGAAGATTCTCGGGCCGCGCCGTTATCAGTGGGCCTGAAAATTCGGGTGCATTGCCGCAAAATGCCTCTGGAGAGGGTCCTTGCCCTATTAAGCCGGCCCAATCCGCAGCGAAATCGGCGCCAGCCCCTCGATGCCGCCCTCCAGCAGATCGCCCACGACCACCGGCCCTACTCCGGCTGGCGTGCCGGTCATCACCAGATCACCTGCGTCCAGATGATAGTAGTGCGACAGATCCGCCAGAACCTCGGCCACGCCGTGGATCAACTCTGCCAGAGAGGCGTTCTGCCGGATCTCTCCGTTCACCCGCAGATGCATGCGTTGGTCCACCACCGCCCCAAATTCCGCGGCCCTTGTCATCTCAGCCAGCACAGCAGCGCCTTCAAAGTCCTTGCCTAGATCCCAGGGCCGCCGCTTCTCTTTGGCTTTGGCCTGCAAATCGCGTCGGGTCATGTCCAAACCGCAGCCATAGGCGTAGATCGCCTGGCGGGCGTCTTCCTCCGTCGCCTTAAACAACGGCGCGCCCAGCGCAACGACCAGTTCCATCTCATGATGCAGGTCGCTTGTGCCCGGTGGGTAAGGCAGCGTGGCCCCGCTGGCCAGCACCGCCTGCGGCGACTTGGTGAAATAGAACGGCGCTTCACGGTCCACTTCGGCCCCCATCTCTTTGGCGTGGGCCTCATAGTTGCGCCCTACACAGAAGATCCGGTGCACCGGATAAACCGCCCCTGCCCCGGCAACAGGCACGGTTTGCACTGAGGGTGCGGCGAACAGCAAAGGGGCGGTGGTCATGTCAGGTCTCCGGTCAGAAGGGAACGCCATTCCTCCCTAGCCAGAAAGCGCCCGTATGAACAGGTGTTCAGGCAAATCCCTCGTGGGAAAGTCAGCAAATCTTCCCGTCAAATTGCCCCATATACACCGCAGCGGTCATCCACAGTTTCCGGCGCAAAATCAGCTCCTTAGCATAAATCGCCCTGTTGTCGGGGATCTTAACCCCACGTTTCCCCCTGAAAAACCAGACCAATTCCGCTTTCATAGACCGTAGTTTCCACGTATAGGAGCGCCCCAAGCAACTGACCGGAGGATCTCTGCATGCTCGACCTCACCACCCTTCGCGGCGATCTGGCCGATCATTATGATCTGGCGCCCAATCCACGCCTCGCCGAAAGCATGTCGGATCTCTATGCCAAGATGGACCGTGTGGTCTCGCCGGCGGACTGGGCGATCTATGCCCCCTATGTCAAAGCCATCAACGAGTTGAAGGCCCAGCGCAACGCGGCCATTCTGGCGCATAACTATATGACGCCGGATATCTATCACGGGATTTCTGATGTGGTGGGTGACAGCCTGCAACTGGCGATCGAGGCCACCAAAGTGGAGGCCGATGTGATTGTGCAGGCAGGTGTGCACTTCATGGCTGAGACCTCGAAGATCCTGAACCCGTCGAAAACCGTTCTGATGCCGGATATGGAAGCGGGCTGTTCGCTGGCGTCTTCGATCACGCCAGAGGGCATTGCCGAAATGCGGGCGAAGTATCCCGGCGCCCCGGTGGTGACCTATGTGAACACCACCGCCGAGGTGAAGGCCGCCTCCGACATCTGCTGCACCTCCTCCAACGCGGCGCAGATCGTCGCCGCCCAGGACAGCGACACCGTCATCATGACGCCGGATCAGTATCTGGCTCAGAACGTCGCCAAAGATGTGCCAGGCAAACGCATTGTCTGGTGGGAAGGCTCCTGCATTGTGCATGAACGCTACACCGCGCAGGACCTGAAGGATTTCCGCGAATGGAACCCCGGCACCCGCATCATTGCACATCCCGAATGCCCGCCTGACGTGGTGAATGAGGCCGACTTTTCTGGCTCCACTGCCGGCATCATCTCTTATGTTGAAAAAGAGCGCCCCGAGAAGGCGATGCTGGTCACCGAATGTTCGATGGCCTCCAATATCTCGGACGCATTGCCGGATGTGGATTTTGTCGGCCCCTGCAACATGTGCCCCTTCATGAAAAAGATCACCTTGGAAAAGGTGTTGTATTCGCTGCACACCATGTCGACCCCGGTTGAGGTGGACCCGAAGGTGGCTGAAGGCGCCCGCGTGGCGGTGGAACGTATGATTGAGGTCAGCCGCAAGATGGGGCTTTAAGCTCCAAGCGTGCTGACGGGCATGACCAGCTGAGGGGGGCTGTCATGACGGAACCATTGAACCAGACAGGCACAACGATCCGGACGGATCGGGTGGTGATAGTTGGGGCGGGTCTGGCGGCGCTTTACGCGGCGCTGACCCTTGCGCCCGACCCTGTGGTGATGATTTCCCCTGACGTGCTGGGCGAAGGGGCTTCCTCGGCCTGGGCACAGGGCGGCGTGGCGGCAGCGATGGGCGATCCCGACAGCCCCGAAAGCCACACCGATGATACCCTCAGCGCCGGGGCGGGCACAGTGGATGCGGCGGTTGCCGCGCAAGTGACGCGGGAAGCCCGCGACCATATCCTGACCCTCACCCGGCTGGGCACGCCGTTTGATCGTGATGATCAGGGCGGCTATGTGCTGTCGCGTGAGGCGGCCCATTCCTACGCGCGTGTTGTACGTGTGAAGGGCGATCAGGCCGGTGCCGAGATCATGAAGGCGCTGATTGCAGTGGTGCGCGAAACGCCCTCCATTCAAGTTCTCGAAGGTGTCATGGCCTCGGACCTGCACGTTAAAGAGGGGAAGGTCACCGGGGTCTGGATCGAAACCTCCGATCCGCTGGACCGGGCCAGACCGATCTTGCTGCAAGGGGCGGCAACCCTGCTGGCGGGGGGAGGCTCTGGCGGGCTCTACAAAATCACCACCAACCCACCGCGTATTCGTGGACAGGTGATTGGCATGGCGGCCCGTGCTGGGGCCGTGATTGCGGATGCAGAATTTGTGCAGTTCCACCCCACCGCCATTGATATGGGCGAAGACCCCGCCCCATTGGCAACCGAGGCGCTGCGCGGCGAAGGGGCTGTGTTGCGCAACAATACCGGCCAGCGGTTCATGCCAGAGGTGCATCCTGACGCCGAACTGGCCCCGCGCGATGTGGTGGCCCGTGCCATCTATGCCCAGACCCAAGCCGGCAACCGCCCGGTGCTGGACACCCGCGACGCTTTGGGGGCAGAAATCCTGAACCACTTCCCCTCGGTCGCGGAGGCCTGCGCCCGCGCTGGGATCGATCCGGTGCAAGACACCATCCCCGTTGCCGCCGCCGCGCATTACCATATGGGCGGGATCTCCACCGATCTAAAAGGCCGCGCCACGCTGGCCGGTCTGTGGGTTTGCGGCGAAGCCTCCTCAACAGGGTTACACGGGGCCAATCGCCTGGCCTCCAACGGATTGCTGGAGGCGCTGGTTTACGGCCGCATCTGCGCCAAAGGGATTGCCGCGACCTTAGAGGAAGCCCAAGACACCGCCGAAGTCACCCCGCATTTCCAACCCGGTGGCGTCGCCCCTGATCCCGAGGCGGTCGAAGCTCTGCGCCAGACCATGACGGATCATGTCGGCGTGGTGCGTGACGGCAAGGGCCTGAAAACAGCCCTGCGCAAGATCGCCCAGCTAGAGGCCCAGCAGGACACCTGCCCCGCCTTCCTGAACATGAGCGCCACCGCCACCCTGATCGCCGCCGCTGCCCTGCTGCGCGAAGAAAGCCGGGGCGCACATTGCCGCCTTGATTTCCCTGCCGCCAACGGCGACAGAGGCAAACGCAGCTTTTTGACTTGGGCTGACGCGCTGGACTTGCGCGCCCGCATTGTGAGTGACCCATCATGACCCAGACCTATGCCACCCTGCCCGATCTTATCCTGGAGCCACTGGTGAAATCCGCCTTGATGGAAGATCTGGGCACCTATGGCGACATCACCACCCGTGCGGTGATCCCCGCCGATGTGACCTACACCGCACGGCTGAATGCACGGGCGGACGGGGTTGTGTCGGGTTTGCAGATCGCAGCCATCGCATTCCGTCTGGTGGATCCGTCTTTGCAGATCCGCCCGCTGAAACGCGATGGTGACCAGATCGCAAAAGGCGACACGCTGATGGAGGTTGAAGGCTCTGCCGCCTCGATCCTGTCCGGCGAACGGGTGGCGTTGAACTTTGCCGGACGTCTGACCGGCATTGCCACACTCACCGCCGCCTTTGTCGCAGAAACCAAGGGCACCCAGACCCGCGTCACCTGTACCCGCAAAACCACCCCTGGCCTGCGGATTGTTGAGAAGCAGGCGGTGCTGCATGGCGGCGGCTTCAACCACCGTTTCAGCCTGTCTGACGCCATCCTGATCAAAGACAACCACATTGCCGCCGCAGGTGGGGTGCGTGCCGTACTGGAGGCGACCAAGGCCCATGGCAGCCATATGGTGCGGGTTGAGATTGAGGTCGACACCCTTGCCCAGCTGGAAGAGGTGCTGACGGTTGGCGGCGCCGATGTTGTGCTGCTGGACAATATGGACACACCCACCCTGCAACAGGCCGTGGCAATGACTGCGGGCCGCATGGTGCTGGAGGCGTCGGGCAACATGAAGCTGGAACGGATTGCCGAAGTGGCCGCAACGGGGGTCGACTATATCTCGTCCGGAGCGCTGACCCATTCGGCGCAGACTTTGGACCTGGGACTGGACTTCTAAGCGATCCACGAACCGACCGGTTTGCAGGCACCTGCCCAAAAACAAGGCAACCACGCGTTCCCCTAGTCGTTTCCGCAATGACGTCCCCTGCGCGTCATTGCCCTTCTTCGCTGCAGCGCAGAAAATCCTAAGCAACAGCCACGGATTTTCGCCGCCATGCCCAAGAACCTCACCATCATCATTGTCGAAAAGGATCGCGATCGGGCTTTGCAGATCGTGGAAGGGCTGAAGGCCTCTGGCGATCACACAATCACCGTGATCGCGGAAGAAAGTGGGCTGGCCCGCCGAATTGCTGCACTGGATCCCGACGTGGTGCTGATCGACATGGCCAATCCCTCACGTGACGCGCTGGAGGAGCTGGCGCTGGCCTCGGGTCCGATGGAACGCCCTGTGGCGATGTTTGTGGACCGGTCCGACGGAGCATTGACCAAGGCCGCGATTGAGGCAGGTGTCTCGGCCTATGTGGTGAACGGGCTGCAACAGGACCGGCTGACGCCCATCCTTGATGCAGCGATCACACGGTTTCACATGGTCAGCCGGATGCGGACCGAGCTGGCGGCCACCCGCCGCGCTTTGGAAGAGCGCAAAACCATCGACCGCGCCAAAGGCATCCTGATGAAGGCCCGCGGCATCAGTGAGGATGAGGCCTACGCCCTGTTGCGCAAAGCCGCGATGGATCAGGGCAGCAAACTGGCCGAGGTGGCTGAGGCGCTGGTCAACACAGCGGGGCTCCTGTCATGACCTACACGCTGCCAACTGGTTACATCCCGCTGACCGACGCCGCCCCTTTGGTGATTGCCCGCGCCCTTGGGTTTGACGAAGAGGAAGGCCTGCACCTGGACCTGCACCGCGCGCCCAGCTGGAGTGCCCTGCGTGACTATCTGGCGCTTGGCCGGGTGGAGGCGGCGCATCTGTTGGCACCGCTGCCCATCGCCACGGCGCTTGGCCTTGGTGGCTCTGCCCAGCCGCTTGAGGTGCTTTCGGTTCTGTCGCTGAACGGCAATGTCATTGGCGTTAGTCCAGGTCTGGCGCAGCAGATGCGACGGAACGGCTATCGCTTTGATTTCAAAGACGCTCGCACCGCTGGAACCGCCCTATTGGCGCTGGATCAGCCTTTGCGCGTGGGGGTGCCTTTTCCCTTCTCGATGCATGCAGAGCTACTGTTTTACTGGCTGGAGGCCCTTGGCCTGCCGGCTGACAAACGCCCCAGCATTCACACTGTGCCGCCGCCCCTGATGGCCGAAGCGATGGCCAAGGGTGAGATTGACGCCTTCTGCGTAGGCGAGCCCTGGGGCACCATTTCAGTGGAAAACGGTGTAGGGGAACTGCTGCTGCCGGGCTCTGCCATCTGGCAGAGCGCGCCAGAAAAGGTATTGGCCACCCGGCACGGCTGGGCCGACCGGCACCCCGATCTGGCGGGTCGGTTAATCCGCTGCCTGTGGCGGGCGGCACGTTGGCTTGGCAATGCACAGAACATGACCACCTGCGCCGAGATCCTGTCGCGCCCCGAATACCTTGGGGTGTCGCCGGACCTGATCGACCGGGCGCTGTCTGGCCGCTTGGTCATCTCCCCGCGCGGCGAAACACGTCAGTGCGACCGTTTTGTGGCTTTCTTCGACGGGGCTGCCACCTTTCCGTGGCAATCCCAAGCCGCCTGGATCGGCGTACAACTGGCCCGTCGCCACGGTTGTGATCCGGTGAAATCAGCGCAATCCGCTCAGGCGGTTTTTCGGGCCGATCTGCACCGGCTGCATCTGGCACAGGTCACCCGCGATCTGCCCGGCGCCTCGGCCAAGGTTGAAGGCACCCTGACCCACCCCAGCGCCCTGGGGTCGGAAAACGGGCGGCTGATTTTGCCCCCTGATTCCTTCTTCGATGGCCGCATTTTTGATCCCAGCGCGCC
Source organism: Thalassobius sp. MITS945101 (assembly GCF_047123305.1). GTDB lineage: Bacteria > Pseudomonadota > Alphaproteobacteria > Rhodobacterales > Rhodobacteraceae > Thalassobius. The sequence continues at coordinate 3,731,158 of NZ_CP138918.1, forward strand.
AGTGCGATGAAAAAATAGGCAAGAAGGACTGACCTTTGCGGCAATGCAGAAAAATCCCCACAGATTTCTTGCTGCAACGCCGAAAGCCCCGCAAGATCAACCCAACCGGAACAATGGCGTTCCACCGAGAAAGCTGCCCAACCCTCACCTCCTCCCGAGGGGTGTGTAGCCTCCAGAGCAAAGCCGCTCGACGACTCTGTCCACCCTCCCAAGGGCAGAGATGTCGGGCGGCTTTTTATTTTGGCCCAAGCCCAAGGGGCGGCCGGTCGCAACGAAGGCCCAACAGAGGACTTGAAATGAAACGCACGCATTTGAAGATCGCCGGAGCACTGGCTGCCACCACCCTACTGTCGTCCCCCGCATTTGCCGAACTGCTGGATGTGGAAAAAGACGAGCTGAAGTTTGGGTTTATCAAACTGACCGATATGGCCCCATTGGCGGTGGCCTATGAAAAGGGCTACTTTGAGGACGAAGGCTTGTTTGTCACGCTGGAAGCCCAGGCCAACTGGAAGGTGCTGCTGGACGGCGTGATCTCAGGCACTTTGGATGGTGCGCATATGCTGGCCGGTCAGCCGCTGGCCGCCACCATCGGCTACGGCACCGAGGCGCATATCATCACCCCCTTCTCGATGGATCTGAACGGCAACGGCATCACCGTGTCGAATGAGATCTGGGCCGAGATGAAACAGCACATCCCCCATGATGACGCCGGCAAGCCGATCCACCCGATTTCAGCCTCCGCCCTGAAACCGGTGGTCGAGGCCCATGCCGATGACGGCAAGCCATTCAACATGGGCATGGTCTTCCCTGTGTCGACCCACAACTACGAACTGCGTTACTGGCTGGCCGCTGGCGGGCTGGAGCCGGGTTTCTATTCTCCGGAGGACGTAAGCGGCCAGATCGGCGCCGATGTTCTCTTGTCCGTGACCCCACCGCCGCAGATGCCTGCAACAATGGAGGCTGGCACGATCTACGGTTACTGCGTGGGTGAACCGTGGAACCAGCAGGCGGTGTTCAAAGGCATCGGCGTGCCGGTCATCACCGACTATGAGCTGTGGAAGAACAACCCCGAAAAGGTCTTTGGCCTGAGCGCGGAATTCCAGCAGGAAAACCCGCAGACCACCCTGGCCATCACCAAAGCCCTGATCCGCGCCGCCATGTGGCTGGATGAAAACGACAACGCCAACCGCCCCGAAGCGGTCGAGATCCTCAGTCGTTCGGAATACGTCGGGGCGGATTATGAGGTGATCGCCAACTCGATGACCGGCACCTTTGAATATGAGAAGGGCGACAAGCGTGACGTGCCCGATTTCAACGTCTTCTTCCGCTACAACGCCACCTACCCCTACTATTCGGATGCTGTCTGGTACCTGACCCAGATGCGCCGCTGGGGTCAGATTGCCGAAGCGAAACCGGACAGCTGGTATGATGAGGTCGCCAAATCGGTCTACAAGCCCGAGATCTATCTGGAAGCGGCCAAAATGCTGGTCGACGAAGGTCTGGCTGATGCCGCCGACTTCCCCTTTGACAGCGACGGCTACAAAGCCCCCACGCCAGCGGGCGACATCATTGACGGCATCGCCTACGACGGCCGCACGCCCAACGCCTATATCGACAGCCTGCCGATCGGCCTGAAAGGCGCGCAGAAGGTCGTGGGCAGCGACGTTCAGGGATAACCGCTCCCCCACTAAGGGCGCGGGGCCCCAACCCGCGCCCACTTTTCCAAACCTCTCGACTTGACCGTTCCAGCCAGGATCTTTCGCCATGACTGCCATCGACCCGCAATCTCTCTCTGACGCGGAAAAAACCGCCCGGAAAGACGCCCGACAGGCCCGTATCTTCACCCGCATCAACCGTTTGGACGGCTGGTTTCAGGTGCTGGGGCTCTCTTGGCTGACCCCGATCCTGAAAGCTGCCGCGGGTGACAATCCACGCGCCCAGATGAAAGAGGTCTGGCAGCTGCTTGGGGTGCCGCTGATCGCAATCTTTGCCTTCCTGATTGCCTGGGGCACATTGGCGCCGAAGGTGCAGACCTCACTTGGGGCAATCCCCGGTCCGGTGCAGGTCTGGGAACAGGTCGGCAACCTACATGACGACCATCTGCGCGAACAGGACAAGGCCGCGGCCTTCTACCAGCGTCAGGATGAACGCAACGCCAAGCTGATTGCGGCGGGCAAAGCCGACAAGGTGAAAAACCGCAGCTACACCGGCAAACCTACTTATTATCAGCAAATCTGGACCTCGATCAAAACCGTCTTCTTCGGCTTCCTGATCGCCACTGTTGTGGCGGTGCCGGTGGGGATCGCGGCGGGTCTGTCAAAAACCGCTAACGCCGCCGTGAACCCGCTGGTGCAGATCTTCAAACCCGTCTCCCCCCTCGCATGGTTGCCGATCGTGACCATGGTGGTGTCCGCCGTCTACACCACCAATGACGGCATGTTTTCTAAGTCCTTCCTGATTTCGGCCATCACCGTGACGCTGTGTTCGCTGTGGCCGACGTTGATCAACACCGCGCTGGGGGTTTCCAGCATCGACAAGGACCTCGTCTCGGTCTCCAAAGTGTTGAAAATGAACACCTATACCAAGATCACCAAACTGGTGCTGCCCTCCGCCCTACCGCTGATCTTCACCGGATTGCGCCTCAGCCTGGGGGTTGGCTGGATGGTGCTGATCGCCGCCGAAATGCTGGCGCAGAACCCCGGCCTTGGCAAATTTGTTTGGGATGAGTTCCAGAACGGTTCCAGCCAGTCTCTGGCCAAGATCATGGTTGCGGTCTTCACCATCGGCATCATCGGCTTCCTGCTCGATCGTGTGATGTATGCGCTGCAATCTCTGTTCACCTTCACGAACAACCGGTGATCGATATGTCTATGATTTCCTTTAAGAACCTCTGCAAAAGCTACGGCGAAGGCCAGCACCGCCAGGAGGTGTTGAAAGACATCAACCTGGAGGTGGAGGAAGGCGAGTTTCTTGTTCTTCTCGGCTTCTCCGGCTCGGGCAAGACCACGCTGATCAACATGATGGCCGGTCTGGATCAGCCCACCAGCGGTCAGATCACCTTCAAAGGCGATCCGATCAAAGGCCCCGGCCCTGAACGTGGTGTGATCTTCCAGAGCTACTCGCTGATGCCCTGGCTGACGGTTGCGGGCAATGTGGGGCTGGCGGTGGACACGATCTTCCCTGGTCTCAGCAAGAAAGATCGCGCCGAAAAGGTGGCGCATTACGTCAAAATGGTGGGCCTCAGCCACGCAATGACACGGCGTCCGGCGGAACTGTCGGGGGGCATGCGGCAGCGGGTGAATGTGGCCCGCGCGCTGGCAATGAACCCCGAGGTTCTGCTGCTGGATGAGCCGCTGTCGGCCCTTGATGCGCTGACCCGCGCCAATCTGGCCGATGAGATCCTCGAGATCTGGGAAGCGGACAAAAAGACCTGTGTGTTGATTACCAATGACGTGGATGAGGCCATCATCATGGCCGACCGCATCATCCCGCTGAACCCCGATGGCACGCTGGGCGAGGCTTTCAAGGTCTCGATCCCACGTCCCCGTGATCGGATGGAGATGAACCACCACGACGGTTTCAAGAAGCTGCGCGGTGACATCACCAAATACCTGATGGATGTCGGGATTGAGGCCAAGGCCGAGGCCACCCGCACCCTGCCGAATGTCGAACCGATTCACGGCGTGCCTGCGGCCGTTGCCGATGCCCAAAAGGGGATGATTGACAACAACTTCCTCGACTTTTCTCAGCTGCATAAGATCTACCCGACCCCCAAAGGCCCGCTGACGGTGGTGGAGGATTTTAACCTCAAACTCAACCGGGGGGAGTTCATCTCGCTCATCGGGCATTCCGGCTGTGGCAAATCCACCGTTCTGACCATGGCGGCAGGTCTCAATGAGATCAGCAAAGGCGGCATCCGCCTTGATGGCCGCCACGTCGAAGGCGCCGATCCAGAACGCGCCGTGGTGTTTCAATCTCCCAACCTTTTCCCCTGGCTCAGCGCTCGCGAAAACTGCGCCATCGGGGTGGATAAAGTCTATCCCAAAGCCTCTCAGGCTGAACGGCAGGATGTGGTGGAATACTATCTGGAACGGGTGGGTCTGGCCGATGCAATGGACCGCCCCGCCAGTTCAATGTCGAACGGCATGCAGCAACGGGTCGGCATCGCGCGGGCCTTTGCGCTATCGCCCAAACTTCTGCTCTTGGATGAACCTTTTGGCATGCTTGACAGCCTCACCCGCTGGGAGTTGCAAGAGGTGCTGATGGAGGTCTGGGACCGCACCAAGGTGACCGCGATCTGTGTGACACATGACGTGGATGAGGCAATCCTGCTGGCCGACCGTGTAGTGATGATGACCAACGGACCACAGGCCACAGTCGGTAAAATCATCGACGTTAATCTGCCCCGCCCACGCAGCCGCAAGGCGCTTTTGGATCATCCGGACTACTACACCTTCCGGCAAGAGGTTCTTGATTTTCTTGAGGAATACGAACACGGCGCCAAGCCGAAACCAGCGAAAAAACCGGTAGCGGCATGACCGGCGCAATGCACATGTCGTTCAGACAATCGAAAGAAATGAAACCTACCCTGTCTCCAGCGAACGAGGAGTGCAGACATGAGTTTCATGACCAAGGAAGAGATCGCCACCCTGAAGGGGACCTACGATCGGCTGAAATCGACGCAGGGCTATCTGGCCGAAACCTTTTACCGCCGTCTCTTTATCATCGCCCCGCAGGCGCGGGGGCTGTTTCCAGACGATATGACGCCGCAGCTGAACAAGCTGACGATGATGCTGGATATGCTGGTGGACAACCTGCATCAGCCCTGGTTCTTCAGCGGCAAGCTGAAGCGGCTGGCGCGGCGCCATGTCACCTATGGCGCCCTGCCCGAACACTACCCGCTTGTCGGCGAAGCACTAGTCAACGCGATCGACGAAATGACCCCTGGCGGCCTCTCCTTGGTCGAGCGGACGCTGTGGGAAAATCTGTTCAATCACCTTGCAAACCCCATGATCGAAGCGGCCTACAACAAGGCCTCATAGCGGCAGACCTCTCTGCCCGGATCACTGGGCACGGAGGCTACAATGTCTAAGAAACTTGTTGTGATCGGGGCTGGTATGGCCTCGGGTCGGGCGCTGGAACACCTGCTGGAGGCAGATCCCAACGCCTATGACATCACCCTGTTCAACGCCGAACCACGCGGCAACTACAACCGGTTGATGCTGTCGCCTGTGTTGTCGGGGGACAAAACCTATGAAGAGATCGTCACCCACGATGACGATTGGTATGCCGCAAACGGGATCACCTGCCGTTTTGGCGAAAAGGTCACAGGCATTGATCGTACCCGCAAGGTGGTGATCGGTGAAAACGGTGAGCTGGCCTATGACAAGCTGGTTCTGGGAATGGGGTCGACCCCCTTCATGATCCCGTTGCCCGGCCATGATCTGGCAGGCGTCATCCCCTACCGCGATCTGGAAGACACCGAGCGGATGATGGCCCTGGGGGCCAAACCCGGCGCCAAAGCGGTTGTGATCGGCGGCGGTCTTCTGGGGCTGGAAGCCGCCGCTGGCATGGCCGCTCAGAGCGTCGACGTGACCGTGGTTCATATCATGGGCCACCTGATGGAACGGCAGCTGGATCCGGCCGCCGGTTACCTGCTGCGCAAGGCCTTGGTGGACAAAGGCATCACCGTGCTGTGCAACGCCAATTCCAAAGAAATCCTTGGCAGTGACGGCAAAGTCCGGGCGCTGCTGCTGGAGGATGGCACCGAACTGCCCTGTGATCTGTTGGTGATGGCGGTCGGCATCCGTCCAGCCACGGCACTCGGTGCAGACGCCGGTCTCGCGGTTGGGCGTGGCATTCACGTAGACGATCATATGATCACCTCGGACGCGGATATTCTGGCGCTTGGTGAATGTGTCGAACACAACGGCGCTGTTTTTGGCCTTGTCGCGCCGCTTTACGATCAGGCCAAGGTGCTGGCCAAAACGCTGCTCGGCGATGACGCCACATTTGTCAACAAAGAGGTCTCAACCAAGCTGAAAGTAACCGGCTGCGACCTGTTCAGCGCCGGCGATTTTGCCGAGGGCGACGACCGTGAGGACATCGTGTTCCGCGATCCGGCGCGGGGGGTCTACAAACGCCTGATCCTCAAGGAAAACCGCATCATCGGTGCGGTCATGTATGGCGACACCGCCGATGGTGCCTGGTTTTACGGCATGATCAAAGACGGCACCGACATCTCGGAAATGCGGGACACGCTGATCTTTGGCCCGGCCTACCAAGGGGGGGCTGCGCTGGACCCTATGGCGGCCGTTGCAGCCTTGCCGGATGAGGCAGAAATTTGCGGCTGCAACGGCGTTTCCAAAAGCGATATCGTCACCGCCATTCAAGCGGGGGCCACGACACTTGGCGACATTCGCGCAACAACCAAAGCGTCCGCCTCCTGCGGGACCTGCACGGGTCTGGTCGAACAGCTGATGGGCGCCATGCTGGGCGATGCGTTTGTTTTGCCGACCGATCAGGCGATCTGCGGCTGCACCGATTTGACCCACGAAGCCCTGCGACGGCTGATCAAGTCACAAGGTCTGAAAAGTCAGGAAGCCGTCTGGCAAGAACTGGGTTGGAGAACGCGCAACGGCTGCCACAGCTGTCGCCCGGCGGTGAATTACTACCTGCTTACGGATTGGCCGCTCGACTACGCCGACGATCCGCAATCCCGCTTTGTGAACGAACGGCGCCACGCCAACATTCAAAAAGACGGCACTTACTCGGTGGTTCCACGTATGTGGGGCGGCTTGACCACCCCAGACGAACTGCGCGCCATCGCTGATGCCGCCGACAAATACGATGTCCCCACCGTCAAGGTGACCGGCGGCCAGCGGATCGACCTTCTGGGGGTGAAACGCGAGGACCTTCCCGCGATGTGGTTTGATCTGAACCAGGCTGGTCTGGTCTCAGGCCACGCCTATTCCAAAGGGCTGCGGACGGTCAAAACCTGTGTCGGTACAGACCATTGCCGGTTCGGCACTCAGGACTCAACCGGTCTGGGTGTAAAACTGGAAAAGCACCTCTGGGGCTCCTGGACCCCCCATAAACTGAAGCTTGCTGTCTCAGGCTGCCCGCGCAACTGTGCCGAGGCCACCTGCAAAGACATTGGTGTTGTCTGTGTGGACTCCGGCTACGAAATCTCCGTTGCCGGCGCGGCGGGGATGGAGGTCAAAGAAACCGAGTTGCTCTGCAAAGTGGCCTCAGAACAGGAGGCGATCGACGTCATCTCTGCCTTTACCCAGCTTTACCGTGAAAACGGCAAATACCTTGACCGTGTCTACAAATGGGTCGCCAAAGTGGGCCTCGACTGGTGCAAGGAACAGGTGGTTGATGATCTGCAAAACCGTCGGGCCCTGGCCGCACGGTTTGAGGTGTCGCAATCCGTGTACCGCACGGATCCCTGGGCCGAGCAGGCCCAACCGGAGCCTGCCAAACAATTCACCCCGATTGCAGACCTGACATTGGAGGCCGCAGAATGACCTGGCTGAACATTGGCCCGATCGAGCAAATCCCGCTGCGCGGCGCACGGGTGGTGAAAACCCGCCTTGGCTGCGTTGCCCTGTTCCGAACCGGGCCCGAAGAGGTTTTTGCCACCGCCGACCGCTGTCCCCACAAGGGCGGCCCCTTGTCGGAAGGCATCGTGCACGGTCGTGCCGTCACCTGCCCGCTGCACAACTGGGTCTTCGATCTTGAAAGCGGTCAGGCCCAGGGCGCAGATGAGGGCAAAATCGCAACCTATGCGGTGCGGGTTGAAGAGGGACAGATCCTCCTTGATACGCGCAAATTCGCAAACGCTGTTGCCGCCTAACCCGCTTCCCCAAAACGCCCATTTCCCCGGCGGATCTCGCCGCGGTCCTTTACCGCCCAGAACACCGAGTCGTCATGTCACAGCCCGATACATTGCCATCCGCCTCTCCTGGCAAAACGGTAAAAACCACCTGCCCGTACTGCGGTGTGGGCTGTGGTGTCCTTGCAACCGTCACGCACAGGGCCACCGGCCCCGAGGTCACTGTCAAAGGTGACCCCGACCATCCCGCAAATCTGGGCCGCCTGTGTTCCAAAGGTTCTGCCCTGGCAGAAACGCTCTCACTTGAAGGGCGCCTCCTTCACCCCACACTCAATGGCATGGCCACCGATTGGGACACTGCCCTGTCCCAGGTCGCCAAAACGTTCAAACAGACCATCCAAAACCACGGTCCCGACAGCGTGGCCTTCTACGTCTCCGGTCAATTGCTGACCGAGGACTACTATATCGCCAATAAGTTAATGAAAGGTTTCATCGGCTCGGCAAATATCGACACCAACTCGCGGCTTTGCATGGCCTCGTCTGTGGCGGGGCATAAGCGGGCGTTTGGAACGGACACGGTGCCGGGGCAGTATACGGATCTGGAGGCGGCCGATCTGGTCGTGCTGGTTGGCTCGAATCTGGCCTGGTGTCACCCGGTGCTCTATCAGCGCATCGCGGCGGCAAAATCGGCCCGTCCAAACATGAAGGTCATCAATATTGACCCGCGCTGCACCGCAACCAGCGATCTGGCCGACCTGCATTTGGCAATCAATCCGGGCAGTGATGTGGCGCTGTTTAACCACTTGTTGACCACTCTGTGCGAAAACGGTGCCGTGGATGCCCGATTCGTGGCAGATCATGTGGACGGCTTTGACGCTGCCCTGTCCGCCGCAAGGAACGATGATCCATCAGTCACCGGCCTAACAGAGGAGGAGATTGCCGCCTTCACCCGAGCGTGGGTCGAGACGGAGAAAGTTGTGACAATCTATAGCCAAGGGGTCAACCAATCGACATCTGGGGCTGATAAGGTGAATGCGATCCTGAATTGCCATCTGGCAACGGGGCGGATCGGTCGTGAAGGCATGGGACCTTTTTCGGTCACCGGCCAACCCAACGCCATGGGCGGGCGTGAGGTTGGTGGGCTGGCCAACATGCTGGCGTGCCATCTGGATCTGGAAAACGCAGGTCACCGGGCAACAGTGCGCGATTTCTGGCAGGCCCCTGCGTTGCCAGAAACGGCTGGCCTGAAAGCCGTCGATATGTTCCACGCCGTGGGCGATGGCAGGATCAAGGCGCTCTGGGTGATGTGCACCAATCCGGTGGTCTCCATGCCGGAGGCTGACCGTGTGAAAGAGGCCATTTCGGGCTGTGACTTTGTAGTGGTCTCCGACATGTATGGTGACACCGATACAGCTAAATTGGCGGATATCGTGTTGCCAGCCACCGGTTGGGGGGAAAAATTTGGCACTGTCACCAACTCCGAACGCTGCATTTCGCGGCAACGGAGTTTCCTCCGCAAACCCGGTGGCGCGCGGCATGATTGGGAGGTGTTGGCAGAGGTTGGGCGCCGAATGGGATGGCACGCCGCGTTTGATTACAAGACCCCCCCCGATATCCTGCGGGAATATGCTGCGCTTTCTGGCCTTGCCGCCGCCCATGGCAAAGATTTTGACATTTCGGCGCTGCATGACCTGTCAGACCCGCAATATGATCGCCTGCCACCGCAGCAGTGGCCCCTCAGCAAGGGCCGCAAGGGCGGACGGTTCTTCGCGGATGGCCGTTTTTACACCCCGAACGGTAAGGCGCGCATGTTGCCGTTACACCATCGCGCGCCTGCCGCAGCGCCAACAAAGGCCCATCCGTTTCTGCTCAACACCGGGCGGATCCGCGATCAATGGCACACCATGAGCCGTTCTGGCTTGACGCCGCGGCTCAGCCAGCATCTGGCAGAGCCCTATCTGGAAATCCACCCGGCGGATGCTATTGACCTTGGCCTCGCCGCTGCGGACTTGGCCGAGGTCTCCTCGCCGCACGGCAAGGCCATTTTGCGCGTCTTGCTCAGCCATAAAGTGCAACGGGGACAGGTGTTTGCACCGATGCACTGGACTGGTCAGTTTGCCTCACAGGGGCGGATCGACGCGCTTGTGGCGGCAGAGGTGGATCCGGTTTCGGGACAACCGGAATCCAAAGCAACGCCGGTGGCCATCAAAAAACTGCCGGCCCGTTGGTTTGGATATGCGGTCAGCCAGGTCAAACCCACCCCGGACAGCCCCTATTGGGCCCAGGCCCGGATCAACAATGGCTGGCAGGTGGAGTTGGCGGGGATGGAGTCCCCTTCGGATTGGCAATCCTTTGCGCAGCGCCTGTTTAACCGGCCGGAAATAAACGCACAAATCTTTGAGGACACCGCAGCGGGCCTGTTCCGGTATGCGGCCCATGAAAACGGGCGTCTCGCCGCCGCGCTGTTCATAGCCCCAACGCCTGTGGCGGTGTCCCGGCAACATGTCAGCGCGCAGCTCAGCCACACCGGCGCGGCCCCCTTGGCCGGGCGACCCGGTGCCGACCAACCAGATCCCGGGGCTACAATCTGTGCCTGTTTCAACGTGGGTGTGAACACATTGATGACGGCGATTTGTGAGCAGAACCTCCTTTCGGTTGAAGCCGTCGGGGATGTACTGAATGCTGGCACGAACTGCGGATCCTGCCGGCCGGAACTTGCGGCGCTTATTTCCTCGGCAACACGGCGGCAGGCGGCGGAATAACGGGCCATTGCCCTTTGCATCACTGTCAAACACCGTTAAATCACGGGGAAGCCCTCTTGCCAGACAGGGACGCTGTGCCTGTCTCCAGCCGCCTAGGACCACGCAGATGAAATTCTTCCCCATGTTTCTGAAAATGGCAGGTCGCCGCGTTGTCATCGCAGGCGGCGGGGAACAGGCGGCGCAGAAGGCGCGGCTGGTGCTAAAGACCGAGGCCGCCCTGACCCTCCTAGCGCCCGAATTGGAGGATGAACTGCAGGCAATGGTGGCCGAGGGACGTGCCGTTCACAACACGGGGCCAATCACCACAGACAGTTTCAGCGACGCCGCGCTGGTTTTCATCGCCACCGGATGCCCTGGGCTTGACGCAGCCCTCCATGCGGTCGCCAAAGCGGCAGGCGCTACCGTCAACGTGGTGGATCAGCCCGACCTCTGCGATGCCACAACCCCCTCGATCGTTGACCGTGACCCGGTTGTGCTCGCCATCGGCACTGAGGGCACGGCCCCGGTCCTGGCCCGACGGTTGAAAACCGATTTGGAGGTCATGCTGGACCCGCGACTGGGCAGTTTTGCCGCGCTGGCGGGCCGGTTGCGCGATGCGGTGGCAAAACGGGTGCCGCAACACAAACGGCGCAACTTCTGGCGCTGGACCTTTAACGAAGAGCCGTGGCAGGCCCACAAACGCGGCGCCGAACGTCAGGCCGCAGACCTGCTGAAACAGGCGATTGCCTCCGGCGGCGCGCCTCGGGCCTCGGACCTCGGGCAGATCAGCCTTGTGGGCGCCGGTCCCGGCGCGCGGGACCTCCTGACCCTGCGCGCGGTAGAGCGGCTGCAGGAAGCCGACATCATTTTCTACGACCGTCTGGTGGACCCAGAGGTGATGGAACTGGCCCGCCGCGATGCGGAACGGGTGTATGTTGGCAAGGTGCTTGGCACCACCCAATGGCCGCAACACCGCATCAATGAAGTGGTGCTGCGCGCGGCGCAACAGGGTCAGCGTGTGGTCAGGTTGAAATCCGGGGATCCGTCGATTTTCGGCCGCGCCGTGGAAGAACTTGAAACCGCCCGCGCCGCCGGTATTCCGGTCGAGATTGTGCCTGGCGTGACCGCCGCTTCGGCAGCAGCTGCAGCACTGACGCGCCCCCTCACCGCCCGCGGCGAAACCGACCGGGTGACGCTGACAACCGGCACATTGCGCCCCGGTGACAATCAACCGGACTGGGCCCAGATGGCGCTGCCGGGCTCTTTGCTGGTCCTTTATATGGCGGTGCACAAGGCGGATGAGGTGCAGGCAAACCTGCTGGAGGGCGGTCTGCCCGGCGACACCGAAGTTTCCGTGGTCGCCTCAGCCAGCCACCCGCATGAGAAGATCCTCGACTGTGCGCTGGATGAAATGGCCGAGGCAATCGCCGCTGAGGGCATCCAGAACCCCGCCGTTTTGATGATCCGCTGCCCGAAAGACATGGCGCAGGGCGACAGCAAACAAATGTGATCCCCCGCGCACGGTGGATCCGCGTCTTGCACTGGCCCTGACGGACGGTTCAGGCTAGCTCTTGTCCGGAACAGTGAGAGGCCGCGATGCAGACCCAGATCCCCCTGACCAAAGACGTTGTGCTGATCGGCGGCGGCCACACCCATGCGCTGGTGTTGCGCAAATGGGGGATGCGGCCTCTGCCCGGCGTGCGCCTCACCCTGATCAACCCCGGACCCACCGCGCCCTACACCGGCATGTTGCCCGGCCATATCGCAGGGCATTACAGCCGCGAGGATCTGGAAATTGATCTGGTCCGCCTTGCACGTTTTGCCGGTGCGCGGCTGATCCTGGGACGGGCCACCTGTTTGGACGCCGCCACGCGCCGAGTTGAGGTAGAGGGGCACGGACCTATTAACTATGACATCGCCTCATTGGATATCGGCATCACCTCGGACCTGCCGGATGTGGCCGGTTTCAGCGCCCATGCCGTGCCCGCCAAACCGCTGGATCGTTATGCCGCCCGTTGGGGGGCGTTCCTAGAGGAGGCGCGCCGCAAAGGCTCTGCCGGGCCGGTCCGTGTTATCGGCGGCGGCGTTGCCGGGGCGGAGCTGGCGATGGCGATGTCTCATGCGTTGGAGCAGGCCGTCGGACGGGCGGATGTAACTGTCATCGAAGCAACAGACAAGCTGACAGGAACCAGCGCCGCGACGAGGTTCGTGCTTGAGAAAACACTTCAAGAGCGTAGCATTACCCTCAGATTAAAAACGGAAATCTCGGAAATTCGAAGTGATTCAATCGTGCTCTCATCTGGTGAAACCCTAGTCTCCGATTTCACAATCGGCTCAGCGGGGGCAACGCCTCACAGCTGGCTGGCACAGACCGATCTGCCCCTGACGGAGGGCTACATCACCGTTGATGAAACCTTGCAGGTTGCAGGTCACGACAGCCTATTTGCCACTGGCGACTGTGCTCACATGCCTCACGCGCCACGACCAAAGGCCGGTGTGTTTGCGGTGCGGGCCGCGCCGGTATTGCTGGCCAATGTCGAAGCCAGCCTGACAGACAAAAAATTGACTAAGTTCAGGCCACAAGCGCATTACCTTAAACTGATTTCTCTGGGCACAAAGGCAGCGCTAGCGGAAAAATGGGGACGGCCCTTGGCGGGGGCCTGGCTGTGGCAATGGAAGGACCGCATTGACCGGGCCTTTATGGCGAAGTTTCAGGATCTGCCACAGATGGCGCAGGCCACAGCGCCTGTCGTTGCCGCAGAAGGTGTTGCGCAAGAGCTGGCCAGCGGCAAACCCATATGTGCCGGCTGTGGCTCCAAGGTGGGGCCCGGGGCGTTGTCCGCGGCGCTCCGCGATCTGAAACAGCCCCACCATCCCGACGTCTTGCAGGGTGCTGGGGATGATGCGGCAGTGTTGCAGATGGGCGGCGTGAAACAGGTGCTTTCCACCGATCATCTGAGGGCGTTCAGCCACGACCCCGCCCTGATGGCGCGGATTACAGCGGTGCATGCCCTGGGCGACATCTGGTCAATGGGCGCTCGTCCGCAGGCGGCGCTGGCGCAGCTCATTTTGCCGCGCATGTCAGACACGTTACAGCAACGCACCCTGACCGAAATCATGCGCCACGCAGGCGAGGTGTTCGCAGAGGCCGGCGCTGAAATTGTTGGGGGGCACACAACCTTGGGCGCCGAACTGACGGTTGGCTTCACCGTCACGGGCACCGCCGAAAATCCCATTGGCCTGAAGGGCGCTAAGGTGGGGGACGCCTTGATCCTGACCCGCCCCCTTGGCAGCGGCACGTTGCTGGCGGCGGAGATGCAAGGACGCGCGAGGGGCCGAGACATCGCCACCATGCTGCAGCAGATGGCGCAACCACAGGGCGCCGCCGCAGCTGCCCTCAGCGGCGCACATGCCATGACCGATGTCACAGGATTTGGCCTTGCCGGACACCTGAGCGAGATCTGCAAAGCCTCAAACGTTGGGGCGGAACTCTGGCTGGAAGAGCTTCCCCTTTACCGCGGTGCCGAGGCTCTGGCGGCGGCGGGTGTGACCTCCTCGCTGTATCCGGCGAACCTGGCCAATGCACCGGTGCAAAACGCACGCGGCCCGCGCGCCACCTTGCTGCACGATCCCCAAACAGCCGGCGGCCTGCTGGCAGCTGTTGATGCAACTATGGCAAGCAAGCTACTGAATAAAATCAAAGAAAATGGCCTAGGTGCAGCCCAGATCGGCGTCATTACCGACGGTAATGAAATGACCTGCCGTTAAGCGTTTGAAAGCTGCTTGAGCAGACGATCCGCCGCCACTTGCAGATCTTCAGCCGCCAGATCCGTCAGCGACAGCACCTCCAGCGGATCACTGGCGCGGCGGGAAGAGCGGCGATAGCTGGGGTCGTAATGCACCTCAACCAGCTCGGACGAGAGCGCGACGTGATCGCCGTTGCGGGCCATCATCTGCCAGCGCGCCACAGCCTCATGGCCATGAAACGGTGCGAGGTGGGACAGGCGGGCACAGAGCTCTTCCATATCTCCGATGACATCAACATAGGCCGCCGCCAGATAGCGGGCCCGGGCCGCCAGCGGCACCTCAAGGCGGAAATGATCTGCGCCAAGCATCGCCTGCCAGACCGACGGGGGAATGCGGATGCGGCCGATCTTGGCGCTCTCCGCTTCCACCAGTACGGGCCGCGCTGGATCCATTTTGGCCAGTGCCATTGCCAGCTGGCTCTCAAACGCCTTTTGGCTGGGCTGCCCGCCATCCCGCCCCCCAAGGAGCGATCCGCGATGATTGGCCAGCGCCTCCAGATCCAGCACCTGCGCACCCTGCTCTGCCAGAACGGCAAGCAGGTCGGTCTTGCCCGTCCCTGTGCCGCCATCAATCAGCACCAGCCGATGCGGCAAGGGCTGATCGTAGAGCATCTGCACCACCAACCGGCGGTAAGCCTTGTAGCCGCCGTCGATCAGGCTGACGCGCCAACCGATCTGCGCCAGGATCGAGGCAAAAGAGCCAGAGCGTTGGCCGCCTCGCCAGCAATAGACCAAGGGCCGCCATGCTCCTGAACGATCTGCCAGAGGGCCTTCGAGGTGTTTGGCCGCGTTGCGCGCCACCAGCGCTGCGCCAACTTTACGGGCCTTGAACGGGTCGTCTTGCACATAGATGGTGCCGACTTTGGCGCGTTCCGCATCGGAAAAAACCGGCAGGGAAATGGCGTCAGGCAGGTGATCCTCGGCATATTCGGCAGGGGCGCGCACGTCGATGATGTCATCGAAGCCAAGGGCCGCAATCTCTCGCAGCGAAGAAAATTTGACGCGGTCAACCATCTGGCCCCTCCTGCGATTTCTCCCCTATTCATAAGGCGTTGCGCGTCACAAGGCCAGCGCACAAACGCCGCGTTTCCGGCCTGCGCATTAATTGAGTAAAAAACTCAGATTGACGTTTCCGACTAAATTAGTCAGAAAACCTCCATCACATCCAGCCACCCGCATTTGCGGCAGCCCGATTCTGCAAACAGGAATTTCGACAATGAGAAACGCGCATTATCAGACGGCTGGACGTCATGCCTCCTCTGGGGACACCCAACGCACTGACCGCCCGCTGTTGCTGTCGATCCTTTCTGAAACCGGCCTTTTCGATGCCGGCCTTTCCGACAATTACTCCTTGGAGCGGCTCATCGACCGGCTTGATCAACGGGAAACCTTGGCATGACCACCATGAGAATGAACCAATCCGGCGCCTCTGAAATTGAGCTGCCGACCCTGCCCACACATCGCGCCGAAGACCTGACCGAAGGCGGCACCCAGGCGCTGATCGTGTTGAACGACCAGGTTTACAGCTTGCGCATCACCCGCGCTGGTAAACTGATCCTGACCAAGTGAGCTGAGCCGATGCGACAGAGCGATGCCAGCACAGACCGTCGGAAACCAACCTCCAAGCGCCCCAAAGGGGGGGCGCCGGTTGGGGTTCTTTCAGACCTTGATCCGGTGCCTGCCTCTGCGGTGATGTATCTGCGCCTCTGGTGTGAGGGCCACCGCGACCAGCTGCGGGCGGATCTGACCCCCGCGCTTGGTCCCGAGGTTGCAACCCGCATCGGACAGGAGTTCGACCACCTGTGCAGCCTGTGCATCCATCACGGCCGTCGCCGCATGTGCCGTCACCATCTGCAATGCAAATGCCTTGGCGCGGATGAAAGCTGTTTTGCCAACCTCGTCGATCTGGCGGCGGCGGGCGAAGATGCGGATGCGATGTTGATTGCCAGTCTGATGCTGCGCGCCGAACAAGTGCCGCTGTCAACGGCCTTGGCGCAATCGGTTGGGGCGGCGCTGAGCCGTGCCAAACACGAAGAAGACTTTGGGGATGATCACCTGACGGCCCATTCCGGCCAGATCTACCCGACACCGCAATTCACCCAATAATTTACAAACTCCCCAACAAGGACTGTTGATCATGAAAACCACCTTCCTGAGCACCTCTGTGCTGGCACTGACGCTGGGCAGCGCCGCTCTCGCCGAGGCCCCAAGCGCCCAAGCGGTTCTGGAAAACTACGCCAACATCGCTGAAGCGAAGTATCAGGACAGCCTGATCACCGCACAGGCGCTGCAGACTGCAGTTGATGCGCTGATCGCCACGCCTTCGGCAGAAAACCTGCAAGCGGCCAAAGACGCCTGGCTGGCGGCGCGTAAACCCTACCAGCAGACCGAGGTCTACCGTTTCGGCAATGCCATCGTTGACGACTGGGAAGGCAAGGTAAACGCATGGCCGTTGGACGAAGGTCTGATCGACTATGTGGACGCGTCTTACGGCCTGTCGGAAGAAAACGACTATGCTGCGCTGAACGTGGTGGCGACCCCGGTCTTCACCCTGTCGGGCACCGAAGTGGACGCCACCAACATCACCCCAGAGCTGCTGGAAGCCACCCTGCACGAAGCAGACGGTGTTGAGGCCAACGTCGCCACTGGCTATCACGCCATTGAATTCCTGCTTTGGGGCCAGGACCTGAACGGCCACGGCGCCGGCGCGGGCAACCGCCCCTGGACCGATTTCGCTGCGGGTGACGATTGTACCGGTGGCAACTGTGACCGTCGTGGGGGCTACCTGAAAGCGGCAACCGATCTGTTGGTTTCGGATCTTGAGTTCATGGCGGCCCAGTGGGCTGCGGGTGGCGAAGGTCGTGCAACCGTACTGGCCGATGATAACGCGGGTCTGGTTGCAATGCTGACCGGCATGGGCTCGCTGTCCTACGGTGAGCAGGCTGGTGAACGCATGCGCCTTGGCCTGATGCTGAACGATCCCGAGGAAGAGCATGATTGCTTCTCCGACAACACCCACAACAGCCACTACTACGATGGCCAGGGCATCCAGAACGTCTATCTGGGCAGCTACACCCGCATTGACGGCACCGTTGTGTCTGGCGCGTCGCTGAGCGATCTGGTGAAAGCCAAAGACGCTGCTCTGGACGCTGAGATGACTGGCAAACTGGAAGTGACCATGGCTGCTCTGGGCAAGATGAAAGAGGCTGCCGACAACGGTTTCGCTTATGACCAGATGCTGGAACGTGGCAACGCCGAAGGCGAAGCCCTGATCATGGGCGGTGTCAACGGTCTGGTGGATCAAACCAAATCCATCGAACGTGTTGTCGCCGCACTGGGCCTGAACCAGATGGAATTTGAAGGCTCCGACAGCCTGGATAACCCGTCCGCCGTGTTCAACTAAAGCCTCCAATACGACAAACCGGCCGCGGGGATCCCTCGCGGCCGGACTATGTTCATCCCCCCCGACATCCAGCCCCTCGGGCCAATTCCGAACCGGTGCCAGATCCCATGTCCCTCTCCCGCCTGATCCTGCCAGTTGCCCTGCCGGTTGCGCTAACCTTCACTGCCGCCCCGCTGGCGGCCGACCCGCTGTTGCATGAGCCGCATCTTGATCCCCTGCCCCGCACCAAGGCGGAAGCCGCGCGCATCAACGCGGTGCGCCAAGCCCCGACAGATTTCAACGCGGCCCAGCGGTTTGAGGCCAAGTCAGCAGGAGCCGGCACCGTTGCCCTCGCAGAGGGGGCTGCAATCTTTGCCCAGCCCGCGGCCAATCTGACTGAAACCTTGGATTTCGAACTGGGGCGTGCCCTGTTTGAGAAACTTTGGGTGGCGGCGCCGTCGTCGACCCGCGCCTCGGATGGGTTGGGGCCTGTGCACAATGCGCGGGCCTGCTCCGGCTGTCACATCAGTGACGGGCGCGGTCACGCGCCCCAAGGGCCCAGTGATGACGCCAAAAGCTTTGCGCTGAAACTCTCGGTTCCGGCAGATCTTGATGCCCGCACGGCAGAGATTGCGGATTGGATCGCCACCGCGCCCGAACCCAATTACGGCAGTCAGCTTCAGGATTTCGCCACTGCCAATATCGGTGCGGAGGCACGTCTTTCGGTCCGCTACACGCCTTATCCTGTGACGTTGGATGACGGCACGGTGGTAACCCTGCGTCGTCCCGAGGTCGCGCTGGAACAGATGGCCCATGGCCCTTTGCATAAGGAGGTGATGCTCAGCCCGCGTATCGCGCTGCCGATCAGCGGTCTGGGCCTGATTGAAGCCATTCCCGCTACCGACATTGTGGCCCAGGCAGATCCCCACGACAGCGATGGAGACGGGGTTTCCGGCCGCGCAGCTGTCGCTTGGTCGATTGAACATGACCAATGGATGCTGGGCCGGTTCGGTCACAAGGCGGGCCAGCCCACGTTGCGGCAACAGGTTGCGGCGGCGCTGAGCACCGATCTGGGACTTTCAACCCCGCTGCTTCCTGCCGCCTGGGGCGATTGCACCGTCACCCAAACCGCCTGCCGCAATGCGCCCCATGGCGACGGCGATGTGCGGGGCCATGAGGTCGACACAATCGCGCTGGATCTCATGACGCTTTACACCGCCAACCTCGGCGTGCCGGAACGGCGGCAGGTGGCGGCCCCACAGGTGCTGCGCGGCAAAGAGCTGTTTTATCAGGCGGGCTGCCAGGCCTGCCACACCCCGAACTTTGTCACCCACCGGCTGACTGATACCCCTGAACGGTCCTTCCAGTTGATCTGGCCCTACTCCGACTTCCTGCTGCATGACATGGGCGACGGTCTGGCCGACAGCCGCCCAGAAGGCATTGCCACACAGAAGGAATGGCGCACCCCACCGCTTTGGGGTATCGGTCTGGCCAAAGCGGCCTCGCCGGAGGCAGGCTTCCTGCACGACGGGCGTGCCCGCACCCTGTTAGAGGCGGTTCTTTGGCACGGTGGCGAAGCGGCGACGGCGCAGGCTCGGGTGCGCCAGATGGGCCAAGCTGACCGCGCAGCCTTGGTCGCCTTTTTGGAAAGTCTTTGAGAAAGATATTGTGATGCTGAGATCTGTTGTTGCCTTAAGCTGCGCGTTGCTCCCCCTGTCCTTCGGACTGCAGGCGGAAGAGGCCGATGCAGCCAAAACAGCCAAGATCGACGCCATCCTGACCCAACATGTGCTGCCAAACTTTGAAGACCTGGCACAGACCACCGCCACTCTTGCAACCGTCGCGCATGAGAACTGCTCGCCCGACAGTGAGGCATTGCAGATCGCCTATCACAACGCCTTTGATGCCTGGACCCGGGTCAGCCATCTGCGATTTGGACCAAGCGAAGTGAACAACCGAGCCTTTGCGCTGGCCTTCTGGCCGGATCCGCGTGGCAAAACCCCCAAGGCGCTGGCGCGTCTGCTGGCGGATCAGGACGTGGCGCTGCTGGCACCTGAGGCCTTTGAAGAACTCTCGATCGCGGCGCGTGGGTTCTATACGCTGGAATACCTGTTGTTTGAACCCCAGTTGCAGCAACCCGCCGCCTATGCCTGCGCCCTGGTCGAAGCTGGCACCGCCGATATCGCCCGTCTCAGCGCCCGTATCGCTGCAGATTGGCCCAACTACGCCGATCAGATGCGCCAAGCCGGTGGGGACAGTCCTTACCAAACGCAGGATGAAGTCACGCAGGAGTTTTTCAAAGCCCTGCTGACCGGCCTGCAGTTCACCACTGACATGCGCCTTGGCCGCCCCCTGGGCAGTTTTGACCGCCCCCGCCCAAAACGGGCCGAGGCACGGCGGTCCGCACGCGGCAGGCAAACCGTTGCTCTGGCGGTTGCAGAACTGGCGGAACTGGCGGCACTTTTGGCGGAGGATGACAGCAGCCTGGAACGGGAACTCGCCGGTGCTTTTGGTGAGGTCGCTGAAAACATCGACACGCTGGAATCGCCGGATCTTTCGCAGGTCAGCGACGCGTTGGGCTGGATGCAGGTTGATATGGTGCGCCTTGGGTTGCACGGCCGCATCGTCGAAGAACTGATGCCCCCGCTAGGGGAACAACTGGGCGTGCCGGCAGGCTTCAACGCACTGGACGGGGATTGAACCAATGCGGGCGTCGCGACGGGGGTTTTTGACAGGTCTTCTGGCAAGTAGCTTGACACCGCAGCTAACTTGGGCAGATGTCGGTGCGCCGCGTTTTCTGGCCGCCGCAAAAACGCCCGATGGCACGTTTCGCTTGTTTGGACTGGCACAGAACGGGGAAGCGCTGTTTGACCTGCCATTGCCCGGTCGCGGCCATGCGGCGGCGGCCCATCCCACCCGCCCCGAAGCGGTGGCCTTTGCCCGCAGACCCGGCACGTTTGCGCAGGTGATCAACTGCGCCAACGGCGCGGTCACGGCCACGCTCACCAGCCCAGAGGGGCGGCATTTCACCGGTCACGGGGCCTTTGATCTGGCCGGCGATCTGCTGCTGACGCCGGAAAACGACTATGAAAACGGCATGGGCTGTGTGGCAATCTGGGACCGCCGGCGGGGATACCGGCGCGTCGGCGATCTGCCTTCGGGTGGGATCGGACCGCATGAGATGTTGCGCCTGCCTGTGGGTCTGGACGGTGCCGAGCGGTTTGTGATCGCCAATGGCGGCATCGACACCCATCCTGAAAGCGGCCGCAGCCCACTGAATCTGCCAACGATGCGGGCCAATTTGACGCTTATGGACCTGAACGGCGGGTTGGAGGTGGTTGAGCTGGACAGCGCCCTGCGACTGAACTCGATCCGCCATCTGGCGGTGCGCCCCGACGGGCTTTTGGCGTTTGCAATGCAATGGCAGGGCGCGGACGGCACCCACCCGCCGCTTCTGGGGCTGATCCGCTGGGGCGAAGCGCCTCGGTTGGTGCAAGCCCCTGCCCCGCAGCACGCCGGCATGAAAAACTATGCGGGCTCTGTTGCTTTCAGTGGCGATGGGCGGCAGGTGGCCATCACCTCCCCACGTGGCAATGCGGTGCAACTGTTTGACGCCGCAACAGGCGCCTTCCTTCGACAGGTGGACGAGACGGACGTCTGTGGCCTGTCGGCACTGGAGGGTGGCTTTGTCCTCACCTCCGGCAAGGGCGTGATCCGCCACATCGGTGCCGAAGGCGCGCCGGCGCGGCATGATCTGGCCTTTGACAATCACCTGATTGCGGTCTGAACCACTGGCGGGCGTGGCCCGGGCTTACGCCCGAGCCTGTTTTCAGATCACACCAGACTGGGCAACCACAGCACAATTGCCGGGAAGGCCACCAGCAGTGCAATGGTGATCGCATCGGCGATGAAGAAGGGGGTGACCCCTTTGAACACGTCCTGCACAGACAGGTCATCACGAACACCTGCCACCACAAAACAGTTGAGGCCAATGGGTGGGGTGATCAGGCAGAACTCGGCCATTTTCACCACCAGAATGCCAAACCAGATCGCGCACATTGGACCGGACATGCCAAAGGTGCTGTCTGCGGCCGAAACAAACTCGCCCCCGTTGAGCGCCATAACAGCGGGATACACCACCGGCAGGGTCAGAAGGAGCATCCCGATGGCGTCCATGAACATGCCTAGCACCGCATAGGCCAAGAGGATCAGCACCAGCGTCAACATCGGGCTTTGCTCCAGTCCGGTGATCCAATCAGAAAACGCACCGGGCAGATCGGCAAAGCCAAGGAAGCGCACATAGATCAGCACGCCCCAAATGATGGTAAAGATCATTGCAGAGAGTTTGGCGGTTTCCAGCAGCGCATCTTTCAACTGTCCCCAACCCATGCCGCGCAGCAGTGCCATAAGGAAGACCACAAAAGCGCCCAAAGCGCCGCCCTCAGTCGGGGTGCCCCAGGCATCGCCGCCGAAGGGGTTGTAGATGAAGAAGATGATGATGAAGACCACAAAGAAGATCGGGAAGGCTGGCGGAAGAGAGGCAAAACGTTCTTTCCAGGTGAAGCCTTTCACCGGCGGGCCAAACTTGGGCAGGGTCAGCGCCAAGGTGACGATCAGCAGCCCGTAGATCAGCGCCGAAAACGCACCGGGGATGAAACCTGCCAGCAGCAGTTTGCCCACGTCCTGTTCCACAATAATGGCGTAGATCACCAGAATGGCCGAGGGCGGGATCAGCGAGGCGAGCGTGCCACCCGCCGCCACAACACCTGCGGCGAAACGTTTGTCATAGCCAATCTTCAGCATTTCCGGGATGGCGATCCGTGCAAAGACGGCGGAGGTGGCGACCGAGGCGCCAGAGACCGCCGCAAATCCCGCAGTGGCAAAGACGGTCGACACAGCCAAGCCGCCCGGCAACCAACCGACCCAGCGTTTGGCGGCCTCAAACAGCGCTTTGGTCAGACCGGCGTAATAGGCCAGATAGCCAATCAGGATGAAGGTCGGGATCAGCGACAACGCTTGACTGGACACTTTCGAGTGCGGCACCTGCCCGGCGGTTTTCACCGCAATCCCCAGCGCTTTGCCAAATCGGTCAGGGGCGTAGTCGAACTTGTTCCAGAAGAACCAGATCAGCCCCACCAAGCCGGCAACACCAGCGGCAAAGGCCACCCGCATTCCCAGCACGACCAAAAGCAGCAGGAAGCCGGAAACCCAGAGGCCAATTTCAATGCTTTCCATCATTGCGCCCCTTTTTCACGATCCGCGTCACCACTGACATGCAGCGCCTCTTCGGCGGCCTGCGCCGCCGCCGACAGCACCAATGGCACGGCCACGGGTTCCACCAGACCTTTCACAAAGGCGCGGCCATAGCCGACCAGCTGGATCGTTAGCCGCAGGCACAACACGGAAAACGCAACTGGGGCCAACAACTTGGCGGGCCAGATCGGGATGCCAATGTCGATGGAACTGTCACGGCTCCACAATGGGGCGGCGAAATCAAAGCTGCGATCGAAATGGGACCAGGTGCCCCAGACCAAAAGGACCATCAGCGCCAATGCCACCAATGTGGTCAGAAACTCTGCCGCCCAAAGCGCGCGGCCTTTCAATCGTCCCACCAGAATGTCCATGCGGATATGGCCACCGTCACGTTGAGTGAAGGCAATCCCCATAAAGGCAATCAAGGGCATGGCCTGTTCGATCCAGTCCACATAGCCCGGCAGGGGGGCGTTAAACAGGTTCCGGCCTGACACCGAAACCACCGCCAATAGCATCAGTGAAAAAACCGCCAGCCCGCTGACCAGCGCCAAGATGCGCTCAATCCGGTGCAATCCCCGATCCAGACGGCTCAGCGTTGAGACGTCTTCCAATACCGCAGCTGATCCAGCCATGGCCTCCCCCATCTTGTTTTATTGGCCCTGCCAACGCTCCCCCGCGTGACAGATGCAAAAGGACCGCCCGCCGCTAAGGGGGCGGTCCAATGTGTTCAACGTCGGTGGCTTTAGCTGCCGCGCTGTGCTTTCAGGGTCTCCATGACCAGATCATAAAGCTCTTGGGCCGGAATGCCCTGCGCGGTCATGTCGGCAATCCATTTGTCACGGATCGGACCAGCGGCCACGTCGCGGAACTTGGCGATCTCATCGTCCGAGAGCATCACCTTGGCGACGTTCTTCTCGGCCAGAACGGTGTCCCATTTGGACAGCAGTGCGCCGTAGTTGGCCAGGTAGTGCCCGATGGCTTCGTCGATCGAGCTGTCCAGCGCCTCGCGGTGGGCGTCCGACAGGCCGTCATAGGCGTCAATGTTGACCACAACCGGGCAGTTCACAGTGCCGGGGTTCAGGTTGGCGGTCCACCAGCTGGCCTGATCGATGGTGCGGTAGGCAAAATGGGCGTGCTGGGCGAAGGCCACAGTGTCCACAACACCGCTTTCCATTGCGTTATAGGCTTCGGTTGCCGTGACCGAGGTCGGCACAGCCCCAACGGCGCTGAAAGCTTGACCGATGCCGCCGGTTGCGCGTACCCGCATGCCTTCAAACTCGGCCAGTTCGTCACGCGCATCGCCAGTGCCAACAATGTTATACTGCGGCATAGGCGAGGTCATCAGCAGCTTGGCATTCCAGCGTGCCAGATCTTTCTGCACGGCGGGGTGGCCATAAACAGCGTGGCTGACGGCCACTTCTTCTTCTAGCGTGTTCACACCAAGGAACGGCAGTTCCAGCACGGTGATGGTCGGGTTCTTGTCGCGGTGATAACCCGCGCAGAACTGCGCCATTTCAAATGCGCCAATAGAGATACCATCCAGGTTTTCACGGTTCTTCGACAGGCCGCCGTAGGAGATGTTCAGGGTGAAATCGCCGCCGGTTTTCTCCGACACCAGCTCGGCCAGCGCCCCCCACCTGCCAAGACCCGCAGCCAAAAGCGCGACGTTAAGTGGGAATTTTTCCTGAATGATACACCGTACTTATACGGGAAACGCCATCCCTTGGCCTTGTATGAAGATGACCTTGACTTAAATCAAAGAGATTAACCCGCATCTGGAAAACACTTTAAAAATGCATGACCTTTTAGTTGTTTGTTTTTCAAGAACCGGATTCACCCGGCGGGCGGCGGCAGAATTTCAACGCCTTGTCCCCGCCGAGTTTGAAGAGATCCGTGAGCAGCGTCCCTTTCGGGGGCCGTTTTCCTATCTTATGGCACGCTGGAGCATCCTGCGCCGCCAGAGCCGCGCAATCCTGCCACCGTTCCATCAGGCGCAGGACTTTAAGGGTGTTTTGATCTGTACGCCCAACTGGGCCGGCGCGATGGCACCCCCGGTGCTGAGCTGGCTCCGGTGTCAGGAATCCCCCTTCCCGCCTTACGCCCTCTTGGTGACCCAAAGCGGCACGTCGGGTGGCTCGATTGTTGAGGAAGCACGGCAAGAAATTGGCCATGCGCCGGTGCACAGCCTGTTTTTGCGTGACGCCTACGTGGCAGACGGCAGCTACATGACGCAGCTACAGCCCTTTGCCCGCCACCTATCGCAACAGTTTCACGACCTGGCAGAGACACACTGAGCTTAGGATTGTCGCTTTGACCGCCGTGGCATCGGACGGGTCGGAATTTCCTTAAGCAGACCACCAACGCCCATTTCGGCAATGTCCTGCCCCGAGACGTCAATGCCGCAGGCCACACGGCTGAGCACCCAATCCGCCCCATTCAATGCCGGAGAGCGGGCACAGCCCGGCATGCCAATCACCGGACGTGCCCCCAGCTGGCCAAGGAACAACAGATTGCCGGGATCCACCGGCATACCAAACCGTTCCACCCGTCCGCCCGCCAGCCGCACCGCCTGCGGGGCGACATCATAGGCGTCCGATGTGGCCGAGGCAGTGAGGATCAGAGCCATATCGGCCTTGACCTCCTTCAGCGCCACACTCAGGTCAGCCTCGCGATGTGGGACCAGTTCGACCTCCTCCAACTCCATGCCCAGCGCCGCAATCCGATCCGCAATGGCTTGCTGGCCTTTCAACCCCGCGCCGCCCGGAATGTCGGTCACGATCAGCGCAGCGGTGCGATGGACCGGCGGGCGCAGACGCATCGCGCCCTTTGCCACTGCACAGGCCTTTTCGATATCGCGACTGCTGACACCGTAAGAAATCACCTTGACCGTGCCGACCATGCCGCCTTTGGTCATCTGCTGATAGGCAGGCACGGTTGCCAGCGTGATCATCGGTTCAATCGCGTTCATCGCCACCAGCGCGCGCTGGTTCAGCGACACCACACCGGGGCCATTGGCGGTGATATTCACCCGTCCGGTGAAGGCTTTGCTAAGGCTTAGCCCTGCCGCCTCGGGATCTGGAACAAGCGAATGTGCCAAGGCATCCGCTGCTGCATCTTCATGCATGTCGCCGGCTTCCAGCCGGGCAACGGTCACTTCCGCAACCTCCGCCGCGATCAGGGCCGCGACATGGCCCGCCTCTAACAGCAGCCCCTTGCGCAATTTCTGATCCGGCAGTTGCAGCGAATGGGCCAGAATGGCGCCCTCGGCGTCAGCACTTGGGACGGGTCCGAACTTCATGGCTCACCCTTTACGCAGAATGGCGGTGCATTCCGCCATGATCGACAGGGCAATCTCTGCCGGGCTTGCCGCGCCAATGTCCAGTCCAACGGGGCCGTGGATTTTACCAATCTCCTCAGCGCTGTAGCCCTTTTCGTCAAACCGTGCGACCCGTTTTGCGTGGGTCCGTTTTGACCCCAAAGCGCCGATATAGAACACATCCGACCGCAGCGCCTGTTCCAGCGCGGGGTCATCCAGTTTGGGATCATGGGTCAGCAATACCAGGGCGGTGCGACTGTCGAGCCCATAGCTAGCGACGCCTTCGTCGGGCCAGTCATGCAGGATGGTTTCGCCGGGAAACCGCGCCTCGGATCCGAAACTTTCGCGCGGGTCGATCAAGGTCGGGTCATAGCCCGCCAGCCGCGCCATCGGCACCAGCGCCTGCGCAATATGTACCGCGCCAACAATCAGCATGCGCAGCGGCGGATTATGGATCGCCACAAAGGTCTGGCCATCCTCCTCAAACCCCGACCGATCCATGCGGAACTGGTCGTCATACCCCTGATCGGTCAGGCTACGGGTGCCGGTTGCAAGATTTACCACATAGGCCGTGGGGCGACGTGCGGCGCGGGCAGCAACCAGATCTGACAGCATCGCCTCAGGCAGCACCTTGCCAACAGGTTCGACCAACACACGGATGGTGCCACCACAGGCCAGCCCCACCGCAAAGGCATCGCCATCGCTGATGCCATATTCCAACAGGCGGCTTTCGCCCGCCTCCAGCGCCTCCAGCGCTTCAACCACAACTGCACCTTCCACGCAGCCGCCGGAAACCGATCCTTCGATTTCCCCCTCTGACGAAATGGCCAATTGGCTGCCCACCCGTCGCGGTGCGCTGCCCCAGGTTTCCACCACCGTTGCCAGCACAGCCCCTTTGCCCTCGCGGTGCCAGCCCAGCGCGATTTCTGGAATGTTGTCAAAGCGGTCCATCAATTCTCTCCCTTAGCGGCAAGCAACCTAGCAGGCCGGCGCGGCTTGTCCATTGCTGACAGGTGTTTCAGGCCCCTTCCGCCATCATCCGCAACAACCGGTCTTTTTCACCGCGATCCTGCGCGTCTGAGATCGCCGCTGCCAGGGCTTCAAGCGAAGCGATGGAATGACCGGCGCGGAAGGCATCCACATGCGGCAACATCGCCTTTATCCCCTGTGCCTTGGGGGCAAAACCGTCCCAGCGCAAAAGCGGGTTGATCCAGATAAGACGACGTGAGGACAGGTGCAGCCGCTCCATCTCTTTACTGAGTGACGCCGCATCGCCGCGATCCAACCCGTCGGTGATCAGCAGGACCACCGCCCCCTGCCCCAGCACGCGGCGTGACCAGTCGCGATTGAACAGATGCAGACAATCGCCAATGCGGGTGCCGCCCTCCCAATCCTGCGCCTCGGCCCCCGCCAGCGCGAGGGCCTGATCCACGTCACGGCGCCGCAGATGGCGGGTGATATTGGTCAGCCGGGTGCCAAAGGTAAAGCCATGCACCTTGGCCCAGCCTGCCCCCTTTTCATTGGCGACCGCATGGAGAAAGTGCAAAACCATCCGGCTGTATTGCGACATGGAGCCTGAGATATCGCAAAGCACCACCAGATTGGGCCATCGGGTGCGCCGCTGTTTCATCGCCAGTTCATGCAGCTCGCCACCCCGCCGCATTGAGGCCCGGATGGTGCGCCGCCAGTCCAGCGCGTGGCCCGTCATGGCGGCTTGCACCCGGCGTGACCGGATCGGCTGCACCGGCAGTTTCAGCCGCGCAATCATGCGTTTGGCGGCAGCGATTTCATCAGTGCTCATCTGCTCGAAATCCAGCGTACGCAGTTTTTCCTGCACCGAGGTGGTCTGAGAGGCATCCACCTCGATCCGGACCTCATCCGCCTCGGGCAATTCCGGCAAATCGTCGGGTTGCTGCCCCTCCAGCAGCGCCTCTGCCGCGCGTTTTTCTGCGGCGCGGGCTTTGCGTTCGTCCTGCACACCACGTACGGCCGGCAGCATCATCGCCATCATATGTTCTAGATAGCGTGGGTCCCGCCAGTACAAACGGAACACCTGCGCAAACACCGCCCGCTGTTCGGGGCGGGTGACAAAACAGGCGTGTAACGTCCAGTAGAAATCTTCCTTGCGACTGAATCCCGCCGCCTCCACCGCGCGGATCGCATCAATCACCCGCCCCGGCCCAATCGCCAACCCCGCCTTGCGCAGGGCACGGGCGAAATGGATGATGTTATGGCTGAGCTTGGGATCCTCAGGCAGGTCCAGATCGGGCAGCTGGGTCATTGCATTGCCCCCAATTATGCCGGTTCCAACCTGGCCTTGGCCTCATCCAGAATGCGTTTCGCCTCTGAGCCTTGCAGGCGTTGAATGTCATCCTGATACTTCAGAACCGCCCCCAATGTGTCGGCAATCACCTCGGGGCTGAGGGTCAGCACGTCCAAAGCTAGCAGACATTTCGCCCAGTCGATGGTTTCAGCCACACCGGGTTTCTTGAACAGGTCTTCGGTGCGCAGGCGTTGAACAAAGGCAACCACCTCACGGCTGAGGGCTTCGGCGGCTTCGGGGGCGCGGGCCTGCAGGATTTCCACCTCACGGTCAAAGCCGGGGTAATCCACCCAATGGTAGAGGCAGCGCCGTTTCAGTGCGTCATGCACTTCGCGGGTGCGGTTGGAGGTCAGGATCACAATCGGCGGCTCGGGTGCTTTGATGGTGCCCAATTCGGGAATGGTGACCTGAAAATCGCTGAGCGCTTCTAGCAGAAAGGCCTCAAACGGCTCATCAGTGCGGTCAATCTCATCAATCAGCAAAACCGGCGCGCCGCCGTCCTGTGGGCGCATGGCCTGCAACAGCGGGCGTTCGATCAGGTAGTCTTCGGTGAACAGCTCATTTTTCAAGGCGTCACGGTCCGCGCCTCCCGCCGCCTCTGCAGTGCGGATGGCCACCATCTGTTCAGCAAAGTTCCATTCATAAACGGCCGAAGAAGCATCCAGCCCCTCATAACATTGCAGTCGGATCAACCGGCGGCCCAGCGCGGCGGCGATGGCTTTGGCAATCTCGGTCTTGCCGGTGCCCGCTTCGCCTTCCAAAAACAGGGGACGGCCCAGCTTCAGCGACAGAAACCCAACCGTAGCAAGGGCGCGGCTGCAGACATAGTCCTGACCGGCAAGCTGCTGTTGCAGATCCTCAATGGATGTGGCTGTGCGCATGAAAATCCTCCCTTGATCGGTAGAAGGGCAGCCCCGGCCCCGTAGGTCAAGCACGACGAAGGTCGCGTGCGGGTTTGCTGGCCTGTCCCACCGCGTTGCGGGGCTGCCGCAGGTCGAAAAGAGCGCCTGTCGAACAATTGACGCAATCTGCTGTGGATTGTAGGTAATTGGGAAACAACCGGCTAAACCATTAATGAAATCAGCCGTTTCGAGAGCAGAGAGCATACCCGTGAGCATTGCACAACCCAAAGGGGCCGGCAGATGCGTGTAACCGCAGTCACCTGCGTGAAAAACGAAGGTCCGTTTCTGTTGGAATGGATCGCCTTTAACCGGCTGATCGGCGTCACCGACCATCTGTTTTATTCCAATGATTGCGACGATGGCACTGACCGCCTGCTGGATGCTTTGGCCGCGCGTGGCTTGGTGCAGCACCTGCCCAATCCGGCTGAGGGGCGCAATTACCAGATGGAGGCGCTGAAACACGCCGCCAAACAGGACATCGTGACCGAGGCCGATTGGGTCTGGGTGGCGGATGTGGACGAGTTTTTGAACATCCATGTGGGCGACAATACGATCCCCGCGCTGATCGAGGCCTGTGGCAACCCACAGGCAATCTCGGTCAATTTCCAGTTCTTTGCCAATGATGACGTCGAAGGGTTTGAGGACCGCCCCGTCATCGGGCAGTTCACCCGATCGCATAATCCCGACCTTTGGGGCGGTGAATCCGCGATTGAGGTGAAATCCCTGATGCGGCACGATTTTCCGCTGAAATACTTCGGCGCCCACCGCCCGTTTTTCCGCGAAAAACTGCCCCCGAAGAAACGCCCCAGCTGGACGGATGGGTCGGGACGCGCGGTGCAACACAAGTTTCTGGTCGCCGCCAACCCCCGCCGCATCCGCAAGTTTCCCGCCCAAGGCGCCCGCGCCTTTGCCACGTTGAACCACTATCCGCTGCGCTCGCTTGACAGTTATCTGGTCAAGAATGACCGTGGCGACGTGAACCGTGAAAATCGGGCGTTTGATGACACCTACTGGCGCGAACGCAACGATCCCGCTTACCAAGACGTCTCGATTCAGCGGTATCTGCCGAAACTGGAAAAGGCGCTGGCGGAGCTGAAATCGGATCCTGTAATCAAAGCCCTGCATGACGAAGCCTGCGCGCTGCACCGCGCTAAACGTGATGATCTGCTGACCAGGTCGGCCTATCAGGACATGCGGGATCAACTGCTTAATGCCTCGAAGTTGCCGCCCGAAGAAGAGGCAATGATCGCCCGGCTGGGGCTGGAGGCATGAGCCGGTTGCGCCTGATCAATCTAGGCCTGCCCAAATCCGGCACCACCACCTTGGCGCGGGCTCTGCGCCGTGCCTCGCTGGAGACGGCGGACCATCGGATCAAACCGGCGCAGATCCCCGATGAGGCCCGTCACAACGCCTTTGTTGGGCAGCTGATGTATGACGGTTATTTCTCCACTGGCGACCCGCTGGCCCTGATGCCGGAATTTGTGGCCTTCAGCGAAATCAACGCCCTGCGTAATGGGCTGTCGCTGTGGCCGCAGATGGATTTCGGGGTGATTTATGCCATCCGGCAAAACCACCCCAGCGCCGTTTTTGTGCAGACCTGGCGCCCGGCCGAGGCCATTTCGGGCTCGATGCAGCGCTGGTCCAACCTCGGCGATACGCGACTGCCCAAAAACGATCTGCCTGGCCTGCCGCTGGGCTATGGTGGGTCCCATGCGGAACGGGTGCGCTGGATTGAGGCGCATGATCGCCATCTAGATCAGATCTTTCGTGGCAGCGATGTGTTTTTACGGCTGGATGTGGCGGCGCCGGATGCCCGCGAACAGCTGTCGGATTTCATCGACCACCCGATCAAATGGTGGGGCCACGCCAATCGCAGCCGTCCGCTGGACACCGCGACAGCCGCCCAAAACGACACCCCGAATGACACGACGGAGGCGCTGTGATGCAGATCTACCTGCACATCGGCTTGGAACAGGTGGGCGCGGCCCGCATTCAGCAGGTGCTGGCCGACAAGCGCGAGCAGCTGGAAGGCAAAGGCATTCTGTTCCCGCGCTCTGCCGGGGCCAAAAACCACACCCGCCTTTATATGGCGGTGACCGATCCCGATCACGTCGACACGCTGCGGTTCAACCGGGGCCATACGGCACCGGATCGCCAGAAGGCGCTGTTCACCGCCGTGCAGCAATCGATTGTGCGCGATGCAGCCACCACTCGACCGGACAAGCTGATCCTCTCGGCCAGCCAGCTGGGGGCCTCATTGGCGCGTCGGTCGGAACTGGAGCGACTGAAGGCGCTGCTGGCACCGCTTGAGGCCGAAGTTAAGATCGTCGCCCATATCGACGAACAGGCCCGGCTGCTGGCGCGGCGCTACGCAGCGCAGGTCATGGAAGGCCGCGCCACCTCGCTTGAGCGCGAGATGGATATGGCCGGCAGCACGGATTGGTGGGACGACGCCTTGTTGGACGGGCATAAGATCGTGCCGGAACATGGCGAATTTCTGGAAATCCAGCACCCGCCCTTCTGGCTGGACTACCCGCGTCTGCAATCGGAATGGGAAGCGGTGTTTGGCGACGGATCGGTGACCTTCCGCCCCTATGACGCGGAGCTGTTCTATTCCGAAGCGGTCACCGATGAAATCCGCGCCATGTTCGAAATTGATCAGGCCATCGGACGCGCCAATGCAGAGGCGATCCCAGAGGAGCCCTCGGCTGCCTGGTTGACCCGTGGGCGCCAGATGAATGCGCTGTTCCTCAAGCTTTTGAAAGACAACAACAAGCTGATCAACCGCCAGCTCTGGCGCAAGTTCATGCAGGAGATGGAAGTTGGCGGCGAGCCGATTGATCCGGCCAGCCTGAACGCCATTTCCAAAGGCTTCAGCAAGACCAATACGGCGCTACGCAAGGCCCATCCGGCGCTGACCGTGGCCAGCCTCAAACCCGGCCGTAAAAAGGCCGATTGGCAAGAAGCGGATCCGACCAAAGGGTTCCGCGCCACGCAATACCTGCTGTCTTTCCTGCACCGCATCAACAAAGCCACGCGCGAAGAGCGCGACACCCGCGCGGCAGAACTGGCGGCGTTGAACGGCGCGGCCCCACCCGCCGCAGAACCCGTCCCCGGCCCCAGGGCGACGCCGGAAGACAGCGCCAAAGTGCTTGCCAACGGCCTCACCGCCGCAGCGGCCGAGCTCATGCCGGACCTGGCGGTGCAAAACTTTGAGAAACTCAAAACCTCGTCCTTCAAGCCGCACAATGATCTGGGCACCGTGGATGAGGCGACGCTGGGGCCGGCCTACACCCCAATTAAGCCGCGCAAGCTGCCTGCGGGCAACAGTGGCAATGTCATCGTCGGCTGCATGAAAAACGAAGCCCCCTACATTGTTGAATGGGTCGCCTATCACCGCGCGATGGGGGTCGATAATTTCCTGATCTACACCAATGACTGTTCTGACGGGACCAGCGAGATCCTCGACCGGCTGCAGGCCTTGGGTGTTTTGCAACACCGCAACAACGACAACTGGAAGGGCAACTCACCGCAGCAATACGCGCTGAACCAATCGCTGAAAGAGCCGGTGATGCAAAACGCCGAATGGATTGCCCATGTTGATGTGGACGAATTCATCAACGTGCGCTGTGGCAATGGCACACTGCAGGATTTCTTTGAGCAGGTGCCTGACGCGACCAATGTGGCGATGACCTGGCGGCTGTTTGGCCACAACGGCGTGACCGCGCTGGCGGATGATTTTGTGATTGGTCAGTTTGATCATGCCGCCCCCAAGTTCTGCCCCAAGCCACACACGGTCTGGGGCTTCAAGACCATGTTCAAAAACATTGGAGCTTACGAAAAGATCTCGTGTCACCGGCCCAACAAACTGGAGGACGGGTTCAAGTCCAAGGTCAAATGGGTCAATGGCTCTGGCAAGGACATGACCAAAGAGGCTGCCGAAAAAGGTTGGCGCAGCTCGAAGAAGTCGATCGGCTACGATTTGATCCAGCTGAACCACTACGCCCTGCGCAGCGCCGAAAGCTATCTGGTCAAACGCCAGCGCGGTCGCGCGTTGCATGTGGATCGCTCCATCGGGTTGAACTACTGGATCCGCATGGACTGGTCCGATTTCCAGGACGTAACCATCCAGCGCAACTTGCCCCGTCTGCGGGCCGAGTTTGCCCGTTTGATGGAGGATGACACCCTAAGGCACTGGCATGAAAAGGGCTTTGCCTGGCATCAGGCCAAGGCGGCAGAACTGCACGGGATGGATGAATTCGAAGACCTCTATCAGCAGGCGGTGAAGCTGAAGCTGAATGAGGTTGAACGGGTCGCCTACGCGCTGGCGCTGGATATGGAAAGCTAAGCCATGCGGTTTCTTGCGGTTCTGACTGTGCGGAATGAGGCGGCGTTCCTGCTGGAATGGCTGGCCCATCACCAGCGGGTTGGCTTCACCGATTTCCTTGTGTTTTCAAACAACTGTCAGGACGGCACCGATGCGATGCTGGACCGGTTGCAGGAGATGGGACAGCTGACCCATATCCGCAATGACGGCCCCTATGGCAAGGGCGGTATCCAGTTCACCGCCTATAAACAGGCAGAAAAACACCCGCTGATGGCAGCCGCCGACTGGGTGATGACGCTGGATGTGGACGAATTCGTCAATATTCGTGTCGGCGACCACACCCTCCCTGCCCTGCTGTCCGCCCTGCCCGAGGCCACGGCGATCCCGCTGACCTGGCGGCTGTTCGGCAATGGCGGCGAGGTGCGCTACCAGGATACACCGGTTACCCAGACCTTCTTTGGCGCGGCGCCGGTGGTGCTGCATTGGCCGTGGCGGGCGGCAATGTTCAAAACGCTCTACCGCAATGACGGCACCTATCGGAAGCTTGGCGTGCACCGCCCCCGCAGCCCGGATGAGGCGCGGCTGGACGAGGCCCGCTGGTTTGACGGCGAAGGCCGAGAGCTGCCGCCGCTGTTTGCCCGCAGCCGGATCTTTTCCAACTACGGCCAGTCCAACTACGCGTTGGCGCAGCTGAACCATTACCCACTGGGCGCCATGGAAAGCTATGTGCTGAAAGCCGACCGCGGCCGCGCTGTACATGACGGCGACGCGCTGGGGCTGGACTATTGGGTGGAGCGGAATTTCAACACCGAGAAAGACCACTCGGTGCAGGCCATCGCGCCTGAGGTGATGGGCCGGATCGACGCCCTGAAAGCTGACGACCAGCTGGCAGCCTTACATCAAGCGGCCGTCACTTGGCGACAGGAGCGGTTTGAAACGCTTTTGGCAGAGGAACCTTTCCGGGCGCTGTTTGGCCGGCTGTTGATGACGCCTCCAACCCAGCCAGTGCCAAAACAAGCGGCGCGTTTCCTCACCCATCACGCCAACAAAGCCCGCAAAACGGCGCGGCATGGGGACTGACCGCTAACCGAGGGTCATGGTTGCAGGCGCAGGACGCCTCCGGCGGGAGTATTTTTGGCAAGATGAAACGGGCGCGATGTGGCCAAAACAAAAGCCCCCGAAAATCGGGAGCTTTCTGGGGGGATCAGGGCCTGGTCAGTAGCCGTTGTCGTCGCCCTGTTGCCATTGTTTGACAAGGTTGCCGAAGCGGGTGAATTGCGCCTCAAACGACAGTTCCACCGTGCCGATGGGGCCGTGACGCTGCTTGCCGACAATCACCTCGGCCTTTGCATGCAGGCGCTCCATCGCCTCTTTCCACTCTTCCATCTTTTCCAACTCGTGATCGCCGGGCTTTTCACGTTCCTTGTAGTATTCCTCACGGAATACAAACATCACAACGTCCGCATCCTGTTCGATCGAGCCGGATTCCCGCAGGTCCGACAGCTGCGGGCGTTTATCGTCGCGGCTTTCCACGTTCCGCGACAGCTGTGACAGCGCAATCACCGGGATGTTCAGTTCCTTGGCGATAGCCTTCATGCCCATCGAAATCTCGGCAATCTCGTTCACCCGGTTTTCCGCCATGCCGCGGCAGAGCTGCAGGTAGTCGATCACCAGCAGGTCCAGACCATGGGTCCGCTTCAGGCGCCGCGCACGGGCGGCCAACTGGCTGATTGGGATGGCCGGCGTGTCATCGATGAACAGCGGGCAGGCCTCAAGATCCTTGGCCGCTTGTACAAAGCGGCGGAACTCTTCCTCGGTCATGTCACCCTGACGGATTTTATGCGAAGAAATCTCCGAGGCTTCCGCCAGAACACGGCCCGCCAGCTGCTCGGCGCTCATTTCAAGTGAGAAGAACCCCACAACGCCGCCGTCAATCGCCCCTTCGGTGCCGTCCTGTTTCAGCCCACGTTTATAGGCTTTGGCGACGTTGAAGGCGATGTTGGTGGCCAGCGAGGTTTTCCCCATCGAGGGACGCCCTGCCAGGATCAAAAGGTCCGACGGGTGCAGACCGCCCAGCTGTTTGTCGAGGTCAGCCAGACCGGTAGAGATCCCCGCCATGCCACCGCCGCGCTGATAGGCTTCGTTGGTGACATTTACCGCTTCAGTTACGGCTTTTAGGAAGGATTTGAACCCCGACTCGGTCTGGCCCTGCTCGGACAACTGGTAAAGCTGCTGTTCGGCTTCGACGATCTGTTCTTTCGGCTCAGAGGCCACATCCACCCGGCGCGCCTTTTCCGAGATATCCCCGCCAAGGCGGATCAGCTCGCGACGGATCGCCAGGTCATAGATCATCTGCGCGTAATCGCGCACCGCAAAAGCCGAGATGGACGCCCCCGCCAGCCGGACCAGATACGCCGGTCCCCCAAGCGCCTTGAGGCCCTCGTCTTCCTCAAGGAATGCTTTCAGCGTGACCGGCGTCGCCAATTGGTTTTTGGCGATGCGGGCGGCGGCCACCTCGTAGATGCGTTGATGCACCGGCTCGTAGAAATGCTGGGCGTTGATGACCGAGGCGATTTTGTCATAGACATCATTGTTGGTCAGGATCGCGCCCAGCAGCTGCTGCTCGGCCTCAATGGAATGCGGCATCGGATCCGAAGGCGCTGCCGCATCACTTGGCGCAGCAGGTTCGGGCATAGGCTCCGGATAATCCGGGCCGCCATTCATCGGTGCAATTTCATTCATTGTTTTCACTGTCCCCCAGTGTGGTGGGGTTTTACTCGAAGGGCCAAGCGTCGGGCAAATTGTATGTTTCTGGGGGTGCCCTTGTGGAGCATCTGTGGAAGACCTGTGGATAGGTCCCGCCCCCACATCATTTTGTCGCCGTCGCGTGGTTTCTGTCAATATCTGGTCCGCATGCAGCTCATTCAGACAACCCAGGCTGAAAAAGGCACGCCTGATGATCCAGAGGGATCGGCGTGCCTTTGCCTATTGGGTGGCCCAAACGGGACCGCTGTGCGACCGGTTTCAGCGGTCTGAGACAGATCAGTCTTTCTTGTTGGCTTCCTGCCAGGCGCGGGGATCGTTAAGGAAGGCCTCAACCTCACTCAGCGTTTCTTCGTCAAAGGCTTTCTGTGCCTTGGCTTCGGCCAGAACATCCCACCAGGTGCAGAGGTAGTGCAGTTCTACCCCATGATCGCCCAGACGTTTGGTGGTCTCAGGGAAGATGTCGTAGTAGAAAATCACCGCGGTGTGGCCACAGTCCGCACCGGTTTCACGGATCGCATCCACGAAAGACAGTTTCGAGCCGCCATCGGTGGTCATATCCTCAACCAACAGCACCCGCTGGCCTTCGGTCATCACCCCTTCGATGCGGGCGTTGCGGCCGTAGCCTTTGGGCTTTTTGCGCACATAGGTCATCGGCAACGCCATCCGTTCGGCGACCAAGGCGCCAAAGGGGATGCCTGCGGTTTCGCCACCGGCGATGTTGTCAAAGGCTTCAAAACCGGCGTTGCGCATCACGGTGA
Organism: Thalassobius sp. MITS945101; assembly: GCF_047123305.1. Lineage (GTDB taxonomy): Bacteria > Pseudomonadota > Alphaproteobacteria > Rhodobacterales > Rhodobacteraceae > Thalassobius. Next base: position 3,768,569 of record NZ_CP138918.1, read on the forward strand.
CGGTCAGGAAATCCATCAGCGTGGTGCGGATGCGCGGGAAAGAGATCAGCTTGCGGCAGTCAACATAGCTGGGCGACGGCAGACCGGAGGCCAGCGTATAGGGCTCGCGCGCGTTGAAGTTTACCGCACCGATTTCCAGCAGCATACGGGCAGACAGGCGGGCGATTTCTTCTTTGGACGGGTAGGACGTTGGGATCATCTGGGGAACCTTTGGTCTGTTAGTGTCTGTTGGGGTGCCAGAGGCTGGCGTGCGGTGCCTCCGGCGGGAGTATTTCGGGACCGTTGAAAGGTCAGGCGACCTTCCAATGCACCGGGAAGCCGGGGTCGAACACGGTCACGGGGCCGTCTTGGGTGTCGATCTGCTGCGGAAAAGCGGTGGGCGCGTCGCCTTTGGTCAGGGTCAATGTGCCTTCGTTTACCGGCAGGCGGTAGAAGTTCGGGCCATTTTCGCTGGCGAACTTGGCGAGGTTTTCCAGCTTGCCTTCTTCCTCAAACACATGGGCGAGGAGCGGCATGGTGTTGGTGGCGGTGAAACAGCCGGCGCAGCCGCAGGGCTGCAGTTTATTGGCGTCAGTGTGCGGCGCAGAGTCGGTGCCAAGGAAGAAGCGCGCATCGCCCGAGGTCGCGGCGGCGCGCAGGGCGATCCGGTGCTCTTCGCGTTTGGCGACGGGCAGGCAGTAGTAATGCGGTTTGATCCCGCCAACCAGAATGTGGTTGCGGTTGATGATCAGGTGGTGCGTGGTGATCGTGGCACCCAGATCCTTATCCTGGCTACGCACGTAATCGGCCGCATTGGCGGTGGTGATATGTTCCATCACCACACGCAGGCCCGGGGTGGCCTTGCGGATTGGATCGAGCACGCGGTCGATAAACACGGCTTCTCGGTCAAAGATGTCGATATCGTGATCAGTGACTTCCCCGTGTGTGCAGAGAGGCAGGCCAATCTCGGCCATCTTTTCCAGCACCGGACGCACCTTGTCAAAATTGGTCACACCGGAGGAGGAGTTGGTGGTTGCCCCTGCAGGGTAAAGCTTCACCGCTTTGACCAGCCCGCTGGCATGTGCCGCGGCAACGTCTTCGGCATCGGTGTCTTCGGTCAGGTAGAGCGTCATCAGCGGTTCAAACGCCATGCCTTCGGGCAGGGCCGACAGAATGCGGTCGCGGTAGGCCGCTGCATCCGCACCTTTCACCACCGGCGGCACCAGATTGGGCATGATGATCGCACGGGCGAAATCGCGGGCAGTTTCGGGCAGGACGGCCTGCAACATCGCGCCATCGCGCAGATGCAGATGCCAGTCATCGGGGCGGGGAATAGTGATGGAGGTGCTCATGGCCCCGCGCTTACACAAATCCGGCCCGTTAGGCCAGAGTGCAAATGGGGCTAAACACTGGTCTCTGGCGGCTCTTCCGCGGCTTTGGCTGGCGGAATGGTGACCTTGCCTGCCTCGGCGGCAGCCTCCAGCGCTTCCAGTCGGCGGCGAATGCGCGGGGCGCTCATCCGCGACAGCACATTGCGGCAAATCATGGCCGTCATCCACGGACGTTCCGCCTGATCCATCCGCGCCACAAGCGAACGCAGGTAGGGTGCGTGATTGCGGCGCGCACGGTAGAGATCGGCAAATTGCGCCTCGGAAAACTGCCCTTCGCCAACGGCCTGCAGCAGCGGGAACAGGATCTCCATGGTCATGAGCTGCGATTGCAGCGCGTCACCCATATTTGCCATGCGCAGTTTGGTCACATTGGGTCGAGTGAACAGCGCAGCGTGCATGGCGTCCAGATCCTCACGCGGATCGTAAAGCACAAAAGCCTCATTGGCAGCGTCGAGCATATCGGGCGCATACCCGAAGCGGTCGGTGAAAGAGTAGCGGCGCATTTCGGGAAACCGCGGATCCCATTCGGTGACCCGTGGATCCAGTGTCGCCTGCGGCTGGATCGCCACCACTTTGGCACCGGGGGCAGACACCGAATAGGCCGCCGCCGCATAGCCACAGGGGCCGGCGCCGTAGAAAACGACTTGCTCAAACTCCTCAAAGAAGCCGTCATCAATCATCTGATCGAAGAATTCATAGACGCTGGCATGGCGGAACCAGGTGTCACCGTCGCTGATTACCGCCAGATGGGACCAGCCAAGGGTGCGGGAGAACTCCCAGCCCAATGGCTGCGCATCTTCGGACAGGGCCTGAATGCCCTGCACCGTTTCAAAGGTCACCAAGAGCGTCGCACCATCATCGACAAAGCCCGCCATATGGTGGCTGCCCAGCGCCTGATAGAACCCTGTGCTTTCGGTGATCAGCCGGAACCGTTTGTTCCACTGGCCTTTCTTCAGCCCGTTCAACGGGGTTTCCAATGCGTTCGGAGCGTCAAGCATCCTCAAAGTCCTCGTTCGTCTTTTGGCAATCCGGTCTTTGCTGGGCTGTCTCCCTGCAGAGTCACGGGTGGCTTTTGAGGTAAATTCGCCTGAGATTAAGGCAGCAATGCGGAGAAAGCGGGGGCATTGCGGGACAATTGACACCTCAACAAGGGCGATTTGGCCACGCAGCGCTTCCTTGTTGCGGGGCAAACGCGGCTTTCGCCTTGACCCGCCCTGCCCCGCTGCCCAAAACAGCCACATGAGTGTTTCGACCCTATCCATTGATCTCGACGCGCTGGCCGCCAACTGGCGGGCGCTGGACGCAAAATCTGAGGCTGCCGTTGAAACCGCTGCGGTGGTGAAGGCTGACGGCTATGGCCTTGGCTCGGGCAAGGTTGCCTCCGGCCTTGCTAAGGCAGGTGCACGCCGGTTCTTTGTCGCCGCCGCAGAGGAAGCGATTGCCGTGCGGCAGGCGCTGGGAGAAGGGCCAGAAATTTGCGTCTTTTCAGGACATTGCGACGGAGACACTGATCTGATCCGCGATCTGAATCTGGTGCCGATGCTGAACTCCGCCGACCAGTTGCTCCGCCATCGTGAAGCGCTGCCGGAAGCCGCTTATGGCGTGCAACTGGACAGCGGTATGAACCGGTTGGGCATGGAGCCGGCGGAATGGTCTGAGCTGCGCGAAAATGCTGAGGCCGGTGACCTGCGGCTGGTGATGTCGCATCTTGCCTGCGCCGACGAGCCGGACCATGCCATGAATGGACAGCAGCTCAGCTGTTTTAAGGATATGACTACAGGTGTTACCGCGCCACGGGCTTTGGCCGCGACGGGCGGGATTTTGCTGGGGCCAGACTATCACTTCGACCTCGTGCGCCCGGGTGTGGGGCTGTACGGCGGCTTGCCGTTTGAAGGCGCCCGCCCCGTGGTAACAGTTGCCTTGCCCGTTATTCAGGTGCGCACGGTCCAGACCGGTGAAAGCGTAGGCTATGGCAACGCCTGGGTGGCAGAACGTCCCAGCCGGGTGGCGACGGTGGCCGCAGGGTATGCGGATGGGTTGCACCGTGTGATGGGGCCAAAAACACAGGTCTTTGCCGATGGCGTGGCCTGTTCCGTTATCGGCCGTGTCTCAATGGATCTGATCACCGTGGATGTCACGGACCTGCCACAGGATCCCGCGGCGTTAGAGATCCTGAATGCAGCGCAAACCGTGGATGATCTGGCCGACAACGCTGGCACCATCGGCTATGAAATCCTGACCTCACTGGGGCGTCGCTATGCGCGGCGGTATCTGGGCGGATGATCCTGATCCGTCCCCTCGGCGCATTGGGTGCGCAGATCCTGTCGATGCTGGCGATGATCGGGCAATTGGCCCTTTTTGCGCTGGAAACCCTCAGCCACCTGTTCCGTCCGCCGTTTTATGGCCGCGAGTTTGCCCAGGCGCTGGTGCAGATCGGCTGGCTGAGTCTTCCGGTCGTAGGCATGACCACCCTGTTCACCGGCGGTGCCTTGGCGCTGCAGATCTACGCGGGCGGCGCCCGTTTTTCGGCCGAGGCCGTGGTGCCCTCGATCGTGGCGATTGGCATGGTCCGGGAACTCGGCCCCGTTCTGGGGGGCTTGATGGTGGCCGCCCGTGTCGCCAGTTCCATCGCGGCCGAGATCGGCACCATGAAAGTGACCGAGCAGATCGACGCATTGGTCACGCTGTCGACCCATCCGATGAAATACCTCACCCTGCCCCGTGTACTGGCCGCCACGCTGGCGGTGCCCTGTCTGGTGGCTGTCGGCGATGTGATTGGCATCATGGGCGGATATCTGGTTGGCGTCAGCCGGCTGGATTTCAACGCCGCCGCCTATCTAAAGAACACCGTTGATTTTCTCGAGGTCTTTGACGTGACCTCGGGCCTGATCAAAGGTGCGGTCTTCGGGTTTATCGTGGCCACTGTGGGCTGTTTCTACGGCATGAACTCGGGCCGCGGGGCGCAGGGCGTTGGCGCCGCCACCAAATCGGCGGTTGTCGCCGCCTCCGTCCTGATCTTCGCTGCCAACTACATTCTGACAGAGTTGTTCTTTTCCGCATGATCAAGCTGACCAACGTCCATAAGTCCTTTGGCCCTAAGAAAGTGCTGCAGGGGGTGAACCTGACGATCCCAAAAGGGTCCTCGATGGTCATCATCGGCGGTTCAGGCACCGGGAAGTCGGTGTTGCTGAAATCGGTGCTGGGGCTGGTCAGCCCGGACAGCGGATCGATCACCCTGGACGACCAAGAGGTTGGCACTGGCGACCGCGATGCCTTTCTGGCGCGGTTTGGCATGCTGTTTCAGGGGGGCGCCCTGTTTGACAGCCTTCCGGTCTGGCAAAACGTCGCCTTCCGGCTGATGCGTGGGGCATTGAAACGGCCCAAAGCCGAGGCGCGGGAGATCGCAATTGAGAAACTGCGCCGTGTCGGGTTGAAACCGGATGTGGCGGATCTGTTCCCCTCGGAACTGTCGGGCGGGATGCAGAAACGGGTTGGTCTGGCCCGCGCGATTGCTGCTGAGCCCGAAATCATCTTTTTTGATGAACCCACAACGGGGCTGGACCCAATTATGTCCGGCGTCATCAACGATCTGATCCGTGAGATCGTGGTCGAGATGGGCGCCACCGCCATGACGATCACCCATGATATGACCTCAGTCCGGGCGATTGCCGATGAGGTTGCCATGCTGCACGACGGGGTGATCCAGTGGACTGGTCCAGTGGCGCAGATGGATACCTCGGGGGATCCCTATCTGGAGCAGTTCATCCACGGCCGCGCCGAAGGCCCCATTGAGGCGGTGCGCTGACGGTTAAACACTGACGGCTTGCACCCGGATCAAACAGGGTGCAGTCTGTTGTAGACCGACGTTAAGGCAGCTAAGGCGCTGATATGAAAACCACTCCGCTAATTGCGCCGTTTCTGGCGGATGCCCCACCTCTTCTGGTGTTTTTGCTGACTCTTTCGGTTTTGATCCTACCCATTCTGGCTGTCGTGGCCGCCTTGATGCGGTTGCGCGAACCCGACGGGCCCAAGTCGGCCTGGTCCTGCGTGATGGCCGCGGTTTTGCTGTTCCTGACATGGCTTGTTCCGCCCAACTGGCTGGACACGATCGAGCTGCGGCAACTGCGCGATTTCGCTGCCATTGGGCTTTATGCTTGGGTGCTGTTCGACTGGTTCCGCAGCGGACGCGATCACGGCTGGGCCCCGGCGGATGTGGTGGTCATTCTGGCGATTATCTGGATGGTGGGGCTGGCCGGCTGGGGCCTCAGCTACTAGGCCGCACGCGACCTGACCTTGCAGTGCAGCGCCCTGCCCCTTAGGTCTTGGACAACTTATTTGCCGAAGGCCATTCTTCAATGCTGCGCTACGCCAACCTTGCCCTTTTGGTCCTGTTTCCTATCGCCTGGTTTGCCCCCTTGCTGCGCGCCGGTCTGTTGCCGCTGTTTGGCCTAAGCGAGATCAGCGTCATTTCTGGCCTGCAGAGCCTTTGGGGCAGCGATGTGTTTCTTGCCCTTCTGGTCACCTTCTTTGCGCTTTTCGCCCCCTATGTGAAAACTCTTGGGCTGGCCTTGGTCCAGTTTGATCTGCTGGACCGTAAAGTGCTGCCGGTGCTGACCGTGCTGGGGAAATTGGCGATGGCCGATATCTTCCTGATTGCGCTTTACATTGTGCTGGCCAAGGGCGTCGGTGTTGGCACGGTGGAGGTGGCATGGGGGCTCTACCTGTTCACCGCTTGCATTCTGACCTCCCTGGGGATCAGCCTGCTGTCGAAACGCGGGGCTCACCCGGTGTAAGGCATGCAAAACGCCGCCCTAAAAGGACGGCGTTCTCAAGTCTTACACCGGAAAGTCAGAACCGTTTGGCGATCTCAAAATGCGCCGAGGCTTCGCGGTTGCTTTGCCCCAATCCGCCAAGGCTGACCCCGGCATCGATGCTGAGGCCGTTGTTCAGATCCGCCAGAAACCCGATGGAGGCGCGTCCTGCCCAGCCGGTCTGGTCAAACGCACCTGAGGTAAGTGCAACAGCCGCATCCGTGTCGGTATGTTCAGCCATCAGCCCAAAGGTCACCTCACCGTCCCCCAGGCTTTTGCGCAGCTCTGCGCCCAGCCCAAAGCGGGTGAAGTCAACAACGTCCCCCACGCCCGACCCCGCAAGGGTGCCCGAGGTGGTGTCCAACTCGATCCGACCTTTGGTCAGGCTGGCCATCGGGCTCAGCACTTGACCACCTTCCAGCGCGATGTCCTTGCCCACCTCAACAAAACCTGCACGCAACTTGCCTGTTGCCGTGGCCGAGCCGCCCAAATGGGTGATGGTGTCATAATCGGTTTTACCCAGCGACAGCCCCGCGGTGCCGTGCCAGCCATCTTTGCGCCAACCCAGATAGGGCTGCACGGTGACCTGCGTGCCGGAGAAACTGAAATCCGTCGCGCTGGCGCTGAGGTTGGCCCGCCCCAGTGCCAGACCAGCCAGGAGGTTCTGACCCACTTCGACGTCGGCCCCAACCTGCAGCATCGGGCTGGTGAAACTGCGCCCATTGCCGGTGGACTGAAAACCGCTGGCACGCATCCAGACGTGGGTTGCGCCCATCATCTGGCTGAGACCTTCGTCAGTCGCCATTGTATTGGTCGCGTCACGGCTGGCAAAGCTGGCGTTCACCGCGTCGCGCGTGTTGGTGCGGGTGATCAGCATGGTGCCCAGCCCGGTTTGCACCATCAAGGCGCCGGTCTGTTCCAGCTGTTCCACAATCGACGGTCCCCAGCCGAGGATCGCGCCAAACAGATCAAAATCGATGTCATAGGTCATCACACAGCTGAGGCAGTATTGAGACCCGACCATCAGGCGATACTCGCCCCCATCTTCGACAAGGCCCTGAAAAAAAGTCCCACCCGTCAGGCCTGCGGTGATGCCCAAGGTCTCGGGATGAGCAATGAATTCATTAAAATTTAGCGTCGATAGCTCTGGTCCATCTGCTGTCGACAGCCACAGTACCGCGATACCACCCGCATCGCCTGCCCCTACAAAGGAGGTGATCACCCTTGTCAGCGTTACGGCAAACTCGGCCGCATTGGTTATAGTGATCTGAAATTCGCGGTATCCAGCTGGCGCATTGTCGCCGCCTTGATATTCAGTGATCGGCCCGTTGTCGCCAGAACTGTCCCCCGTCACGTTCAGCGAAAGCCCGACAGATTGCGCCTGACCCGGGCTGGCCGTCGCCAGCGCGGATGCCAAAGCGATCGGCAAAATTGTGTATTTCATTGTCCCCTCACAAAGTCACTTCAAGTATTTCAAACACGCCGTGTGTCGCGCGTGCGTTGGTCATAAAATTGGGCTGCACTGGCAAACCACTTGGCAAGAGGACATCTCCTTCTGCCACGTTCGGAAACACTATTCTCCGCATATTTTTTGCGCTCCGTAGGCCACGGGATCGCAGCCGTCGGAACGCAATCATATAAAACTCGTGAACCAAACTTCAGTCGTTCTCGCGGCGGCGTCTTCCCCAACCGCCATCCCACTTCCCTATCCGGCCACTTTTGCGGCTTCGTCGGATCGCGAGAGCCTCTGTGTGTGCCCTTTCCCCAACTGACCAATTCCAATTTGCCACCAAGGGGGAAAAACCACCAAATCCATTCTGGAACCAAAAAATCGATTTCATCTTTCTGTCGCCGTTTTGCCGCAGTCCTTTCAGTGAAGCGCCTGAAATGAGGGCGCATTCCCTGTTTGACCCCCTCGCTTTGCTGAGGCATCAACGGCACATGGCAAAGCAAAGCAAAACCTTCAGCTGTTCCGCCTGCGGCAGCACTTTCACCAAATGGTCCGGTCGTTGCGACGGCTGTGGCGAATGGAACTCGATTGTGGAGGACACGCCGCTGTCGGCGGGTCCCGCGTCTAAATCTTTGGGGGGCAAACGGGGGGCTGCGCTGGAATTGACGGACCTCTCCACCGAAGAGGCGCCACCGCCACGGACCTGCAGCGGATTGGACGAATTGGACCGTGTGCTAGGCGGCGGTCTGGTGCCCGCCAGCGCCATTCTGGTTGGGGGGGATCCCGGCATCGGCAAATCCACCCTGTTGCTGCAAGCCGCCGCACGGTTTGCGCAGGCCGGCCTGAAAACCGTCTACGTCAGCGGCGAAGAAGCCTCGGCGCAGGTGCGGATGCGGGCCCAGCGGCTGGGGCTGTCAGATGCTCCGGTGAAACTGGCGGCTGAAACCAACCTGCGCGACATTCTGACCACGCTGGAGGCTGAGATGCCGCAACTGGCTATCATCGACTCGATCCAGACCATGTGGGCTGACAATGTTGACAGCGCTCCGGGATCCGTCAGTCAGGTCCGCGCCGCCGCCCATGAGCTGACCACCTTTGCCAAACGCAAAGGCATTTCCATCGTCATGGTCGGCCATGTCACCAAAGAGGGTCAGATCGCCGGTCCCCGTGTGGTCGAACATATGGTCGACACCGTGCTCTACTTCGAAGGTGAGCGCGGCCACCAGTTCCGCATCCTGCGCGCGGTGAAGAACCGTTTTGGCCCCGCAGATGAGATCGGCGTTTTTGAAATGACCGGTGGAGGCCTGTCCGAGGTGCTGAACCCCTCGGCGCTGTTTCTGTCTGAACGCGGCGAACCGTCGCCCGGATCGGTCGTGTTTTCCGGCATTGAAGGCACCCGGCCGGTTCTGGTCGAGTTTCAGGCCCTGATCGCCCCTTCCCCCCATGCGCAGGCGCGCCGGTCGGTGGTGGGTTGGGATTCTTCCCGTCTGGCGATGATCCTTGCCGTGCTGGAGGCGCGCTGCGGCATTCCCTTTGCTGGCCTTGATGTCTACCTCAACGTGGCCGGTGGTCTGAAAGTCAAAGAACCCGCCGCAGATCTCGCCGTTGCAGCTGCGCTTCTGTCCGCACGTGAAGACGCAGCCTTGCCCGCCGATACGGTGGTTTTCGGTGAAATCTCGCTGTCAGGAGCGCTTCGACCGGTGGGTCAGGGAGAAAACAGGTTGAAAGAAGCGCAAAAACTTGGTTTCACCTCTGCCATCGTCCCTTCTGGTGGCAAAGTCACCGGGGGCGACGGTCTGAGCCTGCGCAGCTACGGCGATCTGACCGAATTTGTGGGTGATATTTTCGGCGCTGGCTGAGGCGTCTCATAGGGAACAGGGATAAGAAACGTACCATGGACGGTTTCACCATCATCGACGGCGTTGTGGCCATCGTCATCATTCTTTCGGCGCTTCTGGCCTATTCACGTGGCTTGGTGCGGGAAACGCTTGCCATCCTAGGCTGGGTTCTGGCCGCCATCCTCGCTTTTATGTTTGCACCCACCGTGCAGCCGCTGGTCAAGGAAATCCCGGTTGTTGGATCCTTCATCGCTGACAGCTGTGAACTGTCGATGCTGGGCGCGGCCTTTGTGGTTGCGACCGTGGTGTTGATCCTTGCCTCTCTGTTTACACCGCTGTTTTCGTCGCTGGTGCAGCGTTCGATCCTGGGCGGATTGGACCAAGGTCTTGGCTTCCTGTTCGGTGTGCTGCGCGGCGTGCTGCTGGTGGCCATCACCTTCTTCGTTTACCAGACCGTGGCCGTTGGCCAGAATGTCGAGATGGTCGACAACAGCCGCTCGGCCAAGATCTTTGCCCGCATGACCGGTCAGATCGAAGAGCAGGACCCGTCGGCAAGCCTTGGCTGGATCACTTCGAAATACGAAGATCTGGTTGGCAGCTGCGAACAGTAATCGCCGCGGCCTCTAAGATTTCAAACGGCGTCCCGCGGGGCGCCGTTTTTCTTTGCGCTCCGCTAGCGCAGTACCAGATCGACGTATTGATCCGCCAGCGCCACTCCGGCCGTCCATGGGTAATCCGCCAGGGTGTTATGCGCCATCGCCGCGCCGATCAGACCGGCAAGGAAGGCATCCAGCCGCGGCTGCATCTCTGCCCCCTCGGGCACCGCAGCGGCAACCAGATCGGTAAACAGCTGAAACTGCGCCTGCGTTTCAGGCCGGTTCAAGAAACATCCGACATCATTGCGGCTGACGTCATCGGACATAAAGACCAGACGGAAATGATCAGGTGCGTCGAGCCAGAACTGTAAAAACACCTGTCCCGCCCGTCTGAGTCGCACCTCCGCCCCCGACAGAGCCGCAATCTCCTGTCCGATCTGGCCAAAAAGATCTTCCAGCACATCGGCCCAGAGATATTGCAGAATGTCGATCTTGCCGTCGAAATGCGCGTAGATCGTCATCGGACAACAGCCCGCCTCCTGCGCCAGACGCCGCATTGATACCGAGGCACATCCTTCTTGGTGGAACAGCCGCAGGGCCACCGCCGCAATCTGTTTGCGGGTTTGGGCAACGCTGGCCGCACTGCGTTTGGGACGTCCGGCCTGTCGTTTCTGCGGCGTTTCCATCTGCATCCTCGCTCTGCATCACTATTTTTTAGAACACGGTACACAAAACTCTTGAACGGGGCCATGCAAATAATATTGTAACGCGTACCAATTTAAAGGAATCGCCCATGCCCCGCCTCTACCGCCTGCAACAGGTCCTGCTTGTCCTGATCGGTGCCGCGATCAGTTTCCTTGGCCTCGATTTTGCGCTGGGGGGCATTCACACGCTGGGCTGGCTGGTGACCCCGGACTATGTCACGGCAACGGATCCCAGCACCTTTGTGACACAGGACAACCATGTGCGGTTTCTGGGTGGGGTCTTTGTGGCCGTGGGCTTGGGTATTGTGATTGGCGGGCTGTGGCTAAGCACTCTGCGCCAATCCGTGATCACCCTCAGCCTGCTGGTCGCCTGCGCCGGCCTGTTCCGGCTCAGCGCAATGGCGGGCGCGTTGAGCGCGCCTGTGCTGCCCTCGCTGCTGCTGGAACTGCTGGCCTTCCCAGTGCTTGCTTTCTGGCTCTGGCGCAGCGGCACGGCTTTGGATCAAGCGGCAGATTAACCCGCTGGCAATTCATGGGTGGCGCAGTGGATGCCGCCACCCAATTCCCCCAAAGGATCCACGTTCAGCATCACCACATCGCGGTCCGGATAATGCCGCCGCAACGCGGCCTCGGCGGCGGCGTCTGTTGCACGGTCCCCAAATTCAGCCGCCATCACCGCCCCATTGCACACATAATAGTTTGCATAAGACGCCACAAAATCGAGTGACTTGACCCGGCGCACATTGGGTTCCGAGATCACATCAAGCGCCACACCGGCGGCAGCCAGAATATCATGTGTCTCAATGGCAGAGACATGGAAGGGATCTTCAAAATCTGGCGCTTCCGGCAGGTTGATCAGCCCGCGCCCCGCACCGGTGAACCGCATCAGGCTGTCGATGTGGTAGTCGGTGATATCTTGCCCCTTCACCCCTGGCGCCCAGATCATCCGTTCCGCGCCATAGGCCGCCAGCAACGCCGCCTCGATCTCTTCGCGGCGCATCCCCGGATTACGGTTGTCGATCACCCAAGAGCTCTCATGCGCGGTGAGCAAACCGTGGCCGTCCTGCTCCACCCCGCCGGCCTCGCCTTTCAAACCGGTGGGCAGCAGGGGCAGCCCCAGACGATCCGCCACCCGTTCAGCCACACGCCCGTCACGTTTATGGCGCTGTTTGCGGCCCCAGCCATTGAATTGGATATGCTGGATCACCCGGCCGCCCTGCCCGTCCACGGCACAGATCGGGCCGCTGTCGCGGCACCACAGATCCTCTGTCGGGATGTCCCATAGGGTGACCTTGTCCGACAACATCCGCCGCGCCCGCCCGTGATCCGCGGCAGAGGCCAGCATCACCACCGGTTCAAATTCGGCAATGGCGTTTGCGATTGATGCAATGGTCTGTTGGGCCTGTTCCAGAAACCAGCGGTCCCCATAAACGCTCAGCGCCACCGGAAACTGCATGAAGGTCAGCTCATGCGGCACCTCTTCTGCCGGCACATACCAATCTGCCGTTGTTGCCGCGCCACCACCGGCGATCCCACTGGCCATCCCGCCAGCCACCCCTGCCCCTGTGAGGGCCATCATCTGTCGCCTGTTCATATGCACCTCCCGATTTTCCGCAGTATAGCAGGCCCCACTCGGGGCGTCTCGCGCAACCCTCGGCGGTCCCTTCTGCAGCGTGTCCGCGCCAAAGCTGCCCTACGACAAAAACTTTTGTGATCCTTTGATGACAGCCGCGCCCGCAAGTCCTATACGGGGGCCAACTGCCAGCGAACGGATTCGGAGCATCCCCTTGTCCAAGCCTATGCCCCTCGCCCACCCCTTTGATGACGACAAGCTAAAGGAGGAGTGCGGTGTGTTCGGCGTCGTCGGCGTTGCTGATGCCGCAAACTTCGTGGCCCTCGGCCTGCACGCTTTGCAACACCGCGGCCAAGAAGCCGGCGGCATCGTTGCCCATGACCCCGAAGACGGGTTCAACAGCGCCCGCCGTTTCGGCTATGTGCGCGACAACTTCACCAGCCAGTCGCTGATGAAAACCCTGCCGGGTCCACTGGCCATTGGCCATGTGCGCTATTCCACTGCCGGATCCAAAGGGGCTGCCATCCGTGATGTGCAGCCTTTTTTTGGCGAGTTCTCGATGGGCGGCGCAGCGATTGCCCACAACGGCAACATCACCAATGCTGACGCCCTGCGCAAAGAGCTGATCGAGCGCGGTTCGATCTTTCAGTCCTCCAGCGACAGTGAATGCATCATCCACCTGATGGCGCGCTCCCTGCAGCGCAACATCCCCGAGCGGATGGAAGACGCGCTGCGCCGTGTTGAAGGCGCCTTCTCGGTGGTGGCCATGACTCGCACCAAGCTGATCGGCGTGCGCGACCCATTGGGCGTGCGCCCGCTGGTGCTGGGCAAGGTCGGTGACGGCTGGGCGCTGAGCTCGGAAACCTGTGCCCTCGACATCATCGGTGCCGAATTTGTCCGTGAGATCGCGCCGGGCGAAATGGTTGTCATCACTGCCGAGGGCGGTGTGGAAAGCCACTTCCCCTTCCGCAAACAGGCCTCGAAGTTCTGCATCTTCGAACATGTCTACTTCTCGCGCCCCGACAGCATCATCGGCGGCCGCTCGGTCTATGAAACCCGCCGTCAAATCGGTGTGGAACTGGCCCGTGAAGCCCCGGTGGAGGCAGATCTGGTCTGCCCGGTGCCCGACAGCGGCACCCCGGCGGCGATCGGTTTTGCCCACGAAAGCGGCATCCCCTTTGGTCTGGGCATCACCCGCAACCAATATATGGGCCGCACCTTCATTGAGCCGACCGAGCAGATCCGCAACATGGGTGTGCGCCTGAAGCTCAACGTGAACCGCGCCCTGATCAAAGGCAAACGGGTCATTCTGGTCGACGACTCGGTGGTGCGTGGCACCACCTCGCGCAAGATCAAGGAAATGATCCTCGATGCCGGCGCCGCCGAGGTGCATTTCCGCATCGCCTCACCGCCCACCGCCTGGCCCTGTTTCTACGGTGTCGACACGCCGCAACGCGAGAAACTGCTGGCCGCAACCATGAGCGAAGAAGAGATGCGCAAGCACCTTTCGGTCGACAGTCTGAAATTCATCACGCTCGATGGTCTCTATCGCGCTGTGGGGGAGGCCGACGGCCGCTCAAAATCCTGCCCGCAATATTGCGACGCCTGTTTCAGCGGCGAATATCCGGTGGTGCCCAGCGATATGATCGAAAAGGGTTTCCAACTGAAAGCCGCGGAATAAGCGCAATTGTCAGAAAATGCAGTGGACGGCGGCCCCTCTCGGCCGCCGTTTTTCGTTGTCCCATAAGCACTTCGTTAATCAGCTAGGTCTAGACAGGACGCACGGCACGGAACTTGCCAATCCCTGCTGACGTGCCGCGCCGTTTTTCGCGGTGTTGTACCTATGTTGATGTGACCGGAGTGCCAGTTTGATGTTTGCCCGCGGCCCACAGCCGATCAATGCCGCCACGGATCGTGCCGCCACCGAACGCGACGCGCTGCCGCTCAGCTATAGCAGCCTGCTTGGCACCGTGCTGACCCCAGAGGGTCCCCATGCGCTGGTGCATCTCAGCGGCGGACGGATCGACCGTGTGACCAAAGGGGACATGATCGACGGCGCCACGATAACGGCCATCGAACGTGGCACGCTGACCCTGCAACGCGGCAGCGACATCCGCCGGATGACTCTACCGACTACCACCTGACCCGCCGTTTTCTTCTTGGGGCAAATATCCCCGCCGGAGGCTCCCACGTTTCCACCCTGGACGCGCTTCCGGCTTGCAGCGCCCAGCCCCCCCACTTACCCTGCGCCAAACAGTTGCAAAGGGAAGCCGCATGGCCCTGCTAGACCTCGACGCGCGCTGGCGCCGTTTCAATGACCCCGACCGCGCCTGCCCCTGCTGCGGCCAGCGGTTCTCGGGGGTTTTCGACATTGGATTTGACCATCCAACCCCCTGGGCGCATGAACCCCGTGAAGACCAGCCTTTTGTCAAACAGGGCGACGATCAGCTGACCGCGGATCTGTGCCGCGCAGGCGACCAGCGGTTTGTGCGTGTGGTGATGAGCTTCCCGGTGCAGGGCGCCGAGGACGAGGTTATGCATATTACCCCCTGGGCCGAACTGGGGCCTGAGGCCTTTTATGCCTATCTGGAAACCTTTGACGGCGGCGACGCGCCGGCAGTGGATGATGCACCTGCAGCCCTTGCCAACCAATTGCCCGGGTTTGAAGATGAAACAGAAGATGCGCTGCCGATCCTGTTGCATTTCCCCGGTCCCGATGCTCGCCCAATCGCCCTGGCGCAGGGCGGCAAACTGGCCGAAGCACAGGAAAACGGGGTCAGCTTTGACCAGCTCCTTGATATCTACGCCGCCTTTGGTCAGGACATCCGCCCGCATCTGCAGCAGGATTGACCCCGCCCCTGTCACAGCAGGCGCAACGTCGCGCCTGACCGCTTTGCCCTTGACCTCACAGTGATTAGAACGCACATCCCAGCCATGACACAGAAAATCGCACTCATCACCGGCGCGTCGCGCGGCCTTGGAGCAGGACTGGCCGAGGCGCTTTGCCAGAGCCACCACATTGTTGCCGTGGCCCGCACCACCGGCGCGCTTGAAGAGCTGGATGACCGCATTCAGGCCGCTGGGGGCCAGGCCACCTTGGCGCCGATGGACATCACCAACCCCGACGCAATGGCGCAGCTGTGCCGTTCGATCTATGACCGCTGGGGCAAGGTGGACCTCTGGGCACATACCGCGATCCACGCCGCACCCCTGTCGCCTGCCCCCTTTATTGATGCAAAGGACTGGGACAAATCGGTCAGCATCAACGTGACCGCAACGGGCCGTCTGATCACCTATGTTGCGCCCCTTCTGGGCGAAGCTGGCACCGCGCTGTTCTTTGAGGACAGCCGTGGCGGTGAGAAATTCTTTGGCGCCTATGGCGCGTCGAAGTCGGCGCAGATTGATCTGGCCCGCAGCTGGGCGGCAGAAACTGCCACGACCGGCCCCAAGGTGCATGTGTTGGCGCCAAAACCTCTGGCCACGGCCAACCGCGCCCGCTTCTTCCCCGGGGAGGACCGCGACCCGCTGGCCGCGCCGCAGGACGAAGCCAAACGCTTGCTGGCGGATCTGGGTCTGACCTAAGCGTCAAACGTTCCCCAAGAACCACAGCCGCGACGCGGACACGCAAACGCCCAACCTTGGGCGCTTGCCCCCTTTGCGCCGCTCGCCTAGTAAGGGCGTAAGCTATTGAAGGGCAGAGCATTGCGTATTCTCGTAACAAATGATGACGGCATAAACGCCCCCGGCCTGAAGGTGCTGCAGGCGATTGCCAAAGACCTGGCCGGACCCGACGGAGAGGTCTGGGTGGTCGCGCCTGCGTTTGAGCAGTCCGGTGTTGGCCATTGCATCAGCTACACCCATCCAATGATGGTGGCCCAGATGGGCCCACGCCGGTTTGCCGCCGAAGGCAGCCCGGCTGATTGTGTGCTGGCAGGGCTGCATCACGTGATGAAAGACGCCTGTCCCGACCTGATCCTGTCCGGCGTCAACCGGGGCAACAACTCCGCCGAAAATGCGCTCTATTCCGGCACATTAGGCGGCGCGATGGAGGGGGCCTTGCAAGGCGTTCGCTCGATTGCCCTCAGCCAGTATCTTGGCCCCAAGACCTATGACGCCGACAATCCCTTTGAGGCGGCGGCAGAACATGCGGTGACGCTGCTCAGGCAGCTGATTGCTGAAATGCCAGAAGATGATGCCGACTACCGCCTCTTCTTCAATGTAAACTTCCCGCCCTGTGCAGCGGCAGATGTCAAAGGCGTGCGCGTTGTGCGTCAGGGCTATCGCCGGGGCACAAGTTTCGGGGTAGAGCCGCATCAGGCCCCCTCGGGCCGTCAGTTCCTGTGGATCAAAGGCGGCGATCAGCGCCGCCCCACCGCCGAAGGCACCGATGCCGCAGCCAACCTCGCCGATTATATCTCCGTCACCCCGATGCGGGCGGATCTCACCGCCGATGACGCTCTGGAACGGCTGAAAGGGCTTGAAAGCGACCGATGACCGAAGACGACATCGCCACACGCAAGATGCAGTTTCTCTTCGCGCTCCGGTCCAAGGGCGTGACGGATCAGCGTGTCTTGGGGGCGATGGAAAAGGTTGATCGCGGCCAGTTCATCAAGGGGCTGTTTTCTGAACGCGCCTATGAGGATATGCCCCTGCCCATCGCCTGCGGCCAGACCATCAGCCAGCCCTCTGTGGTTGGATTGATGACCCAGGCGCTGCAGGTTAGCCCGCGCGACAAGGTGCTGGAAGTGGGCACCGGCTCTGGCTATCAGGCGGCGGTTCTCAGCCAACTGGCGCGCCGGGTCTACACCGTTGACCGCCACCGCCGGCTGGTGGGTGAGGCGCGCGAAATCTTTGAGGCAATGGATTTATCCAATGTCACCAGCATCTTGGGTGATGGCAGCCTGGGGTTACCGGATCAGGCTCCGTTTGATCGCATCCTTGTGACGGCCGCTGCCGAGGACCCGCCGCCGCTGCTCTTGGCGCAGCTCAAGATCGGCGGTATCATGGTGGTGCCGGTGGGCCAGTCCGACCATCTGCAAAGCCTGATACGTGTGACCCGCACCGAAGACGGCTATGACTATGATGAGCTGGCCCCTGTGCGCTTTGTGCCGCTGGTTGAAGGTCTGGGGCGCGAAGCCTAAATAGACACATAAAGACGGGCCTTTGCGGTCAGGTCAGAACGCTGACCGTTGACGCCAAGCCCGGAAAGACTGACAAGACGACGGAACATGCGGCCCAGCCCCGGCCAACAGGGGCAGGTCGATTGAGGCAGAGGAAATCGAGATGTCCCATATGCACGCCCCGCGCCCACCCCGCGCCTTCCGGCCCGGTGTTTTGGCTGGTTTCTGGCGGCCCGCAGCGGCCCTGACCGGGCTGGCGCTGGTCAGCGCCTGCGCGCAACCGCTGGATTTTGACCTGCGTGGCAACTTCGGAAACGCTTTCAACACCGCAAGCGCGGCACAGAGCACCACCGCCGCGCGCCCCCGCCCCGATGACCGCGGCATCCTGTCGTACCCGAACTATCAGGTCGCCGTAGCGCAACGTGGAGACTCGGTGCAAGATGTGGCGCGCCGTATCGGCATGGATGCCCAGGAACTGGCAAGCTACAACGGTTTGCAACCGCGTGACCTGCTGCGCAAGGATGAGGTTCTGGCCCTGCCCC
The DNA here is from genome assembly GCF_047123305.1 of Thalassobius sp. MITS945101. GTDB lineage: Bacteria > Pseudomonadota > Alphaproteobacteria > Rhodobacterales > Rhodobacteraceae > Thalassobius. Next base: position 3,786,573 of record NZ_CP138918.1, read on the forward strand.
GCCGTGTAGCCGAACCCTCGCTCGCGACCGGTGCCGTGACCAGCGGTCCGATCCAGCCCGCTTCAACGGTGGATATCGCCTCAATCGCGGGCAACGCCATCGACAACGCCACCCCAGCCGGGGTGGAAACCACCACGCTGGAACCTGCCAAAACCGCCAGCAAGACCCAGACCGGCGTAGAACCCACCCGCCATAAAGTTGCGCGTGGGGAAACCGCTTATACGATCTCGCGTCTTTATGGTGTCAGCGTCAAAGCACTGGCCGACTGGAACGGGCTGGGACCAGACTTTACCATCCGCGAAGGGCAGTTCCTGCTGATCCCCGCCGCCAATCCCGAAGCCGCCAGCAAAGCGCGCGCCAGCGCAGCTGCTGCCGCCGCCACGGTCCCCGGACAGGGCACACCAACACCAACGCCGCCTTCTGCGTCAAAACCGCTGCCGGCAGAGAAAACCGCCCCTGCAGCGCAGGCACAGGCCAAACCAAAGGCGCCAGATTTAGGCAAAACGCAGTCCAAATCTTCGTCCAAGATGGGCTGGCCGGTGAACGGGTCGATCATTCGTGAGTTCAGCAAAGGCAAAAACGAAGGCATCGACATTTCCGCGCCCGCAGGCACAGCCATCACCGCGGCTGCAAACGGGACCGTTGCTGCTATCACCTCAAGCGCGGATAAGGTGCCGATTGTGGTGGTGAAACACGACAACAATCTGCTGACAGTCTACGCCAATGTCTCGGGCATCACCGTGGCCAAAGGCGACAGCGTGAAACGTGGCCAGACCATCGCCAAGATCCGTTCTGGCGCATCGAACTATGTGCATTTCGAAGTGCGCAAAGGCTTCAACAGCATCGACCCGATGCCCTACCTGAACTGACATTGGTCAAACATAGCGCAACAAAAAACCCGCCTCTCTGAGGCGGGTTTTCTTTTTCCAGAACGCTCATGCGGCTTAGCCGGCGCGGCGCTCGTCAAAGCTTAGTGCGATGAAGCTTGGCAGATGGTCGCCCATGCCAACAACGTTGTTGCGGCCACCTTTGCCATGTTTGCCACCACGGTTGCCACGCTCGTTGCGATCATTGCGCTCGTTGCGATCCCCACGATTGTCGTCGCGGCGGTTGTCATCACGGCGGCCACGTTTGGGTTTGTCGGCGGATTTCTCCGCACGTTTGTCGGTTTTGGCCTCAGCTGCGGTGTCTTCCGACTTTGCCACGTCCTGTGCCACGTCCTTCGGCGCGTCGCCCTCGTCCTTGGCCTTGCGGCGACGGGTGGGCTTCACGTCCTTAAGCGGGTTTTCCAGACGGGGAATTTCCTGCTTCACCAGCGCCTCAACATCGCCGAGGTTCTTTTCATCACGCGGCACACACAGGGTGATCGCAGTGCCTTCACGCCCAGCGCGACCGGTGCGACCAATGCGGTGCACATAGTCTTCGGCATGGCCGGGCACATCAAAATTGAACACATGGCTTACACTGGGAATGTCCAGACCGCGCGCCGCAACATCCGAGGCCACGAGGAACTTCAGCTCACCCGCGCGGTAAGCATCCAGCGTCTTCATACGCTGGCTCTGGTCCAGATCGCCGTGGATCGCAGCCGCATCATAGCCGTATTTGCGCATCGACTTGGCGGTGATGTCCACGTCGGTCTTGCGGTTGCAGAAAATGATCGCGTTGGTCAGTTTCTCACCTTCGCCGTCAATCAAGGCACGCAGCAGGCGACGTTTTTCGCTGCCTTCACGGTCCTTGCGGCTGGCTTTGTACATCACCACACCCTGGGTGATGGTTTCCGAGGTGGTTGCCTGACGGGCAATCTCGATCCGCTCAGGGGCGGAAAGGAAGGTGTTGGTGATCCGCTCAATCTCGGGCGCCATTGTGGCCGAGAAGAACAGCGTCTGACGGGTGAACGGCGTCAGCGAGAAGATGCGTTCGATGTCAGGGATAAAGCCCATGTCGAGCATCCGGTCCGCTTCGTCCACCACCATGATCTGAACGCCGGTCAGCAGCAGTTTGCCACGTTCGAAATGGTCCAGCAGCCGGCCGGGGGTAGCGATCAGCACGTCAACGCCGCGGTCGATCAGCGCTTCCTGCTCCTTGAAGGACACGCCGCCGATCAGCAGCGCCTTCGTCAGTTTCAGGTGTTTGGTGTAGGTGTCGAAGTTCTCAGCCACCTGAGCCGCCAGTTCACGGGTCGGGCAGAGCACCAGAGATCGCGGCATCCGTGCCCGTGCACGGCCGCGCGCCAGCATCGAGATCATCGGCAGGGTGAAGCTGGCGGTTTTGCCGGTCCCGGTCTGGGCAATCCCCAGCACATCGCGACCTTCCAGTGCGGGGGGAATCGCCCCGGCCTGAATAGGGGTTGGGGATTCGTACCCAGCCTCGGCAATTGCTTTCAAAACCTTCGGAGAGAGCTTCAGATCAGTAAATTTTGTCATGTGTATCCGTTTTTTACGGACACCTTTGGCCCGTAGCAGCAGCAGCGGATCGGCCCGGATGGCCCGACGGTCATCCGTCATATGATCCTTTAACTGGGCGCGGTTTAACCCAAAGCGGGCCTTGGGTCAACGAAGCGGCATTTTTCGCCGGTTTTCTGACGGTTTAACCCTATGTCGCGGCGATTTTGCCACACGGTCAAAAGTGAAACGCGCCGTGAGGCTCTAGCCAGCGGGAAACTGCGTCGCCCTTTTGCGCGCCAGATCCAGATCCACGGACAGATGCAGCTCATGCTGCGCAAGCCGCGCAATCAGATCCGGTTGGGCAGAACACACCGCATCATAAAACGCCCGCAATCCCGCTTCGCCGTCTTCGTCGTAGAGCATGGTAAACAGCTCATGCAGGCTCAGGCCGCCCTCTTCGCGGGGTTTGTTGGGTTTCAGTTCACTGCGGTAGCTGCCCTTCTCCAAACGGAAGTGAAACGCGGCGTAGAAGTCTTCCCAGGATTTGGCGTGAAGATGCAGCAGTTTGGTGCCCGACAGTTCCACCTGCCCGGGGTTCATGTCTTCCCCGACAAAAACGTTGTGGATTTGCACCTTCAACCCCTCGATGCCGGTACGGTAGATCATCTTGCCCGCGACATGGCTGAGGAAACCGCCGTTCAAATGCGCTCCGAACGTCGGGTAGATCGCCTCGGTCTCGGCACGTCGCCGTGGCATTGGGATCGAGAAACCTTTCAGATGTACCGCCTGCCCGTCACTGGACAGGCTTTCCCACGGCCGTAGCCGTGCGCACATGCAGGCCGCGGGCAGCGCGCTTAGCTGTTCGGCCAAGGGACGGTCGGGCCAGAGGAATTCATCCACATCGATATGGGTCAACCAGTCCACCTGCCCCGAGGCACGGCGATAGGCGTGACCGGCGTTCACAAACTGGCGCGACTGGTGTTTGACCCGCCGTTTCATGCCGCGCCGTTTCCAGTAGCCATCATCCGTCAAAATCGGCCGCACCTTGGGATGATCCGACAGCAGGCGATAGGCTTCCTGATTGTTATCATCCAGATAGATGAACAGCCGGTGCGCCCCCAACTCCAGATGGTGAGCGCAGAAATCCAGGATCTCCTGCACGGGCGCTTTGATGGTTGAAACAACACCCCATTTCACGCTCATGATGCCCCCTCCGGCAGGTCAGGCAGCGCGGGCAGCAGCGGGCCAAAGACCTCTGCCACCTTCTGATCCAGCCGCAGTGGATGCAGCAGCAACATGCCATGTGCCCGCAATGCGGCGCGACGTTCAGGCGTGTCCAAGGCAATCTCGTCATACATCATCCGCAGTCCCGCCTCGCCCTCATGCTCCTGCAAATAGGCGATCAACTCGCCCAGCACCCGCGCCTCTTCCGCGTCACGACGGCGGTAAGAGCCGCTGTCGATCCGTTGCTGCATATGAGTGCGAAACACCTCCCAGCTTGGTGCATGGGCGTGACCAACAAACAGCCCATCCGCAAATGCCACGTTTTTGACCCGCGCCCCGCCGTGCAAGGCGGCGTGGATCCCCAGACGCACACCGTCGGCGCCGGTGCGGACAATCACCTTGCCCTCCACATGGCTGAGGAAGCCGCCTTTCACATGCTGGCCAAAGGTGGGGTAAATCTCTTCGATCACGGCGTGACGTTTGCCAACAGCGCGATTGTTCAGCTTGAAAACGCCATCCTCTTCCGATGCCATTAACTCGGCCGCATGCATCCGAAACCCGAACAGCGCGTCCGGGGCCGCCGCCAGAACTTCTGCAACGGACCTACCCTCGGGCGGCAGCAGAAACTCATCCACATCCACATGGGCCAGCCAATGACAAGAGGTCTGCGCATAGGTCTGGGTCGCCACCCAGATCTGGCGCATTTCCTGATTTTTCATACGGGGCTTTTTCTGACCGGCCCAATAGGCGTCATCACAGGCGGTCACCTGCACCTGCGGATGCAGCTCCAGCGCGGCCACCGTCGCGGGATCGGGCGCGTCCAGATAAATATGCACCTCTGCCGCCCCAAGCGACAGGTGATGGGCCACAAATTGCAGGATTTCAGGCAAGGGCGCTTTAGCCAAGGTCACCGTCGCCCAGCTGAGCGCTGCTGGATCATGCACCAGACGGCTGGCGGCAGGGGCCAGTGGCTTTTCAGCGCGTTTCTCAGCCCCTTTGCCCTTCTCCGCCTCCGCCGCGGCCACCTGTTTCTGACGCCGGCTGCGCATGGTTTGAAGCCGCCGGAACACGGTTTTATCGTCTTCGATCAACAGGTTCAGCAGGCGCTGCACCAAAGGCGCCATCACAGGATCATCGCTGCCCTCCTGCCAGAGCCGCCCCAGCAAATTCACATCCAAACCGCCCGCCCCGCCCACGGCATAGGCATCCATCTGCATCGCCAGGTGTTTGGCTGAACGTTTTTTCCAGCTGTGTGGCTGGTCTGGCGTGGCACCAGAAAACAGCCGCTCGGTCTCATAAAGCTTCATCATGCCAAACAAGACCGAGAGCGCATGGCCCACAGAGCGCTGAACCTCGGTCATCCCGTGATCGCCAAAAGTGGTGATCGCCGAGACCAGCCAGCGAGCGTCAAGATGCGCCATCAAAAACGCGGCCTCTTCCGCCCAGAGGCGCTGGAACAGCGCCGAACAATGGTCTGGCTGTCCACGGCGACGCAGGTTGGCGATCAGCAATCCATGAAGATGCAGCAGCGCAGGTTCGCCATCAAACTCTTCAGCCAAAGCGCGGTATTTGCGGGCATAACCGCTGCGGCTATCCCCCAATTCTGGTGCAGCACCCGCCATCAGCTGGGTTTTCAGCGGTGCAAGGTCAACGTCAAGTGCGGGCAAAGCCTCACCCTCGGCGTAGGTGATCGGTGCCCGCCGCCCCTCCATCTGTTGGATCAGGCCGGGAAAGCCGCCGTCATAGGTTGTTTTGCGCTGCTCACTCATGGCGCGAATGATGCCGCGACAATGATGTCATCGCAAGGGCATAGCCGTGGCCGAAGGATGTAAAAACGGCTGATAACCCGCTGACAGCACTGCAAGGATTGGCTTCGGCGTCAGAACAGTGACCAGCCCTTCAGGCCTGTGTTGCGCCGGGCCGTAGCCTGCCAGGTCATAACGCAGCAGAACGTCACCTAGGATCAAACCCGCGCCATCTTCTGTCAGAACAAAGGCACCATCCGGCAGATCCTCCGCCTGCGCTTCATGGCGGACCTGCTGGCGCTGGCGGGTGACGCGGGTGGGATGCAGGGCCTTGTCCATTTCCGGCGCTGACGCTTTGCCCAGCGCCGCGGCCCAGGTGGATTTGAACCGCATCGCGTCTTTGTGGCGACAAAAATGGCAGGGCCGATGCCCCACCGCCAAGGCAACCGCCTCATCCAGAAAAAACAGTGCGGTCCAGCCCCGATCCGGCATTGGACCATGATAGCGGCCACGAAATTCCAACGCGCAGCACACCCAATGAGGATGTTGCCAGCGACTGACCCCAAGACTGCCATCGGGGCGATGCAGAATGCCACGATTGCCCGTCATCAGACCACGCGCCGGATGAGCGACAAGCTCTCCGGTGGGCAGGACGCGGTTCTGCAGCGGCATGGCGCTACTGCGTCACCAGCTTTGCCGACGTCATGATCGCCGCCTGCCAGGTTTCCGGATCCCGCACCGCTTGCAGATCGCCGCGCAGGGTCAATTTCGCGCCTTCCTCAAAGCTGGGGATCGGTTCGGCCAGCCTGATCTGCAAGGTGGCCCCATGTTCACCGCTGCCACACAGCGGGCACAGCCCCATATCCGAGACCAAAAGCAGCTCCTGCACCATCTCACCCGGGATCATCGGCACGGCAAACCCAGTGATTTCAACGCCTTGCAATCCATCGTCAATTTCGGACGGCAGCGATTTCTTCACCTCATAAGAGGTCTCTGTAATCACTTCTTCAATCTCGATTTGATCAAGCAATTGCCACACGTCCACCTGCGCCAGCGCGGCGGGCGCTGTGAAGACGGCCGAGGTGACCCCAAAAGTGCTCATCAAGGCGATACGACTGCTTTGCATTTGAAACTCCTGCCTGTTTGCACGGGATGTTATAATATCCACCCATGTTTGGAAGCAGAAATTGCACAAAGAAAAAGGTCAGGCAGTTTCCCGCCTGACCTTTCATGTCTCATTTCTAGGGGTTCAGACCATCATTTCCTTGGTCGCCGACAGGGTGATTTCGGGGCAATCCCGTTCGACCCGGTCAATGTCCCACTGGAGTCGGGTCAGGTAAACAACGTCGCCATCGTTATCCAGTGCGATATGCTGTTTGTTGGCGTTCACAAATTTTTCCACCGCATCTTTTTCTCCGTGCACCCAACGGGCCGAGGTGAACTGCGACTGATCAAACCGCACCGGCAAGCCGTATTCCAGCTCGATCCGGCTGGCCAGAACCTCGAACTGCAGCGCCCCTACAACGCCAACCACAAAGCCCGAACCGAAGCTGGGTTTGAACACCTTTGCGGCGCCTTCCTCGGCAAACTGCATCAGCGCTTTTTCAAGGTGTTTGGCCTTCAGCGGATCGCCCGCGCGTACACCTTGCAGCAATTCCGGCGCAAAGGACGGGATGCCAGTGACGCGCAGCGCCTCCCCCTCGGTCAGCGTGTCGCCAATGCGCAGCTGGCCGTGGTTGGGAATACCGATGATGTCACCAGCCCAGGCCTCCTCGGCCAGTTCCCGGTCCGAGGCCAGGAACAGCACGGGGTTCGAGATCGCCATCGGTTTCTTGCTGCGTACATGGGTCAGCTTCATACCACGTTTGAAATGGCCCGAGGCCATCCGCACAAAGGCCACGCGGTCACGGTGCTTGGGGTCCATATTGGCCTGCACCTTAAACACAAAGCCCGCGACCTTTTTCTCTTCCGGCAGCATTTCACGCGGCTGGGCGCTTTGCGGCTGCGGCTCGGGGCCGTATTTGCCGATACCCTGCATCAGTTCCTGCACCCCAAAAGAGTTGATCGCAGAACCAAACCAGATCGGGGTCATATGCCCCTCCAGCACCGCCTGCGGGTCCAACGTGGGCAGTAGCTCGCGCGCCATTTCCACCTCTTCGCGCAGCTGGTCGATCAGTTCGGCCGGCACGTGCTCTTCGATTTTGGGATCATCCAAACCTTCGATCGAGATCGACTCGGCCACTTTGTTCCGGTCGGCCCGGTCCATCAGTTCCAGACGGTCGTTCAGCAGATCGTAACAGCCAATGAAATCGCGCCCGATACCAATCGGCCACGAGGCCGGGGTCACATCAATGGCCAGGTTTTCCTGGATCTCATCGATGATTTCAAAGGTGTCGCGACTTTCGCGGTCCATCTTGTTACAGAAGGTCAGGATCGGCAGATCGCGCAGGCGGCAGACCTCGAACAGTTTCTGCGTCTGGCTTTCCACACCTTTTGCCCCGTCGATCACCATCACCGCCGCATCCACCGCTGTCAGCGTCCGGTAAGTGTCTTCGGAGAAGTCCGAGTGACCAGGGGTGTCCACCAGATTGAAGCGGAACTTGCCAAAATCGAACGACATCGCCGAGGCCGAGACCGAAATCCCGCGATCCTTTTCCATCTGCATGAAGTCAGACCGGGTCCGACGTGCTTCGCCTTTGGCGCGCACCTGCCCCGCCATCTGAATCGCACCACCATAAAGGAGGAACTTTTCCGTCAGGGTCGTTTTGCCGGCATCCGGGTGCGAGATGATCGCAAAGGTGCGACGACGCGCAATCTCGGGCGGCAGGTCGGGGCGGTTTGGTGCGGTGTCTAACATGAGGCGGGATATAGCTGCGGCGTGTCCGCGTGGCAATAACCCGTTGCTGTACGGTTTAGCCTGTAGACGCGCGACGCAGGACCGAGGTCATGTCCGCCTCACCGGTGTCAACCTTGGACAGCTCAAACTCCAGATAGCTGCGGTCCGAATGGCGCAGCGTGCCAGAGCGCAGACGTTCCGCCACTTCCGGCGGCAAAGCCGGTGAGGTGCGCAGATCGGCCAACAGGGTTTCGGCAGCGATGCCTTCAGCGTAGATGATCTGGTGATCGTCAAACAGCAGCTGGTAATATTCCACAAAGCCACCATCCAGCTGCACCACAGAAGTGCCGTTGACCAGATCGCGGGCTTTGATCAGCACCTCGGACCGGCCAGCGCCCAATTCATCGGTGCGTTGGTAGACAAACAGACGATGTTCCGGGCTGACCACAAGGTCGTTGGCATTGTGCAACGTGCCAGCCTTGATCAGAACCGGCGCAAATTCCCCCAATGCACGGACCGTGGACTGGCCAATCCAGCGCAGTTCCTGTGGGCCGTCATCGCGGGTCAGCACCCGTTCGCCCACCGTCAGATCTTCGATCTTGCGCTGTTCACCGGTGGCCATTGTGATGCGCGTGCCGGCGGTAAAGCTGACGCAGGCAACCTCTGCCAGTTTGGTGCGCGGGTTGTCGGTATCGACCCCCACCAGCGTCAATTCTGCCTTGGGCTGGATCGGCGACAGGGGCAGCGCATAAACTTCGTTCACGTCGCCCTCTTCATCCACTTCGACCAATACCAGCGCTTCTGTCGTAACACCGTCGGAGGACATGAAGGTCAGGCAGCTGTCCAGATGCAGCTGGCAGCCGGGTGTGCCCAACTCCGTGGCGGGCGCAATGGTGAAAACGCCCGACCGCCCCGGCACCACGGCCAGACGCGCCGCGCGCGCCGCGCCTTTCAGGAAATAGGTGTCATCCAACACCAGTTCATCCGCGAATGACAGCGAATCCCCCAGGTTTGCGCCATGTGACACCACCAGCGCCGCAGAGCGGTATGCCGGCAGGGTAAAGACGGAGCTTGGGGCGAAATCATTCATAACAGTCTACTCTCACAGCCAGATCGGCAACACAGCCAGCCCTTTGCGGGCAGGCGCAACTTGGTTTCCTGTCAGCATTATTTCAGGAATGCGGCGCAAATTGTGCAAAGCCGGGGCCTTTTGCTGGCACTTTTCTTTTGGAGGCCCCACTATACTTAACGGTATCATGAAACGCCATTTTATTGGCACAAGGGAGAATAATTCATGAATCTTGGGATTTCCGGCAAACGTGCGCTGGTTTGTGCCTCGTCCAAAGGTCTGGGGCGCGGCTGTGCAGAAGCGCTGGCCGAGGCCGGCGTCAATCTGGTGATGAACGCCCGCGGCGCAGAAGCGCTTGAGGCTGCAGCCGCTGACATTCGGGCGAAATATGGCGTGGAGGTGGAAACCGTTGCCGCCGATATCACCACCGCCGAAGGTCAGGCACAGGTGCTGGAAGTGGCTGGTCAGGTGGACATTCTGATCAACAATGCAGGCGGCCCGCCCCCCGGCATGTGGACCGATTGGGACCGCGACGATTTCATTGCCGCGCTGGATGCCAATATGCTGGCCCCGATCGCACTGATCAAAGCGCTGGTGCCCGGCATGATGGACCGTGGCTGGGGCCGTGTCGTCAATATCACTTCGGTCTCTGTCAAAGCGCCGATTCCTGTTCTGGGCCTGTCAAACGCTGCCCGCACCGGTCTGACCGGCTATGTGGCTGGCACCTCGCGTCAGGTCGCGGGCAAAGGGGTGACCATCAACAACCTCCTGCCGGGCATCCACGCCACCGACCGCGCCGTTGCGCTGGACAGCGGCGTCAGCCAGCAGCAGGGCATCTCGATGGATGAAGCCAAGGCCCAACGCGCCGCAACGATCCCCGCGGGCCGCTATGGTACTTCGGAAGAATTCGGCCAGACCTGCGCCTTCATGTGTTCGCAGCACGCGGGCTTCATGGTGGGGCAGAACGTCCTGCTGGACGGTGGCGCCACACCTTCCGTCATGTAATCTGACCGTCGCAATTTCAGACAGGCCCTTAGAATGACCGAAGCTTTTTCCCTCAAAGACCATTTATTCAATGAAACCAAGGTCGCCTATCTCGGCGGCCTTTTTGCCGACGCCTGGGACGGATTTGACCGCGAAGGTTTTCAGGCCGATGTCATGGCAGAGCTGCTGCCGCTGGAACTGACACAGCGACAGAACCTGATTGCGCGGGTGTTGGAACAGAAACTGCCGCAGGATCTGCAGCAAAGTTATGACATCATCCAAGCCGCCCTGCCCGCGCCCTGTGATCCCAAGCTGTCCGATGATGACTTCGGCGATTTCATCTTTGCCCCTTTGGGGGATTTCATAGTGGCTCGCGGGCTGGATGCCCCAGCGGCTTCACTCCCGCTATTGGCCGAGGTGACCACACGGTTTTCGATGGAATTTGCGATCCGCCCGTTTCTCAACACTTGGGAAGAAGAGGTCTTTGCCGCGCTCGACACATGGGTGACGGCGGATCATTACCATCTGCGCCGTCTGGTCAGTGAAGGCACACGTCCCCGCCTGCCCTGGGGCAAAAAGGTGCAGATCGACCCGCTGCGCCCGCTGCCCTATCTGGATCAGCTGCATGCCGACAAAACCCGTTTTGTCACCCGCTCTGTTGCAAATCACCTGAATGATCTGGCGAAGCCACATCCTGCGGAAATGATGGACAGGTTGGAACGCTGGGCCTCTACGGCCCGACAGACCCCGAAAGAGCTAGAGTGGCTGACAAAACACGCGCTGCGTAACCTCATCAAAGAGGGGGATGCCCGCGCGATGGCATTGCTGGGGTATCGCGCCGATGCCCCCGTTTCAGGCACCATCAGCGCCAGCCCGGATCCAGTGAAGATCGACACGGCGGTGACACTGGACGTCACCCTCAACTGTCCCGAAACCCTGCCGGTCATGGTGGATTACGTGCTGCACTTCCACCGGCCAAACGGCAAGACCGGCCGCAAAGTGCACAAGCTGAAACAAGCGAAGATAACGGCCGGCAAACCGCTGCAACTGAAAAAATCACATAAGCTCAAGGGCAACGCCTCAACCTTCACGCTGCATCCCGGCCCCCACCGTGTGGAATTGCAGGTCAACGGCCGGATCATTGCCGAAACCGGGTTCGAGCTGACCGCCTGAAACCCGGCTGCTGACATTCGCCCACAATCGCGTGAGACCCCGCAACATTGGATTGCGGGGTTTTGCATTGCCGCTTATCCCCTTTGCAGCGCAAGACAAATTGGGGGCGATCTAATGAAACACGAAAAGGTTCAGGACTATTACGGCAAGGTTCTGCAAAGCAGTGAGGACCTGCAAACCAACGCCTGTTGCACCCCCGATGAAATGCCCGAACATGTCAAAGACGTGCTGCGCAATGTGCATGACGAGGTCTTGATGCGCTACTATGGCTGCGGTCTGGTGATGCCCGACGGTCTGGAAGGTGCGCGGGTGCTGGATCTGGGCTGTGGCGCGGGGCGGGACGTCTATGCGCTGGCCCAGTTGGTTGGGCCTGAAGGCGCGGTTGTTGGGGTGGACATGACCGCCGAACAACTGACCGTCGCCCGCGCCCATCAGGACTGGCACGCCGAGAAATTTGGCTTCGCCAACGTCGATTTCCGCGAAGGCTTTATCGAACAGCTGGACCAACTGGGACTGGAACCCGGCAGCTTTGACGTCATTGTGTCGAACTGTGTGGTGAACCTCTCGACCGACAAGCAGGCGGTACTGGACGGCGCCTATCACCTGCTGAAACCCGGTGGGGAGATGTATTTCTCTGACGTTTATGCCGACCGCCGTGTGCCGCGCGCGATGGCTGAGGATGAAGTGCTATATGGCGAATGCCTGTCGGGTGCGCTCTACTGGAATGACTTCCTGACCTTTGCCAAACGGGCAGGTTTTGACGATCCGCGATTGGTAAACCACCGCCCCCTGACCATTGAAAACCCTATTCTGGAACAACGGGTTGCACCGCTGTCCTTCACCTCTGCCACCTATCGTCTGTTTAAACTGGATGGGTTGGAAAGCGCCTGTGAGGACTATGGCCAAGCAGTGATCTACAAAGGCACCCTGCCCCATGCGCCGCATCACTTCCTGCTGGATGATCACCACATGATCGAGACCGGTAAGGTCTTCCCTGTTTGTGGCAACACCTGGAAAATGCTGGCCGAGAACCGCTTGGCGGAACACTTCACCTTCATCGGTGATTTCTCCACCCATTATGGCATCTTCGAAGGCTGCGGCGGCGAAAGCCCGTTTGAACGTGACACGGGACAGGCTGCCGCGCCCTGCTGCTGATCTCTTGTGCGGGGGGACAAGGGTTGCTAAGGGTCGGGAAATCCCGATGTTTTTAATCGGATAGCCGACGTGCCACCTGAAACCGCCCAAGGAAACGCCTTGTCCGCCGCCGAAAACGCCCTCCCGCACAGCTCTGCCCCGGTTCCCCGTCTCGAAGTGCGCAACTTCGTGCGCAGTTTTGGTGGCACCCGTGTGGTGGATGACGTCTCGCTGCGGGTTATGCCGGGTCAGGTGACCTGCCTGCTTGGCCCCTCGGGCTGCGGCAAATCCACCACGCTGCGGATGATCGCAGGGGTGGAGATGCAGGACAGCGGTGAGATCTACGTGGACGGCGACCTGATATGCGACACCCAGTTTCGCATCCCGCCAGAGCGCCGCAACATCGGCTTGATGTTTCAGGACTTCGCCCTGTTTCCGCATCTGACCGTGGGCGATAACGTCGCCTTTGGCCTGACCGGTTCCAAGGCCGAAAAACGAGCGCGAGTGGAGGAATTGCTGGATAAGGTGGGGCTGCGCCGGTTCATCGATGGTTACCCCTATCTGCTGTCTGGCGGTGAACAGCAACGTGTGGCCCTGGCCCGTGCGCTTGCACCGCGCCCCAAGATCATGCTGATGGACGAACCCTTCTCGGGCCTCGACAACCGGCTGCGCGATGACATCCGCGACCAGACGCTTGAGCTGCTGAAACAGGAAGATGCCGCGGTTCTGCTGGTGACGCATGAACCGGAAGAGGCCATGCGAATGGCGGATGAAATTGCACTGATGCGGCGCGGCAAGATCGTGCAGCAAGGCGCCCCCTACAATATCTACAACGCGCCCAAAGACCGGCAGGCGGTCGCTTTCTTCAGCGATATCAATGTGATCTGCGGCAAGGTGCAGGGGGCGCTCTGTGAGACGCCCTTTGGTCAGTTCCTAGCCCCCGGGGTGCAGGACGGTGGCGAAGTCGACATCGTGATCCGTCCGCAGCACTTGAAGATCGAATTTGACCGCAATGGCAAAGGTCCTGAGCCGACACCGCAGAATGGCGTTGCTGCCCGCGGCGAAGTGGTGCGCGCGCGCTTTATGGGCTCCGAGAGTCTGGTGGAGATCCGGATGGACTATGATGGCTCGATCCTGAAGGCAACGGTGCCCAATGTCTTCCTGCCGCAGCAGGGGCGTGCCCTGTGGCTGATGTTCCGTCGCGATCGCTGTTTCGTCTTTCCGCGCGCGGATTAACCCAGCCTGACACGCCTTTCCCTACGCAGTTCTGGGTAGCGCAATCGTCAAAATCCCGTCTTTTCTTGTGGTTCATGGAAAAATACGGCCCATGCGGCGCTTTGGTTCTTCCAACGCGGCGGTCGAGCCATTAGATACCTAGAAGGAATTTCGACGGGACCGAACAGCGCGGCCCCGTATCATGGGAGAGACACTATGCTGAACAATATCGGCCTTCCCGGCCTTCTTCTGATCGCCGTTGTGGTGCTGGTCCTTTTCGGTCGCGGCAAAATCAGCTCGCTGATGGGTGAAGTTGGCAAAGGCATCACCTCGTTCAAGCGCGGCGTCAACGAAGGCAAAGCAGAGCTGGAAGACCAGGCTGCCGAAGCCAAGGACGTGACCCCGGAGACCGAAAAAGACAAGGCCTAAGCCCATGTTTGATCTGGGCATGACCGAACTGCTGGTGATCGGCATTGTGGCGCTGATCGTCGTCGGCCCCAAAGACCTGCCAATGTTGTTCCGTTCTGTTGGGCGTTTCGTCGGCAAAGCCAAAGGCATGGCGCGCGAATTTAGCCGCGCTATGGATCAGGCTGCGGATGAATCCGGCATGAAAGAGGTTAGTCAAAGCCTGAAAGCGGCGACGAACCCCACCCAGTTCGGAATGGACAAGGTCAAGGAAGCCACCGACAGCTTCACCAAATGGGAGCCAGAAGAAGGCGCCCTGTCCGATGACCGTGCCGATGCGGCGCGTAAAATTCAGGAAGCCACCGCCAAAAAGGCGCAGGACCGTCAGGCAGCAGATGCAGCCAAAGCGGCAGAAGCGGCTGCGGAGGCCGAGGCCACACCCGCAACGGATCCTGACACCAAGGGCTAAGGAACAGCCATGAGCGACACGAATGAGCTGGAAGATTCCAGCGCCCCGCTGATCGAGCATCTGGCAGAGCTGCGCACACGGCTGATCCGGGCCGTGCTGGCGTTTCTGGTCGGCATGATCATCTGCTTTGCCTTTGGCGGGCAGCTGCTGGATTTCCTGCTGGATCCGATTGAGAAAACTATGCGGGATCTGGGCAACCCCAATCCGGTGATGCAATACACCGCACCGCAGGAATACTTCTTTACCCTGATCCGCATCTCGATGGTCGGCGGGCTGGCATTGGCCTTCCCGGTGATCGGCTATCAGCTCTGGCGGTTTGTGGCCCCGGGTCTCTACAAAAATGAGAAAAACGCCTTCCTGCCCTTCTTGATCGCCTCCCCGGCGTTGTTTTTGCTGGGCGCGGCCTTTTCGCATTATGTGGTGATCCCGCTGGCGATGGCCTTCTTCCTGGGTTTTGCTGATTTCCCCTCGTTTGTCTCCGCGCTGCTGGTCGGTGAAGAGGTTGAGGGGTCGATGGAAGCCGCCAAAGAAGGCATCGACATTGTTTTTAACGGCAAGGTCAACGAAAGCCTCGACATTACCCTGAAGATGATCGTCGCCTTTGGCCTGTGTTTCCAGCTGCCGGTTCTGCTGACGCTGATGGGCAAGGCCGGTCTGGCCTCGGCCGCAGGTCTGCGCAACACGCGTAAGTATGCGGTTGTCGGCATCCTGACTGTCGCCGCGCTGGTGACGCCGCCGGATGTGACCACACAGCTGATCCTATTTGTTGTAGTCTACGGCCTTTATGAAGTCTCGATCTTTCTGGTGGCCCGTGTGGAAACCAAACGCGAAGCACAGTTGCGCGCCGAAGGGTACTACGACGATGAAGAGGCCTTCGATGATCCATTGATGGCCGAGTTTGACGCCGATGAGGCCGAAAACGCTAAGGAAAGCGACAAGTGAAAAAGACCGTAAAACGTATTGCAGAGGCGCTGGAGCGAATGGCTCCGGCGCCTCTTTCTGCACCTGACTTTGCCGCTGCGGATGCCTTTGTCTGGCATGTGGAACCCGACCGACTGGAACCGGTGGCAAAGGTCAACCGGGTGGACCTGTCGCTGCTGGTTGGCGTGACCCGCACCCGCGAAACACTGCTGGCCAACACGCTCCAATTTGCCAAAGGCCTGCCGGCCAACAACGCCCTGCTCTGGGGTTCACGCGGCATGGGCAAATCCTCCATCGTGAAGGCCATTCACGCAGAGGTCCTGCGTCAGGGCCATGATTTGAAGATCGTGGAGCTTCAGCGCGAGGATCTGCCATCGGTGTCACGGCTGATGAACCTGCTGCGCGGCTCTGAGGCGCGGTTCCTCTTGTTCTGTGACGACCTCAGCTTTGGCCATGACGACCAGCATTACAAATCGCTGAAGGCGGTTCTGGACGGCGGCATCGAAGGGCGGCCCGACAATGTGGTGTTCTACGCCACCTCGAACCGCCGCCACCTGATGCCGCGCGATATGATCGAAAACGAACGTTCCAGCGCCATCAACCCCTCCGAGGCGGTTGAAGAAAAGGTTTCGCTGTCGGATCGTTTTGGCCTCTGGCTGGGCTTTCACCCCTGTTCGCAGGATGACTACCTCGACATGATCCGCGGCTACTGCAAGGCCTATGGTGTTGAAATCGACGAAGAGACGCTCTGGGCGGAAGCGATCGAATGGCAGGCCACCCGTGGTGCCCGCTCTGGCCGTGTGGCCTGGCAATATTTCACCGATCTGGCAGGTCGGCGCGGTGTGGTGATCGAGGGGTAGATCCCGCGCGAATTTTTCTCACCCCAAAACAAAAAAGGCGCCCCGTTCGGAGCGCCTTTTCTTTTGTCAGGGTATCCCCCTCACGCCGACAGGCGCGAGATAACCACGGTAACCTCAGGCTTCTTGCCAATCTCACTCATCGCCGACCGGCGGGTGATCTTGCGCAGCTCATCTTCCAGCTTGTCATCGTCATCCAGCGTGCGCTGCGAGGCGCGGCCCATGAACTGATTGAGGTCTTCCTCCAGCACATCCACCAGCGGCGCGTTGGACTTGCCGGTTTCCGCCAGACCCTTGAGCTCACACCAGGGATCGCCCAGCGGTTCATTGTCTTCATCCAGAATGACCGTGACCAGCACATGACCGTTGAGCGCCATCCGCATCCGGTCCCGCACAATGCCGTCCAGTGCACCATATTGCACCGCGCCGTCCAGATAGGTCCGACCGGTCTCAACATAGCCGCAGACACGCGGCTGCGCGCCGCTAAGGTCCAGCATGGTGCCGTTGACCGCAATGGTCGAGGCGTAGCCGTTGCTTTCCGCCAGTTTTGAGTGCTCCCGCAGGTGACGGTGTTCACCATGCATCGGGATCACCATCTCAGGATGGACCAGCTTGTGCATCTCGATCAGGTCGGGTCGGTTGGCATGGCCCGAAACGTGGTAACGCCCGCCCGCATCATCCACTACATCCACTCCCATTTCCGAGAACTGGTTCATGATACGGATCACGCCACGTTCATTGCCAGGAATGGTCTTGGAGGAGAACAGGAATAGATCGCCCTCTTTCAGGCGCATACCGTTGTATTTACCGTTTGCCAGCTGCGCCGAGGCCGCACGACGTTCGCCCTGCGATCCGGTCACCAGCAGCATCAGGTTTTCACGTGGGATCTTCTGTGCGTCATCAGTGCTGATCACCTTGGGGAAGTCCGATAGCACACCGGTCGTCAACGCCGCTTCGATCATCCGACGCATGGCGCGGCCCATCAGGCAGATCGACCGCCCTGCCCGCTCACCGGCTTCGGCCAGCGTCTTCACCCGCGCCACGTTAGAGGCAAAGGTGGTGGCAACCACCATCCCCGGCGCTTCAGCCACCAGCGAAGTAATCTCGCCCCCAATGGTGGATTCAGAACGGCCAGCCTGCGGGCTGAACACATTCGTGCTGTCACAGATCAACGCCTTAACGCCGTCTTTCGCCACCGAACCCCAGAGATCAGGATCATAGGGCTCGCCCACAATCGGGGCCTTGTCCAGTTTGAAGTCGCCGGTGTGCATCACACGCCCCGCCGGGCTGTCAATCACCAGGCCCGAGCTTTCGGGGATCGAATGCGAAATCGGCAGGAAAGAGACCTCAAACGGGCCCGCCTTCACGGTTTCCGGCCAGGGCGACACCGTGCGCACAACGTCGTTGGAGTAGCCGTATTCACCCATCTTATGCCGCGCGATATTGGCGGTGAAAGCCCGGGCATAGATCGGTGCGCCCAGACGATCGTAGAGATGGCCCACTGCGCCAACATGGTCTTCGTGGGCATGGGTGATAAAGATCGCGTCCAGACGGTCCTTGCGCTCTTCCAGCCAGGCGATATCGGGCAGGATCAGATCAACACCGGGGGTGCCGTCCATATCCGGGAAGGTCACGCCCAGGTCGACCAGGATCAGACGTTCCTGATCCTCCGGGCCGTAGCCGTAGACGTAACAGTTCATTCCAATCTCCCCCGCGCCACCGAGAGGAAGATAGATCAGGCGCTGGCTGCTCATATGTTGCCTTGGTCCTTGTTGTATTTGTGGATCACGGTCAGGCCGTGCATGGTCAGATCGTCTTCGATGGTGTCAAACAGATGGTCGCCTTTCTCAAAGAGAGGCGCCAGACCACCGGTGCCGACCACTTTCATGGGTTTGCCGTATTCAGACTTGATACGGGCGATAATGCCTTCGATGAGGCCGGTATAGCCCCAAAAGACACCAGATTGAATACAGCCAACGGTATTTGTGCCGATCACGCGCTCGGGCTGGCTGACATCCACATGCGGCAGGGCGGCGGCACCGGAATGCAGCGCCTCAAGGCTGAGGTTCACCCCCGGGGCAATCACGCCGCCAACATAGGCGCCATCCTCGGCCACCACGTCAAAGTTCGTGGCGGTGCCAAAGTCCACCACCACCACATTGCCCCCGTGGCGTTCAAATGCCGCCACCGCATTGGCCAGACGATCCGGCCCGGGCTGAGTGCCCTGATCCACGCGCGGCGCCTGCGGCAGCAGGCAATCGGGCTTGCCCACCACCAGCGGGCGACAGCCAAAGAACCGGTCGGCAAAGACACGCAGGTTCCACACCACCCGTGGCACGGTTGAGGAAATCACAACATCGGTAATTTTTGCCTTAATGCCGTAGTGGTTGATCAGCGTCGAATACCAGGTGAAATAGGCATCCGCCGTGCGCGCGTGATGGGTTGAGGTCCGCAGGGTGCAGAGAAACTTTTCACCGTCCCAGATCGAAAACACCGTGTTTGTATTGCCGCAGTCAATGGCCAGAAGCATGGACGCCCCCCGTGGATGCTTCAGAAGAAGATGTCAGCCGCAGCGATGACCGCGCGGCCTTTGGCGGTGGATAGGACAAGACTGCCCGCCTCGTCCACCGTCTCAAAGGTGCCTGTGACCTCTTCTCGCATAGAACGTGCCGTAATTACCTCGCCCAGACGCGCCGCGCGGGCCAGCCACAGCTCGCGGATCGGGGCAAAGCCGTAAATCCGGAACTGCGCCTCATGGTGGGCATAGGCCGGTGCCAGCACGTCAAGGAACTCTTCCGGGGTGACATCCACCCCGGTTTCCGACAGCAGCGACACGGGGCGCAAGGCGCCCGCCTCCACCTCATCCGGCACCGGGGCCTGTTTCAGGTTCACCCCAATGCCAATGCCGATATGGCGAATGTCGCGCGCCATGCCGACACTCTCCAACAGAATGCCCGCCACCTTGCCGCCGTTCAGCAATACGTCATTGGGCCACTTGAGGCTCAGCCCCTGCGGGCGGCCGGTCACTGTGGCAAATGCATCATAAAGCGCCAGAGAGGTCACAAAGCTGCGCAGCGCCACCACATCCGGCGTCTCGGTCGGATGCAGCACCAGCGTGGCTGCAAAGTTGCCCGCCGGGTTCACCCAGGCCCGGCCACGCCGCCCGCGTCCTGCGGTCTGTTCCAGCGCCAGGATCCATTCGGGCCCGGCCAGATCATCGGCGATCCGCGCGGCCTCTGCATTGGTGCTGTCCACTGTCTCCAGCACCCGTTTTCCATAACCATCCGGCCAGTCCTGCATGACCTACCGCCTTTCTTCTTGGCACAAATATCCCCGCCGGAGGCCTGCCGCGTCAGCGGCATATGTCCAGGGGGCAAACACATCGGCGCGCGCGGGATGCCGCGCGCGCCGTAAAACTTGCAAGGTTGGGGCCAATTTCATATCTCGCCCCGTCCTGTCGCTTTAATTCACCAGCGTTGCCGCCGCAGCTGCTGCCCAGGTTTCCAGCCCCAGCAGATTCAGGCCCGGCAGCCAGGCCAGACCAATGATCGCTGCAGACACCATCAGGAAGCCCCAGAGCACCGGAGCAGATCCCTTATCAAGGCTCTCATCGCCTTCTTCACCGAAGTACATGTAGTAGACGATGCGGATATAGTAGAAGGCCCCGATCACCGATGCGATCACACCCAACACTGCCAGCCAGACCAGACCGGCCTCATAGGCGGCTTTCAGCACGTAGAACTTGCCAAAGAACCCCACCATCGGCGGCACCCCCGCCAGCGAGAACAGAAGTATCAGCATCGCCAGCGCTTTGCCGGGCTCGCGTTTGGCATACATGTTCAGCGCATTGATGTCGGTCACCGGTTGGCCGTCTTTCTCCATCGACAGGATGAAGGCAAAGGTGCCCACATTCATCGTCACGTAGATCGCCATGTAGATCAGCAGCGCCTGCACCCCAAAGGCGGTGCCCGCCGCCAGCCCCATCATCGCATAACCCATATGGGCAATCGACGAATAGGCCATCAGACGTTTGATGTTGGTCTGACCAATGGCTGCAACCGCGCCAAGGAACATCGACAGCAACGACAGGAAGGCCACGATCTGTTGCCAGTCCGCGGTGACGCCGCCAAAGGCGTCATGCATCACCCGGGCAAACAGCGCCATTGCCGCCAGCTTTGGGGCGGTGGCAAAGAAGGCTGTAACCGGTGTTGGCGCACCCTCATAGACGTCCGGTGTCCACATGTGGAACGGCACGGCCGAGATTTTGAACGCCAGGCCCGAGATGACCAGCACCAGACCAAACAGCAGCCCCAACGAAGCATGCCCACCAGATGCGGCCTCGATGATGCCCGAGAACAGCGTGGTGCCCGAGAAACCGTAGACCAGCGACGACCCAAACAGCAGCAGGCCCGAGCTGAGCGAGCCCAGCACGAAATACTTCATGCCAGCCTCGGTCGACTTGATGCTGTCGCGGCGCAGCGAGGCGATGACATAAAGCGACAGCGACTGCAGTTCGAGGCCCAGATACAGCGCCATCAGATCCCCCGCCGACACCATCACCATCATGCCCACAACAGCCAGCGCCATCAGCATGGGATATTCAAACCGCAACATATCACGGCGGCTCATGTAGTCCTGGCTCATCACCAGAATGGCCGCTGCACTCAGCAGCACCGCCACTTTGGCAAAGCGGGCAAAACCGTCGTCATGGAACATGTCATGGAAGGCGGCGTTATTGCCAACGCCCGACATGCCAATCCACGCCGCCAGCAGCACAAAGACCAGCGCGGTCAGCCAGGTCAGCATCGGTGCCAGCTTGTCCTTACCGGTATAGACAGCAAAGACCAGCGCCAGCATCGCGTAAACGGCCAGCAGGATTTCCGGCAGGATAATATTCAGATCAGCCTGGATCATCTCTCAGGGCTCCCGTTAGTGCGATACGGCCACAGCAGTGGCGCTCGGCGCCTCCGCGAGGGCCAGTTGGTAGTTGTTGATAAGCGCCTCAACCGACGGGCCGATGATATCGGTCACCAGCGGTGGGTAGACACCCAAGAGCAGGGTCATGACCACTAGCGGTGCAAAGATTGCACGCTCGCGGAAAGACATGTCGCTGATGGTCTTGAGGCTCTCTTTGATCAGGTCGCCCATCACCACGCGGCGGTAGAGCCACAGCGCATAGGCCGCCGACAGGATCACACCCGAGGTTGCGATCATCGCCACCCAGGTGTTGACCTGGAAAATCCCCATCAGAACCAGGAATTCCCCGATAAAGCCCGAGGTGCCCGGCAGGCCAACATTGGCCATGGTGAAGAACATGAAGATCAGCGCATAGGCCGGCATCCGGTTGACCAGACCGCCATAGGCGTCGATCTCGCGGGTGTGCATCCGGTCGTAGATCACGCCGACACAGAGGAACAGCGCGCCCGAGATGAAGCCGTGGCTGATCATCTGGAAGATCGCGCCGTCAATGCCCTGCTGGTTGGCTGCAAAGATGCCCATGGTCACGTAGCCCATGTGCGCCACCGAGGAATAGGCGATCAGCTTTTTCATGTCTTCCTGCACCAGCGCCACCAGCGAGGTGTAGACAATCGCAATTGCCGACATCCACAGCACCAGCGGTGTCATCACATCAGCCCCGATGGGGAACATCGGCAGGCTGAACCGCAGGAAGCCATAGCCCCCCATCTTCAGCAGGATTGCTGCCAGCACCACCGAACCGGCGGTCGGCGCCTGAACGTGGGCATCCGGCAACCAGGTGTGGACCGGCCACATCGGCATTTTCACCGCAAAGCTGGCAAAGAAGGCCAGGAACAGCAGCGTCTGCATGCCGCCTACGATCTGAATGCCCAGAACGCTGAACTGATCAGAGCCGAAGCTGTGGTTCATCAGGGACGGGATATCGGTGGTGCCTGCGTCCACAAACATGGCCACCATCGCCACCAGCATCAGCACCGAGCCAAGGAAGGTGTAGAGGAAGAACTTGAACGACGCATAGATGCGGTTGGCCCCGCCCCAGATGCCAATGATCAGGAACATCGGGATCAAACCGGCTTCAAAGAACAGGTAGAACAGAACCAGGTCCAGCGCCATGAAGACACCCAGCATCAGGGTCTCCAGCAGCAGGAAGGCAATCATGTATTCCTTGACGCGGCTTTTCACATCCCAGCTGGCCCAGATCACCAGCGGCATCATGAAAGTGGTCAGCATGACAAACAGGACCGAGATCCCGTCTACTCCCAGCTTGTATTTCAGTCCCAGCAGCCAGTCCCGCTCTTCCACAAACTGGAAGCCGGTGTTGTTGGGGTCGAATTCCGCCAGAATGAACAGCGAAATCAGGAAGGTGACCACCGTGGTGATCAGCGCCGCCCATTTGACATTGCGCTGCGTGGCCGCGTCATCCCCGCGCGCGCCAACGGCCAGAATGACCGCTGCCAGCGCCGGCAGGAAAGTGACCAGAGAAAGCAGAAGATTGGTCATTAGTGCGCTCCTCCGCTGAGCGTCATCCAGGTGATCAGTGCCACGATGCCAAGCACCATCGCAAAGGCGTAAGTGAAGATGTAGCCGGACTGGGCCTTGCCTGCGAGACGGGTGAAGAAGGGTACGATGCCCATCGCCACGCCGTTGAGGAAACCGTCAATGACATTGCCGTCACCGCGTTTCCACAGGAAGCGCCCCAGCGCTTGGGCCGGTTTCACAAACAGGAAGTCGTAGATTTCGTCGAAGTACCATTTGTTCAGAAGGAACAGATACAGCGGACGGTTCGCCTCTGCCACACGGGCGGGCATCGACGGGTTCCAGATGTAGAACCACAGCGCCACCAACAGGCCGATCACCATTGCCACAAACGGGCTCAGCTTGACCCAAGTGGGCACATAATGCGCTTCGTGCAGGACGGTGTTTTCCGGTGCCATATAGATCGCCGCCTCACCCGGTGCGCCATCCATCACGTATTTCAGCTTTGAGGCTTTGGGGTTGGCTTCTGCCACCTCTTTCACCAGCTCTTCGGCCGGTGCGGTGTAATGGCCGCCGAAGTATTTCACCACTTCGTTGGTTTTGCCAAAGAACGAGCCATACCAGATCATACCGGCAAACATCGCCCCCAGCGCCAGCACACCCAGCGGGATCAACATCACGGTCGGGCTTTCATGGGCATGGTCGTGGGTCTGTTTGTTGCCACGCTGTTCGCCGAAGAAGGTCAGGAACATCAGGCGCCAGCTGTAGAACGAGGTGAACAGCGCCGCGATGACCAGCATCCAGAAGGCATAGCCACCCGCCGAGCCGACATAGGCGCTCTCGATCACCGCGTCTTTCGAGGCAAAGCCGGCAAAGCCAATCCAGCCAGACAGCGGGATGCCAACACCGGTGATCGCCAAGGTGCCGATCATCATCGCCCAATAGGTCACGGGCAGTTTCTTGCGCAGACCGCCGTAGTTCCGCATGTCCTGCTCGTGGTGCATGCCGTGGATCACGGAACCCGCGCCCAGGAACAGCATCGCCTTAAAGAAGGCGTGGGTGAACAGGTGGAACATCGCAACCGAATAGACGCCCACACCGGCAGCCACAAACATGTAGCCCAGCTGCGAACAGGTCGAATAGGCAATCACACGTTTGATGTCGTTTTGCACCAAACCCACGGTCGCGGCGAAAAACGCTGTGGTCGCGCCAAGGACGGTGATGAAGGCGGTGGCCTCAGGGGCGAACTCCATCAGCGGCGACATGCGGCAGACTAGGAACACACCGGCGGTTACCATAGTGGCTGCATGGATCAGGGCCGACACCGGGGTCGGGCCTTCCATCGCGTCAGGCAGCCAGGTGTGCAGGATCAGCTGTGCCGATTTGCCCATCGCGCCGATGAACAGCAGGAAGGCCAGAAGGTTGGCCGCGTTCCACTCGGTCCAGAGGAAGGTGATGGTGGTCTCTGCCAGCTCAGGTGCAGAGGCAAAGATCACGTCAAACGAAATGCTGTCGGTCAGCAGGAACAGGCCAAAGATCCCCAGCGCAAAGCCGAAGTCACCGACACGGTTCACCACGAATGCCTTGATCGCGGCCGCATTGGCCGAAGGTTTCTTGTAGTAAAATCCAATCAGCAGGTAGGAGGCAACGCCCACGCCTTCCCAGCCAAAGAACATCTGCACCAGGTTGTCCGAAGTGACCAGCATCAGCATGGCGAAGGTAAAGAACGACAGGTAAGCAAAGAAGCGGGCCTTATAGTGCTCGCCCTCTTTCCAGGCATGGTCATGCGCCATGTAGCCAAAGCTATAAAGGTGCACCAAGGCCGAAACCGAGGTCACAACCACCAGCATAATCGAGGTCAGCCGGTCCAAACGGATCGACCAGGCGGTGTCCAAAGTGCCGGACTGGATGAAGTCCAGAATGTGGATCTGCTCGATCACCGATGCATCATGGGTCAGGAACACAATCCAGCTCAGCAGCGCCGCCAGAAACAGCAGCCCAGTGGTGACGAATTGTGCACCCTTCTCGCCAATGATGCGCCAGCCGAAGCCGCCGATCAACGCGCCGATCAGCGGCGCAAAGAGGATAATCTTTTCCATCAGGCTCAGCCTTTCATCACGTTGACGTCTTCAACCGCGATGCTGCCACGGTTGCGGAAGAAGCAGACCAGGATCGCCAGACCAATCGCCGCCTCAGCCGCCGCCACAGTCAACACAAACAGCGTGAAGACCTGACCCACGAGGTCGCCCAGAAAGCTGGAGAAAGCCACAAGGTTGATGTTCACCGAAAGCAGCATCAGTTCGATGCTCATCAGCAGGATGATAATGTTTTTCCGGTTCAGAAAGAGACCGAAGATGCCGATGACGAACAGCGTCGCCGCCACCGTCAGGTAATGTTCAAGTCCAATCATATCCGCCCCTCTTTCTTAGCGGTCGTTTTTATCGCGGCGACAAGCGCCACCGTTATTGCGAGCCAACCCCACCAGGCCATCACAGACCCTGCCCCGGCTTGACGTCTTTCAGTTCCATCGCCTCGTCAATTGCTACCTTCGTTCCCAAAGGCAAATTCGGTGGCCGGAAGGCCGCCGATGATAACGAAGCCCCTGCAATCTGCGGCATTGGATACGTTCGACCCAATATAACAATCGGGCCCTTGTTCATGGCCTCGCGTCTAGTAACGACACTGTATTCGCGGAGTGGCACAAAGCAGTTCCCCCGGCAATACTTGTGCGACACGCGATATCGCCTAATCACGCAAGTCTCGGCATTCAAACAGCTAGCAAACTCAGAAGACAGAAATCCAAACTGGTCCGAATAGTATTTGGACAATTTACTCTCTAGGTATTCAACGCCAGGGATGTTGCCGAAGGTGATACCGACAGCGAAACCTACGTTCGCTCCTGCCAACAGGGTGCCCGCAGTCAGGATACCAAGTGCAATTGAGTGGCAACGACGCATGACTACAGTCCCTGCCCCGGCTTGACGTCTTTCAGTTCCATCGCCTCGGCCGGATCACGCCACATCTGCGCCAGCACGTTCTGACGTTTGACGTTGGTGCGGTGGCGCAGGGTCAGGACGATCGCACCGATCATCGCAACCAGCAGCACCAGACCGGAGAGTTGGAACAGCAGGAAATAACGGTCATAGATCAGAACCCCCAATGCGGCGGTGTTCTGCATCTCTTCGGGCGCCACAGCCGCGCGGTTGTCCATCGCGTGTTCGGCAAAGTCCCAGGCGCCATAGGCCAGCGTCATCTGCATCAGCAGCACCACACCGATCAACAGCGCCAGCGGCAGGTAGCGCGACATCTCGGCCTTCAGCTCGGCAAAGTCGACGTCCAGCATCATCACCACAAACAGGAACAGCACCGCCACCGCACCGACGTAGACAATGATCAGCAACATGGCGACAAATTCCGCGCCCAGCAGAACAAACAGCCCCGCCGACGACAGGAAGGCCAGGATCAGCCAGAGCACCGAATGCACCGGGTTGCGGCTGATCACGGTGAACAGCCCGCCAGTGATGGTGCAGATCGCGAACAGATAGAATGCAAGCGCTGCAATCGTCATGTCTCTTTGTCCTCTTTGTCAGCCATGACCTCTCGGGCACATTCCATTGCCTTGGTCATGGCGGGTATGCCGGCAAACATCGACATCTGGGCGATGCTTTCGGCGATTTCGTCTTCCGTGGCGCCGGCTTCCAGTGCGTGGCGCACTGTCATCCGGATGCCTGTTTCATTCTGGGCGCCCTGCATGGTCAGCCCGGCCAGCGTCAGCAGAAGGCGCGTTTTGGCGTCCAGACCCTGATCGCTGATCCCCTTGCCAAAGGTCATCTCCATGAGCTCCTTGGGCATGGTGGGCCAGAGTTGTTCAAAACCTTTGAACGCCTCCTGCGGCGAGAAGTTTTCCAGCGCCGGGTTCATCGCCTTGGCCATGGTCTGTGCCTGGGCGGTCATCTGCGCCAGCATCTGCTCAAAAGGGTTTGTGTGATCGCTCATTTCACCCCTTCCAACCGTGCGGTCAGATCCGCAACCGCATTTTCCCACTCCGCGCTGGCATCGCTTTCGTCCCAAAGCTCGGCAAGTTCCGAGGCCTCACCGGTGATCCGCGCCAGCGCCACCAGCGCCAAAGCTGGCAGGTCATCATATTCGGCAACCTGTTCGGCATGTTCCGCAGCTGTCTCAGACACATCCGATCCCAGTTCGCCGCCCGCATCAAAGGCCAGCGCCACAATTTCAGCCGCGGCGCGGGCCGCAGTGGCGAGGCCATAGTCAATGGCGTCACCAGGTTCCAGATCAATCACATCCTGAAGCGCGCTGCGCACGGCTTCGACGCCCGCAGCAGAATACTCCTCTTCGATCCAGTCGAGAGCAGTATCGTCTTCAAATGTGCCTACGCCCCATGCGCCCATGATCTATTCCCCTCACCTATCGCGGATCAGCGATAGGGTGCATCCAGTTCCATGTTCCGCGCGATTTCCGCTTCCCAACGCTCGCCGTTTTCCAACAGCTTGGCCTTGTCGTAGAACAGCTCTTCGCGGGTTTCGGTTGCGAACTCGAAGTTCGGCCCCTCGACAATTGCATCTACCGGACAGGCCTCTTGGCAGAACCCACAGTAGATGCATTTGGTCATGTCGATGTCATAACGTGTGGTCCGGCGCGATCCGTCATCGCGCGGTTCCGCGTCGATGGTGATCGCCTGCGCCGGGCAGATCGCTTCGCAGAGCTTACAGGCAATGCAGCGTTCTTCGCCGTTCGGATAGCGGCGCAGCGCGTGTTCGCCGCGGAAACGAGGCGACAGCGGCCCTTTCTCATGCGGGTAGTTCAGGGTGGATTTGGGCGCGAAGAAATACTTCAGCCCCAGTTTGAACCCTTTGACGAAGTCGCTCAGCAGGAAATAGCCAGCGGCGCGTTTATAGTCGACGTTTGCCATGAGCTTAGCCCCCAATCGCCCAGCGGGCATAGGCGCCGCCGAAGGCTTCGAATTTTGCAAGGAATGCGACGATCACCACCCAGGCCAGTGACAGCGGCAGGAAGACTTTCCAACCGATGCGCATCAGCTGGTCGTAGCGGTAACGCGGGGTGATCGCCTTCACCATTGCGAAGATGAAGAAGAAGAAAGCCATCTTGGCCACCATCCACAGCACGCCATCCGGCAGGCCGGGGATCGGCGACAGCCAGCCACCGAAGAATAGCAGCGAGGTCAGCGCACACATCAGGAAGATGGCGATATATTCCCCCGCCATGAACAGCAGGAACGGGGTGGCCGAGTATTCCACCTGATAGCCCGCCACCAGTTCGGATTCCGCTTCCGGCAGGTCAAACGGCGGGCGGTTGGTTTCCGCCAGACAGCTTATGAAGAACAGGAAGACCATCGGGAAATGCGGCAGCCAGTACCAGCTGAAGAAACCGTAATCGCCATCCTGTGCCCGCACGATGTCGCCGAAGTTCATCGAACCGGTCGAGATGATGATGCCGATGATGATCAGGCCCAGCGACACCTCATAGGAAATCATCTGCGCGGCAGAGCGCAGCGAGCCGAGGAACGGGTATTTCGAGTTCGACGCCCAGCCGCCCATGATGACGCCGTAGACCTCAAGCGAGGACACAGCGAACACAAAGAGAATGGCCACGTTGATGTCGCTCAACACCCAGCCGTCGTTGAAAGGGATCACCGCCCAGGCCACCATCGCCAGCACAAAGCTGGTCATCGGTGCCAGAAAGAAAACCGGTTTGTCCGCACCCGCAGGCACTACAACCTCTTTCACCACATACTTCAGCGCATCCGCCACCGATTGCAGCAGACCAAAGGCCCCCACAACGTTGGGACCGCGCCGCATCTGCACGGCGGCCCAGATTTTCCGGTCACCATAGACCAGGAACAGCAGTGAGATCATCACAAAGGCAACAACCGCAAGACATTGCGCCACGATGATGACCGCTATTCCCAAGGGGGTGGTAAAAAACTCTGCCATTAGGTCCTCACACCGTCGGTATTCCGTTTTCGACGCAATGATCGACCACCACTTCGGCATCGATCGTTTTTGCGCCTCGCGGCAATGCGGGTGAGATGGTGTAAACCGCATCTGCACGCCACAGGCCGCTTGATTGTTCCACATTCGTCCGCACATGCCGTGCGAACCCGTATCCGCGGATCAGCGTGTATTGTGCCGCAGCACATTCCGCATAATCCTCAACATCGCCTGCGCCCCGTGCGCCGCTCATCGCGACCACAAAGCTGACCAGATCACCGTCCAAAAGCCGCGTGTCGACACCCTGATAGTCTGGCACAAACGCCAGCGCATCGGGCTGCGAGGCTTCGCAACCCGCAAGCAGCATGGCCGCCGTCAGGGATATGAGACCCGCGCGGATCATCACTCGGCCGCAACCTGCTCTTGACCACGTGCCTTGGCACCCGCCGAAAGCTCCGCCATCAGGCTGGAGGCGCGGGCAATCGGGTTGGTCAGGTAGAAGTCGGTCACCGCATTGATGAAATCGGCCTTGCCCAGTTTGTCCTGCGGCAGCGAGACCCATTCGTTCTCAACAACCTGATCGACCTTGGCCAGATGTGGCACCGCCGCCACCAGCGCCTGACGCAGCTGCGCCTGGCTGTCCCAGGGCTGTGCATCGCCCAGCTCTGCCGACAACGCGCGCAGGATGGCCCAGTTTTCCTTGGCCTCGCCCGGTGCAAACCCGGCGCGCAGCGCCAGCTGCGGGCGGCCTTCGGTGTTCACAAACAGACCGTTTTCTTCGGTATAAGCGGCGGCGGGCAGGATCACATCGGCACGATGTGCACCACGATCGCCGTGGCTGCCCTGATAGATCACGAATGCACCCGCATCGATTTCTACTTCATCCGCGCCGAGGTTGTAGATCACCTCTGCCCCGTTGGTGGCGGCCTCAAGCCCACCTTCGGTGACGGCGCCCACGTCCATCGCCCCCACACGGGCAGCGGCGGTGTGCAGCACCATCAGCTTGGACCCGGTGTCTTCTGCCAGTTTCTGAGCCGCAGCCAGAACCGCCAGACCATCCGCTTCACGCAGGGCGCCCTGCCCGACAATCACCACGGAAGGCGCGTCTTTCACGGCGCCGTAGTCTTTGCCAACGATGCTGTCCAGCGCCGCGCGGTCGGTGCCGACATGGGCGTAGTCATAGGTCAGATCAACGGCTTCCCCAACCAGACCAACATTGGCCCCGTTGAGCCAAGCCTTGCGGATCCGGGCGTTCAGCACCGGCGCTTCTTCGCGCGGGTTGGTGCCGATCAACTGGATGAACTTGGCGTCATCAATGTCTTCGATACTGGCGTTGCCAACGTAGCCGAAACGGCTGTCAATCGGCAGGCGTGCCTTATCGGTGCGGCATTCAACATTGCCGCCCAGACCTTCGATCAGGTTTTTCAGCGCAAAAGCGGCTTCGACCGGCACCAGATCACCGATCAGACCGGCGAGTTTCTTGCCTTTCATGGCCGCTGCAGCGGCACCAAGCGCTTCGCCCCAGGAGGCTTTGCGCAGCTTGCCGTTTTCACGGATGTAAGGCACGTCCAGACGCTGGCGGCGCAGACCGTCCCAGACAAAACGAGTTTTGTCGGAAATCCACTCTTCGTTCACACCGTCATGGTTGCGCGGCAGGATCCGCATCACTTCGCGGCCTTTGGTGTCCACACGGATGTTGGAGCCAAGCGCATCCATCACATCGATGCTTTCGGTCTTGGTCAGTTCCCAAGGACGCGCCGAGAACGCATAGGGTTTGGAGGTCAGCGCGCCAACCGGGCAAAGGTCGATGATGTTGCCCTGCAGGTTGCTGTCCAGTGTTTCGTTCAGATAGCTGGTGATCTCAGCGTCTTCGCCACGACCGGTCTGGCCCATCTGCGTGATGCCGGCCACCTCGGTGGTGAAACGCACACAGCGGGTGCAGCTGATGCAGCGGGTCATCGCAGTTGAAACTAGCGGGCCAAGATCCAGATCATCCACCGCCCGTTTGCCTTCGGCAAAGCGGGTTTCCGAGATGCCATAGGCCATCGCCTGATCCTGCAAGTCGCATTCACCGCCCTGATCGCAGATCGGGCAATCCAGCGGATGGTTGATGAGCATGAACTCCATCACCCCTTCGCGCGCTTTCTTCACCATCGGCGAGTTGGTTTTCACCACCGGCGGCTGGCCTTCGGGGCCGGGACGCAGATCGCGCACCTGCATTGCACAGGAGGCCGCCGGTTTCGGCGGGCCCCCAACAACTTCGACAAGGCACATGCGGCAGTTGCCCGCAATCGACAGACGTTCGTGGTAGCAGAAACGCGGGATCTCGATCCCGGCCTGTTCACAGGCCTGGATCAGGGTCATGGCCCCGTCTGCTTCGATCTCCTGGTCATCGATGACGATCTTGCGTAGGTCGGACATCTTGCCTCACTTTGCTTTCAACAGGACTCCGATCTGGCTGCGCGCTGCAATCTCGGCATGGCCAAGGGTGCAGAGGTCACCAGTATCGGCGGGGTTCAACCCCTTTGATTTCACGTAAGCCTCGCCAAGGGTCCGGATCCGGGCCTTCTCGGCGTCGCTGTTTACATAGGCTTTGATCTCATCGCTCGAATATCCCATCGACTTGGCGCGGGATCGCAGCGAATTGAGGAAAGCCAGACCTTTCAGGGTGCGGGCATTGATCTCTTCACATTTGTCAGAGACTTCAATCGCCAGCGCCACCCAGAGCATATTGCTGTCAATCTCCGCCACGTCGCGCAGCGGCGGTTTGGCGGTGGCCTGACCGCCAATCGGGGTCAGAGCCAGTGTCAGGGCTACAGCGGTCGTCATCATCAGGCGCATGTGTCATCTCCTTTACGTTCACGCGTAGACAGGGCCGCCACGGGGCGTCCCTTCGCGTCAGAGATGAGGGTGCAGAGGCTTGTTATGCAATAACAAGCGGCGCAAACCCCTGATATAATGACAAAATCCATCATACGTCGCAGCGTCCTTCAAGGATCAGGCGGCCGTTGTCCAGCTGCAGCTCAGCGTCTTCCACATCGGGGCCTTGGGTCCAGATCACATCTGAGCGGCCAAATTTGTCGATGCAGTATTTGGTCGCCTCAAAGCGACCAGCCTCACGGGCGGGCACCAGCCCCTGATCAATGCGATCCACCGAAACCGAGAAAGCCAGTTTGTCTTCGCGGGTCGTGGTCAGACGCGCGGGGAAATACTGGTTTTCAAACAGAACTCGGTTCTTCCGGCTCTGGATGTTCTTGGCCCAGCCACAAGAGGACAGGATCGACAGGCTCAGCAGGCAGAGGATAAAGACACGCATCTTAGATCACTCCGCCGCAATGGCCGACTTGCGGCCGGTTTTCTGTGCTTTGATACGGTCTTCGATTTCCTCGCGGAAATTGCGGATCAGACCCTGAATCGGCCAGGCTGCTGCATCGCCAAGGGCGCAGATAGTGTGGCCTTCGACCTGCTTGGTCACATCCCACAACATGTCGATCTCTTCCAGCTCTGCTTCGCCACGAACCAACCGGTCCATCACGCGCATCATCCAGCCGGTGCCTTCGCGGCAGGGCGTACACTGGCCGCAGCTTTCGTGTTTGTAGAACTTTGCCAGACGCCAGATCGCTTTGATGATGTCGGTCTGCTTGTCCATCACGATCACCGCTGCAGTGCCTAGGCCCGAGCCCAGATCGTTGCGCAGGTAGTCGAAATCCATGATTGCGTCGCGCATGTTTTCACCACGCACGCAAGGCACAGAGGAACCACCGGGGATCACCGCCAAGAGGTTGTCCCAACCGCCGCGAATGCCGCCGCAGTGTTTCTCGATCAGCTCTTCAAAGGAGATGCTCATTGCCTCTTCAACCACACAGGGGTTGTTGACGTGGCCCGAGATCGCAAACAGCTTGGTGCCCGCATTGTTGGGGCGGCCAAAGCCAGCAAACCATTCCGGCCCGCGGCGCAGGATGGTGGGCACAACAGCTATGGATTCCACATTGTTCACCGTGGTCGGGCAGCCATAAAGGCCCGCACCGGCCGGGAACGGCGGCTTCATGCGCGGCATGCCTTTTTTGCCCTCGAGGCTTTCGATCAGGGCGGTTTCCTCGCCACAGATATAGGCCCCTGCCCCGTGGTGCAGATAGAGGTCGAAATCCCAGCCGGACCCAGCCGCGTTTTTGCCCAGAAGGCCCGCGTCATAGGCCTCATCAATGGCTGACTGCAGCGCTTCGCGTTCGCGAATGTATTCCCCGCGAATGTAGATATAGGCCGCATGCGCATTCATCGCAAAAGAGGCGATCAACGCCCCTTCGATCAGGGTGTGCGGATCATGGCGCATGATCTCGCGGTCTTTACAGGTGCCGGGTTCGGATTCATCCGCGTTGATGACCAGATAGGCCGGACGCCCGTCGCTTTCCTTCGGCATGAAGGACCATTTCAGACCGGTCGGGAAGCCCGCACCGCCACGGCCGCGCAGACCCGAGGCCTTCATCTGATCGACGATCCAGTCGCGCCCTTTCTGAACGATACCGGCGGTGCCATCCCAATGGCCCCGCGCCTTGGCACCGGCCAGCGTGCGGTCGTGCATCCCGTAGATGTTGGTAAAGATACGGTCTTGATCCTTCAGCATCCCGTTACCCTTTGCTGTTCTGACGCGCGCGCCAGATTTGGAAAATCATCACGATGGCGTAGACAAAGCCCGCCAAGGCAATCAGATCGAACAGCGCGCGGGTGCGATTTGGTAACCCCAATTCCCCACCCACAAAGGACGCCACGATCCAGAACACCGCCGTGCCCGCAATCACCAAAGAGGTGATGCGTCCCTTGCGTGCCAGTTCTGCGTCCTTCTGTTCGCTCACAGTGTCTGTCCTCAGTCTTTCTTGGCCGCTTCTTTGGCCAGTTCGACCGCCTGACCAATCCAGTCATCCCGCGTGATGCGGCCTTTGAATTTCAACCGGTTGTCGACCCACTGGATCTCGGTCTCGGTCCATTTGGCAATCTGGTCAAAG
Organism: Thalassobius sp. MITS945101; assembly: GCF_047123305.1. Classification (GTDB taxonomy): domain Bacteria; phylum Pseudomonadota; class Alphaproteobacteria; order Rhodobacterales; family Rhodobacteraceae; genus Thalassobius. The sequence continues at coordinate 3,820,411 of NZ_CP138918.1, forward strand.
TGGAAGAACCCCAGCTCGTTCAGGGTCTGCTCCAGTTTCGGGCCAACACCGATGATCCGTTTCAGATCATCCGCCCCTTCGGCGCGGGCGGCGGTCAGAACCTCGGGTTCGGACTCGGCCACATCCGCCGCAGGCGCTTCGGCCTTTTTCGCAGGCTTCTTCGCCGCTGCCTTCTTGGGCGCGGCTTTTTTCTCGGCCTTCGGCGCCGCCGCTTTGGCCTCTGCTGCCTGGGCGTGGGCCGGTTTGGCAACCGGTTCCACCGGTGCCGCAGCCGCACCTGCTGGGGCCGCAACCTCTGCCGCATCCTTGCCCTTCATCCAAGGCGTCAGGATCGGCACTTCGGTGCCGTCGATGCGCTTCACGGTATCCCCAAGATCCACCGCCAGCTGCGCTGAGGCGTTGTATTTGGTTTTACCGCTGTCAAAATCCTTCAGCGAGGTCAGACCGGAAAGAGGCTCTGCCGCGAAACGGCCGTTCTGCGGACCCGGCACCGGCACCCTGCCTGCGGCCAGTTCGTCCAGCAGTTCAGCAAAACGTTCTACGCTCAGATCTTCGTAATAATCCTTGCCGATCTGCACCATCGGCGCGTTGGCGCAGGCGCCCAAGCATTCCACCTCTTCCCAGGTGAACTTGCCATCAGCGGACAGGGTATAGGGCTTCTCGGCGATCTTTTCCTGACAGACCTTGATCAAGTCCTCAGCCCCACAAATCATGCAGGACAGGGTGCCGCAGATCTGCACATGGGCAACCGAGCCTGTCGGGGTCAGCTGGAACATGAAGTAGAACGAGGCCACCTCAAACGCGCGAATGTGGGCCATGCCCAGCATGTCAGCGACATATTCAATTGCCGGACGGGTCAGCCAGCCCTCTTGTTCCTGAGCGCGCCACAACAGCGGGATCACAGCCGATTGCGCCCGACCTGCGGGATACTTGGTGATCTGCGCCTCAGCCCATTTCTGGTTTTCGGCTGTGAAAGCAAAGCTTTCTGGCTGTTCGTGGTAGAGACGGCGTAGCATCAGGCACAGGCTCCGGTCGTAAGTTTCGCGCCACCATCTTCCAGCTGTTCGGCCTTGCCGGTGGCGAGTTGATATTCAGTCAGGCCAACAACCTGTTCACGGGTGAAGCCTGTTTGCAGCTCCACCGGCAGATAGTCAGCTTCGGTCCGCATCACGCAGCCGATCGAGGCCACAGCGGTTTCGTAAGTCTGGACGTCTTTCATCGACAGCCCCTCAGGCAGGCCGCAGCCCGCCAATGCAGTGAGAACACTCAAGGTCAAGACGCCCTTCTTCAACATTACGAGCAGACCTCCGCGTTCAGGATGATGGTGTCATTGGCACCCATTGACGCCTCGCCACCCATTACCATTTTCTGCAGTTCCTGTTTGACCAGCATCGGCTCCAACCCGCTTTTCTTGAACACGGATTTGAACTCTTCCAGACCGACCTGGCAGTCGTTTTTCTTTAGCACCTGCAGAGCACCGGCACGCACCGCCTCGGGGCTCTCACATTCGGGACCTGTGAGGTAGATCGTGCGCTTGGCACGGTTCATCCGGCCTTCACCGCGCAGATGTTTGACAATGGCACCGGCCTCATCACGCTCAAACCCGTTCGCGGGGAGCACTTCGGCGGCCTTTGCTTCGGGCAGGACGCAGTCATTTGCGACCATCACCTCGATGAATTCCAGAACACGGTCCTCGCTCACCTCAGCCGCTGCCATTGTAGGCAGCGTCAGTGCGGCGGAGACGAACAGGGCGAAAATTGCCTTCATGATGTCACCTCTTTGAAAAATGGATTTGGAAATAGGGGTAGCCCGCGGCCCCTCGAGCCGCAGAAGACGAGCTGAAATACCTTTGAGCACAAGGACCGACATCAGCAATACGCCTCCGTCAAAACAAGACTAGAACCACTTTCTTCAGTTCTTGCGAAATTCGCAACTCCCTGCAAAACGAGCGAGTTCGCTAGTGCAGCAAGATCGAGATCATTGAACCCCTTTCTCTCGACGAACTTCAACGCCTCTGTCTGCGAAACCTTGCACCCTTCTTTTGAAATAAAGTTGACGAACCCATCAACGTCGAGTGTGGACAAAGCGCCTTCTGCTTTGCAGGTCACGCTTTCACCACTGACAAATACATCTGACCATTCGCCACATGCAAATGAATGAGGACCGAACGAAAAACCCTCAACGGCCAAGTACCCGTCGTCAGTTTGGTATCCATAAAACTGAATTCCGTTTGCCTCAGCATCCGAGGTCACGGGGGGCATGGGAAATTCAATTTCCAAAGCTCCAGCCATTGTGGGCAGCGTCAGTGCAGCGGAGACGAACAGGGCGGAAATTGCCTTCATTTTGTCACCTCATAGAAATGGAAATTGAAAATAGGGGAAACGTCGGCCGAACGGGCAGAATAGCACGCCTTGGCAGGCCGACGCAGGGTTTGCGTACACCGCTGCTGCTGCACCAGAAAGGCACAGGCTGACAGGGCCAGCGCAGCAAATGCGCCAGCCAGGCCGGAGTCAGCGTTCAGTGGCGACAAAGGAAACGCGCCCGATAGCGCATTAACCGCTGTTGCTGCGACCAGAACGAGACTGGCGATAACGAGTGGGGTAAACATTGATTTCATGATGTCACCCCAAGAAGACCGAAACAAAAATCATCGACACAAAGAAAACCGCAACACCCGTAACTGTGCCAATCAAGATTGATTGGCGCTTCGAGTCTTTAACAATTAGCGCGGTGATGGCGTGACTGCAAAACAGCGCCACGATCATCACCATCACCAACGCAAATCCTGCGGCTCCCGAGGCAAACATCAGCGGTCGATCTCCCCGAACACAACGTCCATGGTGCCGATGATGGCGGCAACATCGGCCAGTTGGTGGCCGGTCGAGATGTGGTCCATCGCCTGCAGATGCAGGAAACCCGGCGCGCGCAGCTTGGCGCGGTAAGGTTTGTTGGAGCCGTCGGATTTGATGTAGACTCCAAACTCGCCCTTTGGTGCTTCCACCGCGGCATAAACCTCACCTTCCGGCACATGGAAGCCTTCGGTGTAGAGTTTGAAGTGATGGATCAGCGCCTCCATCGAGGTCTTCATCTCCCCGCGTTTCGGCGGGGTCAGCTTGCCACGGGCCAGCACGTCACCGGGGGTTTCGCGCAGTTTGACAATCGCCTGACGCATGATCGAAACCGACTGGCGCATTTCTTCCATACGGCAGAGGTAGCGGTCATAGCAGTCGCCGTTCTTGCCAACAGGCACCTGGAATTCGAACTCGTCATAGCATTCATAGGGCTGCGCGCGACGCAGATCCCATGCCAGGCCTGAGCCCCGCACCATGACGCCTGAGAAGCCCCATTCCAGAATGTCTTCTTCGGTCACAACACCAATATCGGCGTTACGCTGTTTGAAGATCCGGTTTTCAGTCAGCAGACCGTCGATGTCTTCCAGCACTTTGGGGAACTCAAGGCACCATTCCTCGATGTCATCCACCAGCTTGTCGGTGATGTCCTGATGCACACCGCCGGGACGGAAGTAGTTGGCGTGCAGACGGGCGCCACAGGCGCGCTCATAGAACACCATCAGCTTTTCACGTTCCTCAAAGCCCCAGAGCGGCGGCGTCAGCGCACCAACGTCCATGGCCTGCGTGGTCACGTTCAGCAGGTGGTTCAGCACCCGGCCAATTTCGCAGAACAAGACGCGGATCAGCTGGGCGCGACGCGGCACTTCCACGCCGGTCAGCTTTTCAATTGCCAGACACCACGCATGTTCCTGATTCATCGGCGCCACATAATCGAGGCGGTCGAGATACGGCAGGTTCTGCAGGTAGGTGCGGCTTTCCATCAGTTTTTCGGTGCCACGGTGCAAGAGGCCGATATGTGGGTCGCAACGCTCAACAATCTCGCCGTCCAGCTCCAGCACCAGACGCAATACGCCGTGGGCCGCAGGGTGCTGCGGGCCGAAGTTGATGTTGAAGTTGCGGATCTTCTGTTCGCCCGTCTGGGCGTCGTCGAAACCTTTGGAGCCGTCCATCACTTCGCCTCCCCTTTCTCATCAACTTTTTCGTCACCGGGCAGGATGTAGTTGGCCCCTTCCCATGGCGACATGAAGTCGAACTGGCGGTATTCCTGAACCAGTTTCACCGGTTCATAAACCACACGCTTCAGCTCTTCGTCGTAGCGGACTTCGGTGTAGCCCGTGGTCGGGAAATCCTTGCGCAGCGGATAGCCACGGAACCCATAGTCGGTCAGGATCCGGCGCAGATCGGGGTGGCCCGAGAACAGGATGCCGAACATGTCAAAGACTTCACGCTCGAACCAGTTGGCCGATTTATGCACCTCCACGATCGAAGGCAGGATCTGCTCATCCCGCACCGCAACCCGCAGGCGGATGCGGTGGTTCTGGTACATCGACAGGAAGTGGTAAACCACGTCGAACCGCTTGGCCCGCTCGGGGTAATCCACCGCAGTGATATCCACCAGGCTGGAGAATTTGCAGGTCGCGTCGGTCTTCAGAAACTCGACAAAGCCCACGATATTCGCAGGCGCCACGTCGATGTTCAGCTCACCGTAAGCAATGTCCCAGCCAATCACACAATCGGGCCGTTTCAGCTCGATATGGGTGGCCAGTTCTTTCAGGGCGTCACTCATGTCTGTTCCTTCCCGCGATCATCGAACGATAGTCCCCGTGCGGCGGATTTTACGTTGCAACTGCATGATGCCATACATCAGCGCCTCTGCGGTCGGCGGGCAGCCCGGCACATAAACGTCTACGGGCACCACACGGTCACAGCCGCGCACAACGGAGTAGCTGTAGTGGTAATAGCCGCCGCCATTGGCGCAGGACCCCATCGAGATCACATAGCGCGGCTCCGGCATCTGGTCATAGACCTTGCGCAACGCCGGGGCCATTTTGTTGGTCAGCGTGCCCGCAACGATCATCACGTCCGACTGGCGCGGGCTGGCGCGCGGGGCAAAGCCAAAACGTTCCACGTCATAGCGCGGCATCGCGGTGTGCATCATCTCCACCGCGCAGCAGGCCAGACCAAAGGTCATCCAGTGCAGCGACCCGGTGCGCGACCAGTTGACGATATCTTCCATCGAGGTCAGCAGAAAGCCTTTGTCCTGCAGCTCACGGTTCAGCTCCTGGGTGGCAACCTCACGGTCGAACCCGGCGGTGTTCTGGCCGGTCATCACTCCCATTCCAGCGCCCCCTTCTTCCATTCATAGGCAAAGCCGATGGTCAGCACGGCGAGGAACACCATCATCGACCAGAACCCCACCATCGAGATATCCTTGAAGGCCACGGCCCAAGGGAACAGGAAGGCAATTTCGAGGTCGAAAATGATGAAGAGGATCGAGACCAGATAGAACCGGACGTCGAATTTCATCCGCGCATCATCAAAAGCGTTAAATCCACACTCATAAGCCGAGACTTTTTCCGGGTCCGGATTGCGGACGGCCAGAACAACGGCGGCGAGGATCAGGACTAGGCCAAGGGCAATTGCAATGGCCAGAAAGACGAGGATCGGAAGGTATTCCCTCAGCATCTCTTCCACGGTGGCTCCTTTCATGCGCGCATCGGCGCAGTCAGTAGGCTGCTTTAGCTGTGCAGGGTTTAAACCTGCCCCCTCTTAGGGTCAACCAAGCGCGGCCTTGTTTGCCAGAGATTACGGCGCGCTATTGGCGTTGGTGCAACAGCCCTGTGTGACTGCGCCGCACCCTTTTATTTAAGGCCGTGTGGGGACAGATTGACCCATTTCAACCCGCTGGGGTCCAAAAAACGTGTCAGCCTGTCCAAATATCTATTTCACGCGAATGTTTGTGATTGCCGCCAAGAAGCGATGTGTGGCGACTCAGATCCGCCTGCCAGAGCTATCCTGACAAGAATCCTTTGGCTTCGCAAAACCCCGCAAAGGTGGTTAGTTTTCAATACCAATCGGGAAGTATCTGCGCCTGTTTGCGCCCGTTGCGACCCCACAACAATTGAATGTGGTGGGTCGCAACGATCTGTGACGAGACGTTTAGCCGCCCTGCCAGCTGGGTTTGCGTTTGTCGAAGAAGGCGCCGATGCCTTCAGGGGCTTCAGTGCCCTCCCAGCAAGCGGCCAGTTCGTCGATGGTGTGGGCGATGGTGGCCTCGTCAATGCGGGGTCCCAGCGCGCGCAACAGGCCTTTGGCACGCCCCACGGCAGCGGGGGCGCAGTCCAAATAGGGCGCGATCTCGGCCTCAACAGCTGCGTCCAGTTCTTCGGCAGACACAGCCTTGGCCAAGAGGCCCAGTTCCACCGCCTCAGCCGCATCGAACCGGCGACCAGACATAAACACCCGCCGCGCACGCGCTTCGCCCATACGGGCACAGACATAGGGACCGATGGTGGCAGGGATCAGGCCCAGACGGGTTTCGGTTAGCCCCATCAGCACAGTATCCGCCCCAATCGCCACATCACAGACCGACGCCATGCCGACCCCGCCGCCAAAGGCATTGCCCTGCACCCGCCCGATCAGCGGTTTTGGCAGAGTGTTCAGCGCCTGAAGCATGTAGGCCAGTTTGGCGGCTTCGGCTTTGCGCACTTCGGGGGCGGCTTCAAACTGTTCCCGCATCCAGCCCAGATCGCCACCGGCACAGAAGGACCGGCCCTCCGCCGCCAGCACCACCACGCGCACGCTGTCATCGGCTGCAAGCACATTGGCGGCCTGATGCAACTCGGCAATCATCTGCGCCGACATGGCGTTGTGTTTCTCGGACCGTGCAAGCCAAAGTGTTGCCACACCACGATCATCGCGAACGATCTTAATGGTTTCATACATGAGGTATCTCTCCCTTAACGCACGATCCGCATGGCGCGCGCCATTTCTGCGGCTTCGGTGATCACCGCCATATCAAGACCGGTGTCATAGCCCAGCGTTGTCAACCGGTCCGCCACCGCTTCGGTGGCAACATTGCCCTTGGCGCCGGGCGCGTAGGGACAGCCGCCCAAGCCCCCAACAGCGGCGTCAAACACCCGCAAGCCCTTTTCAAGCGACGCTTCGATATTGGCCAGCGCCCGCCCGGCGGTGTCATGATAATGCCCCGCCAGCCGCTCTGCCGGAACCGCCTGTAGAACCGCCCCCAGCATGGCCGCGATGCTTTCCGGTGTGCCCTGCCCAATCGTGTCGCCAAGGCTGATCTCATAGCAGCCCATCGCGTCCAGCGCGGCGGCAACCCGGGCAACCTCGGCAGGATCGACCTTGCCATCATAGGGACAGTCGGTGACACAGCTGACATAGCCCCGCACCTTGATACCTGCCGCCAGCGCCGCCTCGGCCACCGGTTTGAACCGTTCCAAGCTCTCGGCGATGGAGGCGTTGATATTGGCCTTAGAAAACCCTTCTGAGGCCGAGCCAAAGATCGCCACTTCATCCGCCCTGGCAGCCAGCGCCCGTTCCAGCCCCTTCATGTTGGGGGTCAGTGCCGCATAGGAAATGCCATCCGCGCGGGTGATGCCAGCCAGAACGTCGCCGCTGTCGGCCATCTGCGGCACCCACTTGGGGCTGACAAAACTGGCCACTTCAATCCGTTTGAAGCCAGCACGGCTGAGGCAATCCACCAGCGCGATTTTCTCCGCCGTTGGGATCTGGCGTTTTTCATTCTGCAGACCGTCACGCGGCCCCATTTCAAAGATTTCGACCTTTTCAGACATCAGGAACCTCGTAGAAGTCTTTGCTGTAAATCCGTTTCGCGCCCTCAGGCGGCAGCGCTTTTTGTAAGGCGGGCCGTGCCATCAACCGGTCGCGGTAGGCGGCAACATGGGGCAGCTTGTCCAAAGAGACAAAGCGCGGCGCCAGCCAGATGCCGTACCCTACGGCACAATCTGCGGCGCTAAAGCCCGAGGCCAGCAAGTGGTCGCGCCCATCGCGCAACAGCAGTTCCAGCCGTCCCAGAACCTTGGCCAGCCGTTTAGTTTCCAGGCTGATCTGGGTCGGCGAACGCATCCAGTCCTCATAAAGAACAATGTGACCCTGCGTCAGGTTCGCCAGATGCTGACCGATGGTTTCGGCGTAGTGCAACAGCTCCAGATACGCCATCCGCTCGGGATGGTCCGGCCCGCGATGCAGACCCACGTCGGGGAACTGCTCGGCCAGATATTCCGCGATGGCACCACTTTCCAGCATCACCTTGCCGTCAATCTCGACCGAGGGCACACGGCCCGCAGGGTGGATCGCCAGATACGCCTCGGAGCGCAGGGATTTGTTGAAGAAGTCATAGCTGCGCAACTCATACGTTGCGCCCAATTCCTCCAACAGCCACAGAATCCGCATGGAGCGTGCCTCATGGGCATGGTGCAGAGTGATCTGCATGACTTACGCCTCCGGCAGTTCGTAGAAATCTTGGGTGTAGAACTGCTGCGCGCCTTCCGCGGCCTGTGCCGCCTGATAGGCAGGGCGGGCCTCAAGGCGGGCCTGATAGGCGGGCAGATGCGGGAAACCGTCGAACCGCACGTAGTGGCGGGCAGCGTTAAGGGTGAAACCCATCATCACATCCGCTGCGGAAAATCCGGATGCCAGCAGATAGTCCCGCCCATCCGCCAGCGCCTTTTCGACACCCTTCAGCGCAATCGCCAACCGTTTGGTTTCGATCCCCATAACGGTGAGCGAACGCATTTCGGGTTTCGGCAGAAACAGGTGCTGCATGTTGAGGTTCTGAATACCGGCCCCCAGCGTTTCCGCGTAATGCAGCCATTGCAGCCAGTCGGCCCGTTCATCACTGCCAACAGCGGGCATCAGACCATGGCCATCGCGGGTTTCACAGAGGTATTGCAGCGTAGCGCCGCTTTCGATCAACACCCGTCCGTCAATTTCCAGCGCAGGCACACGCCGTGCGGGCGAAAGCGCCTTGAAGCCCTCCTGCTGCAGCGAGCCATCCATGATCTGATAGAGCACCACCTCCACAGGTTCGCCCAACTCATGCATGAGCCAGAGCACCCGAAAGGATCGGCTGCCCGCGATGGAGTGCAGGGTCGCGCTCATGCCTCTTCCAGACGGATCAAGGCCGCGCCTGCCTCCACCTGATCGCCATCGGCGGCCAGCACCTCGGCCACGATACCGTCACGGGCGGCCAGCAGAGAGTGTTCCATTTTCATGGCTTCGAGAATGGCCAGACGGTCACCCTCTTTCACCTCTTGGCCTGCCTTGGCAAAGACCGCTTTGACCAGACCGGGCATTGGCGCCTCAACAACATTGCCGTCGCCCCCTGCCCCGCTGGCCTGATCCAGCAGATCCACCACTTCGAAGTTCAGACCGTATTCGGCAAAGACGGTGATGGTCGTGTCATGCTGGATAACCTTGGGCAGACGGGTGCCGCCCACAACCCAGTGGCCTGCCATCCGGTTGCAAATCACCTGTTCGCCGTCGATGTCCCAGACCTGACGGTCGGGGCCTTCCACCTCTACTGTTGCCACAAAGGGGGTGTCGCGCCACATCAGCGTGACCGAACGGTGCAGCGCCGCCCAGAGGGTAAAGCCGCTGTCCCAGTGGCTCTCTACCAGCCCCAGCGCCTGCATGGCGGCGGCGGCCTTGTGTTCCGCACTGGCGGTGGGTTCCACCACCAACGTGTCAATTTCGCGTGCGATCAAGCCGGTGTCTACGTCCCCCTTGGCGAACCCCTTGTCCGCCGCCAGCGCCCCAAGGAAGGCCAAGTTTGTCACGGTGCCGCCAACCTGCGTCTGCGCCAAAGCCTCGGACAGGCGGGCCAGCGCCACGGCACGGGTGGGGCCCTGCACAATGACCTTGGCGATCATCGGATCATACCACGGGCTGATCACATCACCGGCGCGCACACCGCTGTCAGAGCGTGCGTTTGCGGGGAAATCCAGATGGGTCAACGTGCCGGTGGCAGGCAGGAAGCCCTTGGGGACATCTTCGGCGTAAAGCCGCGCCTCAAAGGCATGGCCAAACAGCGGGATATCGTCTTGGGTCGAGGTCAGCGCCTCCCCCGAAGCAACCCGCAGCTGCCATTCCACCAGATCCACACCGGTGACCAGTTCGGTCACCGGGTGTTCGACCTGCAGGCGGGTGTTCATCTCCATGAACCAGAACCCATCCGGGCGCAGCCCGTCAGAGCCATCCACGATGAATTCGACCGTGCCCGCACCCTTATAGCCGATCGCCTCCGCCGCGCGTACAGCCGCGCTGCCCATCGCCTGACGCATCTCTGCGGTCATGCCGGGGGCTGGGGCTTCTTCGATCACCTTCTGGTGGCGACGCTGCAGCGAACAGTCACGTTCATAAAGATGCACCGCACGGGTGCCATCGCCGAAAACCTGCACCTCAATGTGGCGCGGTTTCTGGATGTATTTCTCGATCAAACAGTCGGGGTTACCAAAGGCGGTCTGCGCCTCCCCCTGGGCCGAGGCCAGAGCATCGGCAAATTCGGCCGGCGCCTCAACCAGACGCATGCCTTTGCCACCGCCACCGGCGACGGCTTTGATCAGCACTGGATAGCCAATTTCATCCGCCTGCTGGGCCAGAAAGGCGGCGTCCTGATTGGCCCCGTGATAGCCTGGGACCACCGGCACGCCGGCCTCTTCCATCAGCGCCTTGGCGGCGTCTTTCAGCCCCATCGCACGAATTGCTTTGGCCGAAGGCCCGATGAAGGTCAGCCCCGCTGCTTCCACCGCGTCAACAAATTCGGGATTTTCGCTGAGGAAACCATAGCCCGGATGAATGCCCTGCGCACCGGCGCTTTTGGCAACCGCAATGATTTCGTCACCCAACAGATAGCTATCCGCAGGCGCAGGCCCGATGCCGATGTGCCAGGCCTCATCCGCCATGGCAACATGTTTGGCATCACAATCCGCGTCAGAATAAACCGCCACGGTTTTCACCCCCAAAGAGCGGGCGGTTTCCATCACACGGCAGGCAATCTCACCACGGTTGGCGATTAGAATTTTGTCAAACATCAGATCCATCCTCTTTCAGGTTGGCGATTTCTTGTTGGGTGCGCCGAGGGCGCCCCCGGAGTATTTTGGGAACATTGAAAAGCGCGGTCATCGGGCTGGCTGCTCCTCAATCCACTTTCGATGAAGTGATGCACCTTCTGGGTAGGGCGGCAGCCAATCCACAAAGACACTGCCATATGGCGGCACTGTTTTCCCGGTCAGGCAGGAACGGCTCGAAACCGGTTCTCCGTCGGTACTGTTCTTGCCGACTTCCATGATCAGCAGGTCCCGCCCAGCGATAGAAACACGCATGCCTTTCACAGGCATGCCTTCGATTTGGGTAAGCATCAGGGCCAAACCTTGTTTCCCTTTGAGGGGGAAGCATCTTCTATGCGTCCACGAAACCTCAACGTTTACATCCTAAACACACCAAAGGTGGTGTCTTCGATCGGGGCGTTCAGCGAGGCTGAGAGCGACAGCGCCAGCACTTCGCGGGTTTTGCGCGGGTCAATCACGCCGTCATCCCACAGACGCGCCGAGGCGTAGAGCGGGTGGCTTTGTTCTTCGAACATGTCGATGGTGGGCTGTTTGAACGCGGCCTCTTCCTCGGCCGACCAAGTGCCGCCCTGCCGTTCGATGCCGTCGCGTTTCACCGTCGCCAGCACGCCCGCCGCCTGTTCGCCGCCCATCACCGAGATGCGCGAGTTTGGCCAGGTCCACAGGAACCGCGGGGAATAGGCGCGACCTGCCATGCCGTAGTTGCCTGCCCCAAACGAGCCGCCCACCAGCATGGTGATTTTCGGCACTTTGGTGGAGGCCACGGCGGTCACCATCTTGGCGCCGTGCCGGGCGATGCCTTCGTTTTCGTATTTGCGCCCCACCATGAAGCCGGTGATGTTCTGCAGGAAGACCAGCGGGATTTTGCGCTGGCTGCAAAGCTCGACAAAATGCGCGCCTTTTTGCGCCGCCTCGGAAAACAGTACGCCGTTGTTGGCAATGATCCCGACCGGGCAGCCTTTGACATGGGCAAAGCCTGTGACCAGCGTTTCACCGAAGCGCGGCTTGAACTCATCAAAGCGCGAGCCATCAACGGTGCGGGCAATGACTTCGCGGATGTCATAAGGCGTGCGCAGATCACCGGGGACCACGCCAAAGATCTCTTCGGGATCATAGGCAGGTTCTTCCGGGGTAGCCCACTCCACCGTGGCCGGGCGACGGCGGTTCAGATGGCTGACAGAGCGGCGCGCCAGCGCCAGCGCGTGGGCGTCATCCTCGGCCAGATAATCCGCGACACCAGACAGGCGCGTGTGCACATCACCGCCACCCAGATCCTCAGCACTGACCACTTCGCCGGTTGCCGCCTTTACCAGCGGCGGACCAGCCAGGAAGATGGTGCCCTGTTCCTTCACGATGATGGTGACATCCGACATGGCGGGCACATAGGCGCCGCCTGCGGTGCAGGAGCCCATGACCACCGCGATCTGCGGGATACCCTTGGCCGACATATTGGCCTGATTGTAGAAAATCCGGCCAAAGTGGTCGCGGTCCGGGAACACCTCATCCTGCTGCGGCAGGTTGGCGCCGCCACTGTCGACCAGATAGATACAGGGCAGATTGTTCTGCTCGGCAATTTCCTGGGCGCGCAGGTGTTTTTTCACCGACATCGGGAAATAGGTGCCGCCTTTGACGGTGGCGTCATTGCAGACAATCATACAATCCACACCGCTGACCCGGCCAATACCTGCGATCACACCCGCCGAGGGCGCGGCGTTGTCATACATGTTGAAGGCCGCTGTTGCGCCGATTTCCAAGAAGGGCGAGCCGGGATCGAGCAGGTTCGCCACCCGACGGCGCGGCAGCATTTTGCCACGGCTTTCATGACGGGCGCGGGACCGTTCGCCGCCCCCCAAACGCGCCGCCTCGGCTGCGTCGTCAATGACCTCCAGCGCCTCTTGATGCGCTTTCACATTGGCTTTGAAACCTTCGGAGGAGGGCAAAGCGTTGGATTTCAGTTTCATTGCGGTCTCCTAAGTTTAGCGGTGTGTTGCCCGGCCAAGCCGGGCCGCGCCCGACCCTCCCCATGGGAGGGCGCATTGCAGCTGATTGATGATCTCACCCAGTGGTGCGCGCGCTGATGTGTCGTGATCCTTCGAAGACAGGACATGCCCTCCCAGGATCGGGCGCAGCCCTGTGTTTCGCGTCTTCCTCATCCCAACTCCTCCGCCGCGCGCGCTTTCAGCGCTTTGCGGATCACCTTGCCGGTGACGGTCATCGGCAATTCGTCGAGAAAGGCGATTTCGCGGGGATAAGCGTGTTTGGCGATGCGGGCCTTGGCAAAGTCCTGCAGTTCGCGCGCCAGAGCATCCGAGGCCGCGAAATCTGGTTTCAGCACCACATAGGCCTTCACGATCTCGGTGCGCAGATCGTCAGGCTTGCCGACAACACCAACCGTCGCGACGGCGGGATGTTTCAGCAAGCCGTCCTCAATCTCGCTTGGCCCGATCCGGTAGCCGGCGGAGGTGATCACATCATCCTCACGGCCAACAAAGCGCAGGAAGTCCCCGTCCCAAATGCCGCGATCACCGGTCAGCATCCAGTCGCCATGGAACTTCTCGGCCGTTGCTTCGGGACGGTTCCAGTACTCCAACATCATCGAGGCCGCGCCGCGTTTGATCGCAACGTCGCCTTCGCCCGTGGTCAACTGTCCGTTGCCATCCAGAATGCCAATCTCGAACCCCGGAGCCGGTTTACCAATGCAGCCCGGGCGCGGCTCAAACAGCGCCGCACATGCCGAGGCCACCATGTTGCATTCGGTCTGGCCGTAAAACTCATTGATCGCCACGCCAAAAGCCGCCTGCCCCCAGTCCAGCATTTCAGCCCCCAGAGGTTCGCCGCCGCTGCCGACGGTGCGCAATCCGGCGATCACCGCGCCTTCCGCCTTCAGCATCCGCAACGCGGTGGGTGGGAAAAAGACGTTGCGCACCGTGCCTTCGGCGATGATGCGCTGGCATTCTTCGGTCGAGAACTTGGCCATTCGGGCCGCCACAACCGGCACGCCCAGCGCAAGGCCTGGCATCAAGACATCAAACATGCCACCGATCCAGGCCCAATCCGCGGGGGTCCAGATACAGTCCCCTTCAGCCCCAAGGAAATCATGGCTGACCTCCACGCCGGGCAAGTGACCGATCAACATGCGATGCGCATGCAAGGCACCCTTTGGCGCGCCGGTGGTGCCGGAGGTGTAGATCAACACCGCCGGATCTTCGGCGCCCGTGTCCACCGTCTCAAACCCTGCCTGTGGCAGGTCTGCGGTTTCCGGCACCAGCGCCTGCCGGCCCTGCCCCGTCAGCCATTCAGTCAGCCCCTCGGTGCCTTCCTCATCTGCGATGACCAAGGCAACACCGGCGTCTTCCAGACGGGTGATCAGCGCCTCAACGCCAAACAGCTTGAACAGCGGGATCGAGATTGCACCGATTTTCCAAGCAGCAATATGCGCCGCGGCGGTCCAGGCCGACTGGGTGCGCAACACGCCGACACGGTCACCGCGCTGCACGCCCCGGGCCACCAGACCGTGGGCCAGTGCATCCGCCATCCGGCGCAGCTCGCCATAGCTGGTGTTCACCGCCGCGCCCGCCGAGACATCGCGGATCGCCACCCGATCCGGCGCGCGGGCGGCCCAGTCATCACAGACCTGCGCCGCCATATTCACCCGCTCTGGGATGTCCCAGCGGAAGTCCCGGATCAAAGCCCCGTAGCTGTCGCTGCGTTTCAACATCGGATCAGCGCATCGCGCCCATCAACTCGCGACCCACCAGCATGCGCCGGATCTCGGAGGTGCCCGCGCCAATCTCCATCAGCTTGGCATCCCGGAAGATCCGCGCCACCGGCGCATCCGCCAGGAAACCCGCGCCGCCAAAGGCCTGCACCGCCTGATGCGCCACGGTCATGGCTTCTTCCGAGGCATAAAGACAACAGGCCGCCGCATCCTGACGGGTTACCGCGCCACGATCACAGGCCTTGGCCACTTCGTAGACATAGGCCCGGGCCGAGTTCATCTTGGTGTACATATCGGCGATCTTGCCCTGCATCAGCTGGAAGTCCCCGATCGATTGGCCGAACTGCTTGCGCTCCACCATATAGGGCATGACCTCATCCATGCAGCCGGCCATGATACCGGTGCCGATGCCAGCCAGAACCACCCGTTCGTAGTCGAGGCCCGACATCAGAACGCGCACACCTTTGCCTTCTTCGCCCAGCACGTTTTCAAACGGCACCTCAACATTGTCAAAGATCAGCTCGGCCGTGTTGGACCCCCGCATGCCCAGCTTGTCAAAATGCGGGCTGGTGGAGAAACCGGTCATCTCTTTTTCAACGATAAAGGCAGTGATGCCTTTGCTGCCCGCGTCGGGATCGGTCTTGGCATAGACCACCAAAGTGTCGGCGTCCGGTCCGTTGGTGATCCAGTATTTGTTGCCGTTCAGCACGTAATAGCCGTTGCGCTTCTCAGCCTTCAGCTTCATCGACACAACGTCCGAGCCCGCCGAGGGCTCCGACATGGCCAGCGCGCCAACATGCTCCCCCGAGATCAGACCCGGCAGGTACTTGCGGCGCTGCTCATCCGAGCCGTTCAGCTTGATCTGGTTCACACAAAGGTTGGAATGCGCGCCATAAGACAGCGAGACCGAGGCCGACACCCGCGCCAGTTCTTCCACCACAATGGTGTGTGCCAGATAGGACATGCCCGCGCCGCCAAATTCTTCCGGCACGGTGACCCCCAATAGGCCCAGCTCGCCCATTTCCTGCCACAGCTCGTTGGGGAATTCGTTTTTCGCGTCGATCTCGGCCGCCAGCGGCTTCACCCGCTCCTGCGCCCAACGATGCACCATGTCACGCAGCGCGTTGACGTCTTCGCCCAGATCAAAATTCATCACCGCATTGAACATGTGCCGGCTCCTCCACCGCATTTAATGAACAGTTGTTCAATAAATGCCGAACAAAGTGAGTCGCGTCAAGCGCACGCGCTCCGCATCGCGCTACGGCGACGTCACGTCCTTTCAATGATCTACAAATACTCTGGGGGAATTGGCCGTCAGGCCAAGGGGGCGAAGCCCCAATCAGACCAACGTGCAACACCCTGATCGCACCAGATCGCTCCGGCCCTCAGCCCGCCTGATAAACGGCGGCGACCTCAGCGCGGATAATCCGCGCGACCAGGGCGCAGTCCTCGACCGTAAAAGTCAGCGGCAACCGCATGTCCACAATGCCTTTCAGCACCCGGTCTGACGCCGGCATTGGCGTGGCTTCAACATAGCGCCAGCTGTCATACCGGCTGGTAAAACCGTTGGGCTCGGCGCCGCCAAACCATTTCAGTTCGACCCCGCGGGACAGGCAGCGTTGCAAAACCGCGTCGATCTGATCCTCGCGCCAGTCCAGCAACAGGAACTGGATCGAGGACCCGACATAGGTTTCGGCCTTGGGCCGTTCGATCACCGTCAGACCAGGCGTGTCACGCAGACCAGCTTCGACCACCTGATAGCGCTCATTCCAGCGCGCCACCTGCCGGTCCAAATCGCGCAGCTGCGGTCGCAGGATTGCCGCGCGCAGATGATCCATGCGGCCCGACACATTGGGCGTGTCGTATTTCACGTCCTCAAACACCTCCGGCGCAGGGGCCGCAAGGTGGCGATCATAAAGCATATAGGACCCCGACAGCATCACCGCGCGGGCCATAACCTGCGGGTCATCCGTGATCAGCAAGCCCCCTTCGCCCGAATTCAAATGCTTGTAGGTCTGAGTCGAATAGCACCCGATCACCCCGTCAGTGCCGCTCAACCGCCCGTTCCAGCCCGCGCCCATCGTGTGGGCGCAGTCTTCGATGACCTGAATGCCCTGAGCCTGGCAAATCGCCATCAGCCGATCCATATCACAGAGATGTCCACGCATATGGCTGAGCATCAGCACCGAGGCCTGATCTGCCTTGGCCTCCAGATCCGCCAGATCGATCACCAGATCCTCGGTCACGCCCACAAACACCGGCACGGCGCCGACGGCGGCAATGGCGCCGGGTACAGGGGCCAATGTGAAAGCATTGGTCAGCACCTTATCGCCAGGCTTAACGTCCAGTGCCCGCAAAGCACAGCCCAGCGCATAACCGCCCGAAGCCAGCGCCAAGGCATAGCTGCTGCCCATTGCTGCCGCGAACTCCTGTTCCAGCAGGGCAACCTCGCCCGCCTCGCCTTCCGCTACGTTGTAACGATGCAGCCGGCCTGAGCGCATGACAGCGACTGCGGCCTCAATCGCCTCTTCGGGGATCGGCTCTTGCTGGGTGAAGTTTCCGGTAAAGCGTTCTGTCATAGGGATTGTTCTGACCGTTTGATCAAATCAGGTCAATGCCCTCTTATCCGGCCAGAACCTCTGGCAGCCCGATCAGCCGTGCCACCTCTGCGTCCAGAGCATCGTAGTGATCGATCAGCCCTTCCGGCTTTAGCGCCTCTACACCGCGGCCAGCAGGGCCAAAGGTCACAAGGATGCAAGGCACGCCCAGCGCCTCGGCCGTTTTACGGTCCGTTATCGTGTCACCGATAAGAACGCATTGCGCCGGATCGCCGCCCGCTCGCTTGGCCGCCTCGACCAGCGGCGCTGGATCGGGTTTGCGCACAGGTAGGGTATCCGCCCCAATGAGCGAGGAAAATTCGCTGCGCACACCAAGGCGGGTCATCAGCTCCTCAGCCAATGCGGCAGGTTTGTTGGTGCAAATGCCCACCTTGTAGCCAGCTACCTTCAACCGCCCCACGGCCTCCATCGCGCCGGGGTAAAGCGTGGTGTGGGTGTCAATCGCCTCTCGGTACGCTTCAATAAACGGCAGGTAGTTGGCCTCGACTCCTGCGGCCACATCAGCCAGCCCAACCCGACCAAAGCCCAGTTTCAACATGGCCCGCCCACCATGAAATGCGGTTTCTGCATCCGCCACCGGATCCAGCAGGTCACCATGCCCCAAGGCGCGGAACCGGCTATTGGCCGCTGCAATCAGATCTGCGCTTGTGTCGGCCAAAGTGCCATCCAGATCAAAGATCACCGTTTTCATTCTTGGTTCCTCGATTTAATACCAATTGGCAAAGATCCGCGCAGGTGGCGGGACGGCATGTTGCAGGGCGCAATCACAAGTGACCAGAGCCGGTCTTGCGCCACTTGTGCAAGCGGATAAAACCTGCGCAACACAAATACAAAGAATAATTCCGGAGTGAGGACAGCATGAGCACGGCACTTGTCATTTTGGCTGCAGGCATGGGCACCCGCATGAACTCGGACCTTCCGAAGGTTCTGCACAAGATCGCAGGCGCACCGTTGCTGGTGCACGCCATGAAATCCGGTGCTGCAGTGGAGCCTGAAAAACTGGTTGTTGTGGCCGGTCACGGGGCCGATTTGGTCAGCAAGGCCGCCAAGGATTGGGACGACCGCGCCGAAGTGGTGCTGCAGGAAGAGCAGCAAGGCACCGGTCATGCGGTGCTGATGGCCCGCGACGCGCTGGCCGATTTTGAGGGCGATGTGATCGTGCTTTACGGCGACACGCCCTTCATTCAGCCTGAAACCATTGAACGTATGGCACAGGCGCGCGCCAAGCATGATGTGGTCATCCTTGGCTTTGAACCCGAAGATCCCGCCCGCTACGGCCGGTTGATCATGGAGGGTGACCAGCTGCAGCGGATCGTCGAATATAAAGACGCCAGTGAGGCGGAGCGCGCGATCACGCTGTGCAATTCCGGTCTGGTGGCGGCGGATGCCAAGGTACTGTTTGAGCTGCTGGATCAGGTCGGCAATGACAATGCGGCGGGGGAATATTACCTGCCGGACATCGTGGCGATTGCGCAGGACCGTGGTCTTTCGGCCACCGCAGTCACCTGTGACCCGGCAGAGACGCTAGGTGTTAATGCCCGTGCGGAACTGGCCGAGGCTGAGGCGCTGTTTCAGGCCCGTGCCCGCGCTGAGGCGCTGGAAAACGGTGTGACCCTGCAAGCCCCCGAAACCGTCTTTTTCGCCCATGACACCTATGTGGGCCGCGATACGGTGATTGAACCCAATGTGGTCTTTGGCCCCGGTGTGACCGTTGAGTCCGGCGCAGAAATCCGCGCCTTTTCCCATCTGGAGGGCTGCCACGTCAGCCAAGGCGCGCAGGTCGGCCCCTACGCCCGTCTGCGCCCCGGTGCAGAACTGGCCGAGAAGGTGCGCATCGGCAACTTCGTTGAGGTCAAAAACGCCGTGCTGGACGAGGGTGCAAAGGTCAATCACCTGAGCTACATCGGCGATGCCTCTGTCGGGGCGGAGACCAACATCGGTGCGGGCACCATCACCTGCAACTATGACGGTGTGCTGAAACACCGGACCGAGATTGGCAACCATGCCTTCATCGGCTCCAACACCATGCTGGTGGCCCCGGTGAAGGTCGGCAACCGCGCGATGACCGGCTCGGGCTCTGTCATTACGAAAAACGTGGAAGCAGACGCGCTGGCCGTGGCCCGCGCCCGTCAGGAAAACAAACCCGGCTTTGCCAGCAAGCTCTATGACATGCTGCTGGCCAAAAAAGCCAAACGCGACGCTGCAAAAGCGGCTGAGAAATCTGAAGGGAACCAATAAGATGTGCGGTATTGTTGGAGTCCTTGGCAGCCATGAAGCAGCGCCGATCCTTGTGGATGCACTGAAGCGGCTGGAATATCGCGGCTATGACAGCGCCGGTATTGCCACGGTGAATGGCGGCACGCTGGATCGTCGCCGCGCGGTGGGCAAGCTGGTGAATCTGTCGGATCTTCTGGTGCATGAACCGCTGGCCGGGAAATCCGGCATTGGTCACACCCGCTGGGCCACCCACGGCGCGCCGACCATCGGCAATGCCCACCCGCATAAGGCTGGTCCGGTGGCCGTGGTCCACAACGGGATCATCGAAAACTTCCGCGAATTGCGGGCCGAACTGGCCGAAAAAGGCATCAGTTTTACCACCGAAACCGATACGGAAACCATCGCCCTGATGACCCAGGCCTTTATGGCAGACGGGCTATCGGCAGTGGATGCGGCCGAGGCCACGCTGGCACAGCTTGATGGCGCTTTTGCACTGGCATTCCTGTTTGAGGGCGAAGAGGACTTGATGGTCGCCGCCCGCAAAGGCTCCCCTCTGGCGATCGGTCATGGTGAGGGCGAAATGTTCGTCGGCTCTGACGCCATCGCCTTGGCGCCGATGACCGACAAGATCACCTATCTGGAAGAGGGCGACTGGGCCGTGCTGACCCGCACCTCGCTGGTGATCCGCGATGCGCAAGGTGCGTTGGCCAACCGCGAAATGCGTACCATCCGCATGGATGACGCCCGGGTGGACAAAGGTGGCCACAAACACTTCATGTCCAAGGAAATCGCCGAGCAGCCCCGCGTGATCGGGGAAGCAGTGCGCCATTACCTCAGCGATGACGGCAATGCAGTGGCCCTGCCCGGTGATCTGGATTTCACCCAGATTGACCGGATGACCATGGTGGCCTGCGGCACAGCTTATTACGCCTGTCTGACGGCAAAATACTGGTTCGAACAGCTGGCGCAGATGCCGGTTGAGGTCGATATCGCTTCGGAATTCCGCTACCGCGAACCGCCGATCCCCGCCCGCACTGTGGCGCTGTTTGTCAGCCAGTCGGGCGAAACCGCCGATACGCTGGCCGCGCTGCGCTATTGCGAAGGCAAGGCCGACAAGATCCTGTCCGTGGTGAACGTGCCTGAAAGTTCCATCGCGCGGGAAAGCGATCTGGCGTTGCCGATTCTGGCCGGCGCTGAAATTGGCGTCGCCTCGACCAAGGCCTTCACCTGTCAGCTGACGGTTCTGTTGATGATGGCCCTGAAAGCGGCCGAGCAACGCGGCTCGCTGACGCCAGAAAGGTTGAGCGATCTGCTGTCTAACCTCCGCGCCCTGCCCAACACACTGAACACCGCGCTAGAGCAGGATGGTAACATCGCCACTGCCGCCCGCAAACTGTCCGAGGCCAGCGATGTGCTGTTCCTGGGCCGTGGGTTGATGTACCCGCTGGCGCTGGAAGGCGCATTGAAACTCAAGGAAATCAGCTACATACACGCCGAGGCCTATGCCTCGGGTGAGCTGAAGCACGGCCCCATTGCGCTGATCGACAAACATCTGCCGGTGGTTGTCATGGCGCCGCGCGACGGGCTGTTTGATAAGACTGTTTCAAACATGCAAGAGGTTCTGGCCCGCGGCGGCAAGGTGATGCTGGTCACAGACGCCGAAGGCACGGTTGAGGCTGCGGGGGACGCCTGGCAGACCATTACCCTGCCCACCATTGACCCCGTGCTCTCGCCCATTCTATACGCAGTGCCTGCACAGCTGCTGGCCTATCACACCGCCGTTGCCAAGGGCACCGATGTGGACCAGCCGCGCAACCTTGCGAAATCGGTGACGGTTGAATGATCCGCTAATCAAGCAGTGTAGTTTTCGAGCATACAGCGGGGCTAAGCGCCCCGTTGATACAGAACATCGCCATGTTTCGGAACCCGGGCATATCGGTGCGACACCAGCCGGTATCCCTTGCCGCAAATGTGGCTGTCCAGTTCGGGGAAAAGCACCCCGCTCTCATAGAAAGCCGCGCGAGACACTTCGACCTTGAGAAAATCAAATTCGCTAATCCGACCCTCAGACCCTTTCAAAACAGCCAACTCGTGCCCCTGAACATCAACCACCAACATGGAAGTGCCAAACTTTTCCAACTTAATGTCGTAGTGCTCGAGGATCTCCGAAAGGGTCTGCGACACAAGCTCCAAAGTTTCTCCCGTCTCACCGCTTTGTTGGAATCTCTCTTTCCATAGATCCGTAGATTTGCTGACAGAGTTCGAAGCACCATCCCCAGCGAACCGGTAAAACTCGAATGTTTCCCCAGAGTTTTCCGAGACCAATCCTAGATGCGGAATGTGACGACATGCCCCTTGCCTTTTCGAGACCTCAGACCTGAGAACTTCGTGAGTGTCCGGATCGGCCTCTACCCACAAGACCGTGCGGGCTCCTAGTCCTTCGTAGAGAGCCGCATCTTCGCCGTAATGCGCGCCGACGTGAACGATAAGATCAATGGGCTGATTGCGCTCCATAATCAACTGGAACTTGGAGCTACGAAAATACTTGCGGTATCGGGAAGGAATAGCGCTCTTGATTCCGCGCTCCATTTTCTTCAGAAGGCCCACAAGATCACTCCCCTTTGGCTAAGCTCAGCCTTAGGTAGGAGACTATTGCGCGGAAAGCAACTAATCTAAATCGGTGACTGTGGAATGACCTATGAAGAGGCGCTGGCCGCGCTGAAAGCCCATATTGAACCTGGCCGCGCCGAAGGTGCTGCCGCCTATCATAAGGTGCCGCGAGAATATCTCGGCGTGCCCAACCCTGCGATCAATGACTTGACCAAGGAATGGCGCAAAGGCCTTGATGTGCAGGGGCGCGTCGATCTGGCCCGCGCACTGTGGGACAGCAACATCTTTGAATGCCGCCTCGCGGCTGCCAAGCTGCTGACCCAGGCGCGGATCAAGGGCGATCAGCCGGTGTGGGAGTTGATCACCACCTGGGTGAAGGACTTTGACAGCTGGGCGATTGCTGATCATGCAATGATGGCCGGTCAGAAACGGGTTGTCGCCGATCCCTCCCGTCTGGATGAGGTGGAGGCCTGGACCTCCTCCCCAGATCACTGGACCCGACGTGCGGCGATGGTCATCACCCTGCCCTGGACCAAACAGAACCACCCCAAACCGCAGGAACTGGAAATCCGCGAACGGGTGCTGACCTGGGCTGCTGGCTATGTGAATGATCCCGAATGGTTCATCCAGAAATCTGTGGCCTGGTGGCTGCGTGACCTTAGCAAACACGACGCCGACCGCGTCATTGCCTTCCTGCGTGAACATGGCAAGGTGATGAAACCCTTCGCCCGTAAAGAGGCTGGCAAACACCTGCCGCCAAAGCCGGAAGGTGCCGCCGCAAAACAGCCCCGCCCCGAATGGCGGGAAGCAGAGGACGGCTACGACGGCCCCGATATCACAGACCTGCCGGATGAGCTGGCCTAAATAACGCGCCTGATCAATGACAAAGCCCCGCCATACCAGCGGGGCTTTTACTTTTGTCACTTCTGACGACCTGTGCTCAAGCGCTCAGGGCCACATAGCCCGCACAGAGCAGCATCACCGTGGTGATCGGCCCCCAAAGGCGACGTTCCGGTGCGGATGGGGTGATCCAATTGGCCAGTGCAGACAGCGCCTGCACCGCCAGCGCCACCCAAACTGTCCATTTTGGCCAGTCCACGGCCATCCCGGCAGTTGAGAGAACCGAAAGGGCCATAAAGGCCAAGATGAAGATCGAAACCGCGGCAAGGATCCGCCCCCGGCGCGGCAGCGGGCCATCGACCTGCCCTCCTTGCGTGATACGCCCCCAAGGGGCACCGACGATCAGTGCGATCTGAAACCCGATCACAGCCACACAGATCACCGCGTAAAGCGTTGCAATTTGCGTCAAAACCTATGCCTCCCCCCTGCCAAACCAGCTTGCAGGCGCAGCCTTAGAGCTGGAACACCTCAATCTCGGGCAGGCCGGTGATCGGCGCATCCAGCAGGCGCATGGCGCCCAAGGAAAGCGAACTGCCAGCAGAAACCGCCCCCGAACGCGGGATCAGGTCCACCTTCACCTCGCGGCCTGACGCGGGATAGCGCACGTTGCCTTTGGCCGGGGCATCCACCAGAGGCGTTTCCAGCCAGAACCCTTCTTTGGTGGCATCGCCCAGTGAGGCAACCGTGGTGCCCAGGAAACCGCTGGCGGTGGGTTCAGGGCGTGGGGCGTCCGGATCCGGTGCGGGCAAGGCCGCAACTTCAATATCGTCACTTTCCGGCAGGGTCTCTGCGGTCTCCGCGCTGCTGGCGGGCGCCGGTTTCAACCAGGGCCGGTCGCTGAGGTTGTCAAACAACGGCACCTGACCACAGGCGCTGAGGAGAAATGCGGGCAGAACAATCAATGCAATCTGTTTCATACGCAGAAGGCTACGCGCATTCCTGAGGTGTTTCAACAAATCCAAGCAGGGGATGGGACAAAGTTACCCTTGCCGCGCCCCCTTCCGAGACATAGGTTCTGTGCCATGACTGCACCCGAATTCACCCCGCTTATCGATCCGTTTGCCCGCGCAATCACCTATCTGCGTATCTCGGTCACTGACCGATGCGATTTCCGCTGTGTGTATTGCATGTCCGAAGACATGAAGTTCCTGCCGAAGAAAGAGCTGCTGACGCTGGAAGAACTGGACCGCTTGTGTTCGGCCTTCATCAACATGGGGGTGGAGAAGCTGCGGATCACCGGCGGCGAACCGCTGGTGCGGCGCGGTATCATGACGTTTTTTGACGCCATGTCGCGGCATCTGGACAGCGGCGCGCTGAAAGAGCTGACGCTGACCACCAATGGCTCGCAGCTGGCGAAATATGCTGACGATCTCTATGCCGCCGGGGTGCGCCGGGTGAATATCTCGCTCGACACATTGGATGATCAGAAGTTTGCCGACATCACCCGCTGGGGTCGTCTGCCGCAGGTTATCAAAGGCATCGATGCGGCGCAAAAGGCCGGTATGCGGGTCAAGATCAACGCGGTTGCGCTGAAAGGCTTCAACGATGTTGAGCTGTTCGACATGGTCGAATGGTGCAATGAACGCGACATGGACATCACCTTTATCGAGGTGATGCCGATGGGTGATATTGGCAATGAGGACCGGCTGGACCAATATTGGCCGCTGGATGACCTGCGCGCCCAGCTGGCAGAACGGTACCAGATCACCGATCTGGCCGAACGCTCGGGTGGGCCGGCGCGCTACATCCGGCTGGAAGAAACCGGTCAGAAAATTGGGCTGATCACCCCGATGACCCATAACTTCTGCGAAAGCTGCAACCGGGTGCGTCTGACCTGCACGGGTGAAATTTACACCTGTCTGGGCCAAGAAGGCTGGCAGGACCTGCGCCCTGCCCTGCGCAACCACCCCGAAGATGACACCCCCCTGCACGACGCCATTCGCGGCGCCATTGGCCTGAAACCCAAGGGGCACGATTTCGACTATTCCCGTCAGGACGTCGCCGGCAAAATGTCGCGCCACATGAGCCACACCGGCGGCTGAGGCAGGTCGATGTCACGTAACATCGGGTCTGTTGGCAGACCCACCCTGACCTTTCGGTTCTACAGCGGCGTCGCCAATCTGGTGGCGCCTTTGGCCTTTCGCAAGATTGCACGAAAACTGGAGGCGGCCGGCGTCGCGCCAGACCGTATCGGCGAACGGATGGGCCATGCCACCCTGCCCCGTCCAAAGGGGCGGTTGATATGGTGCCATGCCGCGTCCGTTGGGGAAAGCCTCTCTGCCCTGACGTTGATCGACGCCATGGGCAAAAAGCACTCAGATCTTGAGTTTTTGCTGACCTCTGGCACCGCAACCTCTGCAGAGATTGTGGCGCAGCGTATGCCCCCCCAGTGCCGCCATCAGTTTGCACCGCTAGACAGCGGCCCCGCCTTGCGACGGTTCCTGCGACATTGGCAACCTGACCAGGTCACTTTTGTTGAAAGTGAGCTGTGGCCACAGATGATCATGCGCGCCGCCGAAGTGGCCCCTCTTGCCCTGCTCAATGCGCGGATCTCCAAAGGGTCGCTGCGCAATTGGGCTCGGTTTGGCAAAAGCGCCAGATTGCTGCTGGATCGGTTCCAGCTGATCCGTACGCAGGATCAGGCCACTTTGGACGGTCTATTAAGGCTTGGGGCCGATCAAACACGCATCTCCAAGGGACAAAACCTGAAGTCCGCCGCAGGACCACTGCCGGTGGACCAGGCGGCTTTGACGGAACTTCAGACACAGATTGGCCAACGCCCGGTCTGGATCGCGGCCTCGACCCATCCGGGCGAAGAAACTGCGGTGCTGGAAGCGCACAAAGCGCTGCTGGAACGTCATCCGGATCTGTTGTTGGTATTGATCCCACGTCACCCGGAACGCGCCCCAGAAATCACCGCGCTGGCAAGTGGTGCTGCCGTGACGGTTCACAGGCGAAGCCTTGAAGAAACACCTGAGGCTCAAGTCTATCTTGCCGACACACTGGGCGAAATGGGCCTGTTCTACGCCTTAGCACCACGGGTTTTCCTTGGTGGGTCGCTCACCCCTGTTGGGGGGCACAACCCGTTTGAACCCGCCCATGCAGGCGCCGTCGTTATCCACGGGCCGCTCTACGCCAATTTCAGCGAAGCCTACGCCGACTACAAAATTGCCGGCGGTCAGATCGAAATCCGCAACAGCGCCGAACTGGCAAGCGCCATTGAGCTGTTGCTGGATGATCCCGCCCACGAAGCGTCTGAGAGAGCTGCCTCAATAGCCTTCGCAAGGTCCCAAATGCAGGGACTCGACGGTTTGATTTCTGAACTTTTGCAAATTTTGCCGGACAACAGTTATGGTTGATCTCATTGTTACCAATTTCAACAAGAACTTCACTGGCGTCTCTGCTACGGCGGCCAATGTCATCCGTCAGCAAATGCACGATTTTGGCCTGCGCCTGGTCGGCCAACCGTTGCCAGGGTGTCCTGCCCCCATCTCTTTGAAAGAAGCACGCGCAATCTCTCGGTCTCATACGTCCGAGAAGGCTCTCATCTGGCACGTGCGACGCAACACAGAAATGCGCGCTGCGATCTGGACTCGTGATGTTCTTCGCCTGCCAATAAAGATAGTCTTTACGTCCGCAGCGATACGACTGCACTCTGCTTTCCCGCGCTGGCTGATTTCCAAAATGGACGCCGTCGTCGCCACAACCGAGCGCGCGGCTGATTTTGTGCCCCACGTTCGCGCCGTGGTCCCCCATGGTGTCGATACCGAGGTGTTCCACCCCTCTTCTGATCGAAGCGCTGACTGGGCGCAGCTGGGTCACGGAGGCCAGATTGGGATTGCCACCATCGGCCGGATCCGTCCAGAAAAAGGCACCGACGTTTTTGTCGAGGCGATGCTGCAATTGCTGCCCAAATTGCCCGAAGCGCGCGCCTTGATTATTGGGCGTGCCGCGCGCGAACATCAGCCCTTCCTCAAGGCGCTTAAAGACAAAATCGCCGCTGCAGGTCTCACGGAGCGTTTTGTATTCACGGGGGAAATCCCTGCAGCCGAGTTGCCAAAAGTAATGCGGGCGCTGCACCTCGTGATGCAATTGCCGCGCTACGAGGGCTATGGCATGACGCCACTCGAAGGCATGGCGTCTGGTGTGCCCTTCGTGGGCTCCGAGGCCGGATACTACCGCGCCTTCGCCAGTCAGGGCCGTGCTGGGAATGTGGTACCGCTTGAAGACGCAAGCGCCGCTGCACAAGCAGGACTGGAAATCCTCTCTCAGCGCCAGAAATGGCCCCAGATGGCGCAGGATGCACGAGAGATCGCCAAGCACAGTTTCTCTTCGCGCTCGGAAGCAGATGGTGTGAACGCGGTCTACCGAGAGTTCTGGTAAGTCACCCACAACGAAATTCGGCGCCGCTGAGGCCCCGTTTCTATTGGAGCGCTCCTGATTTTCACTTCAGGTTGCGGGCCTGCACTTTTCGAAGTTTTCCACTCAGCAGCCGTTACATGATGGCACAGCTGACCGAGATCTGCCGGGATCTCTTTGCGCCATAAACGTTGCACTACATGTGTCAAAACCGTGTCAAGAATTACTACGAACTACAGCCACAACAGCCGGAAACTGCACAGCCTATGAAGGTTTACTATTGATAAAACCACCAATCCGTTCCTTCAAAAAACAGTAAACGAGATGCCGTTAGAACCACAGACGTACCACCAGTATGCCTACCTTGGAATTCAAGGCAAAGGCCCCTCAAAGGAAGTTGAGGACGTATTGGGGATCTATCGCGATGACGAATGATCTGAAGGCGACCCTTGGCAAACGAAAGGCCCTCACAAGAAGCGCTGGTTCACGTACTGGAAACTCAATTGCGGCATTCCCGAAACAGATGGCCTAAATATCCATGTCGAGGCGATTTTGCAGCGATTGCGCCCCCGTGAGCTCGCATTACAGAGTCTAAATGGCGACTACGATGTACGGATGGTTTTCGATAGCCACAATCTGCAATGTCTTAACTTCGAATTGGATTTCCATCATCAAAGACGTCTTACCCAACTCGGCATCCGAACTTGGTTTGACGCATAAATTGATGAGGACGTGCACAAGTTGATGTTTGATTTGCGATCAAAATTTGACCGGTACGTCTTCTACGAAGCATGAGATGGGGTGATGTCGACATCGACGCCAAGCTTTCGGCAAGAAAGATATTACTAAAGATTGATTTCCGTTTTGCAGTCCTTGGCGCAGCTTGAGCAAGCGCCAGTTCAGTCCGCTTTGGGACCTTCGAACTAAACGGAGGAAGGCCGCTTAGACGGCCGCCCGGCAACGGTGCCCAGTGCCACCCTACCGCAAAAAACCGGGCAAGGTTTACCCTGCCCGGCTCTTTCAATTCACCATGTCCGCGCTGCCTCAGGCGGCGGGCATCCGTTTTTCGACGATTTCTGCCCACCAGCTACAGCCGGCGGGGATGGCTTCGTCGTTGAAGTTATATTCCGGGTGGTGCACGGCGGCGGTGTCGCCGTTGCCGACCAGAATGTAAGCGCCGGGGCGTTCTTCCAGCATGAAGGCGAAGTCTTCGCCGCCCATCACCAGCGGTGCGTCGTCACATTGGCCCGAGATCGACTTGGCCACTTCAGCTGCAAATTCGGTCTGCTCGGGTGTGTTCACCATCACAGGATAGTTGCGGGTGTAATCCACCTTGGCGGTGCCGCCCATGGTGGCCGAAATGCCGGTGCAGATCTCATTGATACGGGTCTCGGCCAGATCGCGCATTTCATTCGACATTGTGCGCACGGTGCCGCGCAGGGTCACCCGCTGTGGGATCACGTTGAAAGCCTTCGAGGAGGTTTCAAACGAGGTCACCGAGACCACAACCTGATCCACCGGATCGGCGTTGCGTGCGGCGATGGTCTGCAGCGCCAGAACAACCTGCGCGGCCATCACGGTGCTGTCGACGGTCTCATGCGGCTTGGCGGCGTGGCCGCCTTTGCCTTCCAGCTCAACCTCGAAGATATCGGTGGCTGCAAAAAATGCGCCCGGACGGATGGCAAAGCTGCCGGTCGGGTGGCCCGGCCAGTTGTGCATGCCGTAAACTTCCTGAATGCCCCAACGCTCCATCATGCCGTCGTCACACATCTCTTTGCCGCCGCCGCCGCCTTCTTCGGCGGGCTGGAAAATCACCACAACGGTGCCGTCAAAGTTGCGGGTTTCGCTGAGGTATTTCGCAGCACCCAGCAGCATAGCAGTGTGGCCGTCGTGCCCACAGGCATGCATCGCGCCATCGGTTTTGGACGCATAGTCCAAGCCGGTCTGTTCGTGGATCGGCAGCGCATCCATGTCGGCGCGCAGGCCGATGACTTTGCCCGAGCCATTGGCCTTGCCTTTGATCACACCCACAACGCCGGTGCGGCCGATGCCTTCGACAACTTCGTCACAGCCAAAGGCCTTCAGCTTCTCGGCGACAATGGCGCTGGTGCGGTGGGTGTCAAAGAGGATTTCCGGGTTCTCATGCAGGTCACGGCGCCATTCGGTGATTTCGGCCTGCAACTCTGCAAAGCGGTTCTTTACGGGCATCTTCTGTCCTTCCTGTTCTTCTACGGGCCGCTTACGCGCGCGGCATCCGGCGTTCAATCAATTCAGCAAAGAAGCTGGTCCCATAGGGGGCCGCTTCGTCTGCAAAGTCATATGCGGGGTGGTGGCACGCTTGGCTATCCCCATTGCCGAGGAAGATATACGCTCCGGGCCGGGCTTCCAGCATATAAGAAAAATCTTCTGCCGGCATGATCGGTGCGGCGTTGGGCTCCACCTTGGTACCCACGGCCGCGGCGGCCTCAACCGCATGGGCCGTTTCGGCTTCGGAGTTGACGGTGGCCGGATAGCCACGGTCATATTTCACCCGCGCTTCCGCCCCGAAGGCCGCCGCGGTGGAGGTGGCAACAGCGGTCAGTCGGTCCTCCATCAGATCGCGGATCTCAGGCTCAAAACAGCGCACGGTGCCGCGCAGTTTGGCGGTTTGCGGGATCACGTTCTGCGTATCACTTTCGGTGAGGAAGGTGGCCACGGTCAGCACCGCCTGTTTCACCGGGTCAACATTGCGCGACACGATGGAATTTAGCGCCACTACCACATGGGCCGCCGCCAAAGTGGTGTCCACGGCCTGGTGCGGTTCCGCCGCATGGCCACCTTTGCCCTCAACGATGATCTCAAACTCGTCTGCCGAGGCCATCAACGGGCCGGGGCGAATGGCAAATTCCCCCACAGGCAGACCGGGGGCGTTGTGCAGACCGTAGACCTCATCCACGTTCCAGCGGTCCATGCAGCCGTCCTCGACCATCTTGAGGCCACCGCCGCCACCTTCTTCGGCGGGTTGGAACAACAGCACCACCGTGCCGTCAAAATTGCGGGTCTCGGCCAGATATTTCGCAGCCCCCAGCAGCATCGCCGTGTGGCCGTCATGGCCGCAGGCATGCATCGCGCCGGGGGTTTTGGAGGCATAGTCCAACCCGGTGATTTCATCCATCGGCAACGCGTCCATATCCGCGCGCAGGGCAATCACCTTGTCCGAGTTGCCTGCCTTGATGGTGCCGACAACACCGGTGATGCCAATGCCTTCGACCACCTCATCGCAACCAAAGGCACGCAGTTTGTCTGCAACGATGCCAGCGGTGCGGTGCACTTCAAACATCACCTCGGGGTTTTCATGGAAATCATGGCGCCATTCGGTGATTTCACCGTGTAGTTCCGCCACGCGGTTCTTGATCGGCATTTCGTATTCTCCCTCTTCAGAGACCGGTTACAGACCCGGCCCCAATTCCAGTTTTGAGCCGTCACTGAAACGCGACAGGCGGAAGCGGTGCAGGTCATGTCCAACCGCGCCGCCCGTAATCAGATCGGCCATGATACGGCCAAAGGCGGGGCCGATGCCAAAGCCGTGGCCGCACATGCCCGTGCAGATGCTCAGCCCCTCAAGCGGCGCGTGATCAACCACCGGCACCACGTCGGGCATGGCGTCAATCATACCGGACCACACGGTTTTGATCCGCGGCGTTCCCAGGTTTGGGAACAGCGCTGCAAAAGCGGCCAGCGTTTTCTGATGCAGCGCCATCGTCGGTTTCGGGTCCAGAACCCGCATGTGCTCAAACGGGCTGGTTTCCTCTGCAGACCAATGGCGTTGGGTACCCCAGGCATCCGGGAAGCCTTTGGGCGCCGCCGGGTGGTATTTTGCCCCGAAAGGATGTGCCTTGATCTGCGGCAGGTATTTCGGCAGGTGCCGGAAGGCATCCGGCCCGATGAACAGACGGTGCCAGCCGCTGGCCGCAAGGGTAAAGCCACCATCGGCGCGGCGGCGAAAGGCCAGATCGCTGTTGCCCGCGGCGGGCAGGTCCAGATCCGGCAGTGCCTCGGTTGCCAGCACCTGCGCCTGCACCGAAAGCTGCGGCAAGGAGATCCCGTAGGGCCGCAAAAACAGCGACGACCACGCGCCGCCCGCGACCATCACATGATCGGCCTTGATCCGGCCCTTTTCAGTCACCACTCCAGCAACCCGGCCCGCGACCATATCCAAGGCCCGCACCGCGCAGTTTTCCCGGATCACCGCCCCCGCCTTCACCGCCGCGCGGGCAAAGATCGGCACCGCCACCCAGGGCTCCGCCTTCATGTCTGATGGCGTATGGAGCGATCCGGCAAAGCGTTTGGTGGCGCCGGGCAACAGGTCAGCGGTCTGACCCGCACTGAGGATACGGCTGTCCACACCATGCGGCTTGGCCTTGCTCAACCAGTCCTCAAACTCCGCCACGTCTTTGGCGGTGTTGCCCAGATAGGCCACTCCCAGCCGCGCCAGTCCGAGGTCCTCGTCCACGTCGCCCTGCAATTGAGTCCAGAGGCTGTTGGCCTCCATCGCGATCGGCAGTTCCGCCATGTCGCGGCCGGTCTGGCGGATCCAGCCCCAGTTGCGGCCCGATTGCTCTGCCGCGATGCGGCCTTTTTCCAAAACCGCGACCTTCAGCCCCTTGCGGGACAGGAACAGCGCGGTCAGCACGCCGATCACACCGCCACCGATGATGGCGACATCCACCGCATCGGGCAATGGGCCGTCATGTTCCACGGGGCGATGCAGCCCCAGAGGAAATGGCGTCATGCCAGCACCTCGGTCAGCAGCTTCTCCATAAAGGCCTGCCCCGCCTGAAACTGCGCCACCGAGAGGTATTCATCTGGTTGATGCGCCTGCGCGATATTGCCGGGCCCGCAGACCACTGCGGAATACCCCGCCGCCTGAAAATGGCCAGCCTCGGTGCCGTAGCTCACCACATCGGTGGAATTGTCACCGGTGATCTGGCGGACGATACTTTCCGCCTCGCCCTCGTCTTCTGGTGCCAGCCCCATCAGGTCAAAGGTTTCGGTCACCTCAATGCCGGTCTCGGGCACAATCGCCTGCATCTCAGCTTCGACCTCGGCCACTTTGGCCAGCATCTTGTCACGCCAGTCATCATTGGCCTCATCCGGCACGGTGCGGAAATCAAGGCCGAAGATACAATCCTTGGCGGTGATGTTATGCGCCGTGCCGCCTTCGATCTGGCCCACATGGGTTGACGTCCAGGGCGGTTCAAACAGGGCGGCGGTGTCGGAAGGCGTTGCGGCGGCCTGCGCCGCGTTGTTCTGGTTGGCCCATTCGATCAGCTTGGCCCCGAACATAATCGCATTCACCCCCGTGTGGATCAGCGAGGAATGCACCTCAAACCCTTTCATGTGGATTCGGTAGGCCCGTCCACCCTTGTGGGCGGTCACGGTTTTCATCACGGATGGTTCCCCAACCAGCACCGCCGAAGCTTTGGGCAGATGTTTGTTCATTTCCTCAATCAGGGGCGGCGCACCGGTGCAGCCGATTTCCTCATCATAGGACAGGGCAATTTGCAACGGACGGGACACACCACGGTGGTGGGCCTCAACCAAGGCCCAGATCGCCAGCGCGTCAAAGCCTTTCATATCGCAGCAGCCGCGCCCAAACAGCTTGCCGTCTTTTTCCACCACGGTGAAAGGGTCCGTGGTCCAGGGCTGGCCATCCACAGGCACCACATCTGTGTGGCCCGACAGCACAACACCGCCCTCAACCTCCGGGCCGACATGGGCAAACAGCCCTGCCTTGTCACCCTCGTCGTTATACTGGCGATAACATTTGATCCCCTGCCCGGTCAGGTATTCCTCCACCCAGTCGATCAGCGGCAGATTGCTGTCACGGCTGACGGTCGGGAAAGAAACAAGGGCGTCCAGAATGGCGCGGGGGCTGAGGGGGGCGGTCATTTTTCTTCCTTTAGCGGCAACATCGCAGTGGGGTCCTGCGCGGGTTATTTCCGTTGCAACAGAGCGCAGAACCGGCAGCAGCCGGTTGGATAGAGCAACGGGGAACAGGCGCAGACATCGGCGAAGCCTTGGGTTGGGGTCCAGTTGGATCGTCTGGGTCTTGGGGTCGAGAAGATGCCAGAGCCGACCACAGAGGCCAGCAAAGGTCAATCAAGTGAAACTACGGGACCGTGGCGCCCCTGTATGCGCGGCGACGGCCCCAGTCATCAGCAAAAACAAAGGCACCGCCGAAGCGATGCCTTTTCAGGGTGGCCAGCGGCGGAACCGCGCGCCACCCATTTCAGATTTTAGTAACCGCTTTCCGAGGTCAGCACGAAGTGGCCCGGTGTCACCTCATCATAGACCGAGGGGCCGGGTTCATGGCCGACCGGATGGATCGGCGACGGGATCGGTTTGAAGTTCAGCTCGCGCTCGGACTTGCGCTGGTGCGGATCAGCAATGGGCACCGCTTTCATAAGCGCCTGCGTATAGGGGTGCTGCGGATTTTCGAACACCGCCTGACGCGGGCCAAGCTCGACGATCCGGCCCAGATACATCACGCCCACATCGTGGCTGACTCGTTCCACAACGGCCATATCGTGACTGATGAACAGGAAGGACAGGCCCAGTTCCGCCTGCAGTTCCATCATCAGGTTCAAAACCTGTGCCTGCACCGAAACGTCCAGCGCCGAAACCGCCTCATCAGCGATGATCAGCTTGGGGTTCAACGCCAAAGCACGTGCAATCGCCACCCGCTGACGCTGCCCGCCGGACAGTTCGTGCGGGAAACGACGCAGGAAGCTGCGTGGCAGTTCCACCCGGTCAAACAGCATCTCAACACGTTTCTGCATCTCCTCTTTGGAGTGCGTGTTGTAGTTGCGCATCGGCTCGGCCACCTGATCGCCCAGCATCATCTGCGGGTTCAGCGAGGCAAAAGGATCCTGGAAGATCATCTGCATATCCAGACGGGCAGCGCGCAGATCATTGTGGTTCAGCGCCATGATGTCTTTGCCATCAATGTTGATATGGCCCGACTGCGGTTCCACCAGACGCAGGATCGAGCGACCGGCGGTAGATTTACCACACCCCGACTCGCCCACCAGCGACAGGGTACGGCCTTTGTTGAGGGTAAAGCTCACATCCTCCACCGCATGCACATTGGCCACGGTGCGGCGGAAGAAGCCCCCTTTGACCGGGAAACGGGTGATGAGGTTTTTCACCTCCAGCAGCGGCTCTTCGGTGCCTTCAATTGGATCGAGGTTCTGGTTCTCACGCCCCAAGAGCTTCATAGGCTCCGGCAGCGCCTTGCCCTTCATCTCACCCAGTTTCGGTACCGCCGCCAGCAATGCTTTGGTATACTCGTGCTGCGGGTTTTCGAAGATCTCCTGAACGGTGCCCTCTTCCACCTTATTGCCGCGGAACATCACCACCACACGGTCTGCCATCTGCGCCACAACCGCCATGTCATGGGTGATGAACATCACCGCCGTGCCTGTTTCGCGCTTCAGACGGTCCATCAGGGCCAGAATTTCGGCCTGAATGGTCACGTCCAACGCGGTGGTGGGTTCATCGGCAATCAACAGGCGCGGTTCACAGGCCAGCGCCATTGCGATCACAACCCGCTGACGCATCCCGCCGGACAGTTCGTGGGGGTATTGCTTCAGGCGACGCTCGGGTTCGGGGATACGGACCTGTTTCAGCAGTTCCAGCGCGCGCGCCTCTGCTTCTTTTTTGGTCATGCCCTTGTGCAGGCGCAGACCTTCGGTCAGCTGACGGCCCACCGTGAACACCGGATTCAGCGCGGTCATTGGTTCCTGGAAGATCATACCAATCTCATTGCCGCGAATCGTCCGCATCAAATCCTGATCGGTTTCGGCCAGGTCGACCGAGTCATGATCCTTGCGATCAAACAGCAGTTTGCCGCCCGCAATCTCGCCGCCGCCGAACTCGACCAGACGCATAAGAGACAGGCTGGAGACCGATTTGCCTGATCCGGATTCCCCAACAATACAAACGGTTTCGCCCGGATTCACGTCGAAGGAGACATCCTCAACCCCAACGACCGGCCCGTCCTTTGTCTGAAACTCAACGCGCAGGTTTTCGATTTTTGCGATCGGCTGATCCAACATTCCCCAAGATCCATTTTTGGTATCATTTGTTGCAGGACGCTATAGAGGCGGTGCGGCCAGTGTCAAATCTCTAACCTTTAACGCGGCTTGACACGGCGAATTACCACCCAGACGCGCCTTCCGCATGGGCAACGCAACGTCGGGCGCAAAGGATATGGGCGCGTTTGCCGCAATATACCGTAGAACTACCGCGCCGCGCGTGAAGAGGTCCCGTTACACCCCTTGCTTTTTGGATCCATTCGGTTTGTGATGCAGCCAGCCGTGAAGCTTTCCACGGTGTTAAGCATTTGTTTGGCGCCTAGAAAATTGCCGGAATCGAATAGATCAGGCTGCATTCACGGATAGAATCAAGACCCGGCGAAGGGTCTGTAGCCCCCCCGTATGGGGACTTTTGGCACTTTCTGAGTGTCCAACATGGAGTGGAAAATGAAAATCAAAACCCTCATGCTAGGTGCTGTCGCTGCGACCGCTCTGGCACCGGCCGCGATTGCTGAGCGCGCCTCGGATGGTCACGTCAATATCATCTATTGGCAGGCCCCCTCGATCCTGAACCCGTATCTGTCGAGCGGCACCAAGGACATCGAGTCCGCCTCGCTCGTGGTTGAGCCGCTGGGCCGTTACGACCCGACCGGCGCGCTGATCCCCTACCTGGCCGAAGAGATCCCGACGCTGGAAAACGGTGGCGTTTCGGAAGATCTTAAAACCATCACCTGGAAACTGAAGTCGGGCCTGAAATGGTCGGACGGCTCGGACCTGACCTCGGCGGACGTTAAGTTCACCGCCGACTACTGCATGCACCCCGAAGGTGGCTGCGCGCAGCTGGCCAAGTTTGAAGGCGTGACCGCGGTTGACATCGTTGACGATCTGACCGTGAAAGTGACCTTTGGCGAAGCCAAGCCGAACCCATACGGTCCCTTCATGGGCGGCCAGTCGCCGATCATCCAGAAGGCCCAGTTCGAAAACTGCATGGGCGCCAAAGCGCCTGAGTGTACCGACGCCAACTTTGGCCCGATCGGCACCGGCCCGTTTGTTGTCACCGAGTTCAAGCCGAACGACGTGATCTCGATGGAAGCCAACCAGAACTACCGTGATGCGTCGAAACCGGCCTTCGCGACCCTGACCTTCAAAGGTGGCGGCGACGCAACCGCAGCTGGTCGTGCCGTTCTGGAAACCGGTGAATTTGACTACGCCTGGAACCTGCAGCTGGCCCCCGAGGTCATCGCGAACATGGAAAAAGGCGGCAAAGGTCAGACCGTTGCAGCCTTCGGTTCGCTGGTTGAGCGTATCGAAATGAACATGACCAACCCGTCCCCGGATCTGCCTGAAGGTGAGCGTTCCACCGAAGCCCACCCCCACCCGTTCCTGTCGGACATCAACGTGCGTAAAGCACTGTCGATGGCCATCGACCGTGAACTGCTGGTGGAAATCGGCTACGGCAAAGCAGGTCGCCCGACCTGTAACCTGGTGCCCGCTCCTGCGATCTACGCGTCCGACAACACCGAGTGTCTGACCCAGGACATCGCCGGCGCAAACGCGCTGCTGGACGAAGCTGGCTGGGCAAAAGGTGCTGACGGCATCCGCGCCAAAGACGGCGTGAAACTGTCGATCCTGTACCAGACCTCGACCAACGCCGTGCGTCAGGACTTCCAGGCTCTGATCAAACAGTGGTGGAGCGAGATCGGTGTTGAAACCGAACTGCGCAACATCTCGGCTTCGGTCTTCTTCGGTGGTGACCCGGGTTCGCCCGACACCTTCCAGAAGTTCTACGCAGACGTTGAAATGTATGCGAACAACTTCGACGGCACTGACCCCGAATCGTACCTGGCCCAGCACACCTGTGAAAAGGCTCCGAAGCCTTCCGCACAGTGGCAGGGTGAGAACATCAACCGTTTCTGTGATCCCGAGTATGACGCTCTAATCGCCGAGCTGGCCAAAACCGGTTCGCTTGAGAAGCGTGGTGAACTGGGTCGTAAGCTGAACGACATGCTGACCAAAGACAGCTATGTTGTTGTTCCGCTTGTAGATCGTGGCCGTGTTTCGGCACACGCCAACACCCTGGGTGGTGTTCAGCTGAACACCTGGGATTCCGAGCTGTGGAATGCCGCTGACTGGTACCGGATGCAATAATCTGGTCCGACCTTTTGCCCCGGCCGTCATGGCCGGGGCTTTTTCTTGGGCGCGCTAGTGTGTATGACCGCGCGCAGAAACAAGAATAGCCGCAAAGGCCTCCGTATATGCTGACTTTTACTGTTCGACGATTGGTGTTGGCTGTGCCGACCCTGTTGTTCATCAGCCTGGTCATCTTCTTGTTGCTCGAGCTTGCGCCGGGCGACCCGATGGCACAGGTCCCGCTCACCGTACCGCCAGAAGTGAAGGAAAAGATGCGCGAAGCGCTTGGCCTCGGCCAGCCGATGCACGTGCGTTTCCTGAAATGGCTGGTGCAATTCTTCTGGGTCGAACCCCAGATCCTCTTTGACCATGTGTTCGGCACCACCTTCGCCGAAGGCAAGC
Source organism: Thalassobius sp. MITS945101 (assembly GCF_047123305.1). Classification (GTDB taxonomy): domain Bacteria; phylum Pseudomonadota; class Alphaproteobacteria; order Rhodobacterales; family Rhodobacteraceae; genus Thalassobius. The sequence goes on from NZ_CP138918.1 coordinate 3,858,406, forward strand.
TGCGCGTGCTCAGCTGGCAGACCCGTTCGCCGGTGATGGACATCGTTGTGCAGCGGATGCCGCAGACTTTGTGGGTTGTGGGCCTGTCCTACATCGTGGGTGTCCTGATCGCACTGCCGATCGGCATCTACTCGGCCTACCGCCAGTATTCGGTGTTTGACCAGGTAGGTACCTTCATTTCGATGATCGGTTTCTCGGTTCCGACCTTCTTCACCGGTGTTTTGCTGATTGTGATCTTCTCGGTGAACCTGGGCTGGTTCCCGTCGATCTATGACACAACACATAAAGTGACCGATTGGGACAGCCTGATGGTGCAGCTGCGTCAGCTGGCGATGCCGGTCTTTGTTCTGGCGCTCTACAACGCCGCACAGATCAGCCGTTTCATGCGGGCCTCGATGCTGGATAACCTGAACCAGGACTACGTGCGCACCGCACGGGCCAAAGGTCTGGGTGAGAAAGCCGTTGTACTGGTTCACGTGCTGCGCAACTCGATGATCCCGGTTGTCACCGTGATCGCGCTGGGGGCCCCGCAGGTCTTTGGCGGTGCGATCATCACGGAACAGGTGTTCAAGGTGAACGGCCTCGGCCATCTGCTGATCGGCGCAATTGAAGCCAACGACCTGCCCACCGTGCAGACGCTGACCTTCATCTTTGCGCTGCTGATCGTGGTGTTCAACATCATTGCTGATGTCCTCTACGGCATCCTGGACCCGAGGATTCGCTATGACTGATGACAAGCAAGTGAGCCCCATTGGCGCTCTGTCCGACCCGATGCCCTCTGCCCCGCCGCGCAGCCAATGGCTGGCCGTGTGGGAGCAGTTCAAAACCCATAAGGGGGCGCTGCTGGGTGGCATCATCTTCCTGCTGATCGTTCTGACGGTGTTTGTGGGTCCCTGGGTCTGGCCCTATGACCCGACCTACATCGACATCCGCGCGCGGAACCAGGGACCAAGCTTTGCCCACCCGCTGGGCACCGACCAGCTGGGCCGCGATACGCTGGCGCGTATGATGGCAGGCGGTCAGGTTTCGGTGGCAGTGGGCATCACCGCGATGCTGCTGGCGCTATTCCTGGGGTCGCTGGTGGGCGTGCTGGCTGGTTTTTTCAAGAAACTCGACGGCCCGCTGATGCGTCTGACCGACCTGTTCCTGGCGCTGCCGCTGCTGCCGCTGCTCTTGGTAATGGTGCTGCTGTTCCGCGACACGCTGAACCAGGCCTTTGGTCCGGAGACCGGGATTTTCATCCTGATCGTTCTGGCCATCGGCGTGACCAGCTGGATGCCCACCGCCCGGATCGTGCGCGGTGACGTGCTGGCGCTGAAAGAGCGCGAGTTCGTTCTGGCCGCCCGCTCCATCGGCACCAAAAACGGCAAGATGATCACCCGTCATATCCTGCCCAACGTGCTGTCGCCCATCATGGTGTCGGCCACGCTGGGGATCGCCAACGCGATCATCACGGAATCGGCGCTGTCCTTCCTCGGGCTCGGCTTCCCGCCGGATTTCCCGACCTGGGGCCGTCTGCTGTTTGATGCGACCGACTATCTGCAGCAATACCCCGAGCGGGTGTTCTGGCCGGGTCTGGCAATCTCGCTGACGGTGCTGAGTGTGAACTACCTCGGCGACGGTCTGCGCGACGCTCTGGACCCACGGATCCGCGGCCGCTAAGAGCGCAAATAAGAACATTCAAACGGCCCGTTGCCTCTGCAGCGGGCCGTTTTCTTTGCAATGGCTGATGTGAAAAACACAAGTTCCGGCCGCACCACCCAAAACGGAACACTGTCCTGTTTTCCAGCCCCATAGCCCCACCCCAGAAGATTGATTTCCCTCAAACATATTGGCATTCGTGCATTCGTTCGCATGTGAGGTGCCAAGATGTACGAATCTCTGTTGGAAACACTGTCCTTTATCCCCGGTCTGGAAGACAAGACCGCCCCCGAGGTTGCTGTCTACGCCGGCCTGATCCTTGGCGTGCTCTTTGGCGCCTTGGCGCAGATCACCCGGTTCTGTTTCCGCCGCGCGGTGGTTTCGGGGCCGGATCGCCGTCAGGCCGCTGGTGTCTGGCTGACCGGTCTGGCGCTGGCTGTCTTGGCCACCCAGTTCGCGGTGATGTACGAACTGATCTCCTTCGACGATCACCGGTTCATGTCCTCTGACCTGCCTGTTGCCGCCATTGTCCTGGGCGGCCTGCTGTTTGGCGCCGGCATGGTGTTGACCCGCGGCTGTGTGTCCCGCCTGACCGTATTGAGCGGATCAGGCAACCTGCGCGCGCTGACGGTTCTGGTGGTTTTCGCCATTGTCGCCCATGCCACGCTGAAAGGCGTTCTGGCCCCCCTGCGCGTTGCGCTTGGCAGTTACACCCTTCCCCCTGAAAGCGCCGCGCTGCCCGGCGCGGGACCGATCCTGGCGGCACTCATCGCCTTTGGCCTGCTGGCCATCGCTGCCCGCTCTGGTGCCCGCCCGGCGCATCTGCTCGGCGGAGCCCTGATCGGCCTGATCGCCGCCGCAGGCTGGGTCACCACCGGCTATGTGCTTTACGATGACTTTGACCCGGTGGCGCTGGAAAGCCTCAGCTTCACCCTGCCCGCGTCGGAAACGCTGTTCTGGACCATCGCCTCCTCTTCGATCTCGGCCACCTTTGGCACCGGCATCCTGGGCGGCGTCATAGCAGGGGCGGCGATTGCCGCGCTCATACGGGGAGAGTTTCAGTGGCAGAGCTTTGACAGCCCCGCCCAAACCGGTCGCTACCTGAGCGGTGCGGCACTGATGGGTGTGGGCGGTGTTCTAGCCGGTGGCTGCACGCTAGGCGCTGGCCTATCAGGTGTGCCAACCCTGTCAATTGCAGCTGTGCTGGCCATTGTCGCGATCGCCGCGGGCGGCGTGATCGCCGACCGCCTGCTCAAGATCAGTGCATCTTCTTCTGGATCCGCCGGATCATCCACCAAACAACCGCTACAACCGGCAGAGTGAGCGCTGCGGTGAGTTCGGCCTTGCTGAGGCCGAGCCATTTCGCCACCGGATAGCCCCCGTATGAGGCCAGCGATACGGCGTAATAGCTGATCGCCACCACCGACAGGCCCTCCACCGTTTTTTGCAGTTTCAGCTGCATGTCCGCGCGCTGATCCATACTTGCCAGCACCTTCTGGTTCTGCGCCGAGCGTTCCACATCCACCCGTGTCCGCAACAGCTCACCCGCGCGGATCGCCCGATCCGCCAGCGAGGCCAGCCGCGCCTCCGCCGATTTCACCGTGCGCATCGCAGGATCATACCGGCGCATCATGAACTCGGCGAAGGTTTGGCGCCCGTCAAAATGCTCTTCCCGCAGCACCGCAATCCGCTGGCTGACAATTGCCTCATAGGCCCCCGTCGCACCAAAGCGGAACGCATTGCGGGTCACCATCTGTTCCAGATCCGCCGAGGTGGTCAGCAGCGCTGTCAGCGTGTCTTCTGCCGGAATGCTGTCATCCCCCATGCGGTCCATCAGCTCTGACAGTTTGCGGTCCTGTTCACCCAACGGGTTCGACAGCTGCTTGACCCGTGCAAAGCCCAGCATCGACATGCTCTTGTAGGTCTCAATCTCACACAGCCGTTGCACCACACGCCCCACCCGCCGCTCGCGGGTGTCGGTATTGGCAAAAACGGCAAAGCGGGTGTGGCCTGCCGGATCGATGCGGAAATCCCCAGCGATCACCGCGTCATCATCCAGCACCGCACTCACCGCCAGGCTTTCGGGCACAAACCACTCTGCCAGATGGCTACTCAACACCGCCGGCGCGGGCCGCTGCTCAACCCGAATATGGCACGACGCCACCCGCACCCCCGGCGCTTCGACCAGCCAGTCTTTGGGGAACACCTCAAAGTCGGCCGGATCAAAGGCGCGGCCACTGATGGTGTTGGTAAAGGCGGTGTAGGTCACAAACTCCGTGTGGCTTTCCCACTTCAACTCATGCCGTCCAATCTGGCCCGAGTAATGCGTCGCCCCCGGCTGAGGATGCGGCGCGCCGTGGCGATCCAGCAGCGCGATCAGATGTTCCAAATCTGCCTGCCGATCCCGCCCCACTGCCTGTTCCGGCCGTTTGATCGCCACATAGACAGCCGTACAAGGCACATCAAGCGAGGGAAACGGGCGGGCGTGCAGCTCATTGGCAAGTTCATAGCGCAACGGGTGGTCTGTGATCGACATGTGGGGTCCTCTGGGCCGAATTGCCTTTTGATGACATAGAACACAGAGGAAACCAAAGGGTTTTCAGACACTTAACTGAATACTTCGGCATACAATGATTAGATTTCGACATGATAGCGCTCGCAAATCCGCACTGATTGCGGAGCGGCGCGCAACACAGCGCTATCGCGCAAGCGCAAGCTGTAAACTTGCAGCAGTGCATTGACCGGATCAGTCTTTTGCCCTTTTCGAGCGACAGGCCCCCGAAAACTAATTTTGCTCCACAGACGCAAACTATTGCAGTTTTGCAGTTGATCGACGGGACACGAGCGGGACGACTGGAACGCAGCTGTTTCACCGCAGCTCCAAAACTGCCAAGCTCCCTGACCCGCCCGGACAAAGCGTTGGGGTGTGGCCGCGGCATTGATGAAGATTAGGTTAACGCGCTTGTGACCGCTGGCAAGCCGCGCAAAGGTTGTTCTTTGGCTTCAAGGCTTTAGCCTTTAGGCAAAGGAGCCGCTAATGCACGACCGCCACCTTCCCCCAAGCTACCTAGGCCCCGCGCCTTATGCGCTGGCGGATTGGCGGCGGCGGGTGAATGACCTTTATGCCGCTGTGCGGGCCACCCGCGATGCACGGGCAGGCTGGGCGCTTTGGCATCAAACCCGCAGTGACCTCTATTGCAGCCACCCCATGTCACCGCTGCCACCAGCCGCGCGGGTGGCATTTCAGGACATTCCGGTCTTCCCCTATGATCCGGCACTGCGGTTTGAGGTGGGCCTGACCCCGCTAGACGCCCCGCCGCTGCGTTTTGATCTGGGAGAGGATGGCGTCACACAGGCCCGCCCCTTGGCACAGACATCCGGGCTGGCGGCTTTGGGACAGGAGCTGACGGTCTATTGGATCGACGGCTACGGCGGTGGCCTATTCCTGCCGTTTCGTGACGCCAGCAATGGCGATGGCAGCTACGGGGGTGGCCGCTATCTGATTGATGCGATCAAAGGGGCGGATCTGGGGCTGACGGCATCAGGACGGCTCATCCTCGATTTCAACTTTGCCTATACGCCCTCCTGCGCCTATTCCCCGCGCTATGTCTGCCCGTTGTCGCCCCCTGAAAACACCTTGCAAACCGCCCTCCGTGCGGGGGAGCGGTTTGAGGGTTAGCCGGTGACCAGCACCGTCCCCTGCGCTAGGGCGCAGAGTTTTTCCTCGCCGTCTTTCACCGCATAGACCCGACAGGAACAAACCGCCTGCCGCTTACCGTGGCTTTCGACCTCGGCCCGCGCGATCAGCTGCTCACCAATTGCGGGGCGGGTGTAGTTGATCTTCATCTCCAGTGTCAGCACCTGCCCTAGCACCGAGCCGCCTGCGTAGGTCAGCGCATTGTCCGCCAGATAGCTGACAACCCCGCCATGGGCAAACCCGTGCTGCTGTTTCAGATCCGCACGCAGCGGCAGCTGGATCTCGGCCAGCCCCTGCTCAAACTGTGTCAGCTCCGCCCCAAGCAGCACACTGAACGGCTGCTGTGCCAGAACACCTTTGCCAAATTCCAGAATGTCCATGTTCGCCTCCTCGCTCCGTCCACAGGAACGGGTCATGCCGCAGCTGTCAAAGGCGACCATGGGTCAAGCAATGTAGGGAAAATGTTGATTTGGCTACCGTCATGTCGCCTAATTGAAGCCTGATCACGTAGGGAGCAGGTGATGGGACGAAAACGATGGACTTTGACGACAACCGCCGTTTTGGCGGCCTGCATGTTTGATCCTATAACCGTATCGGCCTTCACCGGCACCGGCGCGGGCATCCCCACCTGCGCACCCGAGGAAATCGCAGCGTCATTTGGCAATTGGTCGGCACAAGTGGCCCCAACCGAGGGCGCGCTCCTTTGGTCACAGGATGAGCAGCCTGTGAAGCTGCGGGTGGCATTGCAAGCTCTCAATCCGCGTAAAGACAACGCATCCGCGGATGCCATCGCGATGGACATTACGGTCACCGATGATCAATGGGCCCATTTCTTTGAAAATGACCCCAGACTGCGGCTGAGCCTCATGGTTGGCGACACCCGCCTGTTGTCAGAACGCACAGCCTCACATCCAAACATCGAAGACATGCAGCGGGCGTACAGGCATTACGAAGACCTAGCCCTGGAAGAACCTGCATCAACAGGCAAGATCGCCGGTGATCGTGTGGTGGTACAAGGGTTTTCCTTCAAACGTGGCTACCACGGTCAAGTCCCGCTGTCAGACTATCTGCAGGTGCTTTCCTACGCTGATGCCCTCTATGTTGTTGCCGTTGAACTTCCTGAAACGGCAGATGGCGCGCTCACGTATCCCGCCCACTATCAGGTCTCCCCAGAGGGGTTGGCGGAAACCCTCACATGGCTGGATGCGCAGATTGACGTTATCTGCCGCGTGGAATGAAAAAGCCCCGCCAGTTTGGCGGGGCTTTCTTATCTCATCACACGACTGGATCAGCTGATGCGGGTCAGCAGGTCATCCAGCGATTTCTTGGCGTCGCCGTAGAACATGCGGGTGTTTTCTTTGTAGAACAGCGGGTTCTCGATACCGGAATAGCCGGTGCCCTGACCACGCTTCGAGACAAACACCTGTTTCGCCTTCCAGCATTCCAGAACCGGCATCCCCGCGATGGGGCTGTTCGGATCTTCCTGCGCGGCCGGGTTCACGATGTCGTTCGAACCGATCACGATGGCCACATCGGTTTCGGGGAAGTCATCGTTGATCTCGTCCATTTCCAGCACGATGTCGTAAGGCACTTTCGCCTCCGCCAAGAGCACGTTCATATGCCCCGGCAGACGCCCGGCAACGGGGTGAATTGCGAAACGCACCTCTTTGCCTTTGGCGCGCAGACGACGGGTCAGTTCCGCCACGTTCTGCTGCGCCTGTGCCACCGCCATGCCGTAGCCTGGGATGATCACGATGCTGTCGGCCTCTTCCAGTGCGGTCGAAACCCCGTCCGCGTCGATGGCGATCTGTTCGCCTTCCACTTCCATTGCCGGACCAGCGGTGCCGCCGAAGCCGCCCAGGATCACCGAGATGAACGAGCGGTTCATCGCCTTACACATGATGTAGCTGAGGATTGCACCCGAAGAGCCCACCAGCGCACCGACCACAATCAAGAGGTCGTTGCCCAGCGAGAAGCCAATCGCCGCAGCCGCCCAGCCCGAGTAGCTGTTCAGCATCGAAACAACCACCGGCATGTCGGCGCCGCCGATGCCCATGATCAGGTGATAGCCAATGAACAGCGACGCGATGGTCATGATGATCAGCGGCAGCAGGCCACCGGTGTTGCAGTACCAGATCAGCGCGATCAGCGACAGGCCAGCCGCTGTGGCGTTCAACACATGGCCACCGGGCAGCTTGGTCGCTGCCGAGGTCACTTTGCCCGCCAGCTTGCCATAGGCCACCACAGAACCGGTGAAGGTTACCGCACCGATGAAGATGCCCAGGAACAGCTCAACCCGCAGGATGCCGATTTCCACGGCGTCCTTTTTGGCCAGCAGTTTGGCAAAGCCTTCCAGCGCCTTCTTCTCGTCCTCGCCCATGACCAGAACACGGCCCAGTTCGATATGGGCAATGAAGCCCACAAAGACCGCCGCCAGACCAACAAGCGAATGCATCGCCGCCACCAGTTCCGGCATCTGGGTCATCTGCACGCGGGTCGCCAGCTTGTAGCCGATGAAGCCGCCCGCAGGGATCAGCAGGATTGAGACCCACCACAGACCCGCACCGGGGCCAATGAGCGTGGCAAAGATCGCCAGCCCCATACCAACAATACCGTACCAGACGGCGCGTTTAGCACTTTCCTGACCGGACAGACCGCCCAGAGACAGGATGAAAAGCACAGCCGCAACAACGTAAGCGGCAGTCGTGAAACCAAAGTCCATAAGTCCTTACTCCTTAGGATTTCTGGAACATGGCAAGCATGCGCCGCGTAACGAGGAAGCCGCCAAAGATATTGATGCCGGTCATAAAGACCGAAAGTGCAGCCAGCAGGATCACCAGGAACGAGCCCGAGCCGATCTGCATCAGCGCGCCGAGAATGATGATCGAAGAAATCGCGTTGGTCACCGCCATCAGCGGCGTGTGCAGCGAATGCGCGACGTTCCAGATCACCTGGAAGCCCACAAACACGGCCAGAACAAACACGATGAAGTGCTGCATGAAGCTGGCCGGCGCAACTAGGCCAACGCCCAGCAGCAGAACCGCACCAACGGTCAGCAGGGTCACCTGATTTTTGGTCTGCTGTTTGAACGCGGCCACTTCCTGTGCCCGGATCTCCTCCGGCGTCAGTTCAGGCACGGTTTCCTTCGGCTTGGCCGCAATCGCCTGCACTTTCGGCGGTGGCGGCGGGAAGGTGATTTCGCCCTGATGGGTCACGGTTGCGCCGCGGATCACGTCATCTTCCATGTCGTGATTGATCTGACCGTCCTTTTCTGGGGTCAGGTCTGTCATCATGTGGCGGATGTTGGTGGCATAAAGGCTGGAGGCCTGTGCTGCCATCCGCGACGGGAAGTCGGTGTAGCCGATGATGGTCACGCCATTGTCGGTCACGATCTTCTCATCCGCCACGGTCAGCTTACAGTTGCCGCCTTTTTCCGCCGCAAGGTCCACGATGACCGAACCCGGTTTCATCGCTTCGACCATGTCTTTGGTCCACAGTTCAGGCGCTTCGCGGTTCGGGATCAACGCGGTGGTGATCACGATGTCCACTTCGGGGGCCAGTTCGCGGAACTTGGCCAGCTGCGCTTCACGGAACTCATCGGACTGAACCGAGGCGTAGCCACCGGTCGAGGCGCCATCGGTGCCTTCTTCCTCAAAATCCAGATAGACAAACTCAGCGCCCATCGATTCAACCTGCTCGGCCACTTCGGGGCGGACGTCAAACGCCAGCGTGATTGCGCCCAGCGAGGTTGAGGTGCCGATGGCAGCCAGACCGGCCACACCCGCGCCCACAACCAGCACTTTGGCTGGCGGCACTTTACCGGCGGCGGTCACCTGACCGGTGAAGAACCGGCCAAAGTTATTACCCGCCTCAATCACCGCACGGTAGCCGGCGATATTGGCCATCGACGACAGCGCATCCATTTTCTGCGCCCGGCTGATCCGTGGCACCATTTCCATGGCGATCACATTCGCGCCTTTGGATTTGGCCAGTTCCATGCCCTCTTCGTTCCCACCGGGGTTGAAGAAGGAGATCAGCGTCTTTTCCTTGTTGAGGCGTTTCAGCTCGGTCTCATTGGGCTGGCGCACCTTGGCGATGATGTCCGCGGCTTTCCACAGCGCGGCGGCGGTTTTGACAACCTCCACACCGGCAGCTTCATAGGTGGCATCCGAGAAACCCGCCGCCGCACCGGCGCCGGTTTCGATTGCACATTCATAGCCAAGCTTCTGGAGTTGAAGCGCCGAGTCCGGAGTCATTGCGACCCGGTTCTCACCTTCAAAGATTTCCTTTGGCGTTCCGATTTTCAACTGTCACGTCCCCCTTCAGAACTGTGTGCGTCGCGTCGATTGCACGACGTGTTATAGCGGATCGGGCGCGCAATAAAATTACGCATTAATACGCGCCCCTTTGAATACTCTTTCGCACCCATGTCAAATCCAACGCCGCGTCCTCTGGCAGTAGCGGGCAAAATCTGCCCGAAATTTCCGCCGCAGCGCTTTTTCCTCCTGGATCACGAAACGATTTTCGACGAGCCAAAGAAAAATAGGCACCAATGGCAAGGCCAAAATTGTATCGAAACACAGTAGAAACCCCGCCAAAATCAGCAAATAGGCCAGATAAATCGGGTTTCTGCTGCGTTTGAAAATACCTGATGTCACAAGCACGTCACCGGTTTCGTGAGGATGCAAAGCGGCCCCTTTCTGGCGCATTTCGACCACGGCAAGCGCGATCAGGATCACACCACCGCCCAGCAATACGGCGGCCAGAAAGTCCGTGATCGGGTGGCTAAGGCTCAGATCTACGTGGAAATACTGATCTGAAGCCCATCCCAAGGCGCCAAACAGCAGCAGCCACAGAGGTGGCAGATCCAGCTTTTTCAACATGGTCCAAACCCGTCGCAAAAGAGCCGGGACGCCCCCTGCGCCCCGTTGTAGAGATTAAATGCCCTCAGCGCAGCAAACCTGCCAAGCATGAAATGCCCGTAAAACCGCGGCCTTCTGTCCCGTTTTCCAGCGAAGGTGACAAATTGGGCACTGCATTTCAGACCAATGGCCAATTTGTCCAATAGAATCGACTGCTTGGTTGGGGAAGATTGGTGTTACTCCCACTCCATCTCTTCATAGACACGGCCTGCATTCTTGGTCGCCAACTCCTCATAGGTGTCCAGATTCGTCCAGGCGCTCTGATCGACGTAGTAAGACGATGCCAGATCACCGCCCTCCTCGATATGCGCCCCGATCTTGGCGCGCAGATCGGTCAGGTAGTCGTAGGTGTAGCGGCGGACCTGCGCCAAGTTGGTCGGATGACCGTGGCCGGGGATCACATAGGTCGGGTTCAGCGGCTCCATCTTGGTTTCCCAGGTCTCCAGCCAGCAGGAGGTGCAGATGCCTTCAAAAATCGGCAGCATTCGTTCGTGGAAGGCAATATCCCCCGCAATCAGCATGTCCCACTGCGGCAGCCAGACCTGCGTGTCGCCGGGATCATGCGCCGGGCCCATATGCATCACCTCGATCTGAACCCCGCCAAGGGTCAGGCTGTAGCTGTCCTCAAAGCTGAGGTTCGGGGTCACGGTACGGGTGCCCTCGGCCTTGTCGCGGTTGTAGCGTTCCATCCCCTGCAGGATGAAATCCGCCTCCGAGGTGAAGGCCTCGATCGCGTCCACATGGGCCAGAATATCAACCCCCAGATCCATCCAATAGGCATTGCCCAGCATCGCATGGCCCTGGCCGTTTTCATTGATCACCAGCACCACGGGCTGATCCGTGACGGTTTTGATCTCTTCGTGCAGTGCCGCTGCCAGCCGGACCGAGGCACCACCGTTGACCACAACCACCCCCTCATCCGTAACGATGAAAGACAGGTTATTGTTGTGGCCCGAGTTCTCATAGGTCGGCGGTGCAGTGGCACCGATGGCGGAAAAGACGTGCGGGATCACTTCGACCGGTTTGGAATACAATTCGGACTGCGGATATTTGTCAGCAATATCCTCACTCGCCGCAGCCACTCCGGCCAAAGCCGCGGTGCCCCCCGCCATCAACGCTCCAAAGCGCAAACCAAACTGTGTCATAGTAACCTCCCAAGTCTTTCCAAGTGCCCGACGGCCTCGCCACAAATTCACTCATATGAATGTATTTGTAAAGCACTCACCGCCTTGCCGCAGATTTCGTGACACTGCGGAACTTTGCCGAGGGAATGCAACCCTGTCTTGCACGCCCTGCCCCACCCGCTATCGTCTTGCCCAAAGAGGGAGAACATCATGGAACGCAACGGACATCTGAAAGGCAGACACGCCATCGTCACCGGTGGTGGCACCGGCATTGGTCTGGCCATCGCGCAGGCGCTGGCGGCACAAGGCGCAGAGGTCACTATCACCGGCCGCCGTCTGGACGTGCTGGAAGCCGAGGCCGGCAACGGCCTGCATGCCTTGCAGATGGATGTCTCCGAGGAGGCTTCGGTGGTTGACGGCATGGCCGCTGCCGTTGCGGCACGTGGCCCGATCCAGATCTGCGTTCCCAATGCCGGCATCGCCGAGGGCCGCGCCCTGCATAAGACCGATATGGACTTCTGGCGACAGATGATGGCGATCAACGTGGACGGCTGTTTCCTGACCATCCGCGAGGCGCTGAAATCCATGCATGGCACCGATTGGGGCCGGGTCATCGCCGTCAGCTCTATCGCAGGTCTGCGCGGCCTGAAAGGCGGCGCCTGTTACACCGCCAGCAAACACGCGATGGTTGGCATGATCCGCGCCCTTGCCGCCGATTACGCGGGCAAGCCCTATACTTTCAACGCCCTCTGCCCCGCCTATGTCGACACAAACATCGTGCCGCAAAACATCGAAAGCATCATGAAACGCACCGGCATGTCGGAACAGGAGGCCCTACAGGTCATGGTCGGCGCCAACCCACATGGCCGCCTGATCACGCCCGAAGAGGTGGCCGAGGCCGCTTTGTTCCTCTGCGGCGAACACTCCGGTTCGATGAACGGCCACGCTTTGCAGGTTTCAGGCGGGGAGATGTGATGACCCGGGACGAGTTCAACAGCTTCTGCGCCACCTTTCCGGCCACCTCTCATGTGGTGCAATGGGGCGAGTCGGATGTCTGGAAGGTTGCCGACAAACTCTTTGCAGTCTGTGGCTGGGCTGAGGGCCGCGACGCCTTCACCTTCAAGGTCAGCAAGCTGGCTTATGAAGTGCTGAGCGATCAGCCCGGTCTGCGCCCGGCACCCTATCTCGCCTCCCGTGGCATGAGCTGGATCCAGCAATACGACACGCCCGGCCTCAGCGATCCCGAATTAAAACAGCACATTGCGGCCTCCTATGAACTGGTGGCTGCAGGTCTGTCGAAAAAGAAGCGACGCGAATTGGGCATCCCCATCCCCGGCGAAGACTGATCTGCCTGCTGACACACAGGCCGCCGTGATCCCCTGTGATCCCCTGTGATCCCCTGTGATCCCGGCTATCACATTTGTTGATACCGGTATCAAAAAGCTTCATTGGCACGTTATAACCGTTTTCCGCTATGCCCGCCGCAACCGCGTGTCACGCCCCCCCGGCCCACGCCCCCAGTTGCCCGCATGAACAGGAGCCCGCCATGACCGATTTCGCCGCCACCAAAGAGATGTTCTACCTGCCCGAAGGCATGATCTACCTCGACGGCAACTCGCTTGGCCCGCTGCCCAAGGCGGCCCCCGCCAAGATGGACGCGGTGATGAAAGACGAATGGGGCGAATTTCTGATCACCGGATGGAACAAAGCCGGCTGGATGGCGCGTCCAACCCAGATCGGCAACCGCATCGCCCGGCTGATCGGGGCCGAAGAAAACCACGTGATGGTCGGCGACACCCTGTCGATCAAAGTGTTCCAGGCCGTTGCCTCCGCCATGGACATTGCGCTCTCCCGCAATCCCGACCGCAAGGTGATCCTCTCGGACAACGGCAACTTCCCCTCGGACCTCTATATGGCGGAGGGGCTTATCAAAACCCTGGACCGCGACGGTACCAAGGGGCTGGAATTGCGGGTCGTCGACCCTGAAGCGGTCGAAGAAAACCTCACCGATGAGGTGGCCGTGATGATGATCACCGAGGTGGACTACCGCACCGGTCGCAAACACGACATGCAGGCGCTCACTGAAAAAGCCCATGCCAAGGACATCGTCACCGTCTGGGATCTGGCCCATTCGGCTGGTGCCTTTGAGGTGGAACTGGCGGCCTGCAAGGCAGATTTCGCCGTTGGCTGCACCTACAAATACCTGAACGGCGGCCCCGGCGCGCCGGCCTTCATCTACGTCAACCCGGCCCATGCTGACACCGCGCAGCCAGCCCTTTCCGGTTGGCTCGGCCATGACGCGCCTTTCGCCTTTGAACAAAGCTACCGCCCGGGCGCAGGTGTGGAACGGATGCGTGTCGGCACCCCGCCTGTGCTGGCCAATGCTTCGCTTGATGCCGCGCTTGACATCTGGGACCTCACGACGATGGCCGAGATCCGCGCCAAATCGATCGAACTATGCGAGCTCTTCATCAAGAAGGTCGAAGCCCGCTGCCCGATGCTGAAGCTGGCCTCGCCCCGTGATCCGCAGATCCGTGGCAGCCAGATTTCTTTCCACTTTGAGGACGGTTATGCGGCCATGCAGGCGGTGATTGCGCGCGGTGTGATCGGTGACTTCCGCGCCCCCGACATCATGCGCTTTGGCTTCACCCCGCTCTACGTGGATGAACAGGACGTGATCAAAGCGGCCGAAATCATCGAAGATGTGATGGTCAACAAACTCTGGGATCGCCCGGAGTATAAGGTACGCAACCGCGTAACCTGATCCGGATGGCTGCTCCAACGCAACATATCCCCCTGTGCCGCCCATGTTTCTGGGCGGCCTACTGGCGGGCCAAGGCCCGCCTCACCTGTTTGGCCACCTGAACGCTGACAACGGCAGATTTGGCGCGCCCTGCGCCTTCTCTTTGGTATAAATATCCAAATCCCCCGCTGCCCACCCACGGGCCAGCGGCCGTTTCAGGTGACACAGATGACCCAAAACACCCCCTACAACCCTGCCAAAGACGGCGCCCAGATGAGCTTTGACGGGCGGATGTCCTATGGCGACTATCTTGGCCTCGACAAAATCCTCACGGCGCAGGCTCCGCTGTCGGACGCCCATGATGAGCTGCTGTTCATCATTCAGCACCAGACCTCGGAGCTGTGGATGAAACTGGCCGTGCACGAGCTGCACGCCGCCCGCGACCTGCTGAAGGAGGGCGCCTACCGACCCGCTTTCAAGATGCTGGCCCGCGTCAGCCGGATCTTTGAACAGCTCAATTCCGCCTGGGATGTGCTGCGCACCATGACACCGTCTGACTATACCCGTTTCCGCGAAGATTTGGGCCAAAGCTCTGGCTTTCAAAGCTATCAGTACCGCCAGATCGAGTTCATGCTGGGCAACCGCAATGGGGCGATGCTGAAACCGCATGCCCACCGCGAAGACCTGACCGCCTTGTTGACGCAGGAACTGGCGCAACCGTCGCTTTATGATGTGGCGCTGCAGGCGCTTTCGGCCATTGCCGATCTGCCCGAGGAGGTACTGAACCGCCCCAGCGCCGAGGCCTATCAACCGCATGACGCCGTGGCGGCAGCCTGGACCAAAGTCTATCAGGCCCCCGAAACCCATTGGGAACTCTATGAGTTGGCCGAAAAACTGGTGGATCTGGAAGACTACTTCCGGCGCTGGCGGTTCAACCACGTCACCACGGTGGAGCGGGTGATCGGCTTCAAACGTGGCACTGGTGGCACCGGCGGTGTCAGCTATCTGCGCCGCATGCTGGAAGTCGAGCTGTTCCCCGAACTGTGGCACCTGCGCACGGAACTCTGAGTTCTGATCCCGCAATCCCCCTCTGCTGCGGGGCCTCCTGCCCCCCGGAAGGCCCCGCAGCGCCTTGCAACAAATCTCCGCGCGCCGACCTGTCGTTCACAAGCTGGCAACAATCGCCCCCGAATTGGGGCGCGAATATGGCGGCGCTGTGGTGGGCAAAATTGGGCAATGCTGCCTCTTCGCCGCGCTTGCGCCCTCAGGCCCAGCGCGGCCACCACGCACCCGGCCCCTTAATTTCTTGGGGCAACCGCCTACTGCCCTGCCCCATAGGCAGGCAGGGTTCCCCGCGAAATCCAGGCGGTCCCACGCCACATTTGCAAAACCGCTGTCCCAAAGCTCCGCGAATTTGTCTAAATTCGTGCAAACCCCTGCCCCAGCCGCCCCGTAGCTTGTTTGAAACCACCCGC
The DNA here is from genome assembly GCF_047123305.1 of Thalassobius sp. MITS945101. Classification (GTDB taxonomy): domain Bacteria; phylum Pseudomonadota; class Alphaproteobacteria; order Rhodobacterales; family Rhodobacteraceae; genus Thalassobius. The sequence continues at coordinate 3,874,008 of NZ_CP138918.1, forward strand.
GTGTGACGCCGCAATTTCGGCCACCGCTTCAATGGATTCGAACACAGGACAGCCCCATGCCTTCTGGTTATCTGGTCACACTTGCAGATGGATCGCTCGACGCGGGCGATGTGATCAGTGGCGGGTTGATCACCTTCACCACCCAGACCACCATCGGGGCGGGCAACTGGGTCTGGACCGGAACTTGGGGCGGCAACACCTACACCAACACGCAGGAACCGGGCGTCTATTATCAAGGCACCGACGGCAACGTCTATTTTGTGCCCGACTATGGTCCTGTCGACTCGCTCACCTCCTCCACCGTGATCAGCGCCCCGACCTTTGTGACCAACACACAGGACGGCATTGTCGAAGGCACCGGCGAAGGGGAGCTGATCGACGGCAGCTTCACTGATGAGGACGGCGAAAGCGTCAGCACCGGCGCCGACAGCATCGAGGCCGGTGGCGGTGATGACACCATCACGGCCCAAGGCGGCGCTGACACGGTGATTGCCGGGGCAGGCAACGATGTGGTCAATGGCGGCGGCGGCGCAGACCTGATCTACGGCGACGATGTGACCCCGGCCACGCCCACTTCCGAAGTGCTCAGCTGGACCGGTCAGGGCAGCGATGGGCAAGACATTTCAGGAGGCTTCACCCAAGACACCGGCGAGATGCTGGTTGGGGTCAGTTTTTCGGACACCGGCAACAACAACCCAAACTTCCGGCTTGAAACCAATTCCAACGGCTATGTAGCCCCCGGCGAAAGCTTTGATGCCAACTCCATGCTGCGGCTGGGCGGCAATGGCGACAGCGACACCTCCACCACCACCTTCAGCTTCTCCGCCGCCACCGGATCGGAGATGCAGGATGAGGTGCAGAATGTCTCGTTCCGGATCAACGATATCGACATGGGCACCCATCGAGATATCATCACGATCAACGCCTATGATGCCAACGGCAATCCGGTCAGCGTCACCATCTCGGTCAACGGCACAGATACCCTCAGCGGCAACACGATCACCGCCGGCAGCGGTGGCGAGCAGGTTGGGGATCAGGCGGGTTCGGCCCTGATCGAGATCGCCGGTCCGGTGCAGAGCATCGAGATCCAATATGGCAACGTACAGACCGGCGGTCAGGTCATCTATGTCTCGGACCTGCTGTTTGACACCATTGTACAAGATCCCGGCAATGACAGCCTGTCCGGCGGTGGCGGTGCAGATACGATTTTTGGACAAGAAGGTGACGACACCCTGTCCGGCGACAATGGCAACGACAGTCTGGATGGCGGCACGGGGGCGGACAGTATTGCGGGCGGCAGCGGTTCGGACACACTGATTGGCGGCGACGGCAACGACACCTTGGCGGGCGGCGCTGATGGCGACTCGCTGGTGGGTGGCACGGGGATGGATTTCCTCGACTATTCCACTTCGGATGCAGCGGTTGCGATTGATCTGGGCCTTGGCACCGCAAGCGGCGGCCATGCCACCGGCGATACGCTGGGCGCAGGGCTGGACGGGATCATCGGGTCGGACTGGAACGACACGCTGACCGGCTATGACGGTCAGGGCGCGGATTGGACCAACGTCTTTTACGGCGGGGCTGGCAACGACCTAATGGACGGCGCGGCGGGGGACGACAGCCTCTATGGCGGCGCGGACAATGACACCATCATCGGCGGGCTTGGCGCGGATGTGATCGACGGCGGTGACGGCAACGATCAGTTGTTTGTTGGCGCAGGCGACACGGTGACCGGTGGCGCGGGCGATGACATCTTCATCATCGACGACACCGCACTTGGCGGCGGCACCATCACCATTGATGGCGGCGAAACCGATGAGCCGGGCGGCGACACGCTGAACTTCTCGGGCCAGTTGACTTGGGCTGACGTGACCCTGACCGACACCAACCCCGATGCATTGGCAGGCACCGCGACGCTGGGCGATGGCACCACGGTCAATTTCTCCAACATCGAAAACCTGGTGATCTGCTTCACCACCGGCACCCGCATCTGGACCCCGCATGGCCCGCGCTTGATCGAAACACTGACACCCGGCGATCTGGTACTGACCCGCGATCACGGGGTGCAGCCGATCCGCTGGATTGGTCAGCGCACGGTGAAAGGCGCAGGCCGTTTTGCGCCGATCCGTTTTGCCAAAGGGGTGCTGGGCAATGAGCGCGAACTGCTGGTGTCACCGCAACACCGGATGCTGCACCAGTCAACGGCAGCAAACCTCTATTTCAACGACAGCGAAGTGTTAATCCCCGCCAAACACATGGTCAACGGCACCTCGATCCAGCAGATCGAGACCGAGGAGGTCACCTATGTCCATATGCTGTTTGACAGCCATGAAATGGTCTTTGCCGAAGGCGCGGTAAGCGAAAGCTTCCACCCCGGTGCGATGGGTCTGACGGCGATTGACGCCCCGGCCCGCGAAGAGCTGTTTTCGCTGTTCCCCGAACTGCGGTCGAACCCGAACGGCTATGGCGACACCGCACGGCTGTGCCTGAAGGCCCATGAGGCGCAGCTGTTGCAGGCGGCATAATTTTGCGAAAATAGTCGCTTAAGGCGCCTGGCTTGGGTCTAATCCTGCATTTTTGACAGAATACTTAGCAATCGCATGGTCAAGGGATTGGCCACCGGCCCATCCGGCCAGACGGCATAGACCGGAATGGGCGTAACCCGCCATCCTTGCAAAACCTCAACCAACCGCCCCGCAGCCAGATCCGCCGCGACGAAGTGGGTTGGCGGTGAGGCTAAAGCCATGCCTTCCCGGGCAAAATCCGCCATCGCCTCGATATTGTTCACCGTAATATTGCCCGCCTGCGTCACCGACACCTCTTCGCCATCCGGCCCGATAAGCACCCGCTGACCAGACATCTTTGCAAAACGGATCCACGGGATAGCCGCCAGATCCGCCGGGGTGTGGATCGGGTCAAACCGGGCCAGAAACGCCGGACTGGCCACCAAGGCGCGCGGCATCTGCCAGAGCTTGCGGCATTTGAGACTGGAATCCGCCATTCCGCCGGATCGCAACGCCAGATCATAGCGTTCCCCCACCAGATCCTCCCAGGTGTCCGAATAGTGCAGATCCAGTGCAACCTTTGGATTTTCCATGTGAAATCTGGTCAAAGCCGCCGCAACAGGGGACTGCGCCATTGCCGAGGTCAGGGTGATCCGCAAGGACCCACTCAGCGGCGCGTCGGGGTCTTTCGCCTGCATCAGACCGGTTTCGGCCAAGGTCAGCATCGCCTCGGCAGAGGCAAACAACCGTTCGCCCGCATCCGTCAGGCTAAGCCTGCGGGTTGACCGGTAAAGCAGCGGATGCCCCAATGCCTCTTCCAGCTGTTTGACGTGATAGCTGACCACAGAAGGTGTCATGCCCAGCGCGCGTCCCGCCCCACGGAAGGAGCCTTGGCGCACACATTCGGCAAAAATGCCCAGAGATTTCAGACGATCGACCAACATTGCATAAGTTTTTTTGCACAATCTGTCTAATTATACCAGCCTACCGGACACATGCCTCGGCCGGTATCTCCAACCTGAAAGGAGATCTCATGCCGTTTCTGTCGATGCCCCTGCTTCCAATGGCCCTGTTTGCCGCTTCCCTGTCGCTGGCGCCCGGTCCCGTGAACCTCATCATCCTGTCCACTGCGCTCAATCACGGCGTGCGGGCACCGCTGCGTTTCATCACGGGCGCGACCCTTGGGTTTACTGCGCTTCTGGTGCTGACCGGCCTTGGCCTCAGCGCCACTCAGGCGCTGGCCCAAAGCTGGATGGACCTGCTCAGCTGCATTGGCGCGGCGGTGATCCTCTATTTTGGCTATGGCCTGTTGCGGGCGGAGGGCACGCTGGACACCCACGACGCCCCGATCCCCGGTTTTTGGCAAGGGGCGGCTTTGCAATGGCTGAACCCCAAGGCCTGGATTGCCTGCCTCAGCGGTGTAGCGCTGTTCAACCTGCAGGGCAGAACACTGGAACTGCTCCAGTTTTCAACGCTTTACTGTGTGATATGTTTCTGCGGCATCGGCGCCTGGGCGGTGTTGGGCCACAATCTGACTCGTTGGCTGGATACGGCCCGCAAACGGCGGGCGCTGAATGCCACCTTGGGCACCTGCTTGATCCTTCTGGCGCTCAGCCTGGCCGCAGCTCCGGCCCAGCGCCTGCTTACAGTTTCTTAGGCGATCTGGGTCTTAGGCGATCTGGCGATAGGCTTCGCCGCGCCGCGCATCCGCATAGGCGCGGGTGGCTTTGCCAAAGGCCTCAAACAGCGGGCGCGACACCGGATCATTGGCGCTGTCCCATTCCGGATGCCATTGCACCGAATAGGTAAAGCCCGGCGCATCCTTCACATAGATCGCTTCGGGCGTGCCATCAGGCGCATGACCGTCAATCACGATCCGTGCGCCTGCATCCTTGATCCCCTGCCCGTGCAACGTGTTGGTCATCACCTCCTGCGCCCCCATCATCTGATGGAAAGGACCGGCAGCAGAAAACTTCACCGTATGGCGCAGGGCAAACTTCTCTTCCAGGGTGCCATCGGGCGGCATCCGGTGGTTCATCCGCCCCGGCAGATCGCGGATTTCGGGATAGAGCGAGCCGCCCATCGCAACGTTCACCTCTTGGAACCCACGGCAGATCCCCATGAAGGGCTGCCCACGTTCCACACAGGCGCGCACCAGCGGCAGGGTGATCGCATCCCGGCAGCGGTCAAAATCGCCATGTGCCGCAGTGGCAGATTCGCCATATTCCTCAGGATGCACATTGGGCCGGCCACCGGTCAGGATGAAACCGTCGCAGGCCTCCAGCAGTTCCTCTACCGTGACCAGACGTGGGTCGGGCGCAATCAACATGGGCAGACAGTTGGACACGGTTGCCACCGCCTCAGAGTTCATATGCCCCACCGCATGCACGGGGTAGCTGTCATTGATGAGGTGCTGGTTGCCGATGATGCCAACAATGGGACGTGTCATAGGAAGCCTGTCAGATCTGTTGCGCCTTAGGATTACAGTAACGGCACAAAGCCCTTTAGAAAAAGCACTTTGATGCGCATGAGCGCGCAACGCCCTGTGCAGCAACCCTTTTGCAGGGAATTTCAGCAATCCTGAGGTGCGCGGGATTGAAGCCCCACTAAAACCACCCTACGCTGCGGCGCAACAAATACGCGTAACCCGTACCCGGAGACAGTCGATGAAAGACGCCGCCCCCCAGAAAATCTATCTCAGTGATTATCAGGTGCCGAATTATCTGGTGGAGGATGTGCATCTGACCTTCCGTCTGGCGCCAGAGTCCACGCGGGTGCTGTCGCGCATCACCTTCCGCCCCAATCCCGAGGCCAGCAGCAAGGATTTCTTCCTGCATGGGGAAGATCTGAAGCTGATCTCAACCAAGATCGACGGCGCCGCGGTCACTCCGGATCTGGTGGTCGGCGGCCTAGCCTGTGCCGTGCCGGATGCCACATTTGTCTGGGAGGCGGAGGTGGAAATCAGCCCCGCCACCAACACCGCGCTGGAAGGGCTTTATATGTCAAACGGCATGTATTGCACCCAATGCGAGGCGGAGGGTTTTCGCAAGATCACCTATTATCCTGACCGCCCCGATGTGATGTCGGTCTTTACCGTCAGGATCGAAAGTGACCTGCCCGTGCTTTTGTCCAACGGCAATCCGGTTGCGTCTGGTGAAGGTTTTGCCGAATGGCACGATCCCTGGCCAAAACCGGCCTATCTGTTTGCCTTGGTGGGCGGGGAGTTGATCAACCACCCCGACACATTCACCACCAAATCCGGCAAAGAGGTCGAGCTGAACATCTACGTCCGTCCCGGCGATGAGGGCAAATGCGCCTTTGGGATGGAGGCCTTGAAAAAATCGATGATCTGGGATGAAGAGGTGTATGGCCGTGAATATGACCTCGACATCTTCAACATCGTTGCGGTGGATGATTTCAACATGGGGGCAATGGAAAACAAGGGGCTGAACATCTTCAACTCCTCCTGTGTTCTGGCCTCAGCGGAAACCTCAACCGATATGAACTTCGAACGGATCGAAGCCATCATTGCACATGAATATTTCCACAACTGGACCGGCAACCGCATCACCTGCCGCGACTGGTTCCAACTGTGCCTGAAAGAGGGGCTGACGGTTTACCGCGACGCCCAGTTCACCGCCGACATGCGTTCAGAACCGGTGAAGCGGATTGAAGACGTCATTGCCCTGCGCGCCCGCCAATTCCGCGAAGACAACGGCCCGCTGGCCCACCCCGTGCGCCCTGACAGCTTTGTGGAGATCAACAACTTCTACACCGCCACCGTCTATGAAAAGGGCGCCGAGCTGATCGGCATGTTGAAAACTCTTGTGGGCGATGCCGCCTATTATAAGGCGCTGGACCTCTATTTTGATCGCCATGACGGCGATGCGGCCACCATTGAAGATTGGCTGACCGTCTTTGAAGAAAGCACTGGCCGCGACCTTACCCAGTTCAAACGCTGGTACGAACAGGCGGGCACCCCCCGTCTGGCGGTGGAAGAATCCTATGAGGATGGCACTTTCACACTGACCTTTAGCCAGTCCACGCCGCCGACCCCCGGTCAGGATCAGAAAGACCCGCGGGTGATCCCCATTGCGGTGGGCCTCTTGAACCCCAATGGCGATGAGGTGGTGCCCACAACGGTGCTGGAAATGACCGAGGCAACACAGAGCTTCCGCTTTGAAGGGCTGACCGCACGGCCGACCCCCTCGATCCTGCGCGGTTTCTCAGCGCCGGTCATTCTGGAACGCGCCAGCAGCAACGCAGAGCGCGCCTTCCTGCTGGCGCATGACACCGACCCCTTTAACAAGTGGGAGGCCGGTCGCGCTCTGGCCCGCGCCGGTCTGGTGAAGATGATCCTGAACGGTGCCGCGCCTGATGGGGCTTATCTGGATGCAGTGCTGCAGGTGCTGCGCGATGACAGCCTTGATCCCGCCTTCCGCGCGCTGGCGCTGGGGCTGCCCAGTCAGGACGATCTGGCCCAAACACTGGTGGATCAGGGCCACACGCCGGACCCGCAGGCCATCTATGAGGCGCTGGAAACCCTGAAAATGGCGATGGCCACCCATATGCAGGACGTACTGCCGCGTATCTACGCCCAGTATCAGGTGACCGAGCCCTATCAGCCCGATGCCGAACAGTCCGGTGCACGGTCGCTGGCCAATGCCGCCCTGTCGCTGATTTCCCGGGTTGATAGCGGCACGGCAGCACAGGCGCAATACGACAGCGCCGACAATATGACCCAGCAACTGGCCGCATTGGCCGCCCTGTTGACCGCTGGCAAAGGGGAACAGGCTGTCGCCGCCTTCTATGAGCAATGGAAGGAGGACCGTCTGGTCATCGACAAATGGTTCGGCCTGCAAATCAGCCTGGCCGATCCAGCCAATGCAGCTGAAGTGGCAGCGGCGTTGACCCAGCATCCCGATTTCACCATGAAGAACCCCAACCGGTTCCGCGCCACCTTGGGGGCGCTGGCCATGTCACCCGCCGGGTTCCACCGTGCGGACGGGGCGGGCTACAAGCTGCTGGCGGACTGGCTGATCCAGTTGGACCCACTGAATCCGCAGACCACCGCGCGGATGTGCTCCGCCTTTGAGACCTGGAAACGCTATGACTGCGACCGGCAAGCGCTGATCGCGGCCCAGTTGGACCGCATTCTGGCGCAGGAGGCGCTGAGCCGCGACACGCAGGAAATGGTCAGCCGCATCCGCAACGCCTGATCAGCCCAATGCAAAAGACAAAAGGCCGTCCCTCGAGGCGGCCTTAACCTATTGAGGCGCAAGAACAGTTTACCAAACGTGAAGAATGCGCCCCTTATGATCAATAAAATATGCACTATTTGAGCCGTATTATGATCATAGGTAACGATCATCATGGCACGTGTGCATTCATATCGCTTTCGGCGGCAGGGGCTGCTGCAACTGGCCAAACTGGCCGGGGCGGTGATGCTCTGGGCGCTGCTCTTTGCCATCGCCAGCCGTTTGACCCCTTGGGAAGCGGGGCTTTTGACCAGCACAATCGCGCTGCTCTCGGCCCTTATGCTGCGGGACGCGCTGAACACCCGCCGCGCCGGATGCTGGATCAGCAACACCCATTTCCACGTCTACCACGGTGAGGATCGCGTCAGCGTTCCGATCAACCAGATCGTCGCGATCCACGGCCGCACCCGCTGGGGCAGCATGCAATCGGGCCAGATTGAAACCCTGTCCGGCAAGATGGTGCCTGTCGCCACCTCCGCCCTGCCGCCCGCGGCGCAATTGCAGGGCTGGTTCGACCGGAACAAAAGCGCCTGACCCGGCCGCTGCAAAGCTGACTCGTTTCCCATGGGTCATGCCCGCTTGGCAAGGCTGACGCGCGGGTCAAGCGCCGCATTTCCATTACGACAATTTTCCGTCAATCGTCGGAATTTCGACGATTTTCCCGACAATCAGAGCGCGATCCGTCAATTCCCTGACAAAACCGGGACAATCCGTCCAAATCGGCAGGAAATGCGGCTCAAAATGAGCCCCAACTCTCCCTGCCGCTGCCCTTTTTCCGCCCGAATGCGACGCGAAATTAAGGGGGTAAACCGTTCGACTGTATCAGTACTCACGCCAAAGAAGAGCCTCGCATGACCCCCACGACCCCTGCCAACGGGCTGCTTGCCAGACTGCGCCAACAAATGTCCCCCCGCCTGCCACGGCGCCGGACGCGCACAACGGCACCTGCCGTCTGCCAGCCCCAAAACGCCCTTTCTGCCACCCACTCTGCGGCGCTGGCCGCCTTCCCCGAAGTGCTGACCAGCAGCGAAGACACCGCGCGCCAAGAGCTTGAGGCGCGGGGACAGTTTCTGGCCCGTCAGGACCGCTGGGACGATCTGGGCGCGGAAATCCGCGCCGCCGATCAGGCCCGCCTGCGCACCCCCGGTGGGGCCGCTCATTGCGACCTTCTGGCCCGCGGCGCCCGTCTGGATGTTGTGGCACCTGTTCAGCAGATCCTGTCGGACGCAACCCTAATGCCCCAGCACGCCCCGCGCGGTGGCATTGAGCAGCTCGAAGCGCAGCTTGACGAATTTCCCGACGATTACGGCGTAGCCCTTGTGATCGTCAAAGCCCATGTCGATCTGGCCTGGGCCTGGCGCGGCGAGGACTGGCAGGATGCCCTACCCGCCGCCCGACTGACCAGTTTCCAGCGCCATATGGCGCGTGCGGAAGAGATCCTGGACCGTTTCAACCCCTTTGAACATGACAGCCCCGCGCTGGCGGCCTGCCGCTGTGCCCTGCTCGCTGCAGCGGTAGAACCGGATGTTCGGATGGCGGATGACTATGAGGACCTGATTGATCTCGACCCCGCCAATCCCCGCCATATGCGGGCCTTCGGCAACCACCTGCTGCCACGGTGGTTTGGCTCTTACCAGATGCTTGAGGTTGAGGCGCGACGTATCGCGCTGATGACCCAAGATCTGTGGGGTGCCGGTGGCTACGCCTGGGTCTATCTGGACGCTCTGTCCGTGGACCCCGGGGCGCTGGAACTGCTTGACGGTGAGTTCTTTCTGGAAGGGATGCGCGACATTCTGGAGCGCGCACCGGACCAGCATGTGGTCAACACCTGGGCCGCTTTCTGCGCCGTGACCCTGGCCGAACTGCCCGCCCACCGCCGCGCCACCCGCGAAGTGCTGCGCCTGCTGCGCTCTGCCTTGGAATGGATCCAACGGGACCACCTTGAGGAACTGCACCCGCTGATCTGGGGGCAGGCCAAAATGGGTCTGAAACCGGCGCGTCTGGACACCTCATTAGAGGCCATCGCCGACATGGGCCGCACCGCCGCCCGCAACGCGCTCGCCCCTGCTTGAGGGACGCCGCACCGAGATCACCGAACGACTGCCTGACTGCGCCCCCTCTTGGGGGCGCCTTTTTGTTGCGGGGAGATACAGTCCTACATCATAGACAATACCGCGACCGAACCGAGGGGCGGAAAAGCGAAGCGCCCGCCCCATCAAACCAGAGGTTTGTCTGCGACAAAACGGGGCGGTTCGGGCGCAGCCAAATCATTGATTTGGCATAAGCCGGACAGCAATTATTCGATTTACGCTAGAATATTTGTGGCCCAGACCTCTGCCTCGGGCCAACCAAGCTTTCCGATCTGGTCGATTGCGTCGCAAGAGAGAGGAACATACACCACAACGAATTGGCAGACCGCTCCAAACCCCCTTGCCCCTCAACCGCCCCTGTCCTAGAACGCAGGCTGATGCTTTCGAAGGACATGAAACCATGCTGGACCTGACCTATGAGACCCCCAAGCCCAAGGTGATCGCCGGGGCGAAACATGACTGGGAACTTGTGATCGGCATGGAGGTCCATGCGCAGGTCAGCTCCAACGCCAAGCTGTTCTCGGGCGCCTCGACCAAATTCGGCGCCGAGCCGAACGCCAACGTGGCCTTTGTGGACGCCGCCATGCCCGGCATGCTGCCGGTCATCAACGAATACTGTGTTGAGCAGGCCGTGCGTACCGGTCTGGGCCTGAAGGCGGACATCAACCTGTTCTCGGCCTTTGACCGCAAAAACTACTTCTACCCGGACCTGCCGCAGGGCTATCAGATCTCGCAGCTTTATCATCCCATCGTGGGTGAAGGTGAAATCCTCGTGGACATGGGCCCTGGTGTGGCCCGTCTGGTGCGGGTGGAACGCATTCACCTGGAACAGGACGCTGGCAAATCGATCCATGACATGGATCCCAACATGTCCTTCGTGGACCTGAACCGCACCGGTGTGGCGCTGATGGAAATCGTGTCGCGCCCCGACATTCGTGGCCCGGAAGAGGCCGCCGCCTATGTGACCAAACTGCGCCAGATTCTGCGCTATCTGGGCACCTGTGACGGCAACATGCAAAACGGCAACCTGCGCGCGGATGTAAACGTCTCGATCTGCCGCCAGGGCCAGTATGAGAAGTATCAGAAAACCCAGGACTTCTCGCACCTCGGCACCCGGTGCGAAATCAAGAACATGAACTCGATGCGCTTTATCCAGGCGGCCATCGACGTTGAGGCGCGGCGTCAGATCGCCATTGTGGAGGCCGGCGGCACCGTCGATCAGGAAACCCGCCTCTACGATCCGGACAAGAACGAAACCCGTTCGATGCGCTCCAAGGAAGAGGCGCATGATTACCGTTACTTCCCCTGCCCTGACCTCCTGCCGCTGGAGATTGAACAGGCTTGGGTTGATGACATCGCCGCCTCGCTGCCGGAACTGCCCGACGCCAAAAAAGCGCGTTTCATGGGCGACTATGGCCTGACCGAATATGACGCCTCGGTGCTGACCGCGGACACCACCTCTGCCAGTTTCTTCGAAGGTGTGGTTGCGACCTGTGACGACGGTAAACTGGCCGCCAACTGGGTCATCAACGAATTGTTCGGCCGCCTGAAAGCAGATGAGAAAGACATCAGCGATAGCCCGCTGTCGCCCGCCGCATTGGGTGGCATCATCAAGCTGATCAAAGCGGACACCATCTCGGGCAAGATCGCCAAGGACGTTTTTGAAATCGCCTATACCTCGGGCCGTGATCCGGAAGAGATCGTGGAAACCGAAGGCATGAAACAGGTGACGGACACCGGCGCCATTGAGGCCGCTCTGGATGAAATCATCGCCGCCAACCCGGCGCAGGTGGAAAAGGCGAAGGTGAACCCGAAACTGGCTGGCTGGTTTGTCGGTCAGGTGATGAAAGCCACCGGCGGAAAGGCCAACCCCAAAGCGGTGAACCAGCTGGTGGCGCAGAAACTCGGCAGCTGAGCCACAACAACGGCAAAGACACAAAGAGCGCGCCTTCGGGCGCGTTTTTCTTTGCCACGCGGCACCGACCTGCCCCTTTCAATGATCCGAAAACACTCCCGCCGGAGGCATCCGCTCTTTCCTTTTCGCGGCCAGCTTGGCAGCTTGGGCGGCACGAGATCCAAACCGAGGCGCCGCTGATGTCAAACCAATCCCACGACCAGATTCCCTTCCTCTCTTCGGTGAAAACCGTTCTGCCGGAATGGATTGACTATAACGGCCATCTCAACATGGCCTATTACAACGTGCTGTTCGACACCGGCGCGGATGAGGCCTTTGCCGAAATGGGGTTTGGCCCCGATTATGCCGCAACCCGCAAGATGACAACCTATAGCGCCGACTTCCGGCTGCGCTACTTGCGTGAAATTCACGAAGGGGATCGGGTGCGGGTTGGGTTTCAGCTGCTCGACACCACGCCCAAAAGCTTTCATTTCTGCCAGTGGCTTTTGCATGAAGACGGCTGGCTTTCGGCCACCGGCGAAGGGGTTGGGCTGCATGTGGATATGTCTGGTCCAAAAGTCGCGCCTTACCCCGATGATGTGGCAGCCAAGGTCGAAAAGATGCGTGCGGACCACGCCAAGTTCGCTGCGCCCGATTTTGTTGGCTTGCCCCTTGGCCTCAGACGTGGCTAAGAGGGCGCGAACAGATTGAACCGCCGTCCCTGCCCTGTTAGGGTCCGCGGCGTTTCCAACAAGGGTCTCTTTCATGACGCAATATGATTACAAGGTTGTTCCCGCCCCCGCACGTGGCCTGAAAGCCAAAGGGGTCAAAGGCGCTGAGGCCCGCTTTGCCCATGCGATGGAAACGCAGTTGAACGAACTGGCCGCCGAAGGCTGGGAGTTTCAGCGCGCCGAAACCCTGCCCAGCGAAGAGCGTCAGGGGCTGACCTCTTCGGTCACCAACTACCGGTCCCTGCTGGTGTTTCGCCGGCTCAAAACGGAAGAAGCCGCCGGTGTTGATGCGGCAGTTCAGGCGGATGGGTTTCAGCCGATGCCGGTTGATCCTGCTGACGAAAAACCCGGGGCGGAGGCCGAACCAGATGAAGCGCCAGCCGCAGAAGAGGCCTCTTCTGACCGTGAGGTTGAAGGCGAAATGCGTGACGCGCTGCGCGACCGCGACATGAGCGAAGCCCTACGCGACCGAGTGGCGCAGCTGATGGACAAGGGTGAGACCCAGAAGGCGGACTAAGCCCCCCTCTTTGCCCCCCCCTCTTTACCAAAGGGGCAGCTCTGCCCTAACGTAAACGGCCCGCGACGGCGCTGGCATGACCCGCCATTTGTTAACGGCAAATTTATGCAGTTGCAGCAAATTTGCCCTTCAACTTGACCCGATTTGGTCTATTATCGGCGGTCCGAGTCGAAAAGGTGATCTCATGGATAAATCAGACCCCTTCGGGTTCGATATGTCGATCAAATCGGCAAAGAAGAAGAACCCCCGTGGCCGCCGCACCATGTCCGGTGCGTCGGAAACGTCTACCCGGCAGTGCGAACATGAAGGCTGCACCGAACCCGGGTCATACCGCGCGCCGAAAGCGCCGGATGTACTGGATGAATTCCGCTGGTTCTGCAAGGACCACGTGAAGGAGTATAACTCCAAGTGGAGCTTCTTTGACGGTAAAACCGAAGCAGAGACCAACGCCCAGCGTTCCTCTGACAAGGTATGGGAGCGGGAAACCAAAAAGGCCACCGATCCCGAAGCCCGTGCCTGGGCCCGTCTGGGGATTGAGGATCCACATCAGGTCTTGGGGGGCAATGCCACGCAGAACCCCGGCCGCAACGCCGGTGCCGGCCGTCGCCTGCCGTCGGTGGAACGCAAAGCGGTGGAGATTCTGGCCGTGCAGGACACCATGTCCAAGGCCGAAATCCGCAAGGCTTACAAGAAACTCATCAAAGTGCTGCACCCCGATATGAACGGGGGCGACCGCAGCCAGGAAGAACAGCTGCAAGAGGTCATGTGGGCCTGGGATCAGCTGAAGGACAGCCGCAACTTCCTGTGATCTTTCACTTTGGTAGAAATACGAACCGCGCCTTTACGGCGCGGTTTTTGTTTGTGCCCCCTCTGGCCACGGTCCATGCTGCACCCAAACGGAGGCGGCAATGCACAGCACATTGGCAACGCAACTGGGGTTAACCTGCCCGATCATTCAGGCCCCGATGGCCGGGGTTTCGACACCGCTTCTGGCGGCCGAAGTCTGCAAGGCGGGCGGCATGGGCGCATTGGGGCTGGGTTCGGTGGACGCCGAGGGTGGGCGTAAGGCGATCCGTGCCGCGCGGGCCTTGGGGGCAAGCTGCCTGAACGCCAATTTCTTCTGCCACCAGCCTACAGCCATCGATCCCGCCAAGGCGGCGGCATGGCTCAGCGCGCTGACGCCCGAATTTGCCCGATTTGACGCCACACCGCCAAATGAACTGCATGAGATCTATCTCTCTTTTGTCAGTGATCCAGCCCGCCCTGAAATGCTGCTCGAGGAACGGCCCGAGGTTGTCTCCTTCCACTTTGGCCTGCCCTCCACCGAGGTCATCGCCGCTTTGAAAACGGCTGGGATTACACTGTTCGCCTCTGCCACCAATATTGATGAGGCACGGGCCTGCATGCACGCCGGAATGGATGCGATTGTGGTGCAGGGGATTGAGGCCGGCGGCCACCGTGGTTGCTTTGACCCAGACGCAAAGGACGACGCCCAAAGCACGCTGGTGTTGCTGGCGCAGATCAAACCCCACACCGATCTGCCCTTGATTGCCGCAGGTGGGCTGATGGATGGGGCGGATTGCGCACGCGCCCTGCAGGCGGGGGCCGATATGGTGCAGCTAGGCACCGCCTTTATCCTTTGCCCTGAAACCTCAGCCGATGCAGGCTACCGCGCGGCCATGGCCTCGGACGCGGCAGACAATACCGGTTTCACCCGCGCCATTTCCGGCCGACCGGCCCGCGCACTGCCCAATGCCTTCACCGCCTGGGGGGCCACACAACAGCTAGAAAGCCCCGGCTACCCGCACACCTACGATGCAGGTAAAGCGCTGCACGCAGCGGCCAAGGCCAAGGGCGATCACAGCTACGGCGCCCATTGGGCCGGCTCTGGCGCTGGCCGCGCCCGATCCCTGCCCGCAGCCCAGCTGATGGCAGCGTTAACGGCAGAAATCGCCCAACACTCGTGACGTAGTGTCACTTTTCCCCCGCCCCTGTCGCTTTTCGCCTTTTCCTTCGCGTTTCCGTCGATATGTTGCTGCGTGAGACGCATTTCGGGTGGCACCCCACCCTGAACGAAGAGGAAGAACCATGGCCGAGGGCATGATGGACCAGAACGCAAAACCCACCGAAGATATCTCGGTTCGCGATGTTTTTGGCATCGACACCGACATGACCGTGAAGGGCTTTGCCGAACGCGGCGACCGCGTGCCGGAAATTGACCCGACCTACAAGTTCGACCCGGACACCACGCTGGCCATTCTGGCCGGTTTCTCGCGCAACCGTCGTGTGATGGTGCAGGGCTACCACGGCACCGGCAAATCAACCCATATCGAACAGGTTGCCGCCCGCCTGAACTGGCCCTGTGTGCGGGTGAACCTCGACAGCCACATCAGCCGGATCGACCTGATCGGTAAGGACGCGATCAAACTGCGTGATGGCAAGCAGGTCACCGAATTCCACGAAGGCATCCTGCCCTGGGCGCTGCGCAATCCGACTGCGATTGTATTCGACGAATATGATGCGGGCCGTGCAGACGTGATGTTTGTGATCCAGCGTATTCTGGAAGCGGACGGCAAGCTGACGTTGCTGGACCAGAACGAAGTGATCACTCCGAACCCCTATTTCCGCCTGTTTGCCACCGCAAACACCGTGGGTCTGGGCGACACCACTGGCCTTTACCACGGTGTACAGCAGATCAACCAAGCGCAGATGGACCGTTGGTCGCTGGTCGCAACGCTGAACTACCTCAGCCATGACGCGGAAACCAACATCATCCTGTCAAAGAACCCGCATTACAACACCGAGGCCGGTCGCAAGACCATCGGCCAGATGGTGACGCTGGCGGATCTGACCCGGACTGCCTTCATGAACGGCGATCTGTCCACCGTGATGAGCCCGCGGACCGTGATCAACTGGGCCCAAAACGCCGAGATCTTCCGCAATGTGGGCTATGCTTTCCGTCTAAGCTTCCTCAACAAATGTGATGAGCTGGAGCGTCAGACCGTGGCCGAGTTCTACCAGCGCTGCTTTGACGAAGAGCTGCCCGAAAGCGCAGCTAGCATGAGCCTCGGTTAAGCCAACACGCCCGGCGCCGCGCCGGGCAGCGCCCGCCCCGCCCCCAAGGCGGGCGCTTTGCATCCGCCCGGGATCGGGCGCTGCCCTAGGGGGATCCACGCGCAATTCCGCGCGGCCCCGCATCCGCAGGCGAAGACGACATGAAAAAACCGACCGACAACCCAGCCGATCCGTTCAAAAAGGCCCTTGCTGAGGCCACCAAGGTCATGGCCGATGACCCGGAATTGAACGTCGCTTATACGGTTGATCCGGCAGGCATGGCGGGCGACACCATTCGTCTGCCGCAGGTCAGCCGCCGGATGACACGGGATGAGGTTCTTTTGGCCCGCGGCACCGCTGATGCCTTGGCGATGCAGCGCAAGTATCACGACGTCAACACCCATGCCCGCTATGCGCCCCCCGGCGACATGGCGCGCAGCCTCTATGAGGCGATGGAAACCGCCCGTTGCGAAGCGATGGGCGCGCGCGACATGCCCGGCACCGCCGGCAACATCGACGCCAAGATTGAATCCGAGGCCCGCCGCGCTGGCTACGACCAGATCAAACAGACATCTGACGCGCCGCTGCCCGTGGCCGCGGGCTATCTGATCCGCCATCTGGCCACCGGGCGCGATATGCCGCCCGCCGCCGCCAATGTCATGGATCTGTGGCGCGGCTTCATCGAAAATCAAGCCGGTGGCACCCTGGACGATCTGCAGGAACGCCTGTCGGACCAAGCCTCTTTTGCCAAGTTTGCCCGCCAGATCATTCAGGATCTCGGCTATGGCGACCAGCTGGGCGAGGATCCTGACGAAGAGAACGAGGATCAGGAGGACGAGGCCAGCGACGATCAGGAAGAGCAGCAGGAGCCCGACAGCTCGGGTCAAGACGATCAGGAAGATCAAGAGGCCGAAGCCGACCCCGAACGCTCGCAGGAAGAGCAGCAGGACAGCTCTGAAGCGCAAGTGTCGATGGACGACATGGCTGAGGAGGAGATGACCGACGAAAGCGAGCTGCCTGACGGCGAAGCGCCGCTGGAACCGCCCGCTCCCGCGCCTGCCTCTGACGCGGATCCCAACTATCTGGTCTATAACGACACATTTGACGAAGAAATCATGGCCGAGGAACTGGCCGAGCCGGCGGAGCTGGAGCGGCTGCGCGCCTATCTGGATCAACAGCTGGAACCGCTGAAAGGTGCCGTCAGCCGTCTGGCCAACAAGTTGCAGCGTCGCCTGCAGGCGCAGCAGAACCGCAGCTGGCTGTTTGACATGGAAGAGGGCATTCTGGACGCGGGTCGTCTGGCCCGTGTGGTGGCCAACCCGACCACGCCCTTGTCGTTCAAAGTGGAAAAAGACACCGAGTTCCGCGACACCGTGGTGACATTGCTGCTTGATAACTCCGGCTCGATGCGCGGGCGCCCGATCTCAATCGCGGCGATCTGTGCGGATGTGCTGGCCTCGACACTGGAACGCTGTGACGTGAAGGTCGAGGTGCTTGGCTTCACCACCCGCGCCTGGAAAGGCGGACAGGCCCGTGAGAAATGGCTGGCCGAGGGTCGTCCGCAGCAACCCGGCCGCCTGAACGATCTGCGCCACATCATCTACAAAAAGGCCGACGCGCCGATGCGCCGAACCAAGGCCAATCTGGGCCTGATGATGAAAGAGGGGCTGCTGAAAGAAAACATCGACGGCGAGGCGCTGGAATGGGCGCACCGCCGGATGCTGGCGCGTCCCGAGCAGCGCAAAATCCTGATGGTGATCTCCGACGGTGCGCCGGTGGATGACTCGACCCTGTCGGTGAACCCGGCCAACTATCTGGAAAAGCACCTGCGTGATGTGATTGCGATGGTGGAAAAGCGCAAACAGGTTGAGCTGATCGCCATCGGCATCGGCCATGATGTGACGCGCTATTACCAGCATGCGGTGACCATCACCGACGCAGAACAGCTGGCCGGTGCCATGACCGAACAGCTGGCGGGTCTGTTTGACCAAGACCCCCGCGCCCGCGCACGCACGATGGGAATGAAAAAGGCGCTGTAAGCCTGCGGGGTTCGGCGTTTTATAGCAGGAAACAAGTCGTGCGCGCCTTTGGCGCGCGCTTGTCGTCTCGGCGTTGCCGCCTCGCGGGTGCCTCCGGCGGGGATATTTGTGCCAAGAAGAACAGGCGGTTGCGCTGCAATTGCCATGAGGGAGAAAGCCATGTTTCAGAGCTTTGACGAAAGCGCCAGCCCGGCGCAGGGCCCGGCCCGACTGGCCGCATTGCGCGCGGTCCTGGCAGCCGAAGGGCTTGCCGGATTTATCATCCCCCGCGCCGATGCGCATCAGGGTGAATATGTGGCTGAACGCGATGACCGTCTGGCCTGGTTGACCAGCTTTACCGGATCGGCCGGTTTTGCGGCAGCGCTGCACGATGTGGCTGGGGTGTTTATTGACGGGCGCTACCGCACGCAGGTGAAGGCACAGGTGGATCTGGACCATTTCACCCCGGTGCCCTGGCCCGAGGTCTCTTTGGCGGCATGGCTGAAAGCGCAACTGCCCGAGGGTGGCGAGGTCGGCATCGACCCCTGGCTGCACACCGTTGGTGGTGTGATGGATCTGGAGGCGGCGCTGGTCGGTTCCGGCATTGTGCTGCGGGAGGTCGCCAATCTGATTGATCAGGTTTGGCAGGATCAGCCTGCGGCCCCTTTGGCGCCTGTGTCGGTCTATGAGGATGCCTTGGCGGGCGAAAGCCACGGCGACAAACGGGCCCGGCTGGCTGCGGATCTGCGCAGTGCTGGCCATGACGCGGCGGTGATCACCCTGCCGGATTCGCTGGCCTGGCTGTTGAACATCCGGGGCAGTGATATCCCGCGCAACCCGATCCCGCATGGCTTTGCCGTGTTGCACAACAGCGGCGCGGTGGATCTCTTTATGGCAGAGGAAAAGCTATCGCCTGAGGTGCGGGCGCATCTGGGCAATGAGGTTTCGCTGCATCCGGTGGCGGCGCTGGAAACTGCGGTGGCGGCCTTGCCGGGGAAGATCCGCCTGGATCGCAACACCGGACCGCTGGCGCTGAAACAGGCGATTGAAACCGGCGCTGGGGAAGTGGCGCTGGGACGCGACCCCTGTATTCTGCCTAAGGCCTGCAAAAACCCGGTTGAGATTGCCGGCAGCCGCGAGGCGCATCTGCGCGACGGGGCGGCGATGTGTGAGTTTCTGGCCTGGTATGACGAACAACCCATCGGCAGCCTGACCGAGATCGATGTTGTGAAACAGCTGGAGGCCTGCCGTCGTGCCACTGGCGCACTGAAAGAGATCAGCTTCGAGACGATCTCGGGCACCGGTCCCAATGGGGCGGTCATTCACTACCGTGTCAGCGAAAAGACCAACGCGCGGCTGGAGGACGGACATCTTCTGGTGCTGGATTCCGGTGGGCAGTATCTGGACGGCACCACCGACATCACCCGCACCCTGCCAGTTGGCGCTGTGGGGGATACGGAAAAAACCTGTTTCACCCGTGTCTTGCAGGGCATGATTGCCATGTCGCGGCTGCGGTTTCCCAAGGGGCTGTCGGGGCGTGACATTGACAGTGTAGCGCGCGCGCCGCTGTGGGAAGCAGGGCTGGATTATGACCACGGCACCGGCCATGGCGTTGGGGTGTACCTTTGTGTCCATGAGGGGCCGCAGAACCTTAGCCGGCGCGGGGTGGAGCCGCTACAGGCGGGCATGATCCTGTCCAATGAGCCAGGCTATTACCGCGAGGGGGCCTTTGGCATCCGGATTGAGAACCTGATTGTGGTGCAGGAGGCCGCCGCTCTGGCGGAAGGCGATGCACGGCCGATGATGGATTTTGAAACCCTGACCTATGTGCCGATTGACCGCCGTCTGATCGTGGCGGATATGCTGACCGAGGCGCAGCGGGACTGGCTCAATGGCTACCATCAGACCGTCCGCGACAAAATCAGCCCTCGGCTTAGCGACAAAGCCAAGCTATGGTTAGCGCAATCATGCGCGCCTGTGTAAAACACAGGGGAATTGCCGTGTAACACACACGGGATTTGAGGCCGCCTTGACCCGACCTTGCATTGGGCAGGCACAGGGCAGGCACATATGTAACGAAACCAAGAGACCCCGGGGCCGGACCACCCTGCCCCGGAGATGAACATTTTGTTTGCCAATTGAGCTGCGACTGACCGGATCCTGCCGGACCGGAACGGGTCGTTGCCTGTCACATTCGGTCGCATCCGGGGCTAAGCCCCTGACACATCGGTGTAACATTTGGCGGGCAAAGCGAAGCGACAGATCGAACGAGGGGAGAGAACCATGACGAATATCACCATCCACAAGGCCGCAGGCACCTGGGTTGTCCGCGCAGGCGGCGCGGTTCTGGGCGAAAGCCAGAATGCACTTGAACTGGTCGAAGGGTCTTATGAGCCGGTGATCTACTTCCCGCGCGAAGACATTGCGATGGCCTTCCTTGACGAAAGCGATCACCGCAGCAACTGCCCGCATAAGGGTGAGGCCAGCTATTTCTCGATCGTGACCAAATCCACCACGCTGGAAAACGCGGTTTGGTCCTATGAGGACCCAAAGGAAGATGTGGCGCGGATCAAGGGCTATCTGGCCTTCTATGTCAGCGACAAGCTGGC
The DNA here is from genome assembly GCF_047123305.1 of Thalassobius sp. MITS945101. Classification (GTDB taxonomy): domain Bacteria; phylum Pseudomonadota; class Alphaproteobacteria; order Rhodobacterales; family Rhodobacteraceae; genus Thalassobius. The sequence continues at coordinate 3,894,683 of NZ_CP138918.1, forward strand.
GGTGGAGCGGGTTTAACCTGCGATGCCTTCCCCCTCCCCTCGGGCCCTGGTGCTGGGTGGCTATGGGCTGATCGGGGCGTCTGCGATGCGGGCGCTTTCGGAAGCGGGGTTTGACGTTACCGGTGTCGGGCGGTCCCTTGCGGCCGCCCGTCTTGTTTTGCCTCAGGCGCGGTGGGAAATTGCCGATCTGACCCGTCTTGAGGCAACAGACTGGGCGCAGCTGTGTGCGGGCTATGACGTTGTGGTCAATGCGGCGGGGGCCTTGCAGGACGGCGGCGGCGATGACCTGTGCGCCATTCATGAAGACATGCTGCGGCACCTGCTGGCGGGGGTGCAAGGCCGCGATGTGCGGCTGGTGCAGATCTCGGCGGCCGGGGTCTCGCCCGAAGCCTCCACCGAATTTTTCCGCTCCAAGGCGCGGGGGGATGCGTTGATCAGGGCGTCGGGGGTGGCGCATGTGATCCTGCGCCCGACGCTGGTACTGGGACAGGCGGCCTATGGCGGCACGGCGCTATTGCGCGCCGCAGCGGCGCTGCCGCTTGTGGATTGGCAGATGCTGCCGGAGGCACGGATCCAAACCGTTGCGCTGGCGGATCTGAACCGCGCGATTGTTGCCGCCGCTCGGGGTGAGGTGCCAGCGGGCACTGTTGCAGACATCACCGAAGCCGAGAGCCGACCCTTCCCAGAGTTGGTGCAGGACATGCGTGCGTGGCTGGGCGTGCCAACGCCAAAGCTGCGCCTGCCCCTGCCCGGTTTTGCCCTGCGTCTGATCGGCCTCGGCGCGGACTTGCTGGCAGGTTTGGGTTGGAAATCTCCCCTACGCAGCACCGCACTGCGGGCTTTGGCGGATGGGATCACCGGCGATCCGACTGATTGGGAAAAAGCCGGCGGCCCCGCGTGTCGCAGCCTGCAAGAGGTCCTGGCAAACACTCCGGCGACCGTGCAGGAACGATGGTTTGCCTGCAGCTACCTGCTGCTGCCCTTGATCCTGGCAACATTGGCGCTGTTCTGGCTCGCTTCCGGCCTAATCGGGTTTTGGCAGTTTGAGGCGGCACAACAGGTCCTGACCAATCGTGGGATGGGTTCGGGCACGGCGGGTATGAATGTTGCCGTTGGAATTGGCCTGGACCTGCTGCTGGGCACGCTGGTGCTGTTTCGGCGTTGGGTCAAAGTGGCCTGTCTGGGCATGGTCGCCGTGACATTGGGCTATCTGGCGGCGGGAACTCTACTGGCACCGGATCTGTGGATGGACCCGCTGGGGCCTTTTGTGAAAACCCTCCCCGCGGCGGTGCTGGCACTGGTGCCTCTGGCGCTGATGGGCAACCGGTGACTGCGATGCTGAGCTACGAAATCCTGCGGTTTCTGCATGTGTTTGGAGCGACGGTACTGCTCGGCACCGGTGCGGGCATTGCATTTTTCATGGTGGTCGCTCACCAAAGCCGCAATGCCGCGCTGATCGCCCATGTGGCAGGGATCGTGGTGCTGGCGGACATGGTGTTCACCGCCACGGCTGCGTTCTTTCAGCCGATCACCGGCTATCTGCTGATGCGAGAGGTCGGCTATGGGTTGAGCGACACTTGGGTGTGGCTGTCACTGGGGCTTTATATCTTTGTTGGAATGTTCTGGCTGCCGGTGGTCTGGATCCAACTGCAGATGCGCAATCTGGCCCGTACGGCGGCCTCCTCTGGCGCTTCTCTGCCGCAGCGGTATTTCCGGCTCTACCGGATCTGGTTCGCCTGTGGCTTTCCCGCCTTCTTTGCGGTGCTTGCGATCCTTTGGCTGATGCTAACGCGGCCCGCGTTCTGAGCCGCAGGGGACTGGCAGGGCCACGGTTGCAGATTGAGTATTTGCGGATCGTTGAACGCGCTTAGCTGTGTTCCTCGGCCGCGGTGGCCGCGAGGGCGCGGTTGTAGGTTTCCAACGCATCCACATGGAACAACGCGCCGTGCAGCGCCCGTCCGCCGGCGTCATCCGCGGCCCCGACAACAGGGATGAAGGGTACCCCCGCCTTGTCAAACAGCGGCATCGCCTCTTGCAGGGTTGCGTCCGGGGAGAGGAAAATCCCGTCTTCGATCATCTCATGGCACTGGTCCGTGTCTGCCGCGCCGGGATCTTCGGGCGCGCGCATCACGGCGGCTGCGCGGAACATCGCCAGCAGGTAGGATTGCGGACCTGCCGCCACACAGGCACCGCGCCGCTCCAGCTGGGTGAGGAAAAACGAGCGGTCCACCAACCGCGAGGCCAGCGCGGTCGAGAGCGACACTGCCACCATTACCGCCAGACCGGTCTGCCAGTCGCCGGTCATTTCAAACACAATCATCGTGGTCGAGATAGGTGCCCCCAGAACCGCCGCCGCCACAGCCCCCATGCCCGCCAATGCGTAAAGCGTATGGGCACCCGAAACTTCTGGAAACAGACTGGTGGCGATCAGCCCGAAAGCAAGACCGGTAAAGGCCCCGATCATCAGCGAAGGGGAGAACATGCCGCCCCCCATGCGGCCTGCCATGGTGATCGCCACCGCAACCACCTTGACCACCGCAAAGAGCACCGCCTGCCACAGCAGGATCTGCCCCGTCAGCGTTGCCGAGAGTGTTTCATAGCCCACCCCGATGATATGCGGGAAAGCAACGGCAATCAGCCCCAGCAAAGCCCCCGCCACCGTGGGGCGCAACCAGCGGGGCATACCCGTGCGCTGTTGCACGAGGTTGCCAAAATCCTCAGCAAAAAAGACCGAACGCATCAGCACCGTCGCCACCAAGCCGCAGACAAGCCCCAAGAGGATGAAGGCAGGCAGTTCAATATAGAACTCCAGCACATTGTCGGCAGGCAGCAGAAATTCTGTCACCCCACCATATTCCAGCCGGTTGATGATGGTGCCCGCGACCGAGGCGATCACAATCGGGGCGAAGGCATGCACCGCAAAGTGGCGCAGCACCACCTCCAGCGCAAACAGCGCACCTGCAATGGGGGCGTTGAACGAGGCCGACACCGCCGCCGCCACGGCGCAGCCCAAGAGGTCACGGCCAGTGATACCATCGGCGCGCAATTCATCGCTGACCCGGGACGAAATCATCGCCGCCATATGCACTACCGGCCCTTCGCGGCCTGTTGATCCGCCCGAGGACAGGGTGATGAGCGAGGCAAAAGCCGAGGCAAACCCCGCCTTATACTCCACCCGCCCGTTGTGCATGGCCGCGCCTTCGATGACATCGGCGACGGAACGCACCCGACCATCGGGTGTAAACAGGTGCAGGATGATCCCAGTCAGCAGGCCGCCCAGAATGGGCAGCAGCAGGATCCAGTACCACGGCAGGGTCTCGGCAAAAGAATGCAGCCGCGCCACATCATCAGTGCCATAGAGAAAGGCCTGCAGGCTCTCGATCCCTTTGCGGAACCCAAGCGCGGCAAAACCAGCGCCGGTACCGATAGCGGCGGCGATCAGCCAGAACTGCACCTGCGACGGGCCTTGCCGGCGCATCAGGCGGTAGGCCTCCACAAAGGAGTGCAGCCAATCGCGCGTCAGCCGGATCAGATGGGTGCGGGTGCCGTCGGACAATGTGATCTCCTGCCGCAGGGCCTGTCTCTGGCGCCTCATGGCTGGATCGCCTAGGGTGCGCCGCAGGAATGACGGAGGCCCCCATGTCGATCGATACAGCAATCGAAGCGCTATCTACCCTTCTAGGACAACGGCTTAGCCGCTCCAAGTCCGATCTTGACCAACATGGCACCTCAGAGACGCATTTTGCCCTGACCCCGCCCGATGCGGTGGCCTATCCGGCAAACACCGAAGAGGTCAGCGAGATTGTGAAGATCTGCGCCGCCCATGGCTGTCCGGTTGTGGGCTTTGGCGCGGGCACCTCTTTGGAGGGGCAGACATTGGCGGTTCAAGGCGGTGTGGTGGTGGATTTCCGTGACATGGCGGCGGTGCTGCATGTCGGGGCCGAGGACATGGACGTCACCGTGCAACCCGGCATCACCCGCGAAGTGCTGAACGAAGAACTGCGTGCCACTGGGTTGATGTTTCCGGTCGATCCCGGTGCCAATGCCTCGATCGGCGGTATGGCCTCGACCCGGGCCAGCGGCACAACAGCGGTGCGCTATGGCACCATGCGCGACAATGTACTGGGGCTGGAGGTGGTTCTGGCGGACGGGCGCATCATTCAGACCGGCACACGGGCGCGCAAATCCGCCGCCGGCTACGATTTGACCGCACTGTTTGTGGGCGCGGAGGGCACGCTGGGGCTGATCACCGCCCTTACCCTACGGCTACAAGGCCAGCCCGAGGCGGTGACCTCAGCCGTCTGTGCCTTTGACGATATCGAGGCGGCGGTCAGCGCGGTGCAGATGACCATCCAGATGGGCATCCCTATGGCGCGGATCGAATTTGTTGATGCTGCCACCGTGGCTGCGGTGAATGCCTATTCCAAAATGGACCTGCCGCTCTGCCCGCATCTGCTGATCGAGTTTCATGGCTCTGAGACGGCAGTGGAAGAACAGGCGACCCTGTTTGGTGAAGTAGTTGAAGAGTTCGGCGCCAAAGGCTTTGAATGGGCCAAAAAGGCAGAGGAGCGCAAAGCGCTCTGGACCATGCGCCACCATGCCTATTGGGCGATTGTGCAGTCCCGCAAGGGCTGCAAGGCGCTGGTGACGGACATCTGCGTGCCGATCTCAAAACTGGCCGAAGCGGTGGAGCAGACCCGCGCTGATATCGCCGCCTCACCCATTGAGGGGCCTATTCTGGGGCATGTGGGCGATGGCAACTTCCACGCCATTCTGCTGTTTGATGAGAGCAATGAGGGTGAGGTGCAGGCCGCCCATGATCTGTCGCACCAGATGGTCGAACGGGCGCTGGCGCTTGGCGGCACGGCCACCGGTGAACATGGCATCGGCATGGGCAAGAAGAAGTACATGCGGGCCGAACATGGCGCCGCCTGGGATGTGATGGGCGACATCAAACAGGCGCTGGACCCGCAGAACCTGATGAATCCCGGCAAACTGGTGCGGGGCAACTGATCCGCAAATTGTGGTCAGCGGGGCCGGGTCCGCCCCCCCGCGGCGCTAGATCAGCGTGCGGCCAATAGGGATTTCGCGGCGGCGCGGGCCTCTTCGGTGATGTGATCACCGGAGACCATACGCGCAATCTCATCCACACGTTCGCCGTCATCCAGCGGCACAACCCGCGAGGTGGTGACATTGTCCTCCACCTGCTTTTCCACCCGCCAGTGATGCGCGCCAAGGGCGGCCACCTGCGGCGAGTGGGTGACCACCAGAACCTGACCGCCCTCGGACAACGCTGACAAACGGCGCCCTACGGCATCTGCGGTTGCGCCGCCAACGCCGCGGTCGATCTCGTCAAAGATCATGGTCACGCCGGATTGGGTCTGGCTCAGGCAGACTTTCAGGGCCAGCAGGAAACGGCTGAGTTCGCCGCCCGAAGCGATCTTGCCCAGGGGACCTGCCGGAGCGCCGGGGTTTGTGGCCACGGTGAATGCCACCTCATCGCGACCTTCGGGTCCGGCTTCGGCCAGATTCACACCGGTACGGAACACGGCGCGTTCCATTTTCAGCGGGGCCAGTTCCGCCGAAACCGCCGCATCCAGCTTGGCGGCGGAGGTGCCGCGCGCCTCGGTCAGGGTATCGGCGGCCTGATCATAGGCCAGCTCTGCCGCTTTGACCGTCTGCGCCAGTTCGGCAAGGTCGCCCTCGCCTTGATCCAGTGTTTTCAGACGCACCCGCAGATCGTCACCAAACTTGGCCAGATCATCGGCCACAATCGAATGTTTGCGGGCCAGCGCGCGAATGGCGAAGAGGCGTTCTTCACAAATTTCCAGCTCATGCGGATCAAACCGCAGCTGGTCCAGCGCGCCCTCAACGCCCTGCACTGCTTCGCCCAATTCAGCAAAGGCACGGCCCAGAGCATCAATCGGCGCGTCCAACAGGCCTTCAACCTGCTGCGTGGCATCTTCTAGCCAGCGCACGGCGTCGCCCATCGCGCCTTCGGCGCCGTCGCCTGACAGTGCCTGAAACGCGCGCGCCACATCTTCGCGGACCTTTTCAGCGCCCTGCATCTGGCGGCGGCGAATGTCTAGTTCCGCCTCTTCACCGGGCTGCGGATCCAGCTGATCAAATTCGGCCACCGCATGGCGCAGGAATTCCTCTTCGGCGCGGATTTCGGCAATCGCCGCCTCGGCCTTGGCCAAAGCCTTGCGTGCCTTAGACAGCTCCCGCCAACGCAGACGCACATCCTCTTGCAACGCCGGATAGGCGCCAAAAGCGTCCAGCAATCCGCGGTGCCCCTTGGCATCCAACAGGCCACGGTCATCATGCTGGCCGTGCAATTCAATCAGGGTTTCCGACAGCTGCCGCAGCACTTCGCCCGAACAGCGTCGATCGTTGACCCAGGCCGTTTTGCGCCCGTCCTTACGGTTCACACGACGCAGGATCAGCTCATCCCCGTCCGACGGCATGCCTGCCTCGTCCAGCACCGCATGGGCGGCGTGATCTTCTGGCAGTTCAAAGACGGCAACAACCTCGCCCTGATCCGCGCCCGTACGCACCAGTTCAGCCCGTCCGCGCCAGCCCAGCACAAAGCCCAGCGAATCCAGCAGGATCGACTTACCAGCGCCGGTTTCCCCGGTCAGCACATTGAGACCCGGTTGGAAATCCAGGTCCAACCGGTCAATGATCAGCATGTCGCGAATTTCAAGCGCGCGCAGCATCGGCCTTCCTTCTCCGGATCAGACCCAAGCGGGTCAGATCCACTTGCCCTGAAGGGTCTGACGATAGATCTGACGCAGCCAGCTGTCGCCTGTGGCTTCCAGTTCCAGCCCGCGACCGGTCAGCAGCTTGTAACTGTCCTCGTACCAGTCGGTGGAGCGGAAGTTATGGCCCAGGATTGCACCTGCAGTCTGTGCTTCCTGTGTCAGCCCCAGCGAGAGATAGGCCTCGACCAGCCGGTGCAGCGCTTCGGCGGCGTGGCTGGTGGTCTGAAATTCCTCGACCACCACGCGGAAGCGGTTGATCGCCGCCGGGAAATGTTCCCGACGCAGGTAATACCGACCGATCTCCATCTCTTTGCCGGCCAGATGGTCAAAGGCCAGGTCGAACTTCAGGATGGCAGAGCGGGCATATTCGCTGTCGGGGTAGCGTTCGATAACAGTGCGCAGCGATTGCAACGCCTGGAAGGTCAGACCCTGATCGCGGCCCACCTCGTCAATCTGGTCATAGTAGCTCAGCGCCAGCAGATACTGCGCATAAGCCGCATCTTCGTCGGTTGGGTAGAAGTCGATATAGCGCTGCGCTGCGCCGCGGCTGTTCTCGTAGTCCTTATCCTTGTGATAGGAGAAGGCCTGCATGATCAGCCCGCGCTTGGCCCAGTCGGAATACGGGTACAGGCGCTCAATCTCAGAGAAATAGAACGCCGCCTGATCCGGCTTCTTGCGTTCCAGTTCGTATTCGGCACGGCCAAAGATCTGTTCAGCGGTGTAGGTTTCCAGCGGGATCTTGCGCCCTTCGGTGCCGCCATCGCCGCCGCACGCAGCCAGCGTACCAGCTAGGAGAAGAACCGCGATCCCCCGTTTACGCGACCCAATGCCTGTCATGATCTGTCTACCCTCACCTGGACTTCCACTGCATTGATAGCGCAGTGCTTCCTGAGGTCCTAGCACAGAAAATTGCGAGGCAAAACGTCTTTGGCAGGTTTTCGCCCGTCACCGCACAGGCTGAAACGACAAAAGGACCGCAGCGGACTGCGATCCCTTTTCGGAGTCACTTTTTCAAGTGAGAATTCCCCGTCGCTTAGGCGACAGCGGGGATTTCATCCAAGTGCACACCAACCCCGGGCAGACGGGCCTGCATGTCGCGATCACAGGTCACCATGCGGAAGGCATCGGGCTGGGCAAAGAGTGCGCGCAACAGGTCGTTGGTCACCGCATGACCGGCGCGGAAACCGGTGTAATGTCCCAGGATCGGGGCCCCTGCAAGCGCCAGATCGCCAAGCGCATCCAGCATTTTATGGCGCACCGGTTCATCCGCGTGGCGCAAGCCCGCGCCGCTTTCGACCACGGCACCGTCAAAGACCACAGCGTTTTCACCGGCCACGCCGCCAAGCGCCAGACCGTTGTCTTGCATCCACTCGACTTCGGCACGGCGGCAGAAGGTGCGGCAGTTCGAAAGTTCCCGCACAAACGCGCCATTGGCCATCTGCAGACCTTTTTCCTGCACGCCGATCGCTTCTTCCTCAAAGCTGATGTGGAAATCGATACGCAATTCGTCTGCTGGCTCCAAACGGGCCCAGGCATCGCCCTTGCGCACATCAACCGGTTTCAGGATTTCAATCACCCGCACCGGAGTTTCCTGCGACCGCAGGCCACGCGACAAGAGACCTTTGACAAACTGCGCCGAGCTGCCATCTAGGATCGGCACTTCGGGGCCGTTCACATCCACCATTGCGTTGTGAATGCCACAGCCTGCCAGCGCCGCCATGATGTGTTCGACAGTAGACAGCGTGGTGCCGGCCTCATTGACGATTTTGGTGCAGAGCGGGGACTGGTGCACAACGTCATAACGGGCGGGTATCAGCGCATCGCAATCGGTGACATCGGTTCGACGGAACCAGATGCCATGTTCTGGCGATGCCGGGTGAACCGTCATACGCACAGGTTTTCCAGAATGCAGCCCTACGCCGGTAAAGGTGACCGGCCCGTTCAATGTCGTCTGCAAGATCGTCCCCAGTATCTTGGCCCGCGTTAGGTGCGGAGCGCCATCTTCGTACTGGCGGGTGATCACAGTCACAACTCAATCTTTGTAACGCTCTGAAACATGGCTGTTATAAATGCGCCAAAATCCGCTCATTAACCGAATAAGCCGTTGAGGGAAAAGGAAAAGAGCCGCCCTGGGGCGGCTCTGATTAATGATGTTTAACGTGAGGGAACCTGACCGATTTCCCGATGTTTTTTGACCAGATGGTCTGCAGATCAGTTGGCCTGACGGCGCAGGAAGGCGGGGATTTCGATCCGATCCTGTTCGGCCTCGTCCTCATATTCCTGATGCACCGGCTGCGCCTGTTGCGCCTGCTGGGCGCTGACCTGCGGCTGCTGACGCGCCACCGGGGCCTGCGGCTCCTGAGCGTGGCCGGTCATGCGGTTGATCAGCGAGTTCAGACCAAAGCGCGACTTTTCCTGATCGCCTGCCGAGGCTGCCGGAGCCGCCTGAGCTGCAGGCTGCTGCTGCGTGGGTTGCGGCGCGGGCTGCTGGGCTGCGGGGGCGTTGTGCACGGCCGCCTGCAGACGGGCCATCGCCTCGGGCGAAGGCTGACCTGCTGGGCGCGGCTGCGGTGCAACAAAACTCTCGGCAACCTCTTCCTGCGGGGCTTCATAGACATCGGCCTGCGGCTGGAACTGCTGAGGCTGTGGCTGGTAGGCCGGCGGCGGCAGGTCTGCAGCGCCTTGCTCTTCTTCGAAGATGTCTTCCATCTGATCCTGCGCGGCGGCCTGCTGCGCGTCCAGATCGCCAAACAGGCTGGGCTCTGCGGGAGCTTCGGCAACTGGGACCGGTGCGGGCTGTGCCGGTGCAGGTGCAGCCTGAACGGTTTCGATGGTGGGTGCCACCGGTGCAGGCGCCGCCTTGGCCTCTTCAACGCTGGTGGTCTGGGTCAGTGGCGCAGCCATGGAACGGCGCGGTACCGGGATGTCCTGTACCATTTCGGAAGCATCGATGCCGGTGGCCACAACGCTGACACGCATGCCGCCATCCAGTTCGGTGTCAAGGGTCGAGCCGACGATGATGTTGGCCTCGGGATCCACTTCCTCGCGGATGCGGTTGGCAGCTTCGTCCAGTTCGAACAGGGTCAGGTCGTGACCGCCGGTGATGTTGATCAGCACACCCTTCGCACCACGCAGGCTAATTTCGTCCAGCAGCGGGTTGGCGATGGCTTTCTCGGCGGCCTGAATCGCGCGATCTTCGCCAATCGCTTCGCCGGTGCCCATCATCGCTTTGCCCATCTCGTCCATCACGGCACGCACATCGGCAAAGTCGAGGTTGATCAGGCCCGGACGGACCATCAGATCAGTGACCCCTTTAACGCCCTGATACAGCACGTCATCCGCCATCGAGAAGGCTTCGGTGAAGGTGGTTTTCTCATTGGCCAGACGGAACAGGTTTTGGTTCGGAATGATGATCAGCGTGTCGACCATCTTCTGCAGGGTCTCAACCCCTTCTTCCGCCTGACGCATGCGTTTTGCGCCTTCAAACTGGAAGGGTTTGGTCACAACACCCACGGTCAGCACGCCCAGCTCACGGGCGGCCTGTGCGATGATCGGCGCGGCGCCAGTGCCGGTGCCGCCGCCCATGCCAGCGGTGATGAAGCACATGTGGGCGCCCGCCAGGTGGTCAACGATCTGTTCAATGCTTTCTTCGGCAGCGGCGGCCCCAACGGTGGCACGGGCGCCTGCGCCCAGACCTTCGGTGACTTTCACACCCAGCTGGATCCGCGACTGCGCGCTGGATTGCTGCAGCGCCTGCGCATCGGTGTTGGCGACCACGAAATCGACCCCGGTCAGGTCTTTCTCGATCATGTTATTCACAGCATTGCCGCCAGCACCGCCGACGCCAAAGACCGTGATGCGGGGTTTCAAATCGTCGTGCCCGGGCACCGAAAGGTTCAATGTCATGGATCTGTCCGCCTGATATCGTTGATCCGCATTTCGCGGGTGTTTTTTATGCCTATTACCTTTGATGGTAACGAGAACCAACCCATGCGTCACCAAAAAAACATAAAAAAGCCACGAAATATGGGGCAAACAGAGGTCAAACCTGCGGGATCTTGCCGATCCGCAGAGATCTAGCGGTTTTTTGACATCCCGCCACAAATCACACGTTCTGACCACGATTGCGCGGGGCGAACATGCGTTTCAACTGTCAAATGGGGGGCTGCGCCCGTCCCTCAAAGTCCCGTCGATTGCCTGGCGGTTATCCACAGCTTATCCCCAATATGCGGGGGCGTCACTCGGAAACCGCCGCCGATGTGAAAAAAGCCTCAGATCGCCTAGCGCGCCGCAATCAGCAGACGCACGGCCGCCCCCGGCGCTTCCAGCGCATCCCAAGTTTTGTAAGCCGCAACATAGATGGCTTGGTCACTGTCCATCCTCCCCCAGGCTTGAACCGCCCTGGACGACAGCCCCTGTCCGCGCTCTGCATTGGTGGCGAGGTCATATTGCTTCACCCAAGGCAAGGCCAGACGATAGCTCTGGTCAGGTGTCAAGCTGGGCAATCCAACAAGACAGGCACCTTCCCCACGCGCCGATCCCAATTGCACCAACACGCCTGAACTGTTGTCCTGAAGGAACACAGATCCGTTGCGCTCCCCAGCTGCTACAAGCCGTAAATTTCTGGTTTCTGCAAAACCACGCTTGAGAAACTCCGCTTCGGCAGCAGCCCAATCCGGGGCGTGCCGCGCACAAACGGCCACCGCCCGCGCCGCTGATTTGATCTCGAGAGGGGGTGCCGGAGTTTCGCTTATGCCTTTGGAACTGGTTGTATTGCAGCCAGCCAAAGCCGCCATGACTGCCACAATCGCAAATGCCTTACGCATAATTAACTCCGAATATTCCAATTTTCTTCAAACGGGTGCCGCTTACCAGTTTTCACGGAACCAGCGCACGGCGCGTTTCAAGCTGCGGCCGGCAGCGCGATCGACGGGCAATTCGAAATCCCACCATTCGTCCTGCGGATGCGCCGCAAACAGACACATCCCCACGGCCGAGGCAAACCCCGGGCCGGTGGCGGCCTGTGGCAGGCCGTGCACCCGCAAGGGTCGGCCCAGCCGGACCTGCTGCCCCAATATGCGGCTGGCCAAGCCGTCCAGACCGGGGATCTGGCTGCCACCGCCGGTCAGCACGATCTGTTGGCTGGGCATATGTTCAAACCCTGCCGCATCCAGACGGACACGCACCTCTTCCAGAATTTCTTCGACGCGCGGTCGCATGATGCCAATCAGCTCGGCCCGGCTGACATTGCGGCGGTCGTGCTCCCAGTCACCCGTGTCGCCGCCGATGTCGATCATCTCGCGGTCGTCCATACCGGTGGCAACCACGCCGCCGTAGAAGGTTTTGATCCGCTCGGCCGTGGCCTGCGGCACCGAGAGACCCATCGAAATGTCCCCAGTGACATGATCACCGCCCATACGCACCGCATCAGCATAGATCATGTGTTTCTTCATGAAGATCGAGATCGAAGTCGAACCGCCGCCCAGATCGATACAGGCCGCGCCCAGTTCTTGCTCATCCTCAACCAGCGCCGAAATGCCGCTGACATAGGCGGAGGAAGCAATGCCCGCCAACTCCATATCGCAACGTTTCACACAATGTGCGAGCGTCTGCACCACCGCTGCATCCACCGTCAGCATATGCAGATCAGTAGACAGACGGTTGCCCAGCTGGCCCCGCGGATCGCCCAGACCCGAGCGATGGTCCAATGCAAAGTTCACCGGCTGCGCATGCAGCACCTCACGTCCCTGCCCGTAGTCCGGCACATCACAGGCCGCCAGCACCTGGCTGATGTCCTGTTCGCCCACGATCTGCCCCTGCAGATCAATGGCCCCGGTCAGACCGTAGCTGCGCGGCTGAGCGCCTGAAAAACAGGCAATCACGTGGTCAACACGGATGTTGGCCATCTTCTGTGCCGCCTGCAGCGCGGTGCGAATGGCGCGTTCGGTTTCGGCCATGGCGTGGATTTCACCAAACTTCACCCCACGCGAACGGGTGGTTGCGGCACCGATAACCCGGAAACCCGCCTGCCCCGCCAAGGAGCCAACGCCTTCGGTTTCGAAATTGCCATTGGTGCCGTCAAAGCGCAGCACCAGACAGGCAATTTTGGAACTGCCCACGTCCAAAATAGCCACCACGCCCCGTTGCATCGCGGCTTTGCGCATGTTGCGCATTGCGCGTTGGCTGTCATAAAGATCAAACATACCGTCAGTCCTCGAAACCGATCTTGTTAATGCGCCACCACTGCTCAACGGCGGCCTGGTTCATTCGAATGGTCGGGCGGCTGCCCAGCCGCACGTCCACATGCGCGAGGTCCCGCGCCATCACATCCTGCGCCTGATGCAGCGCAATCACCCGCTCCAGCGCCTGAACGGCACCGTCTTCGGGCAGCAAAATTCGTTGGCCGCGATCCAGCACCACATCCCAGCGCCGTGCGCCCATCCGCACCACACCGCGGGTGCGCGGCCCAAGCGGCCCAAGCGCCGCAATCAGTTGCAACGCCTCGGGCACCGCCAGATCGGCGCCTTCACCGGCGATCAGCGGCAGGGTGGCGTGGCTGTTGCGCAACTCGGCTTGTCCAACGTAGTAGCCATGCTCATCCAGCAGGGCCAAACCGTCGTCATTGCGCCACAGGATCACCGGCACCCGTTCGGTCACATCAACCTGCAACAGCCCGCCTGGGCGGACGCGGATCGACACGTCCTTGACCGCCGGAAGTTCGGCGATGGTCTGTCGCATTTCATCCAGGTTCAGATCAAACGAGCTGACAGGAAAGTCGATCGGCAGGATCTCCCGAATATCTTCAGACACACTCTCGCCCGCCCCATCGATGGCCATCAGCTTGACCATAAACTCGGGCCGCGAATGGATTTCGTTGCGCACGTCAGCAACCCACAGACGCAGAGCGTCGCGGTTGTCCTGATCCGAGAAATACAGCGTTCCGCCCAGAAACGCCGCCCCCATCGGCAGCCCTACCTTCAGCAGGGACCGGAACAGCGGCGTCAACATCAGGCGCTGAAAACGATAGGCCCAGCGCGACGGCGCCGGGTCATTTCGGGTCTGTTTTTGCGGTTGTGGCTGGGCGCCCAGCAAAGCCTGCCGCCTTGCCTCCAGCCGTTTCATGGTCTCGGCGCTCATCTGCTGCATGAGGCATCCTCCACCAGCCAGCGGCAAAGCTCACCAAAGCTGATCCCCTGCAACTGCGCCTGTTCCGGGCTAAGCGAGGTGGGTGTCATACCGGGCTGGGTGTTGGTTTCCAGCAAGATCAACCCGTCCAGCCCCCGCGCCTCATCCCAGCGGAAATCCGTGCGGCTGAGGCCACGGCACCCCAGCGCCTGATGGGCTCGCAGAGCAAAGTCTTCGCAGGCGGCGTAAACGTCAGCCGGAATATCCGCAGGCACCACATGGCGCGAGCCGCCAGTTTTGTATTTGGCGTCGTAATCATACCAGCCGTCGGTCAGAATGTCGGTCACACCAAGGCAACGTTCGCCCATGACCGAGGCCGTCAATTCGCGTCCCGGCACAAAGGTTTCCACCATCACGGTCTCGGGCATGTCCGGCGACAGCACTGGCGGGCCATTGGCGGCCTCATGCACCAGATACACCCCGACCGAGGAGCCCTCATTATAAGGTTTCACCACATAGGGCGGTGGCAGCACGTGATCGGTTTCAACCGCGGCCTTGGCTGCTAGTTTGCTGGTGGCAATGGGCAGCCCGGCCTCGGCGAAGATCTTTTTCGAACGCTCTTTGTCCATCGCCATCGAAGAGGCCATCACACCAGAATGGGTGTAGGGAATCTGCATCCATTCCAGCAGCCCCTGCACGCAGCCGTCCTCACCCCAGCGACCGTGGAGCGCGTTAAAGACCACATCCGGTTTAATCTCGTTGAGGCGCGCAGCCAGATCGGGGCCGGCGTCGACCTCTACCACCTGGAATCCTTCACCCTCCAGCGCACGCGCGCATTCGTGACCAGAACTCAGCGACACCTCGCGTTCCGCAGAGGGGCCACCTTTCAGGACCACGACCAGAGGGGTTGCCCTGCTCGACATACCCACACTTGCCTCAATATCTCAGCCGGTATTCCAGCTGTTTTACTATTTCGAAAGGGCGTTTGCCCTACCTGCTGGCGCTTTTTCGCGCTCTTACTCAGCCGCCGGTTCGCCGACGCGCATGATTTCCCACTGTAGCGTGATCCCGCTGTTTTCGTAAACCTTTTTTCTGACCTCTTCGCCCAGCCCTTCCAGGTCTGCAGCGGTGGCATTTTCGGCGTTGATGAGGAAATTGGAGTGTTTCTCACTCATCTGCGCGCCCCCTTTGCGGGCGCCGCGCATGCCGGCGTCATCGATGACTTTCCAGGCCTTCAGGTCATGCACATCATCCGCCTTGCCGGTAGAGGAAAACCCCGCCGGATTGCGGAACGTGCTGCCAGCGCTGCGGTCTTTGGTCGGCTGAGTTTCGTCCCGTTTGGCCAGCTGCGCCTCCATTCGGGCCGCCAGTTCGTCTGGATCGCCGGAGGGGCCTTCAAATGTGGCCTCCACAATCACCCAGCCTTCGGGGAGTTCGGTCTGGCGGTACTGAAACTGCAAATCCTCTGAGGTCAACGTCACCAGAGCGCCCTCACGGGTCACCGCCTTGGCGCTGACAAACACATCTGCCACATAGGTCCCGTAGCAGCCCGCGTTCATCCGCACGGCCCCGCCGATGGACCCGGGGATGGTGCGCAGAAAGGTCAGATCGACCCCGGCCTGCGCCGCTTTGCGTGCTACATGGGCGTCCAGCGCAGCAACACCGGCGGTGACACGGTTGCCTGCAACCTCAATGTAGTTAAAGCCGCGGCCCATACGGATCACCACCGCCCTGAGCCCGCCGTCGCGCACGATCAGATTGCTGCCAACCCCCATCGGGAACACCGGCACATCGGACGCAAGTGCCTTAAGGAAGTCCTGCAGGTCGGGGACATCCGCAGGCTGATAAAACACATCCGCAGGCCCGCCCACACGCAGCCAGGTCAGGTCATTCAACGGCTTGTCATGGCTCAGACGGCCGCGCACTTCGGGCAATTGCATTTCTTATCTCACCAGTTTGCGCATCCAGCGGAAAAGGTAGATCACCGGCCAGCGCAGCATCGACATCGCTCCGGCCAGAACCAACAGGCCCAGCCAAGGCCCGTGTTCATAGACCACATAACCCAGAATGGGAATTCCGATTGTGATCAGCCCCCAGGCCTGCGGCCAATGCCGCCGTTTCGAAGGCATCATGGCCAGCACATTGGCGAGGATGAACCAACCACAGGTCAGCAAGATCGAAAGGGTCATTCAAAGTGCTCCGTCTCTCACTGCCCAAAGCTCAACGCCAAAGCGGCCAGGGCCGCCAACAGACCCAGCGCCGGCACTGCCATCGGCACCCGGAATGGGGCTTCGGGACTGCGGGATTTCATTAGGATCAACGATAGATTCACCTTCACAAACACACAAAGCAACAGGGTGGCCGTCACTTCAGCCAGAGCCGAGACCGGCAGAGCCAGCGCCGCCAGGACCACAGCCGCGCCAATCAACAGGGTGGCCGTCAGCGGCGTTCCAAATCTTGGCGAGGCGTGGTGAAAAAGCGACAGAACAGCGGTGCGCCGCCCCACCCCAAACAGCACCCGTGCAGCCATTACAATCTGCGCCAAAACGCCGTTCAGCGCCGCCGCTACGGCGATCAGCGACAGGAAAGCAATAGAGCCCCCCATCCCCGCCTGCCAGACCAGCGCCAGCGGTTGCTCACTTGCCCCCAGTTGCGCCAGCGGCACGGCCCGCACCGCTGCATAGGCCACCAGACCGTAAATCACAGACGTCACCACCAGCGACATCAGGATGGCCCGTGGCAAGGTACGTTCGGGTTGTTTGACCTCCTCGGCCATGTTCACAATGTCTTCAAAACCGATGAAGGCAAAAAAGGCCAGAACGGCCCCTGCCCCGATACCGGCCCAGACGGGCGGCGCATTTGCCACCATGTCAAGCGACGGGGGGGCGGCAAATCCCGCCCAGACCACCAGCGCCAGCCCGATCAACTCAACCACAGTGAACACCGCCGCCAGCGCAAGGCTCTCCAACACGCCGAGGATTGCCACAGCAACCAGAATGCCCCCCATGACCACCACTGTCACCTCAAAGGGCAGCGGCACAACGCTGGTTAAATAGCCCGCGCCGCCCCGCAACACCGCCGCAGCTGAAACAGAGCCGGCGCAGACAATAGCCAGCCCCACCAACACGCCCAGACCGTTCAGACCCAGACCTTTAGCAACATAGACTGCCTCACCGCCCGCCTCGGGCAGGCGGGTGGAAAACTCTGCATAGGACAAGGCCGTGGGCGCGGCGACCAATCCGGCCCCCAGAAAGGCCAAAGGCGCCCAGATCCCGGCCTCTGCCGCAACCGCGCCCACCAGCACATAGATGCCCGCGCCGATCATCACCCCCACGCCATAGGCAGTGAGCAATCCCAGACCGATCCGTCTTTTTAAAGCGTCAGCCACCTCGGGGCCTCCCGCTGCAATTTCACTGTTCGTTAAATACTCAAAAGCGACTCATCTGCGGGGCAGATGCTCAGAACCATTTTCGCGCGACAGAGCAGCGAAAACAGACCGCTCTGTCAATTGTTTACTTAGCCAGCGCTGCAATCAGCCCTGCAACCGCTTGGGCAGCCCGTTGGCCCAGGCCGAAATGGTCCCTGCCCCAAGGCAGACCACCATGTCGCCCGGCTGGGTCTGTTCGCGAACCAGCCGTTCCAGATCCGCCTCGGATTGGACGGTGCGAGCGTGGCGATGGCCGTGGCGGATCAGACCGGCCACCAGATCTTCGTGACCGGCACCCTCAATGGGGTCTTCCCCGGCGGCAAAGACCTCGGCGATGCCGACCACATCGGCCTCATTGAAACAGGCACAGAACTCTTCGAAGTGATGGCTCAGGCGGGTGTAGCGGTGCGGCTGGTGCACGGCGATAACACGCCCCTCGGTCGCCTGACGGGCGGCTTTCAGCACAGCGGCGATTTCGGTCGGGTGATGGCCATAGTCATCGATGATGGTAACGCCATTCACCTCTCCCACACGGGTAAAACGACGGTTCACGCCTTTGAAACCGGCCAGAGCCTCGCGGATCTCATCTCCCTTCATGCCCAGATGGCGCGCCACGGCAATGGCGGACAGGGCGTTGGAGACGTTGTGATCCCCCGGCATCGGCAGGGTGCAGCCTTCAACAACCATGTCCTCGGCCTGCAAAGCCACATCAAAAATCGCAGCGCCTTTTTCATAGTGCAGATTGATCGCCCGCACGTCAGCCTGCGCGTTGAACCCGTAGGTCACCACACGGCGGTCGGTGATTTTGCCCACCAGTGCCTGAACGTCCGGATCATCGGTGCAGCAGATCGCCAGACCGTAAAAGGGAATGCCCGAGACAAATTCGTAGAACCCCTGATGCAGCGCCTCTTCGGTGCCCCAGTGTTCCATATGTTCGGGATCGATATTGGTCACGATGGCAATGGTTGCGGGCAAACGGTTGAAGGTGCCGTCGCTTTCATCCGCCTCAACCACCATCCAGTCCGAGGTGCCGACACGTGCGTTTGACCCATAGGCGTGAATTATCCCGCCATTGATCACGGTCGGATCCACCCCGCCCGCATCCAGCAGCGTGGCCACCATTGTGGTGGTTGTGGTCTTGCCGTGGGTACCTGCGACAGCAACGTTTGATTTCAGCCGCATCAGCTCGGCCAGCATTTCGGCACGGCGCACCACCGGCAGGCCCAATCGGCGGGCTTCGTCCAGTTCCGGGTTGCCCGGTTTGATCGCGGAGGAGATTACGATGACCTCAGCGCCCGCTAGGTTCTGCGCAGCCTGACCCACAAAGACCTTGGCCCCCATGCCTTCCAGCCGCTCGGTGATTTTCGAAGCTTTCAGGTCACTGCCCTGCACGGTGTAGCCGTGGTTCAGCAGAACCTCAGCGATGCCCGACATGCCAATGCCGCCAATGCCGACAAAATGGATCGGCCCCACATCAACGGGGAGTTTGGTTGCTGCACTCATGCCTTGCCTTTCCGTGCTTTGCCAGCCGCTGCCAGCGCCTCGACCATCTCGCTCAATTCCTGCGCCGCTTCGGGTTTGCCCTGCGACAGCGCCGCCTGCGCCATCAGCGACGCGCCCTGCGCCTCGCCCAGAACCAGCGCTATCTGCGCACAAAGCGAGGCAACTTCAAGCCGGTTTTCCGGCACCAGAATAGCCGCACCCGCATCCACCAGCCCACGCGCATTGGCGGTCTGGTGGTCGCCAGTCGCCGCCGCAAAGGGGATCAGGATCGAGGGGCGCCCGATCACGCTGATATCGGCCACCGAAGACGCGCCTGAACGCGAAATGACCAGCTGTGCCTCACTCATCCGGCGCGGCACATCGGTAAAGAAGGTCTGCACATCGGCGGCAATGCCGTGTTCGGCATAAAAGGTGCTGACACGCTCCAGATCCTCTTCGCGTGCCTGATGGGCCACACGCACGTTGCGCAGGATTTCAATCGGCAGCTCAGCAATCGCGGCGGGCACTACATCCGACAGGATGCGCGCGCCCTGGCTGCCGCCGATCACCAGCAATTCCATCGGATAATCCCCGGGGGCAATATAGCCTGCGCCGGCGCGTTCCAGCACTGCGCCGCGCACAGGGTTGCCAACATGGTGACCCTCCACCCCTTCGGGCAGGGCCGTGGGCCAGGTGCCACAGGCCACCGCATCCACACGTTTGGCAAACAGCTGGTTCACCCGCCCCAAAATGCCATTTTGTTCATGGATCATGCGCGGCTTGCGCAGCAAGGTCGCCGCCGCCAGCGCCGGGATCGAGGGGTATCCACCGAAGCCGACAACCACATCCGGCCTGTCGCGCAGCATCTTCACACTCATGCCCAACACGCCGCCCAAAATGCGGAACGGCACCAGCGCCTTGGCCAGCAGACCGCCACGGGCAAAGGTGGCCGAGGACACCTGTTCGATCTCCACCATATGCGGGAAGCCGCCGGTGTAGCGCGCACCGCGGGCGTCGGTGGACAGTTTCACCCGCCAACCCCTGCGCAACATCACCTCTGCCAGAGCCTGCGCCGGGAACATATGTCCGCCGGTTCCCCCTGCTGCAATCACCAAAAGCGGCGCCGCCATTGTCTGCCTCCTGCCCGGTTTTCGTGAAAGACCGGATATTACCTTCGTTTGAATTTGGGGCGTCCTGATCCGCTCAGAACGCCCCGGATGTGTCCTTTAAAAGAAAATGCGCCCGCTTGGAAAGCCGCACAGCCCCTTAACGTCTATGGCCTCGCAGAATATCGCCGATCTGGCCCTGCGGCCGGCTGCGGGTGAAGGCCAGAAGCATCCCAACCGCAATCCCGCCTGCAATCAACGAAGAGCCGCCATAGCTGACAAAGGGCAAGGTCATGCCCTTGGAGGGCAACAGCCGCACCGCCACCCCCATGTTGATCAGCGCCTGCACCGAGAACATCGCCGCCAGGCCAGTGCCCGCCAGCCGGATGAACGGGTCGCGTTCTTTGATCAACCGGTAGAAGGACCGCATGACGATCAGCGCATAGAGTGCGATCACCACCAAAACCAGCACCAGTCCGTATTCCTCGGCCGCAACGGCAATGATGAAATCAGTATGGGCATCGGGCAGCGACCATTTCACCTCGCCCTCGCCCACGCCAACCCCAAAGAAGCCCCCTTCGCGGATGGCGTTGGTGGCATAACCGATCTGGGTGGTTGGATCGATGTCGGGGTTGAGGAACCCGTCAATCCGGCGGGCAAAATGTTCCGAGTTGTTATAGGCAAAGGTGCCACCCAGAATGACCAGCCCCGCCATGCCCACCAAAAGCATCATCGGCGCACCCGCCACAAAATACATCACACCCCAGCCGAACAAGATCAGCGAAGCCTGGCCAAAGTCCGGCTGCAACGCCAGCACCACCACAATGAAACCGGTCAGCAGGAACGACCACAGCCGCCCCGGCGGGCCGTTGATTTCCTGACTGGCGGCCAGCAACCAGGCGGCCACCACAATGAAGCCCGGCTTCAGGAACTCCGACGGCTGCAGAGAGGCAAAGCCCAGCGAATACCAGCGCACCGCCCCTTTGCCGAAATCCGTGCCGAAAAACGGCAGCCCAAGAACGGCAATCAAAGCACAGCAAAACCCGATCACTGCCAGGCGGCGCACCAGCTGCGGGCTCATCATCGAGGTCAGGAACATCGCCAACAGCGCCGTGCCACCAAAAATCGCCTGCCGCTCAACATAGTGAAAAGGCTGAAACCCGTTCTTTTCCGCCAAAGGCGGTGAGGCCGCAAACCCCAACAGCAAGCCGATCCCAAACAGGATCAGGATGCAGGACACCGTCAGCTTATCCAGCGTACGCCACCATTTCGGGAGAACCGGCTCCACATCCCGCACAGGGACAGAACCATGCACCATTGCTGTCATGGGAAACTACTCTTACTGCCTCGATCACTGCCCCTTTGCGGGGTCTGTCCCTACCTTACCGCGAAAGCCGCAATCAGGCTAGCGATAATCCCGCTCGAACTGATCCCCGCAAGACCCCGCTTAAGGTCACGGGCTGCGCGCCTTTCATCTTGCCCAAAATACTCAAATTCCCAGCCCTCCGCACCAGATCCCTTGCAATTTCACCGCCACTCAGGCACCCCGCGCCCATGCAGAAACCCAGCCACTATAAAACCGTGATCCTTGGTGCCGGTGCCGCCGGCATGATGTGCGCCATCCACGCAGGCCCCGACACGCTGGTGCTGGACCACGCCAAAGCCCCAGGTGAGAAGATCCGCATCTCGGGCGGCGGGCGCTGCAACTTCACTAACATGTATGCCGGCCCGGAGAATTTTCTGGGCGGCAACCCGCATTTCCATAAGTCCGCGCTGGCCCGCTACACCCAATGGGATTTCATCGACATGGTGGCCCGCCACGGCATCGCCTACCATGAGAAAACTCTCGGCCAGCTGTTCTGCGATGACAGTGCCAAACAGATCATTGCAATGCTGCTGGATGAAATGGCCCGCGCGGGGGCGACGCTGTGGCTGAAAACCTCGATCAACGAAGTCAGCAAGACCGAGAGCGGCTTCGCTCTGCGGATCGAGAGCGAGGGCAAACGCAAGACCGTGACCTGCGACACGCTGGTGCTGGCCACTGGTGGCAAGTCGATCCCCAAGATGGGGGCGACGGGGCTGGCCTATGATCTGGCCCGCCAGTTCAACATGGCGGTCACAGACACCCGCGCCGGTCTGGTGCCGCTGACATTTAGCGACAAACGGTTTGCCGCGATCTCAGGCGTGTCGCTGCCGGTAAGGGCCACTGCAGGCGGCAAAAGCTTTGACGAAGCTCTGCTGTTCACCCACCGCGGCCTTTCCGGCCCGTCGATCCTGCAGATCTCATCTTATTGGCAAGAGGGCGAAGAGATTGCGATCAACCTATTCCCCGCTTCAGACCCGTTCATCCTGTTGCGCGATCAGCGCCAAAAGGCCGGGCGCAGGCAGTTAAGCAGTGAACTGTCCACCCTGCTGCCCGGCCGTCTGGTGGACTTTCTGACAGACGAGTTGGGTCTGAAACAGCGGTTGGCGGATCAATCCGATGCTGCCCTCCAGATTCTGGTGGACCGTTTGACCCACTGGCGCCTGTTGCCGTCCGGTTCCGAAGGCTACCGCACCGCTGAGGTCACTCTGGGCGGCGTGGACACCGACGGGCTGTCCTCCAAAACGATGGAGAGCAAGACCGTTCCCGGCCTTTATGTGATCGGCGAAGCGGCGGATGTGACCGGCTGGTTGGGCGGCTTCAATTTCCAATGGGCCTGGTCGTCGGGCCATGCGGCGGGCACAGCGCTCAGGGCGCGCATTTAAGTCCCGAGCCGCAAACGGCCAAAGGAAAGGGGCTTTGCCCCTCTCCGGTCAAAATGGGATTTTGACCGTTCACTCCCCAGGATATTTTCCCAAGCAGAACTAGCCAAGGTGTTTAGAGACCTCGGCAATGAAATCCTCGCCCCGTTTTTCAAAGCTGTCGTATTGATCAAAACTGGCCGCCGCTGGTGCCAGCAAGACGGTATCGCCGTCCTCCGCCTCAGCGCTGGCCTGCGCTACGGCCGCGGCCATTGTGGTGCAGACCGCCACGTCGCAGCCTTCCAGCTGCAGGGCAAACTGCGCCGCCTCGCGACCAATGACATAGGCTTTGGAAACATGGGACAGCGCCGGTTCCAGCGCCGCAAGCCCGCCTTCTTTTTCCAGCCCGCCGCAGATCCAGCGGATGTTGTCGAACGCCTGCAGCGCCTTCAGTGCCGCATCTACATTGGTGGCTTTGGAATCGTTCACGAAGGACACGCCGTCCTTCTCACCCACACGCTGGCTGCGATGGGGCAGGCCGGCAAAGGTGTGGAAGGCATCTTCGATCATGCGCGGCGCCAGCCCCAAGGCGCGGCAGGCGGCATAGGCGGCGCAGGCGTTTTGATGGTTATGCGCGCCGGGCAGCCCCGGCACCTTGCGCAGGTCGATGGATCCCGCCTGACGGCCCTTGCGATATTCGCTGAGGAACCCTTTGCGGGCAAAGACGTTCCAGCCTGGCCCTGAAAGCTTGCCCGCCGCGGAAATTCGGATCACCCGATCATCCGCTGCCCCATGGGTCAGCTGGTTGACCATATAGCGGCCTTCTGCTTCGTCCACGCCAATGATGGCGCGGTCCGGCCCACCTTCGGCAAAGAGGCGACGTTTGGCGGCGAAATACCCGCCCATGCCCGCGTGCCGGTCCAGATGATCCGGGCTGAGGTTGGTAAAGACGGCAATATCCGGTGTCAGGGCACGTGCCAGATCCGTCTGATAGCTGGAAAGCTCCAGCAACACCACGCCACCATCCTCAGGCGGGTCGATGTCCAGCACACCGCGGCCAATGTTGCCTGCCAGCTGGACTGGCTTACCTGCTTCGGTCAGCACATGGTGGATCAGCGCCGAAGTGGTGGATTTTCCGTTGGACCCGGTCACTGCCACAACACGCGGCGGCTGGTCGTACATGTCCCAGGCCCCCGATCCGAAAGAGCGGAAGAACAACCCGATGTCATTGTCGACCGGCACACCGGCCTCCCAGGCGGCGGCGATCACCTTGTTCGGGGTGGGGTAAAGATGCGGAATACCGGGGCTGACCACCAGCCAGGCGATCCCCTCAAAAGCGCCGGAACGGCCAAGATCGCGGATCTCAAAGCCTTCGCCCTCAGCCCGCTCGCGTGCGGCGGCATTGTCATCCCAGCAGACCGGCGTGGCGCCCCCGGCCTCCAACGCGCGCGCTGCCGAAAGGCCTGAGCGACCCAGCCCCAGAATGGCAACCGACTTGCCCTCAAAACCCGATACCGGAATCATACGCGCCCCCATAAATTTGCTTAATTCAGCGCTACCGAATTATGCGCAGTTTTGCCAGTGGGGGAATGTGAGGGGATAGGATAGATGGGTGATGGAGGAGAGGAATGGGTTCCAAAGACCTGCGAGCGCACCTGTTGCAAGTCATACTCGGAACTCTCGTTTCCTTGGTCAACTAGTGGATTGATACGCGTGCCCAAAGCAGACAAAACTCAGATGCGAAACTATTGGTCTCTTGAACCAAGAAATTGCCAGAGGTTGCGCAATGCCAAATCAAACTCTGAAGTGGTGTTCGGTTTTCCTATTGTGGGCTTGCGTCTTGCTACTAAGCGCCTCGCCAGCGATCGCCATCGGCTTTGGCTTTCTTTCAGCAATTTGCTTGAGCATTGGGACGTACAGATATCAAGGGGAACAAGTGAGATTGAGTAAACCATATGTCAAACAATCAAAGGTGATCAGCTTGGCCCTTCGGGAACCCCAGCAAGTTGGGCCGCTCAACGCATCTCTAATCTGGCTCTTTCATCCTGGTTTCTTTGCTTCTTGTTGCTGCGCATTGGCTTTGCACCTTTCATCACATTCCTAATCCGCAGACAAAAAGCCGAGCAACGGCAGCAAGATCCGCTTTCATTGATCATCAATTACTCCTCTTCGTGTCCGCTAACCCTTGTGTAGCGGGCATGAAAAAAGCGCGCCCTTTTTGGACACGCTTCTTAATTCTCCACTCAAATAGCGCCTACCGCACTTTCAGCGTGGCCAGTCCGATCATGGCGAGGATCAGGGCGATGATCCAGAAGCGGATCACGATCTGCGGTTCGGCCCAACCCTTTTTCTCATAGTGATGGTGGATTGGCGCCATCAGGAACACCCGCTTGCCGGTGCGTTTGAAATAGAGGACTTGGATGATCACGCTCAGCGCCTCGACCACAAACAGGCCGCCGATTACGGCCCAGACAATCTCGTGCTTGGTGGCCACGGCGATCGCTCCCAATGCGCCCCCCAGAGCCAGTGAACCGGTGTCGCCCATGAACACAGCCGCAGGCGGGGCGTTGTACCACAGGAAGCCCAGACCGCCGCCGATGAGGCCGGCCACAAAAATCAGGATCTCCCCGGTGCCCGGCACGTAATGCACGTCCAGATAAGAGGTGAAATCGACGCGGCCCACCGCATAGGCAATCACCCCCAGCGCACCGGCCGCAATCATCACCGGCATGATCGCCAGACCATCCAGTCCATCGGTCAGGTTCACCGCATTGGCGGAGCCCACGATGACGATCATCGAAAACGGCACAAAGAAGTAGCCCAGGTAGAGCAGTGTGTCTTTGAACACCGGCAGCGCCAGTTGGTTTTGCAGCCCTTCAGGGTGGTAACACGCCGCCCAATAGCCGGCGATACCCGCGATCAGGAAGCCAAGCAGCAAACGCACCTTGCCCGGCACGCCTGCGGTGTTCTGCTTGGACACTTTGGCGAAATCATCGGCAAAGCCAATGGCGGCAAAACTCATGGTCACAAAGAGCACCAGCCAGACAAAGGGATTGTCGAGCCGCGCCCAAAGCACGGTTGAGGTCAGCAATGCGCCCACGATCAGCAACCCGCCCATTGTGGGGGTCCCAGCTTTGACAAAATGCCCTTCCGGACCGTCATCGCGGATCGGCTGGCCTTTGCCCTGCTTGCGGCGCAGCACGTTGATCAGCGGCTTGCCAAAGAGGAAGCCAAAGATCAGCGCCGTCATAAAGGCACCGCCCGCGCGGAAGGTGATGTAGCGAAACAAGTTGAAGAAGTCGCCACCGTCCGACAGTCCGGTCAACCAATATAGCATTCTCTGGCCCTTTATTCAGAATGGGGCGCGGCATGGCCCAGTTTTCGGATCGCGTCAACAACCTTGGAGACTTTTGCTCCTTTAGATCCCTTCACAAGCACAACGTCACCTGCGTCGATCAACCTATGGGCGCGATCGGCCATGGTTTCGGCCTCTTCCACCCAATCGCCGCGAATATTGTCCGACAGTTTTGCCCACAGCCGGTTCATCCGTGGCCCGACGCAGTGAATCAGATCGATCTCGGCCAGAAACGGCAGCTCCGCCACGGCTTCGTGCAGCTGCATTTCCTCTGGCCCCAGTTCCAGCATGTCGCCAAGGACGGCAATCCGGCGGCCCTTTTCGATGCGGCCCAGCCCGTCTTGCGGTTTGGCGGCCGCCAGCACTTCCAAGGCGGCAGTCATCGAGGTGGGGTTGGCGTTGAACGCGTCGTCAATCAGCTCGACCACTTGTTCGCTGAGCACCGGATCCAGCTGGATCCGTTCACGCATTCCGCGCCCCGCAGGGGGCAGCCAGCGCGCCAGATCTGCCGCCGCCAGTGCCACGTCGAGCCCCAGCGCCTCCACCACGGCCAGCACGCCCATGCCGTTGACGGCGAAGTGGCGGCCTGCGGCCATGATTTTGTAGAGCACCGGCAGATCGCCCGCCTGCCCTTCGGCCACGGTGACCGTGTCGATCAGGGAGAGTTTGGTGATTTGATAGGCGTTGCGCTCCGCCTCACCAAACAGCAAGGTTTTGCCGGCTTTCTCGGCCGCCTTGGCCTCAAGAATGGCGGCTGTGCCAAGGTCGCCGTTGCTGACGGCCGTGCCGTTTGGCTCCAAACCCTCAAAGATTGCCGCCTTTTCATGGGCGATGCCGTCGATGTTTTCGAACGCCTCTAGATGGGCGGCGGCTACCGTTGTCACCATCGCTACATGCGGCCGCGCCATGCGGGCCAGCGGGGCAATTTCACCGGGGTTGCTCATGCCGATTTCGATCACGGCAAATTCGGTGTCGGCGGGCATGCGCGCCAAAGTCAGCGGCACGCCCCAGTGGTTGTTATAGCTGGCCTCAGCCACATGGGTTTTGCCCTGCGCCGACAGGACATCGCGCAGCATTTCCTTGGTCGAAGTTTTCCCGACTGAGCCGGTCACCGCCACAACCTGCGCCGCCGTACGGGCACGGGCCGCAATGCCAAGTGCCTCAAGCCCCGGCAGAACATCCTCAACGATCAACAGGGGCGCATCCTCAGCCACGCCCTCCGGACGGTGGCTGACCAATGCGGCCCCGGCGCCTTTTGCCAAGGCCTGCGCCACAAAGTCATGGCCGTCCCGCGCCGCCTTCAGAGCCACAAACAGATCGCCGGGCTGGATCGTGCGGGTGTCGATGGAAACGCCCGTGACAGCCCAGTCGCCAATTGCCTGGCCGCCGGTTGCGGCGGCGGCCTCTTCCGCGGTCCAAAGCGTCATGCCAGACCTCCGTCCAATGCGCTGACCGCCAGGCTGGCTTGTTCAACGTCGTCAAAAGGATAGATCACGTCACCCACGGTCTGGCCGGTTTCATGCCCCTTGCCCGCGATGAGCAGCGCATCCCCCGGACCCAAGGCATCAATGCCGCGCAGGATCGCTTCGGCGCGGTCGCCGACCTCAATTGCGTCAGGACAGCCCAGCAGCACCTCTTGCCGGATCACTGCCGGATCTTCGCTGCGCGGATTGTCGTCACTGATGATGACGAGATCCGCGTTTTCTGCTGCGGCCTTGCCCATCAGCGGACGTTTGGTGCGATCGCGGTCGCCGCCTGCGCCCACAATCACCACCAGACGCCCCATCACATGGGGACGCAACGCCTTCAGCGCGGTCTCCACCGCATCCGGCGTATGGGCGTAATCCACAAACACCGCCGCGCCGTTTTCACGGGTTGCCGCCAATTGCATACGGCCGCGCACGGTGCCGAGATTGGGCAGCGTTTCAAACACCGCATCCGGCTTGGCCCCACAGGCAATCACCAGACCGGCTGCCAGCAGCACGTTTTCCGCCTGAAACCCGCCGATAAGCGGCAGCCGCATGTGATGCACCTTGCCGAGATAGGCAAACCGCACCTCTTGCGAGGTGGCATCAAACCGCAGGCCCTGCAGCTGCAATTCCGCATTGGGCGACCGGCCGACACGGATCAGCCTCTGCCCCCGCTCCTCGGCCAGCGCTGCCACATCCTGGCCACGCGGATCGTCGATGTTCACGACCACCGTGCCCTCTTCGGGCAGCACCCGGGTGAACAGACCTGCCTTGGCATTGAAGTATTCCTCAAACGTCTCGTGATAATCGAGGTGATCCTGGGTGAAGTTGGTGAAGCCTGCCGCTTTCAGATGAACGCCATCCAGACGCCGCTGCGCCAACCCGTGGGAGGAGGCCTCCATCGCGGCATGGGAAATGCCCTCCGCTGCGGCCTCGGCCAGGGTGCGATGCAGGGTGATCGGTTCCGGCGTGGTGTGGCTCAAAGGTGCGGTCCAGGCCCCTTCAACACCGGTAGTGCCAAGGTTCACCGCCTCTTCGCCAAGCTCCATCCAGATCTGGCGGGCAAAGGTAGAAACAGAGGTTTTGCCATTGGTGCCGGTGACCGCAATCATCGTGGCGGGCTGTGCGCCGAACCATAGGGCCGCCGTATAGGCCAGCGTCTGACGCGGGTCTTCGGCAACCACCACCGCCACATCGGCAGCTTCCAGCGCATCGGCAGCCAAAGCGGCCCCTTCGGCATCGGTCAAAACGGCCGCAGCGCCAAGTTCCAGCGCCATCGGGATGAAGCGTGCCCCATGCACCTGTGTGCCGGGTAAAGCGGCAAACAACGCCCCCTGCCCCACGGCACGGCTGTCCACACAAACATCTGTAATTGCTGGGTTCCGCCCGCCCGAGGCCGTCAGCCCCAAATCGCTCAGCGTTTTCGCCTGCTCTGCCATCGTGTGCCTTTCCGGCGTTTGCCCCGGTTAATTCGATGTCAGGGTTATATCAGCCCCCAAGCTGGGTTCAATCTCGGGCCGCATCCCCAACAGCGGGGCAACGCGGCGGATCATTTCGGCG
This sequence comes from Thalassobius sp. MITS945101, assembly GCF_047123305.1. Taxonomy (GTDB): domain Bacteria; phylum Pseudomonadota; class Alphaproteobacteria; order Rhodobacterales; family Rhodobacteraceae; genus Thalassobius. The sequence continues at coordinate 3,923,695 of NZ_CP138918.1, forward strand.
GCCACCGGGACGGCGGTCCAGCCCGCGGTGCGGCGCGGCTCGTCGCCGGAGGTTTCCACCGGTTCATCCAGTGTCACCACCAAAACGTACTTTGGGTCATGAGCCGGGAACAGCGTCGCGAAAGTTGCGATCACCTTGTCCTCATAATAGCCGCCGCGGGGTTTGGGCTTGTCGGCGGTGCCGGTTTTGCCGCCCACCGCATAGCCCGGTACTTCGCCAAAAGAGGCGGTGCCTTCCGTGACAACCTTGCGCAGCATAGTCCGGCTGGCCGCAGCCACCGAGGCCGACATGACCCGTTCGCCGTATTGTGGCCCGTCCTGTTTCAACAGGGTCGGCTGCACCACATAGCCCCCATTGGCGATCGCCGCATAGGCCGAGGCCAGATGCATCGGCGTGGCAGAAATCCCGTGCCCATAAGAGATCGTCATGGTCGACAATTCTGACCAGTTCTTCGGCAACAACGGTTTGCCACCCGACGCTTCGGTCAGTTCAACTGGTGTGGCCTCCAGCAGGCCGAGGCGGCGCAGGAAGTCCTGCTGCCGTTCTGTACCGATCATCTGCGCCACACGGGCGGTGCCGATGTTGGAGGATTTCACGATGATCTTGGTCAGGGTCAGCTCATTGCCGTAATTGCGGAAATCACGGATCTTGTGTTTGCCCCAACGCAGCGGCCCACGAGTGTCAAACACCGTTTGCGGGTTCGCCAGCCCCAATTCCATCGCCTGCGCGGCGGCAAAAATCTTGTAGGTCGAGCCAAGTTCATAGACGCCCTGAACCACCCGGTTGAACAGCGGGCTGCCGCTTGCGTCCCCTTCTGTCAGCACCTGCGGGCGGTCATTGGGATCAAAATCCGGCAGTGACACCATCGAGATGATTTCACCAGTGTGCACATCCAAAAGGACCGAGGCGGCCCCCTTGGCGTTCATCAGTTTCATGCCGCCATAAAGCACCCGCTCTGCCGCCGCCTGCACCGGCAGGTCCAGCGACAGCTGCAACGCTTTGCCTTCGTTTGCCGGGTCACGCAGCTTGGCGTCAAACAACCGTTCAATGCCCGCGACGCCAATCACCTCAGCCGCATGTACACCTTCGCGGCCAAAGCTAGCCCCGCCCATCACATGAGCTGCCAGCTTGCCATTGGGATAAAGCCGCATTTCGCGCGGACCAAACAACAGGCCCGGCTCACCGATGTCATGCACCGCCTGTTTCTGCTCGGGCGAGAGTTTCTTGCGGATCCACAGGAATTTACGTTTGCCGGTGAAATCTTCCAGCAGGTCTTTCTTGTCCAGCTCAGGGAAAATCCGCGCCAGTTCAGTTGCGGCGTGTTCCGGCTCGATCATCTGCGGCGGCACCGCGTAAAGCGAGAATGTTTCCAGATTGGTCGCCAGAATGCGGCCTTCCCGGTCCACAATGTCGGCCCGCTGCGCCACAATGGAGGCGCCAGCGGCATTGGCGCGCGGCTCGGACGGCTCAGAGGCTGCAAGGGTCGCCATACGTCCGCCCACAGCAACAAAGGCTGCACAGAAAAACAGACCGAGGATAAACAAACGCCCCTCAGCGCGTTGACGCGACTGGTCGCGCATTTCCTCATGGCGCAAGCGAATGTTTTCGCGCTCGATCACATCGGGGTTTTCCCCCAGCCGGCGGGCCTCAAGGATGCGGGCAAGCGGACGGAGCGGCGTGCGGATCATCTGAGCGCCTCGAAGTTCGACACTTCAATGGCGCCGGTGATCACCAGCGTGCTGTCTTCCATCGGGTAGGTCACCTGATCGGCGTTGCCAAACTGTTCAGGCGACAGCGGCAATAGCCCCAAACGTTCAAAGTTGATATCCGCCAGCTCGCGCAGACGATCCGGGCGGTTCAGATAGGCCCATTCCGCCCGCAGCACCGCCAAACGTGCTCGGGCTTCTCCGATAGAACGTTGAATTTCTTCGCTTTCATCCAATGACGCCTGGGTGCGATAGTTTTCACGGTAGGCCCAGAAAGCCGTGGCCATAACCGCCAGTGCGGTGAGGATGACAAAAAACGAACGCATTACTTTTGACCCTTTAACATCGGCATACCCAAACCCTTCCGGTCACAGGGACCGGCCGGTACATCCGTGCGGATCCCAACCCGCAGTTTGGCCGAACGCGACCGTGGGTTTTCCGCCAGTTCCTGATCATCGGGGCCGATGGCCTTTTTCGACTTCACGGTGAACTGTGCGGGATCTTCTTCTTGCATCGGCGCATAACGGTTGGTGGTCTTGGCACTGCCCGAGCGTTGCTGGAAAAAGCGTTTGACCATCCGGTCCTCAACCGAGTGGAAGGTCACCACGGCCAGCTGCCCACCGGGCTTCAGCGCCCGTTCGGCGGCTTCCAGCCCTTTGATCAGCTCACCGTATTCATCATTCACCGCAATCCGCAGCGCCTGAAACGAACGTGTTGCCGGATGACTTTGCCCCGGCTTCTTACGTGGCAGGCAGGCTTCGATGATTTCGGCCAGACGCAATGTTGAGGTGATCGATGCATCCGCTCGTTCGCGCAGGATTGCCTTGGCGATGCGGCGACTGGCGCGTTCCTCGCCGTAAAGAAACAGGATATCAGCCAGCTCCACCTCAGTGGCCTCATTGACGATATCCGCCGCCGAGCGCCCGTCCTGCGACATCCGCATGTCCAGCGGCCCGTCTTTCATAAAGGAAAAGCCACGTTCAGCCAGATCCAGCTGCATCGAGCTGACCCCGAGGTCCAGCACCACACCGTCTAGATCGCTGGCATATTCATCCAGCCGAGAGAAAACCCCCTGCACCAGCTCAATCCGGTCGCCATACTCACCCACCCAAGGCGCAGCCATTTCAAAGGCCAGCGGATCCCGGTCGACGCCATAGACTTTGCCAGCCCCGGCCTTCAGCAGCTCGCGGGTGTAGCCGCCTGCCCCGAAGGTGCCGTCAAGCCAAACGCCCGAAACGGGTGAAACCGCCGCAATCAGCGGGCGGATCAAAACCGGAATGTGAGGAGCATCATCAGAGGGGTGGACCTGATCGGTCATGGTTTATTCCCCTCCAGCATCATCCAACAGGGTCAAAGGATCGAAATCGTCAGGCATGTCTTCCAGGAAGGCCTCGATCTCGGCGTTTTCTACATCATCATAGGTGGCGGCGTTCCAGATCTCAAAATGGTCACCCATCGCCACCATCACCGCCTCGCCGTCCAGTTCGATCTGAGCGCGACGCTCTTTCGGCAGAACAATCCGACCGTCACGGTCAATCTCGGTTTCCCAGGATTTGCCCAGGATCATCCGGCTGGCCATCTGACGTTTTTTGGAGCCGCGCGGCATCGCTTTGATGTCGGCTTCGATCTCGGCCATCGCTTCGATCGTATAGGCCTGAAGCTTGTTCTTCAGGTGTGGACCATAAAGGACCACCATACGCGGACTTGGATTATCGGGATGCGCCGGATCGCCGGATTCGAGCACACGGCGAAAATCAGCAGGGATCGACATCCGACCCTTGCCGTCAACCTTCTGGTTGAACTCGCCTCTGAAACTCAGACCCACTGTCCTGGCCCGTCCTCTCATTTGCCTTGCGGCGTTGTGCCTGCCAGCCACCCCAGGGCCAGAAAGCGAAACGGCGAATTGAGCTGCTGCCACTGCCCAATTCGCCGCCCTCGTCCCGCTTTGCGGGCTTGTCCAGCTGCGCGCGCCACCTGGGGGGATGTCTGCTCGCCCGCGCGCCGGATCTCAATTTCGATGAAGCGGGTGCCTGTATGAAACCTGACTCGGATCTTATTGTTTAGCGGGGTCTGTTGCCCCTTGATCCCGTCCTCATCGTGGAAACATGGATTGCATGGGAAAGCATGGGACGCAACAGGAAATTTCGGGATTTCTGTGATCGCTTGACTCTCAGAGAGAATCGCCTCACGCGAAATTCACGGAAAATCTACCCTATATAGACAGAACTTCGGCGTAGGAGCGCTATATATAGACAAAACGGGCTGCCCAAATTTTGTCCCATTTTTTCCCAGATTTTTTCACCCACACCGTTGGGAACGGCGAAACCTGCGCAAGGTTTAGCGGGACAAACGGGAAAATTCCATAAAAATTGGCATTTTGCAGTGCAAAGGTGATTCGCTTTCCGATGACGCCCGTTCCAATCTCAGCCCAAACCCCGGCAGATTCCATGATTTCCCAAATGCCCCAGGTTTTCCCGGATCGTTCCCATATCCGCCCATTTGCACCCTGGCCTCGCACAGGTGAAAGCCAGCAAAGCCTGCGACGCATAGCGGCTTTTCCCAGAAATCCCTTTCCCTTTGTGCTAAAAACCGATAGCTGCCGGACCTTCACACGCGCATGCCCGCGCCACTCTGCCCGAAAGCGGGCCAAAGGATGACTTCATGACCCTGCCCTCCGAACTTCACCCGGCGCTCGCCGGCGCGCTCACCGCACGCGGCTATGACACGCTGACACAGGTCCAGCAGGAGATGATGGATCCGGAACGCGCAGCCAAGGACATGTTGGTGTCGGCACAGACCGGTTCGGGCAAAACCGTTGGCTTTGGTCTGGCACTGGCCCCGACCCTGCTGGACGAAGGTGACAGCCTGCCGCCGGCCAGTGCGCCGCTGGCCCTGATCATTGCCCCCACCCGCGAGCTGGCGCTGCAGGTGCGCCGCGAGTTTGAATGGCTCTATAGAGAGTGTAATGCGCGACTGGGGTCCTGCGTGGGCGGCATGGACATGCGGACCGAACGGCGCAACCTGGAACGCGGCACCCATATTGTGGTTGGCACCCCCGGCCGTCTGCGCGACCATATTGAACGCGGCAGCATCGACCTGACCCAGATCCGCGCCGTGGTTCTGGATGAAGCCGATGAGATGCTGGACATGGGCTTTGCCGAGGATCTGGAACTGATCCTCTCTTCCGCCCCCGAAGACCGCCGCACCCTGATGTTCTCGGCCACCGTGCCCAAAGGCATCGAACGGCTGGCGCAGAACTTTCTGGCCTCCGATGCCGAGCGGGTGCGCACCATTTCGAACACACCGCAGCACGCCGACATTACGTATAAGGGCTTCTCGGTGATGCCGCATCAGGTGGATGCGGCGGTGATCAACACCCTGCGCCTGCATGAGGCGGAAAACGCCATTGTGTTCTGCAACACCCGTGTGATGGTCGCCCGCCTGACCGCCCGCCTGTCGAACCGTGGGTTCCAGGTGGTGGCGCTCTCGGGCGAGCTGACCCAACAGGAACGCACCAACGCGCTGCAAGCCATGCGCGACGGCCGCGCCCGTGTCTGTGTGGCCACCGATGTGGCGGCGCGTGGTATCGACCTGCCGAAACTGGATCTGGTGGTCCATGCCGAATTGCCCAGCAACTCCGAAACCCTGCTGCACCGTTCGGGACGGACGGGCCGTGCGGGCCGTAAAGGTGTGTCGGTGCTGATCGCCACGCCGAAGGTTCGCAAGAAGGCAGAGCGTCTGCTCGGCTGGGCGAAACTGAGCGCCGAATGGGGCGATGCCCCTTCGGCAGAGGCCGTGCGTGCTGCCGATCAGGAACGCATGCTGCAGGATCCCGTTTGGGAGGTTGCCGAGGAAGACCGCCACGAGGCGGTGGCGCAACTGACCGAGAAATTCAGCGCCGCACAGCTGGCGCAGGCCTATCTGGCGCTGCATGAGGCCCGCCACTCGGCACCGGAAGAACTGGCCCCGGTCAGTGACCGCAAGGAACGCAAGCCCCGTGTAGAGCTGGGTCCGTCGGGCTGGGTCAGCCTGTCGGTGGGTCGCAAGGAACGCGCCGAAGCGCGTTGGCTGCTGCCGATGCTGCTGCGCTCGGCCGATCTGACCAAAGACGAAATTGGCGCCATCCGCGTGGCCCGCGATCTGACCTATGTGGAACTGGGCGAAAAGGCACGCGCCCGTTTCCTCAACCAGATCGGCGATGGCGGCGAGATGGAAAAAGGCGTGCGGGTGGCGGCCGTGGACGAACTGCCCGATCTGCCCAAGCCCGAGCCGCGCAAACGGTTTGACGATGATCGCAAGCCCCATCGCAAGGGCCCGCGCCGTGATGACGACCGCGGCGAGCGTCGCGAGCGCAAACCGCGTGAGGACCGTGGTGAACGGGGGGGCGACGACGATTGGGGCAAGCGCAAGAACCCCAAGCAGATGGCCAAGGATTGGGACAACAATCGCGACAATGAGAAGCCTCGCGGGGACAAACCGCGTGGGGATAAACCCAAATTCGATAAGCCCAAGCGTGATCCCGAGGTCCACGACCACGCCAAGAAACCCTTCCGTAAGGACGACGGCGACAGCAAGGATCGCAAACCACGCCATAAAAAGGGCGGCTATGAGGGCAAGCCCGAAGCCAAAGGCGGCAAGCCTGCGGGGAAACCTGCTGGCAAGGCAGGTTTCAAGGGCAAACCCAAGGGTGAATTCCGCGATGGCCCCAAAGGGGACTTCAAAGGCAAACCGGGCGGCAAGCCCAGTGGCAAGCCCGGTGGCAAGTTTGGCAAACCGGGGGGCAAACCAGCTGGCAAGTCTGGCGGCAAACCGGGTGGCAAAAGCTTTGACAAGCCCAAACCCTCTGGCCCGCGTCGCGGCCCCGACGCCATGCCGCGCCGCAAGAAGTAACGCGCCCACAGAACGCAAAAAGGCCCGTCATCGTGACGGGCCTTTTTTGTTCCCAAACCACCGCAAAGACGCCCTCAAGGGCCAATGCCTGTGACCACATTGCGCATACGTCATCCATGTGCAATTTTAGCCAGGCTAAATTTATGGTGAATGACTTTGAAAAATCTATTTCCTACCCTGACCGCCTGTGCGGCGCTGTGCCTGTCGGCCGCGCCTTCCAACGCACAATCCCCCCTATCGCAACAAACCCAAGACGGGATGCTACACGTTTTAGCTCATGAAATCGGCCATGCTGTGCTGCGTGAATTTGATCTGCCCATCCTCGGCCCCGAGGAGGCCATCGCAGACGATTTTGCCACGCTTTATGTTTACCGCCACTTCCCCGAACGGGCCGAAGACATCATTTCAGCGCGGGCCAGGCAGAATATGGCAGATGGGCATACGGCGGAGGCCTTCTCAGAATACACCAATGACACACAGCGCGCGGGGCGCTCTGTCTGCCTGCTCTATGGGCAGGATCCTGACACATTCTCAGGGCTTGCTCAGGATTTGGGGCTGGACGGCGATGCCGCCGCAAGCTGCCGCGACTTCTCAACCGAGGTTGCCCGCAGTTGGCGCCGCGTGCTGGCGGAGTTTGAAATGCCAGACACCGCACGGATCACCGAAGTTGGATTTTCGGTGGAGGAAGCCCCGTTCCCCCTTGCGCTGGCACAAAGCGGGTTCCGAGAGGACGCGCATCAATTGCTTGCAGGGATCGACTGGCACTCCAAGGTGCGTCTGGTCCTCAAACAATGTGATGGCAGCAGCTGGTATGCCCGCAACGGGCGCCGCATCACAATCTGCAGCGACTATATCCGACGGTTTGAAACACAGCTCAGCAAGTGACCAGCAAACCACAAAGGGCGGCGCAGCGCCGCCCTTGATCCCACCTCAGGCCATGCCACCCTTTACCAGCCCTTCGGCCAGCTTGGCATAGGCCGCAGCCACAGGGCCGTCGCCCAGGGCCACTGGTGCGCCGCCATCGCCGCCCAGACGGGTGTCCAGGTCAATCGGCAACTGCGCCAGCAGCGGCACACCCATGTCATTGGCTTCATTCGCCACGCCGCCGTGGCCAAAGATATGCGCCTCATGGCCACATTCTGGACAGTGGAACACCGACATGTTTTCGACCAGCCCCAGGATCGGGGTTTTCAGCGTGTTGAACATGTCGATTGCCTTGCGCGCGTCGATCAGCGCCACGTCCTGCGGGGTGGACACGATGATGGCACCGTTCAGCACGGTTTTCTGGCACAGGGTTAGTTGCACATCCCCAGTGCCCGGCGGCAGGTCGACGATCAGCACGTCCAATTCGCCCCAGTTCACCTGCCCCAGCATCTGCTGCAAGGCCCCCATCAGCATCGGACCGCGCCAGACCACGGCCTTGTCAGGGTCCAGCATCAGGCCAATGGACATCAGGGTGACACCATGCGCGTGCAGCGGCTCGATGGTTTTGCCATCGGGACTGGCGGGGCGTTTGCTGATCCCCATCATCCGCGGCTGCGACGGGCCGTAGATATCGGCGTCCAGCAGACCCACTTTGCGGCCCTGTTTGGCCAGCGCCACGGCGAGGTTGGAGGACACGGTGGATTTCCCCACCCCGCCTTTGCCGGACCCCACCACCAGAATGCGGTCAACGCCGGCGGGCTTCATCGGGCCCGCCTGTGGTTTGGGGTGGCCCCCAACCTTAAGGCTGGGGGCAGGTTGCGCGGGCGCGGCGGGGCCATGCGCCGTCAAAGCCACCGAAGCCTTGGCGACCCCCGGCAGCGCTGCCACACAGCGTTCAGCAGCAGCCCGCAGCGGTTCCATCATCTTGGCCTCATTCGGGCTGGCGGCCTCGATCACAAAGCGCACAGTGTCCCCGTCGATCTGCATCGCCCGCAACAGGTCGCGACTGACCAGCGTGCCACCGTCGGGCAGTTCGATCTGCGACAGGGCGGTTTCGATATCGGCTGTAGTGACGGCCATCGGAGTCTCCATCTTGATTCGACCTCGAAAGGTGGCGGATTCTCAGCCACAGACAAGCCCAAAGCGACAGACGGGCCGACATGCGACAGGATGACTACCCAAAAACCCTGAGCCAAACCCCTTATTTCCAAGGGAAACGGCCCAAAATGCGCGGTGCAAGCTTAACCAAGGGTAAATAGGTCAGCATTGCGTATGCATTCGCTGCATAGCTGCGTTGCAGCATCGTCCGTTGTGCGAATGCAGCGAAAGGCACATATTGGCCTCAACAAAACGACAACACGGTCGACACGGCGCCGGACGATACGGCGCAACAGACGAACGAAGAGAGATAGAACAATGGCAAACGCAACGATCATCCGCACCGAGACCTTTGGCATCGCAGACCGCTTCGCGGCGCTGATCCAGGACCTCAAGGACCGTCGCGCCCGCCGCAAGCTGTTCCGCGCCACCCTGAACGAAATGTCCGTTCTTGGCGACCGCGAACTGCGTGACCTGGGTCTGAGCCGCTCGCAGCTGCGCTCGATCGCATGGGAACATGCCTACGGCGACCAAGCCTAAGGCCAAGAGTTTACGGGTTCAGAAGCCTCCTCCTCCTCCCTGAGGCTTCTGTGATCTGGCGGTGACCTCCTCCTCCTCCCTGAGGTCACCGCACTGAATACGAAGGATCTCTCCTCCTCCCTGAGATCTTTCGTTGTCAAGCGCGGCGCTCCCCTCCTCCTCCCTGGGAGCGCCGCAACTGACAGCCTCGCAAGAGGCACCGAGATACGGCCGGGTCTTCTCCTCCTCCCTTGACCCGGGTCGTTGTCAAGAGCGGTGACGTCCTCCTCCTCCCTGGACGTCACCGCACCCTTGACCCAGATACGATGTCCTCCTCCTCCTCCCTGAGGGCATCGCAAAGAAGACGGCGACACTCTCCTCCTCCCTGGGTGTCGCCGTTTTGCATTTCTGGCCCCCGCCCTTCTCAGATCTCAGACATGTTGATGCGCCAAACCCGCACGCCCCCTGTGCAGCTTTGGGCCCTGCCGGTGCCCTGACCGTTCTGAAACGCTTGGCCCATCGACACACAATTGGAGACTGAGATGTTTAAACCCGCCCTCACCGCCCTTGCCGCTTTTGCCCTGTCAACCGGCGCCGCCCTATCGGATCCGGTCTATCTGCTGGCCCAAAGTGACGTGACCGATGCCGACACCTTCTTTAAGCAATATGGCCCTGCGTCTTTTGCGACGTTGCAAGACCACGGGGCCACAGTGCATTTCGGCGCGCAGAGCCATCAGGCGATTGAAGGCGACTGGACCGGCAACTGGACCGCGCTGGTGTCTTTCCCATCCGAGGCGGCGGCGATGGATTGGTATCATTCACCCGCCTATGCAGCGGCCCGCCCGCTTCGCCTCGCAGCCAGCGCCGAGGGACGGCTGATTCTGTTTCGGCCGGTCGCGGCTGAATAGCGGGCGCTCTAGCCGGAACCGAGGGGATCACAACAGGCCTCACAACGCCAAGGGTTTGTTTTTCCCACATCAGACCTCAGGTTGAGGGCACCCTGCCCTCAACCACTGTTCGATTGGCCCGCAAATGATCCCCGCCACACCGCGCCCCGAAGACCTGAACTGGGAAGATCTGAAAATTGTGCTGGCCCTGGCGCAGGCGGGCTCGCAACAGGGCGCGGCAGAGACACTGCGGGTCACCCGCACCACCGTGGGTCGGCGGCTGGATGCGGTGGAGCAACGGCTTGGCACTCTTTTGTTTGAGCGGCGCAGTGATGGGGTGGCGCTGACCCAAGCGGGGCAACAGCTGCTGCCCCATGCCGAAGTGATCGCGCAAGAGGTGGCCACCATGTCACGCCGCTTGGCCGGACAGGATCTGGCGATGACAGGGGGGATCCGCCTGTCGATGCCGCATTTTCTGGCGCAGAGCTTTGTGATGGATCTGCTTACCGAATTTGCCAAGGACTGGCCGACGCTGGAACTGGCCATTGACCTGACCGCAACCCATGCCGATTTGGATCAGCGCGAAGCGGATCTGCCTTTGCGCTATGCCACAGAAGTGAGCGATGCGGTGCTGGGGCGCCGATTGGCGACCTGTGCCACGGCGGTCTATTGCAGCGCTGATCTGGCAGCTACGATGGCGGAGGACACATTAGCCCACAAGCAAGGGGATGGCCTGCATTGGATCGGCAGTTTTGAACCGGATGGAGCCACGACGTCTGACTGGATCGATGTCAGCCCCTATCCGAAGGCGCGGCTGAAACACCGGATGGGTGAAGGCGCAACACAGATCGCAATGGCCCGGGCTGGCCTGGGGCTGGTCAGACTGCCTTGTTTCATTGGTGACAGTACCGAAGGGCTGAACCGTGCACCTCACCAGACAGTGGGCCTTGGCCGTAGCCTGTGGCTGCTGCGCCATCCGGATCTGCGCCACAGCGCCAAAGTGACCGCCCTTGCCGAACACCTGAGCAACGGCATCCGTGCCCAACGTTCGCAGATCGAAGCCCGCTAACTGCGGCAGAGCGGCGCAAGTCCCCGATACCGCTTCCCTTCGCGGGGCAAAAGCGTAGCCTCCAAGGCATCTTTTGACCGTAAGGGATTGGCCCGATGAACCGGACTTCCAAACAGATTATCGCCCCTCATTTTGCCCGCATGTTTGCGGTTGGCCTTGCTGGCATTTCCGCCGCTGCGCACACAATCCTTGGCACATTGGACACGTTGGTGCCGGTGATGGAAACCGATCTGCCCCTGTTCGTCCGAGGCACCATGTGGGCCGCCTGGCACATGGTCAGCGGCTTCCTGATCTACTCGACCTATGTTTTCTGGAAAGGCGGCGAGGCTGCGCGGGCCTTTGGCTGGCTCTACGTGCTGGGGGCTGGGCTGTTCATCGTGAACGGTCTGCGGCTGGAAGGCCTTTATGGCCTGGTCACCCTGCCGCAATGGGTGCTGCTGCTGCCTGCTGGCGTCGCTGCGCTGATTGCGGGGCCACGCTTGCCGTTGCGGGGCTGATCACACGTCCTTCAGATGCTGGCGTAACGCGGCGATATGGGCGGAGCCCACGCCGCAACAGCCGCCGATGATGCTGGCCCCTGCGGCAATCCACTGGTCCGCCCAGTCCAGATAGGCCGCAGGCGTCAGATCCTCGCGCACCTCGGTGATCACCTCATTGGCTGCACCAGCGCCTTCGTCTTTATGTTCGTCAAAGGCATTGGCGTAGACGCCGATGCGCATCGTAGACCCTGCCGCACGGGCCGTATCTGCAGCTATAGCAACGGCATCGCCCATGGCCTCGGGCTGAGAGCAGTTGAACAACAGCGCCTCCGCCCCGTGGTGCAGCGCCAGTTCGGTGGCGGCCAACACCGTCTCCCCCGAGCGCAGCAACGGCTGGGTCGGCGCATCATCCTGAAGGGTAAAGGCAATCCACAACGGGCGGCTGTCCCCAGCCAGAGCCGCAGCAGCGGCAGCGGCCTCTTCCAGGCTGGAGGTGGTTTCGACCAGCCAGAGGTCAACGTGATCAAACTGCGCCTCAATGAGTTGCTTGAGCATGGTAGGCGCGCGGGCCGTATCAAACAACTCTGGCTTATAAGAGCCAAAAAGCGGCGGCAGACAGCCCGCCACTTTTGCCTGCGTGCCAGCCGCCTCCCGCGCCAGACCTGCGGCCCGCGTTGTCCACTCGGCCCCAAGGCTGGAAAACCGATCCTCACCGATGTGAAAGGGCACCATCGCATAGGCGTTGACGGTGATCACCTCCGCCCCGGCATTGATGAAATTGCGATGCGCCGCAACCACCGCTTCAGGTCTGTCGATCACCGCCCCTGCAGACCATTCGGGCTGTTTCAGCTCGGCCCCGCAGGCCACCAGCTCGCGGCTCATGCCGCCGTCCAAAAGAGTGATCTGCGCCATGAGCCTTCCTTTCATCGCAATGGGTTAGAACGGGACGTCCTTGGCCCCGGTAACGAACTTCGCCACCACTTTTTTAGGGCCCGCCTTTTCAAAGTCCACTTCCAGCTTGTCACCCTCAATGCCGGTGATGCTGCCGTAGCCGAATTTCTGGTGGAACACCCGTTCGCCCAGCGTGTAGGCGCTGACGGCCTGCAGATCGATCACGGTGGTGAGGCTCTCCTTGGGCCGACCGATGGGGCGCTGATGCGACCGCGCCTGCATCCGTTTCCAACCGGGGGAATTGTAGACATTGGCCTCAGCCACACGGCTGTCGATGGAAGAGGTCACGCCGCCCATGCCGCCCATCCCTGCGCCACCGCCACCGGGGTAGCCGGATCCGGTCAGCACATCGACGTGTTGTTCCGGTAATTCGTCCACAAAGCGCGACGGCAGCTGCGCCTGCCATTGGCCATAGACCCGCCGGTTGCCCGCAAAGGAAATGGTGCACAGCTCCTCAGCCCGGGTGATGCCAACATAGGCCAGACGCCGCTCTTCCTCGAGGCCCTTAAGCCCGGTTTCATCCATTGAGCGCTGCGACGGGAACAGCCCGTCCTCCCACCCCGGCAGGAACACCACGGGGAATTCCAGCCCCTTGGCCGCGTGCAGCGTCATGATCGAGACCTTTTGCTCCGCATCTTCGCTGTCATTGTCCATGATCAGCGCAACGTGTTCCAGAAAACCCGAGAGGTTTTCGAACTGCTCCAGCGCTTTCACAAGTTCCTTGAGGTTTTCCAGACGACCCGGTGCTTCGGGGGTTTTGTCGTTCTGCCACATGGTGGTGTAGCCAGATTCATCCAGGATCATCTCGGCCAATTCGATGTGGCTCAGATCCTCATCGCCCGCCAGCCGGCCCCAGCGATCGATATTGTCGACCAGCCGTGCCAGCTCCTTGGCGCCTTTGCCGCCCAGCCCCTTATCCTGCAAAAGCAGTCGCGCGCCTTCGACCAAAGGCACGCCGTTTTGCCGTGCGGCCACCTGGATTTTCTGCTGCGCCTTATCGCCAAGTCCACGTTTGGGGGTGTTCACAATCCGCTCAAAGGCCAGATCATCCGCAGGCGACGTCACCACACGGAAATAGGCCATCGCATCGCGGATCTCCATCCGCTCGTAGAAGCGGGGGCCGCCAATGACCCGATAGGGCAATCCGATGGTCAGGAAACGGTCCTCAAAAGCCCGCATCTGATGTGACGCCCGCACCAGGATCGCCATACTGTCCAGCCCATAGGGCTGCATGCCACGGCTGCCTTTTTGCGCGGCCTCAATCTCTTCGCCGATCCAGCGGGCTTCCTCTTCCCCGTCCCAATGGCCGATCAAACGCACCTTTTCGCCGTCTTCACGTTCGGTCCAAAGGCTTTTGCCCAGCCGGTCGGCATTGCCTTTGATCACCCCCGAGGCAGCGGCAAGGATGTGTTTGGATGAGCGATAGTTCTGTTCCAGCCGGACCACTTCGGCGCCCGGAAAATCCGCTTCGAACCGCAGGATATTGCCCACCTCTGCGCCGCGCCAGCCATAGATCGACTGGTCATCATCACCGACGCAACAGATGTTTTTATGCCCACCCGCCAGCAGGCGCAGCCAAAGGTATTGGGCCACGTTGGTGTCCTGATATTCGTCCACCAAGATGTATTTGAAACGACGGCGATACTGCTCCAGCAGGTCCGGATAGCGCTGGAAGATCGAGACCACATGCATCAGCAGGTCGCCAAAATCACAGGCGTTCAGCTCGATCAGGCGACGCTGATACTGCGCATAAAGCTCGATCCCGCGGCTGTTGAACGCCGCCGCTTCGCCCGTGGGCACCTGCTCCGGCGCCCAGGCACGGTTTTTCCAGTGGTCAATGATCCCCGAAAGCTGCCGCGCGGGCCAGCGTTTCACGTCCATACCCGCCGCTTCGATCAACTGCTTCAGCAGCCGGTTCTGATCGTCGGTGTCCAGAATGGTGAAGTTGCTTTTCAGGTGGTTCAGAACGCCTTGCGGCTCAAACGGGGATCCCCCGAGGTCTTCTAGAACCTCATCCTGCTGTCGGGCGGCCATCAGCGGATCCTGTTCAGGACGGCCAAGCGCCAGATCCAGCGTCACCAGTTCTGCATGACGGCGCAGCAGCTTCACACAGATCGAATGGAAGGTGCCCAGCCACGGCATCCCCTCCACCGTCTGGCCTAGCATTCGCGCCACACGCTCTTTCATCTCGCGCGCCGCCTTGTTAGTAAAGGTGACCGAAAGGATCTCATGCGGCCCAGCGCGCCCGGTATTCAGCAGATGCACGATCCGCGTGGTCAGCGCCTTGGTCTTGCCAGTGCCAGCGCCCGCCAGCATCAGAACAGGGCCATCCAACGCCTCCACCGCGGCCCTTTGGGCCGGGTTCAGCTCGTCCAGATAGGGCGCAGGCCGCGCCGCCATAGCGCGTTGGGACAGCGGCACCCCTTCGGGCACAATCGGATCATCAAAATCATCAAAGTCGTTCATGGGCGCAATCCTAACCTGATTCACCCCCTTGGAAAAGAGGACGTTCACACAATGTTCACCCTTGGTTTGTAGAAAATTGTTAGTGTTTGGGAGATCCCCAACGGGCTGTTGCAGAGCGGCGTTAACAGGTTCTCAATCCTTCTGACCGAAGGTGAGGGCGGGATAACCGATGGGATCACTGCCATGCCACTCACGCTACGCACCTTCCTGGGCAAGCTGTCGCGCGCCGTTCAATTTCTGAGCGTCTGCACACTGTTTGCGGCGGCAGCGGGCTATACAGTTTACAAGGCCCCCGATCCTATTGTTGACCGACTGATCGAGGACGACATCCGCGCTCAGTCGGTGCTCTGGCAACAGCAGGTGATCCGCCAGCTGGAAGATGCCGACGCCAGCTTTGAAACCTCTAAGATTACCGAAAACGATGAACACTTCCTCCTGTTGCTGGTCGAAGCGTCCGAGGCGTTTCGCTTCCATCTGTTTGATGCCGAAGGGGAAATTTTCTGGTCCACCGAATTTGCCAAGATCGGCAGCATCGAGGAAAGCAGCTATTTCCAAGAACAGGTGGCGAAGGGCCTGACATATTACAAATTTGGCCAAAAACCACTTAGCGAAATTCAGGACAGCCATGACCACCATGCGCATGGAGATGTGGCAATTGAACCTCATGATCACGCCCAAATCAGCCAGGATATGACCCGGAACTTTGGCAATCTGTTTGGCATCGTGGAGACCGCAACAGAGGACCAGCACGACCACGATGCGGACGAATTGCGCGATGTGGCCGAGATTTATGTGCCCTATGTGCACAACGGGCGCTTCGACGGTGCGATCGAATTCTATTCGGATGTGACCGATATGCGCGCGACCTTTATCAGCCGGGTGCGCCTGTCGCTGTCGCTGATTGCGGCGGCGGTTCTGTCCACCATGTTTTTCGCAGGCATGATGATGTTGCGTACCAACGCCCGCCATGTGCGCCAGCTGAACGCCCGCAACACCAAAGAGCGCGACATCATGGACAAACAGCTGCGGCTTGCGCGCGAAGTGCAGCTGCTGGGCGAGCTGAATGAATGGCTGCAATCCTCCCACTCTTTGGAGGAATTGTTTGAAATGGTGGCGCGTTTCATGACCCATATCCTGCCCAGCGCAGAGGGCAGCGTCTATGTCTACTCCAACTCCCGCGATGTACTGGACGGCTGTGCCAGCTGGAACGGCGGCACGCATCGCGCCCATATTCATCCCGAAGCCTGCTGGGGGCTGCGCCGCGGCCGCACCTATGAATATGGTGCCTCTGAGGTAGATTTTACCTGCGATCACGCCGAACCCCACGACGGTCGGCCCTATTTTTGTTTCCCGATCCTGGCCCATGGCGAAACCGTGGGTCTGATGCATCTGCGGGCTGCCCATGGGGCTGAAAGCGCCTTCCGGCAATCCAAGAAGCTGGCCCGCATGTGCGCCGAACAGATCTCGATGGCGATTGCCAATGTGCGGATGCGGGACCAGCTGCATGATCAGTCCGTGCGCGACCCGCTCACCGGGCTATTCAACCGCCGCCACATGACCGAAACCCTGCGCAAAGCGATTGGCACCAGCCAGAACACCGGCGCCCCGTTGAGCCTGATCGCGGTGGATGTGGATCACTTCAAGAAATTCAATGACAACCACGGCCATGATGCCGGCGACATGGTGCTGCGCGCGGTAGGTGCGGCGCTGGAGAAAGCCTGCGACGGGGATGAGGTTGCCTGCCGCATGGGCGGCGAAGAATTCACCCTGATCCTGCCTGGCACGTCAAACCCCGACACGCTTGCCAAGGCCGAAGCCCTACGCAAGTCGGTGGAAGAAATCACCGTGCGCTACGGGGAAAAGGCGCTGCCCCATATCACCATCTCCCTCGGCGTGGCCCATTATCCGCAACACGGCACGCTGCCGCAGGATCTGATGCGCGCCTCTGACGAAGCGCTGTATGAATCCAAAGCCAAGGGCCGCAATCAGGTACAGGTCGCTGGCCAACCCTCTTTGGATCCCCGCGATGCGGAAGTCGCCCAGCAATGCTGCGCCTCTGACGAGACGCCCGAGATTGACCCGACCTCTGCGGTCAGGTGGCAGCGGGATCTGCAAGCTGACCTTGCCAGCGCGGCCCCGCCGAACCAAGAGATGCCGGAAGGCAGTGCAGATGATGCGGCTTGATCTGCGGGGCGGCCAAGATGGGATCATGAGCCGGGGAAGTCTGGACAAAGCCCCTACACTTTACCCATGGTGCCGCCATGGATTTGCACAAACACTACCCCGCGCTCAGCGACCTAAAAGCCAAGGCCCGTAAACGCCTGCCCTGGTTTGTGTTCGAATACCTCGACAGCGCCACCGGTCAGGAACACGCCCAGCGCCGCAATCGGGAGGGGCTGGATCGGGTGCAGCTGATGCCTTCAATCCTGCATGGCGAGCAAGATGTGGATCTGTCGGTGGAACTGTTCGGACGGCAGCACCCGCTGCCTTTTGGCGTCTCACCGGTGGGCATGTCCGGTCTGTTCTGGCCGGACGCCGAGCGGCTGCTGGCACAGGCGGCAACCCGCCACGGTCTGCCCTATGGGCTCTCCACCGTGGCAAGTCGCCCGCCTGAGGAGGTTTCGGACTGCTTAAACGGCAACGGTTGGTTTCAGATCTATCCGCCCCGCGATCCACAGATCCGCGCCGATATGCTGCAACGGGCCAAGGCGGCGGGGTTCACAACGCTGGTCCTCACCGCTGACGTGCCGGTGCCAAGCCGCCGTGAACGGCAGGTGCGCTCGGGCCTGACCAGCCCGCCGCGGCTGACGCCCCGCCTGCTGGCGCAGGTGGCGCGCTGCCCGGCCTGGGCTCTGGGCATGGCAAAGATGGGCATGCCGCGGATGAAGTTGATTGATGATTACGCCGAAAAAGCAACCGGCCTCAGCTCTACCGAACATGTTGGCTACCTGCTGCGTACCTCGCCGGATTGGGACTATCTAAAAGCGCTGCGCGACGCTTGGGACGGGCCGCTGGTGGTAAAGGGCGTGATGGATGCGCGCGATGTCAAACCGCTGGAAGCGGCGGGTGTAGATGGCATCTGGGTTTCTAACCATGCTGGACGCCAGTTTGACGCCGCCCCCGCTACCATCGATATGCTGCCCGCTATCCGCGCGGAAACCAAGCTGCCGGTGATCTTTGACAGCGGCATCGAGGGCGGGCTGGATATCTGCCGTGCCCTCGCATTGGGGGCGGATTTTGTCATGATGGGGCGGGCATGGCATTATGCGCTTGGGGCACTGGGCGCCAAAGGTCCGGATCACCTGGTGGATATGCTGCGCCGCGATCTTGTCGCGAATTTGGGTCAGATGGGCGTCGCCAGACTTTCAGACCTGCCCACGCGCCTCTTACGCTGAACTGCAGCAAAAACACAGGGGCGACTCGGGACGAAAGAGGGTGAGAATTGCAAAATCGCAAATCCAATCCCCTCATAATGTGTCGATACATGCGATTTTATCGCTAACATGATTTTTTTGGTCACCTAATGTGACCGATATCGCGCAAAACTGTTGCGCTGCAACGCAGCGACGTGCCAAGCACTGTCACAGAATTTTCACGGAACGCGGGAGGTGCGACCCATGACTGAGTTCAACAAGATCTTGATCGCAAACCGGGGCGAGATCGCCATCCGGATCATGCGGGCAGCCAACGAGCTTGGGAAAAAGACCGTGGCGGTCTTTGCCGAAGAGGACAAACTGGGGCTGCATCGCTTCAAGGCGGACGAAGCGTATCGCATCGGTGAAGGCCTTGGCCCCGTCGCTGCCTACCTGTCGATTGACGAAATTATCCGCGTTGCCAAAGAATGCGGCGCGGACGCGATCCACCCGGGCTATGGCCTGCTGTCGGAAAACCCCGACTTCGTGGATGCCTGCGCCGCCAATGGCATCACCTTCATCGGCCCCAAGGCCGAAACCATGCGCGCCCTGGGCGACAAGGCCAGCGCCCGCAAGGTTGCGATCACCGCAGATGTGCCGGTCATCCCCGCCACTGAGGTGCTGGGTGACGATATGGAGGCGATCAAGAAAGAGGCCGCCGAAATCGGCTACCCCCTGATGCTGAAGGCCAGCTGGGGCGGCGGCGGTCGTGGCATGCGCCCGATCCTCAGCGAAGATGAACTTGAAGAAAAGGTTCTGGAAGGCCGCCGTGAAGCCGAAGCGGCCTTTGGCAATGGTGAAGGCTATCTGGAAAAGATGATCACCCGCGCCCGCCACGTTGAGGTGCAGATCCTCGGCGACAGTCACGGTGAGATTTACCATCTCTGGGAACGGGATTGTTCGGTCCAGCGCCGCAACCAGAAAGTTGTTGAACGCGCCCCCGCCCCCTATCTGACCGAAGAACAGCGTACCGAGCTTTGTGATCTGGGCCGCAAGATCTGCGCCCATGTGAACTATGAATGCGCCGGCACCGTTGAATTCCTGATGGATATGAACACCGGCAAGTTCTACTTCATCGAGGTAAACCCGCGGGTGCAGGTGGAACACACCGTCACCGAAGAAGTGACCGGCATCGACATTGTACAGGCGCAGATCAAGATCGCCGAAGGCAAGACGCTGGCCGAGGCCACTGGCAAAGATAGCCAGGACGAAATCCGTCTGAACGGCCATGCGCTGCAGACCCGGATCACCACCGAAGATCCGCAGAACAACTTCATCCCCGACTATGGCCGTATCACCGCCTATCGCTCGGCCACCGGCATGGGCATCCGTCTGGACGGCGGCACCGCTTATTCAGGTGGCGTGATCACACGTTACTATGACTCGCTGCTGGTGAAGGTCACCGCCTGGGCCCCGACGCCAGAGGCGGCGATCCACCGGATGGACCGGGCGCTGCGCGAATTCCGTATCCGCGGCGTATCGACCAACATCGCCTTTGTGGAAAACCTGCTGAAGCACCCAACCTTCCTCAGCAATGAATACACCACCAAGTTCATCGATGACTCGATCGATCTGTTCAACTTTGAGAAACGGCGCGACCGCGGCACCAAGGTTCTGACCTATATCGCCGATATTTCGGTCAACGGTCACCCCGAGACTGAGGGCCGCCCTGCTCCGGCCGAGGATCTGAAACTGCCGAAGCCGCCTGCCCATGGTGATGAGATCCCGGCGGGCACCCGCAACCTGTTGGAAGCCGAAGGCCCCAAAGCAGTTGCCGACTGGATGCTGGCGCAACAGAAGCTGCTGCTGACCGACACCACCATGCGCGACGGTCACCAGTCGCTGCTGGCGACCCGCATGCGCTCGATCGATATGATCCGTGTGGCGCCCAGCTACGCCGCCAACCTGCCCGAGCTGTTCTCGGTCGAGTGTTGGGGCGGGGCTACCTTTGATGTGGCTTATCGCTTCTTGCAGGAATGCCCGTGGCAGCGTCTGCGCGATCTGCGCAGCCGGATGCCCAACCTGATGACCCAGATGCTGCTGCGCGCCTCAAACGGGGTGGGTTACACCAATTATCCTGACAATGTGGTGCAGAGCTTTGTGGCGGAGGCCGCCAAAGGCATCGATGTGTTCCGCGTGTTTGACAGCCTGAACTGGGTGGAAAACATGCGCGTGGCGATGGATGCGGTGAATGAGGCAGGCAAGGTCTGCGAAGGCACGATCTGCTACACCGGTGACATTCTGGACCCGAACCGCGCCAAGTATGACCTGAAATACTACGTCAACATGGGCAAGGAACTGGAAGCCGCTGGCGCCCATGTGTTGGGTCTGAAGGATATGGCGGGCCTGTTGAAACCCGCCGCCGCCCGTCAACTGGTCAAAGCGCTGAAAGAAGAGCTGTCCATTCCGGTGCATTTCCACACCCATGACACCTCGGGCATTGCTGGCGCGACCATTCTGGCCGCTGCGGATGCGGGTGTTGACGCAGTGGATGCGGCGATGGACGCTTTCTCGGGCGGGACATCGCAGCCCTGTCTGGGCTCAATTGTCGAAGCTCTGGCCAACACCGACCGGGACACCGGCATCGACATTGGCCGCATTCGTGAGGTCAGCAACTACTGGGAACAGGTGCGCGCGCAATACACCGCCTTTGAAAGCGGTCTGGCGGCCCCGGCCTCCGAGGTTTACCTGCACGAAATGCCCGGCGGTCAGTTCACCAACCTCAAGGCGCAGGCGCGCTCGCTGGGGCTGGAGGAACGCTGGCATGAGGTGGCGCAGATGTATGCTGACGCCAACCAGATGTTTGGTGACATCGTGAAGGTGACACCTTCGTCCAAGGTGGTCGGTGACATGGCGCTGATGATGGTCAGCCAAGGCCTGACCCGCGCCGATGTCGAGGACCCAACCAAAGACGTGGCCTTCCCCGACTCGGTTGTCGACATGATGCGCGGCAATCTGGGCCAGCCTCCGGGTGGTTTCCCCGAAGGCATCGTGGCCAAAGCCCTGAAGGGCGACGCCCCCAACACCGACCGCCCCGGCAAGCATCTGGCCCCAGTGGATCTGGAAGAGGTCCGGGCACAGGTCAGCGCCGATCTGGACGGGTTTGAGGTAGATGATGAGGATCTGAACGGCTACTTGATGTATCCCAAGGTCTTCATGGATTATATGGGCCGTCACCGTCAGTACGGTCCCGTCCGCACCCTGCCGACCAAAACCTTCTTCTACGGGATGGAACCCGGCGATGAGATTACCGCCGAGATCGATCCGGGCAAGACGTTGGAAATCCGCCTGCAGGCCATTGGGGAAACCGATGAAAACGGCGAAGTGAAGGTGTTCTTTGAGCTGAACGGCCAGCCGCGGGTGATCCGTGTGCCGAACCGTCTGGTGAAATCCGCCACCGCTGCCCGCCCCAAGGCCGAACTGGGTAACCAAAACCACATCGGCGCACCAATGCCGGGGGTTGTGGCTTCGGTTGGTGTCTCGGTCGGTCAGGAAGTGCATGAGGGCGACCTACTGCTGACCATCGAGGCGATGAAGATGGAAACCGGCATCCACGCCGAACGTGACGCGGTGGTCAAAGCCGTACACGTGCAGCCTGGCGGCCAGATCGACGCCAAAGACCTGCTGGTCGAACTGGAGTAAGTGACGTTCCCGCCTAAAGCGTTAGCAACCGGCGGACCGTCTGGCGGTTGCTACATTGATTTGTGTCGCGAATTTATCGCAAAAACTGCATATCCTTCGATCATTGAGATGATTGAAATTGTTCAATTTGAATTGCTAGCTATCGTTCGGCTCAGGATACTTTTTCTTCTCGAACCAAATTGAAACCTGAGGAAACAGAAATGAAATATGCCACGATCGTTGCAGTCGCACTTGCTGCCAGTCCCGCATTCGCAGACGGTCCTCAGCCAGCAACCCAGCTACCTGCTGTCGCTGAACCCGGCATTGTTGATTGGTCGGGTGCCTACGCCGGTTTGGCCTTTGGAAAAGTGAATGGCGCTTCAGAGTTTTGCCAGGAAAACTTCCTCGACACCTGCGGCGCCAACCCGACAAACGTAGAACTCCCCGCGCCAGCGCCAAACGGCAACGCTTTTGGCGTGCAGCTCGGGTACAATTGGCAAAAGGGTAAGGCTGTTTTTGGTGTTGAATTTGACTATTCGAAACTTAACACCGAGGGTGTTGCCTCTTCAACAGTGGACTACGGCTGCGGGTTGATAGATGAATGCGTTACTGTGCTGAACTCTGCTATGTCTCTTCGCGGTCGCATCGGTTTTGCGGCTGGCAAGTTTCTTCCGTTCGCCACCGCCGGACTTTCGCGTGTCGAAGTAGAGGCGGGGTTCTATGGCCTTGATCCGTTTTACTCCAGCACTCACACAATAAGCATGCCAGTTGTTGGTCTAGGTGCGGAATACTTGATCAAGGACAACATATCCGTCAAAGGCGAAGTCTTGTCTTTCCTGGACAACGGCAATCAAGCCTTTGCGCCAGATGGCACTTGTGGCGGCCAGCCCTGCGGTGCGAACGCGATTTCAGCAACGTTGGTTCGTTTTGGTGTGAACATGCACTTCTAAACAATGCAGCAGCTTCTCAAGAGCCCCGCCTTTGGTGGGGCTTTTTCTTTGGTCAAATCCCCGTAGCGACGATTGCTGCTCCCCCAAGCCAATCCCCAATCGCCCCCCCGTGCCGCAAGGTGAGTCTGGTCAGACGGCACCGTGCTGCCTAGGGTCAACCTTGATTGCACTTGTTCGATTTGAAGGACCACCTGATGCCCCTCACCGCCACCCCCATCTATGCCGGCCTTGCCGCGCTTTTGTTTGTTGCCCTCAGCGTGCGCGTCATCCTGACCCGCCGGGCGGAACGGATCAGCGTGGGCGACGGTGCCAATAAGGCAATGATCAAAGCCATGCGCACCCAGGCCAATTGCGCCGAATACGCGCCGCTCTCGATCCTGCTGCTGGCGCTGGTAGAGCTGCAGGGCGCACCGGTCTGGGCGGTTCACCTGCTGGGCCTCATGTTCATTGCGGGCCGCTTTTTGCATGGCTACGGCTTTGGGCGCACACCGCAGATCGTGCCGCTGCGCCAGTTGGGAATGCTGCTGACCTTTGCCATGTTGATCCTCAGCGGCGCCGGTCTGTTGTTGCACGGGCTGTTCTGAAGCCCGCCGCAGGGCCCGCCAAATTTCAGGTGATCTTTTTTACTGTCACCGGTCATTTTCCTCTTGCGGCTCCGTGCCAGTGTTTGTATTCCACGCCACACCTAAGGAAGCGGGCGTAGCTCAGGGGTAGAGCATAACCTTGCCAAGGTTAGGGTCGGGCGTTCGAATCGCCTCGCCCGCTCCAATAGGTTACCCATGACGGTCACCCACCGTCGAAAAGGAAGCGGGCGTAGCTCAGGGGTAGAGCATAACCTTGCCAAGGTTAGGGTCGGGCGTTCGAATCGCCTCGCCCGCTCCAATTCTCCTCCAAACGGAGGCGCCAGAACCGCGTCAGTGTTCACAACGGAGCGGGCGTAGCTCAGGGGTAGAGCATAACCTTGCCAAGGTTAGGGTCGGGCGTTCGAATCGCCTCGCCCGCTCCAATTCACTACCCAATCAGATCCACCTGCTGACAACAGCTGTGCCCGACGCAACAGTTTCACGGCTGAATTTTCCTACCACTTCCTGCGTTTGCCCCCTTGCACGCCCCTGCCCTCTCGGATAATTCAAAGCCACACGCCAGCCCGCTGGCCGTGCCCCTATAGCTCAGCTGGTAGAGCAACTGATTTGTAATCAGTAGGTCCGCGGTTCGAGTCCGTGTGGGGGCACCATTTTAACATCAAGTTGCATCTAAGTTGGTCCGCCAGTAGCCTGTATTCGCAGGCTTTTTGCTGTGGGTTTGTCCGGTGATGTCCTGCCACGTGCGCTACTATCTACCCCAAAGTGGGGTACCGATCTGGGGGAGGTGTCATGCGACATCTGGAAGGTACCCCCATGCCGGTCTTGAGCGATGCACGGATTCGGGCTCTTAAGCCTAAGGAGAAGCCCTACAAGCAAGCCGACTTCGACGGTCTCTATCTGCTGATCAAGCCGAATGGATCGAAACTTTGGCGTTTCAAGTACCGCTGGCACCGGAAAGAAAAGCTGCTGGCGCTGGGCAAATATCCGGAAGTAACTTTGGCCGATGCGAGACAAAAACGGGATGAGGCCCGTAGTTTGATCGCAAAGGACGAAGATCCCTCGAGCGTTCGCAAAGATCAGAAAGCCAAGGCGGCAGCCGAGCAATCCGAGACCTTCGCCAAGATTGCCTCAGAACTGCTCGCAAAAAAGCGCATAGAAGGCCGCGCAGAAGCTACACTTACCAAAACCGAATGGTTCCACCGCCTGCTCGGCGCAGATATCGGTCACATGCCCAT
Source organism: Thalassobius sp. MITS945101 (assembly GCF_047123305.1). Taxonomy (GTDB): domain Bacteria; phylum Pseudomonadota; class Alphaproteobacteria; order Rhodobacterales; family Rhodobacteraceae; genus Thalassobius. The sequence continues at coordinate 3,948,487 of NZ_CP138918.1, forward strand.
CTCCCAAATCACAGCACGAGATGTTTTGGTTCCGTTGAAAAAGATCGAGAACAAGGGCAATCACGAAAGTGCCGTTCGTATGCGCTCGGCCGCTGGGGCGGTCTTCCGCTATGCCATCGCGCTGGGCTTGGCCGATAATGACCCGACTTACGGTTTGAAGGATGCCCTGATCCGACCACAGGTCCGTCACCGGGCGGCGATCACCGATCCGGCGCAAGTTGGCGCCCTGTTGCGTGCCATCGATGGCTTCTCAGGACAAACCTCAACCCGCATAGCTTTGCAGCTGCTGTCGCTGACCGCCCTGCGCCCGGGAGAGTTGCGCATGGCTGAGTGGGAAGAGATCGACGAGGCTAAGGCGGTCTGGACGGTTCCTGCCCATCGCGCCAAGATGCGCCGTCCTCACGCGGTGCCCCTGTCGCATCAGGCGCTTGAGTGCGTAAAGCAGCTTCGAGCTCTTACCGGCTGGGGTGCGCTCGTCTTTCCTTCCGTACGCACTTCGAAGCGCTGCATGAGTGACAATACCCTAAACGCCGCCCTGCGCCGCATGGGCTATGGCAAAGAAGAGATGTCTGCGCATGGCTTTCGGGCGATGTTTTCCACGCTGGCCAATGAATCCGGGCGTTGGCATCCGGACGCAATTGAACGCGCCCTTGCTCATGTAGAAAAAAATGAAATCCGCCGCGCTTACGCACGTGGCGAGCATTGGAGCGAACGTGTTGCGTTGGCGCAGTGGTGGGCAGACCATCTGGATACTTTAAAAACCAAAAGGCCGGAACATGACTGATTGCGAACAGATGCCAGCGCGACCAACCGAGCAATTGATGCAGGCCTGGATTCACCAGAGCCAGTGGGCTTTGGAAGAAGCCCTCCTGCTCGCGCTAGGCACCTCACCTGACGCCGATGATGCTTCGGACACGCTACGGTGTCACGAAGCGTTGCTGGCACGTGCGCAACGGTCTGGCGAACGGTTTGGCTCTCCGACTGACTGGCTTTGGTGGGCGGAGCGAAACAACATTCCCTTCCATACAGACTGGTGGTTGGCCATCACCCCAGAAGGGCCAATCGGATATGACGGGCAGCACTTTGCCCATCACCGGCGCGAAATGCTCTCCGAACAGTACCTTCAGCAGGAACGACGGCTCATCGGGAAGTGGGCCCGCAAGCCTTATTGGACCGCGCGGGAAGCAATCGATTTGTCGTTGAACTTTGATCCGTTCACCACAGATGGCTGGCGCGGAGAGGCACCGGAGACCGGCGAAACAATCCGTGAGCGCGAAGACAGGTTCCGAATATTAAAGCGGGCAATGGAGATCGGCGAGAAGTCCCCTGCCAAGGACTATCTGCTCTGGCTAAAACAGCGAGGCTATTACGTGTCTCCAGCCTGGCACCGTGCTGCTGGCCTCGTTGATCAAAACTCACAACAGTCGGAGACCGTCAAATTGGCGGAAATGTCTGCCGAGAACGCAGATCTACAACAGCAGCTCGAGGAAAGAGATGAGCAGCTCAAGGAGTTGCAGAAAAAACTGGAGACCACTCCCAGAGACGAAGACAGTCGAGCCCATAAATCTGCAAGTACACTCCGGATCGCAACCCTGCAGAAGGCGCTCATTGCCTGTGCCGTCGACGGCCACAAATACGACCCGCGTCAAAATAGATCCGATGTGCCAAAGCAGATTGCCGATAAATCCGACGAACTTGGCTGCTCTATTATCCAACAAACGGTGCGCAATCTGCTAAAGGACGCCAGTGACGAGCATGTCGACCGCACCTATTGGGACAGTTTGACCCCTTAAAAATATGAAACGCATCGTGAATCCACGATGGACTAAGTGGATCCACCCTGCACATAGTCGGGCTTCGTCAGCCTTGGACCATCTGTAACACACATGGATGGATTACCATGCACTTCGACGATCTTCCCGATGACGCGCTGCTGCGCGAAAAGCAGATCCTGCATCCTAACGGCCCGGTACCAGTATCTCGTTCGACCTGGTGGGCTGGCGTCCGCGCCGGACGTTTCCCCCAGCCGGTGCGTCTTGGCCCGCGCACCACAGCCTGGCGTGTGGGTGACATTCGCGCGCTACTGAGGGAGGGCGCGTAATGAACCTGTTGCTCCCCCCTTCCCTGCCCAAGAGCGGCTTGCGCCTCAAGGGAGGCGCCAATGGCTAAACTCAGTGATAACTCGGCACAGGGGGATCTGTTCCCGGATCCCCCGGTTGGCGTTGAGGCACAGGTTGCCCCCATAAACCGTCGGGCCAGTGATCAGCAGCAGCCGAAAACTGACCCTCCAGATCTGACCCCGCAACAGCTTGCGGCACTTGAGGGCCAGAACGCCGACAACCTCGGTGACGGTGAGCGTTATCTGAAAGACACAGAGGTCGCTGAACGCTTCGGCATTGCCCGCCAAACAGTGTGGAAACGCGTCAACCAGGGCTATCTGCCCGCCCCCGTCAAACTGCCGCCAAACAGCACACGCTGGCGTTTGTCGAGCCTGCTTGACTTTGAGAAGGCACTCACGGCCACGCTGCAGCCTATTCAAGAGATCTGCCGTTCGGAGACCGAGAAATGACCCGGGCGCACTACAAGATAAAGCTTTGCCAGGATCAGGTCTTCTTGGTCGAGGAGCTGTGCAAGATCTATAAAGTTCGGCGCAATGCCGTGACTGACTGGATCAAGTCGGGGCTTCAAAAATCGGATGAACAAGTTCCCTACGTCTTTCGTGGCGCAGAGGTGCAACGCTATCACAATGGCCAGAAACGCAAGCAGCGGGCGAAGCTTAAACAAGGTGAGTTCAACTGTTTGAGCTGCGACAGCGCAGGCTATCCAGCCCCGCATTCCGTCACGTTCAGCACAACCTCAGCAGGCGTCCCCATGGCGCTAGCAATCTGCCCAACCTGCGATGCAAAGGTGTCGAAGTTACTGAAAGTGACAGAATACGACAGCCTCAAAAAATGTGTCATGTTAGGTATCAGCCTTGCCTTGATAGACGAAAGTAATGGGGACTCCCAAACTGGTACCGGGAATCTTCCCACATCTCGCGGCGCGATTTGTTATCTGGCGAATGACCGGATCGTGCATAAGTGGCAAGCCTACGCCGGGCGCTTCGAAACCGTAACGGTCCGATCGCACCTGCGCAGCATCCGTATGTTAGAGGCTCATCTTGGTGGCAAAGCTTTCGACAAGGTCACCCCGACGGACGCGGCCGCCTTCCGCGACCACTTGGTTAAGCTGGGGCAAACTCCCAAGGAGGATGGTGGCTTGAGCAACTCCACCATCCGCCATCACGCGTCTCAGGTTCGTCAGTTCTTCGACTGGCTTCGCATACAGGATGGCTATAAGCGCCTCAGCCAGAACATCTTGCTCAACCTCGAGCTGCCTAAAGCGGTGCGCGCAAAAATACTGCCGCGTGAAGACCGGGACTATCTCACGATCGAAGAAGCAGAAGGGATGTTGGCGAAGATACCCGGCAGCACGATCGCAGAACGTCGAGACCGGGCCATCATTGCTTGCGCCTATACCTGCGGACTGCGCGCAGCGGCCCTTACCACGCTTCGCCTGAAGCACATCGACATACAGAAGAAGGAAATGTTCCAGGACGCCACCGAAATGCGGGCCAAGAACGGCAAGAGCTTTCGCAGTTTCTTCTTCCCTCGCACGGAAGCCTTCCAGCAAGTTCTTGGTGAATGGCTGACCGAACTTGGGGCCCTTGGGTTTACCGGGGATGACGCGGTCTTCCCCAGCTTGAATGATCTGACCGACCACGCACCCGGTGCCGCCCCGGTGTCTCCAATGCAATCCTCCGCCGCGGTAGGCAAAGCCTTCAAGGCCGCCACGGCCCTGATTGATCGCTGTTGCACACCGCACTCTGCACGCGACACACTGGTCTACCTAGGAAACGAACTGACGAGCTCACGGAAAGAAGAAAGGGCCTTCTCCCTCAACCTTGGACATGCGAGGCCGCAAGTCAAAGAGACCTACTATGCCAAAATGACGGACGAGCAACGCCGCAGCACGATCGAAGGGCTTTGTGCAGGCACCCAGTTTACCGCCAAGGAGCAGTCAATGGTTCTCGACTACTACGAAAGCCGCTTCGAACGCGGATCCAAAGAGTTCAACTACGCCAAACGGCTGGCCGACAGACGCGCCGACGCGCGCGATGGGGAAGATGTTTTGGAATAGGGGCGGTATCGGTGAAGCAGCGCTCTCTTCCCTAGCCTTCGGGAAACGGTCGTACTTTGTTGATGGCTCATTCTAAACAGTGAGGCCGTTTCCGACCCAAGTCGGGTTGCCTCCCTCCTGACCGATTGCAAGTGCGCAGTAGTCGTTCGGGCAGGAAGGAGCCATTTGCGGCGGGCCTCAGTTATACCCGATCTGCGGACATAGCCTCTGTTCGTCTCAACTAGTGCTATCTTCTGCCTGTAGCCCAACGCGAGCGTTACGTTTCAATATTTGGGTGGATGCCGGTCTTTCAGTGATCATTGCGCGAAAGTTAGAGATTGGGAGCGCTTCAACACCAGACGGCCAGTTGGTGGCAAAAGCCGTATACACAGAAATTCTCCAGCCGTGCCGTCCAACTTTCGGGCAGCAAGTCAGTTAGGCTGTAGAGAGCGCGGACTTTAACGTGGGACGTTCTCTGGTGTCAGAACCTGAACCGTTGAAATTGGCCTCACCGCCTGAGAGTTACGCAGCCGGTGGTAGGCAAGGAAGGTATCGAAAACATTTCTCAGATCCTGCCGCAGATCATGATGCAGCACAAAATCCAGCTGATGTTTCTCGATCAGGTCACGGTTTTCTCGATCGAGGTCGTGCGCGACATAGATATCGGGCTTGCACCGGAATTGCGCCAAGGTCTTGAGGATCGACCTGTTGCCGCCTCCCATTGAATACACCGCCCGCAGGTCGTGGACGTCCTCCATTGTCCGCGCCAGCAATGAAGAAGTGGCACCGTCAACCCCACCGCCACCGTGGAAACCGACAACCTGCAAGGTCGGGCAAAGCCGGGCCAGCGCTTCTTTGAAGGCAACTTCGCGCTCCTCTTCTCCCAAAAAACGGTGGTGGCTTCGGGTCGCCAGCACAGTACCGCTCACGCCTTTTAGCATGTTTCCAACCAGATAGGCCGCAGTACGCCCTGCCCCTTCATTGTCCAGACCTACATAGGCCAACCGCTCAGCACAATTGATGTCCGTTACCAGAGTAACCACAGGGATTTTGGCCCGCGAGAGAAGGCCAACGGCGTCCCTTATTTTTGGAATATCACGCACCTTCAGGCAAACGCCCTGACTGCCGCGTTTGAGGACGCGCCTTATTATGGCGACGACCTCTTCCTCCTCCAGATTTTCCTGCATCAGGAAGCGCGGTCTGCATACGGCTGTCCCAATCTCTGGCAGGACCGCCTCTGCCGCCGATTTGACCTCGCGGCTAAACCGCGACGGGGCCTCGACAACAAAATCGAAGAACAAGCGCCGACCGCGTGCCGCAAGCTGCGCCTCTTGCGCTTTGAGTTCTTCTATTGCGGCTTCAACGCGCAGTTTGGTTTGCGGGCTGACATGGGCGCGGGCATTCAAAACCCTGTCCACCGTAGCCGTCCCCAATCCGGACTGCCTTGCGATCTCTTTTATGGGGAACCGATGCGCCATTTGATGTATTTTTGATGTAAATTCGCCCGCATTGCAATCCTTGGGCCTGTATTTTCAGACGTAACGAAAGGACCAGCAATGACACAACTCGACAGCCCACCTGCCTACTACAGTCCGGAAAATTGCAATGTTGATTCGTTTAAAGACCTCATCATGCAGACCACCGATCCGACGTCGGCGCCGCAGGCAGCCACTGTGGAAAAGAACATTCCCATATATGATATGACGGTTCTGCGCCCCGCGCTTGCGGCTGAACAATCGCGCCGCAGGATTATGGCGGAATGGGCTCAGGTTCTTGGTCGGGGTGCAGGTGTGGTGGTTCTCAAGGAAGCCTACACGGACCACTCCGTCATCGATGACGCGACCGCCCTATACAAAGACATCATTCATGCAGAGAAGCAGAGCGCAAAGGCCGGGGCGGATCATTTCGCAGCCTCCGGGGCCAATGACCGGATCTGGAATTCCTTGCAGAAACTTTGCGAAGCCTCCCCCCGCGTGTTTCTGGACTACTTTGCAAATCCAGCAATCGCTGCGATCTGCGAGGCTTGGCTGGGACCCAACTATCAAATGACAGCACAGGTCAATCTCGTGTATCCCGGCGGGGCAGCCCAGCAGGCACACCGGGACTACCACCTCGGGTTTCAGACTGCCGAAGTGAGCGCCGCCTATCCAGCGCATGTTCATGAGGTTTCGCCAATCCTCACCCTTCAAGGGGCGGTGGCCCATTGTGATATGCCATTGGAAAGCGGGCCGACCAAACTGCTGCCGTTTTCGCAGGCCTATAAGCCCGGTTATGCTGCCTGGCGACGAGACGACTTTCGCGCGTTGTTTGACGAATACTGTGTTCAGCTGCCTTTGAAGAAAGGAGATGCAGTGTTCTTCAATCCAGCGCTTTTTCACGCTGCAGGAGCCAACAGCAGTACCGACATCCAGCGCTTCGTTAATCTGTTGCAAGTGTCGTCTGCCTTTGGTCGTGCTATGGAAACGGTGGATCGGGACCGCATGTGCAAGCTGGTTTACCCGCACGCCGTGATGGCCCGACAAGACGCAAGGTTAAGTCCCGATGAGCTGTCTGCTGCGATTGCGGCAACGGCTGAGGGATATTCCTTCCCAACGAACTTGGACCGCGATCCACCGGCAAGCGACTTGGCACCGGAAACGCAGGCCGCGTTTTTCCAAAGGGCTTTGGCGACGGGTATGGACGCGCAGACTTTCAACAAGCACTTGGAGGCCATGACAAAGGCACGACAAGCCTAGACTGGAAGAGGCTCCAAAGCCCCCCACGGGGCCTTACCTGTCCCCTTAACGCAATATCAGAACGGAACATCCCGCACGTCGGCTGATGCGAGAAGTGGTTGATCCCAAAGCATAACCGTCGCTTCCGGGGCGCTGCGCGGCAAGCACGATGAGGTCAGCCCCCATTTTGTTCGCAGCCTCAACGATCGCAACACCGGGCTTGCCTGTTCCGACGTTGCAGGCAATCTCGGGGTGATCTTTCAAGGCGGACCGCAGCGACTCCTGTGCGCTCCGCAAAAGCTCTTTGGGGTCACGTTGCACAATGGCGTATTCCGCCACGTAGCTCGGCAGGTCTTCCAGAACCGAAAGCGCTGTGATTGTGCCGTCCTTTGCAAGCATCTGACGGGCGCTTGCGATCTGTGCGGGCAAGACATCCAGGTGATCCAGAGCAACAGGCACTAAGACTTTTTTGAACATTTCCTATCCCCAAATTCGATCGGAGCCACGGGGCTCCGATCCACCAGACAAGCGGTGTGGTTAATCCGTTGAAACATGACTGACATCCGCATCGGGCGAATAGATGTCCAGGATGTTCCAGTGGCCAGTTGTGGGCGTTGGGTTGTTAATCATGGGCACATCCAGAACCGTTGGCCGACCACTGGCAATCGCAGTTTCAAGCGTCGGCAGCAGCTCTTCTGCACTGTTGATTTTTATCCCGACGGCGCCGTAGGCCCGCGCAATCGCGGCATAATCCGGCCCGTGTTCCGGTTGTGCGGCATTGCCCGGAAATGTCGTGCCATAGGTTAGCCCATAGTGGGCCTTTTGCAGACCTGCGATGGTGCCAAAGGCGTTGTTGTTCATGACCAACCATATGATGCCGAGGTTCAATTCAACCGCCGTCGCCAGCGCGGCAGGGTTTTGGCCAAAACCACCGTCTCCAACAAGGCTGAGCACCACGCGATCCGGCGCGGCGAGTTTCGCGCCCAATGCCCCCGGAGGGCCAAATCCCATCGTCGCAAACCCGCCCGGCGTCAGGATGGAGCCCGGTGTCAGAATATCAAATTGCTGCCCAACGCCGTTTTTGTTCCAGCCGACATCGGTTGTAATGATCGCGTCCTCGGGCAGCGCCTTGCGCGTGTCAGCAAGAATGCGTTCTGGCATCATCGGGAAGGCTGCTGAGGTTTGCATATCTTCGTTGGACGTTTTGAACGCCGCGCGAAACTCTGCGATTTCGGCCTTTTTTGCCTCCCGTGCGAAGCCATCGGGATACATCTCTTTGGCGACACGTGTCAGAACCCGCAAAGCCGCTTTTGCATCTGCAACGACGCCAATCTCGGTCGGGTAGTTCCGGCCAATTTCCTGCGGTTCAATGTCGATATGAATGACCTTGGTCACATCATCTTTGCCACCGATATTGAAAGTGTAGCCGGGATACCAACTGGAACAATCAGCCTCCTTAAAGCGTGTTCCCACCGCAAAGATGGTATCCGCCTTCAGGCAGCTTTGGTTCACAAGGCTGGTACCCCAAAACCCGGTCATCCCCATCACAAGCGGATGATCGTCACGCAACGCCCCCTTGCCCATTAAAGAATGGGCAACTGGCAATCCCATGTGTTCAACAAATTCCCGCAGCTCTTCACTGGCCTGCGCCAACAAAATGCCACCACCGACGTAGGCGACAGGGTTTTGCGCATTGGCCAGCTTTTGCACAACCTCACGTGCCGTTTCATCATCAATCGATGGCTTGGCGAGGGCTCTGGTGTTCTGCGCAACACGCTCAAAACCCTCGGCTGGAATGACTTCGGAGAAGATGTCCATCGGAACATTCACCAGTACCGGCCCAGGCTGGCCACTTTCTGCAAGATGGAAGGCCTTTTCCAGAATCTCGGCCATCAGATCCGCGCGATCCACCCGCCAAGCGCGTTTCACAAACGGCCGGTAGATTTCCCATTGCGCAGCGTCCGCATGCAGGTTCACCTCTTGATGCGGGTGTTTGCCGTAGTAATGCGTCGGAATGTCTCCGGCGATCACCACCATCGGGATGCAATCCAACGCAGCGTTTGCGACGCCGGTAGCACAGTTGGTCAACCCGGGCGAAAGGTGCGACAACACAACCGAGGCCTTGCCCGTCACACGTGCGTAAGCGTCCGCTGCGTGACTGGCGATTTGTTCGTGACGCACCGTGACAAAATCAATCGGGCTGTCGGCCAAGGCTGCCAACACCGCGATGTTGGTGTGACCACATAGGCCAAAGACATGTTCGACCCCACGACGTTCCAGAAAATCGACAATATGTTCGGCAACCGTTTTGCCCTGTGTCTGGCTTTCCACCTGCTGACCATCCATCACGCGACCTCCTGCCCGAAGAACTCACCGAACAGTTCCTCCTCCGAGGGGCGATCCTCGGGGATTGGGCGGCTGACCCAGGTGTAGTTCATCATATGTTTCATTGTGACGTTTTCATTGGTGATATTGCCGCCCCAGATCCCGCACCCCAGGCTAGAGGTCATCGGCATTCCGTTGGTCCATGCACCTGCGTTTGCCTTGGACTGCGGCTGACGCACCATCATGCGGCTCACCGGAGCCAGACGGGCCAGCCGATCAATGTTTTCGTCATTGTGACTGTAGATCCCGCAGGAATGGCCCTTGCCGCCGACAGCGTAGATCTGGCGCACGGTGTCCAGAGCGTCATCGAAGGTTTCGAAGTGGTAAAGCGCCATAAGCGTGGTCAGTTTTTCTTTGGAAAACTTGTGCTCTGCGCCGATCTGGCCCTGATTTTCCACCATCAGGAATTTGCGATCTTCAGGGATCGAAAATCCGGCAACTTCAGCCGTTTGTTGCGGACGGCAAGCAATGGTGGGAAAGGTCCGGTTGCCCTTGTCATCCCACATGGCAGCTTCAAGCTTGGCCTTTTCGTCCGCATTGCACAGATAACCGCCTTCGGCCTCCAACGCGGCGACCATTTTGTCATAGACAGACTGCTGAATGATGATGTTGCCATCTGCGGAACAACCGGACCCGAAATCCGAGGTTTTTGAGATCCGACTGTTCTGCGCGGCGATTTCGATATCAGCAGTTTCATCAATCACAATTGACGAGTTCCCTGCCCCGACACCATAAGCCGGCCGACCCGAGCTATAGGCCGCCTTTACCATCGGCTTACCGCCCGTGGCCAAGGTCAGATCACAGATTTCCATTAAATGCTGCGTCAGAGGGATCGAAGGTTTCCGAATGGCCTGAAACAGGTCTTCGGGGGCGCCGGCCGCGCGACAGGCGGCGCGCATCACTTCAACCATTTCATAGGTTGTGTGGGCAGTCCTAGGATGCGGTGAAAAGATCACTGCATTGCGCGCGTTGGCAGCTGATACGCCCGTCACCGGCGGTGTCATCGCCGGATTGGTCATCGGGATCAGGGATGCGATCACGCCAGCCGGTTTAGCATATTTGACCAACCCTTTTTCCTCGTCGACCTCGACGATGCCAGTCGAAGGTGTTCGCAATACATCGCGCAAGACCATGTGGATCTTGAACCGTTTTGCAGGGCGGCCATCGCGGTCACCAATACCGCTTTCATCCACGCCCTGCTTGGCCAGCCGCGTAAACGTCTCCTCGTTGCCTGCATACCAGGCAATCGCCTGCGACAAACGATCCAGCCGTTCCTGGCTCCAATCTTCAATCTCGGACATGGCGACGCGGGCACGCGCCAGCATGTCAGCCGCCAACTGGCGATCCGCTTCAGTGAGCTCTTTGCCCATGATGGTCCTCTTTGATTTGCAATGTTTGGGTATCAATCACGCGACGCTGCGAACGGGCCGCACCAAAGGTGCGCTTTGCATGTTGCAGACAGCGGCGCGCATGTTCCTCATAGCCCAGTTCAGCCACACGGCTTTGGTTGGGCAATTCGATGGAATAGTTCATGGGGGGCATCCGTTCGATGATGCCGTTGAAATCGATCCACCCTTCCCCGGGGTAGAGGCGCGCATCACGCGCCAGCTGGATCATCCCTTCGCGCGTGTCCGCGATGCCGGGCAAACAGTCCGAGATATGAAGGAAGTGAAACAGCTCTGACGGGACATGCAGCAGTTCCCCCAAATCTACTCGGCTCAGATGCAGGTAAAGGGTATCCACCAATATCCCGCCATTCGGTCGATCCGCTGCCCGCACGATATCAAGCGTTTCATCCAAGGTGCGCAATCTGGAAAAGCTGGGGAACTCCAGATCCACGGTCAGGCCATAATCCGCAGCCAGATCACAGGTCTCTGCATAGACGTCGATCAAGAAGTTCCGATCATCGCGTGTAAGTGTCCAGGCTGACATAATCATATGTCTCGCCCCCAACTCACCCCCGAGTTCCAGCGCGCGTTCAAAGCTGCGCGGATCGACGTCTTCGGTTATCCGCGCCAGCTCAACATCCAGCACGTCCAGTCCCGTTGTTGCCAATGCGGTCTTGGTTGCTTGGACCTGAGCCTTGCTCACCGGCGTTTCAGCAAACTCGCCCGGCACTTTCATCGGGATAAAGCGCGGGCTCACGGCGTCATAACCGGCACGCGCGGCGATGTAGACCAGCTCGGCTGGGGTCGCGTTAATCAGAGTGAGATGCGCAAGCGAATAAACAGGTTCCGCTTCCGTTTGACTGCCTTGCTGCGCCATGCCGCCCCCAATCATCGGCGAATCTCAATTTCGCCTCACGTTTTCTAAAATATCTGATATTTTTGGAATCATCAATTGTTCTTTCAGCAAAAGAAAAGCGCCCGGATTCCCGCGCGCTTTCCCAACTGCATTCGACTATTGAGTACGACTTATGGGATTGGCGTCCAACTTCCGCTTGCCTCATTCGAACGTACCGAGGCCGCAATAAACCGCACCCCATCTGCGCCTTCAGACACTTTCGGGAAGGCCAACCATTCATCGGGAACGGCAACTCCATCCCTGCGGGAGGCCACGGCCATCGCAAGCTCGGTATAGAGATTGGCCCAGGCCTCAATGATCCCCTCCGGGAAACCACGCCCCGCACGCACAAAGCGTTCCGTATGCGCGCTCAACCCATGTCCGTGCCCTCGGCTAAGTACCTGATCTGGTTGACCATAGATGTTAAGTTTCAACTGCTCGGCCTTTTCCAAGTCCCATTCGACGCCCCCTTCAGAGCCATAGATCCGCAGACGCAAGCCGCCGCGATTGCCTGGTGCCAGTCGGGTCGCCATCAGGGTGCCGGGAACCTCGTCCACATAGCGCGTGAACATGAAGGCAGTGTCCTCCAGCGGTTTGGGCGCACCACATACGTGAAACTCCGCACGGAGATGGGTCATTTCCAGCCCGGACACAAAAGATGCCAAATGCGCGGCATGGGTGCCAATATCGCCGACACAACTGGTCGGGCCAGAAACCTTAGGATCCAACCGCCATTTCACATGCGGGGCGTCTGCCACTTCTTGCGGGGTCATCCAGTCCTGCAAAAACTCAACGTGGATCTGATTGATCTTGCCGATCTGCCCTGCCGTAACGATTTCACGGGCTTGCCGGATCATCGGAAAACACGACATCACATAGCCTACGCCGAAAACCTGACCGGTCTGCGCCGCCATCGAAACAAGAGCCTCGGCTTCGCCGACGTCATTGGTCAGCGGTTTGTCACACAGGACACCAATGCCCGCCTCAAGAAACGCCTGGGCGGCGGCGAAATGCAGGTGATTGGGCGTAGTGATCATAACCGCATCCACCCCATCTGGACGGGCGGCTTCGGCAAGGGCCATTTCTTCGAACGATGTGTAACAACGCTCTTGCGGCAGAAACCACTCTGCTCCGCGCGCCTTGGACCGTGTGGCATCCGAAGACAATGCGCCGGCCGCGACCTCCCATAGGTCCGACAGGCGGGCGGCCGTTGCCTGTGTGGCCGAAATCCGCCCCCCGCCCACAACACCCAGCCTCAATCGGCGCGACAGCTTTGGAAAGGGGCCATCGAAATTAAAACTCTCAGGAAGCAGACGTTCAGTCATCGCGGCCTCCGATGGCTGGCACCTCAGCGCCTTCTGGCAACAGTTCTATCGCCATGAAGATACTGGGCGTTGTGGTTTCATATTGATGCCAGGGATAGTTCCCCTCTGCGTCATACATCGGCCGATGTGTCATACCGGGGGCCATTGGCTCCTCAAGGTAGAGCGTTGCCGGATCGCGCCGCCTGCATTGCTGCATTTTGCCAAACCCCACAATCTGCGTATGAACTTCGCGGAACCCTGGCACAGGGCAAAACGGGTGATCGCGATGCAATCCAACATTCAGCGGAACGGAGGCGGAATGATACAGGCTTAACCCCAGATTACCGACGTAAGCCTTTGGGGACATGTAATGTTCCACTCCACGCAGGCGTTCCTCACCCCGCACCTCAAAGGCGGTTGGCCATTGATCCCGCACAGCGGCACATAATGCAGCATCGGCCCCGTGCCCTTCAAATCGTCCAATCAAGACCGCGCGGGACACATCGGTCAGAGTAACGTTGGCAAAAATCGCGGATTGAAGCGGAGCCAGTTTCTGCGTCTCTATTCCTATGTCGTTGTCACCTAAGTTCACAACAATCGTGCGATCCTCGATCTCTAAACGGGCCTCGTCAGAGACATGTCGCAAACCAAAGAAAGGTTCGCCGATGTTGATAGTTTCAATTGGCATCTGCCACCTCCTGATTTGATCGGGCACGGCCTTGCAAAAAATCAATGGGCAGCGGTGCGGGGACGTCACACCGGCTTTGAATGCTCTGATACCTCCCAAGCCCAGACGCACGTTCAATCGCGTCCATCACTTCAAACACGTGAAAGGCCAGATCCCCGCTGGCACGCGGCGCGCGCCCCTCCTCCACGGCTTGCGCCAAATCCAGAAGTCCCAGCCCGCGGCTGTTTTCGTTAAATCCATGGAAGTTCTCGGCAATTTGCCATTCATCGCGACCCTTTGGCCTTGGCTGATGGCTCCAACGCGATGTATCGCGCGTGCGGAACCAAACAGGGCCATGGAAATCGTTGGCCCCGTGCACGGGGTCCGGATCCGGGATCAAGACCACCCCGTCTTCGCCGTAAATCTCCAACCGGGGAGTTTCACTGTCCCAGGTGTCAAAGCTCATGGTCATGGACCCGATGGCCCCATTGTCAAATTCCAGCAGGCTGACACTGTGGGTGTCGACCTCGACCGGAATTTCTGTGCCAGTCCTAGGCCCGTTTTCAATGAGCCGCCTGTCAAACGCCCTGTTGCCCATCCCTGCAACACGGGCAATCGGGCCAAGGCAAAAGACCATCGCGGTCAGATAGTACGGTCCTAAATCCAACAGCGGCCCGCCGCCACACTGGTAGTAGAAATCTGGATTAGGATGATGCCTTTCGGTGCCATGTGTTCCGACATGCGCAAAAACACCTGTTGGACGACCAATCGTTCCTTCATCGATCAAGCGGCGCACAGTTTGCCAACGACCGCCCAGAAACGTATCCGGCGCATTTCCAAGTTTCAGATTTTTTTGCTTTGCCAGAGCAATCAGCGCCTGCCCCTCGGCAATATCTGTCACAAAGGGTTTTTCAGAATAGACATGTTTGCCTGCCATCAGGGCCTGCCGCGTCACCTCGGCATGGGCGGCTGGAATTGTCAGGTTCAAGATACAGTCAATGGATGGATCTTCGATCACTTCGTCGACGGAACACGCGCGCGCAATACCGTGCTGCGCTGCCTTCGCACGGCTTTCAGTCAGATCGAGGCTGGCACAGGCCACCACCTCAGTATGCGCGTATTTGGCAAGTGTTGTCAGGTAGATGTCACTGATGCGGCCACATCCAATCAAGCCGACCCGGAAGGATTTCGAAGCGTCATTCTGCATTTTCTCTGGCTTCGTCTTTGTTTCGTTTTCCTTGGTAGAGGGGCAAGTACTGCGGCGGCATTGGCCCCTTGTTTCGCCCGCCTTGGTTCATCTGTTCCCACGCATGGGCCAGAACCCCAACGGAACGGGAGAGGCAAAACAGCCCGCGTGACAGGGGCGCAGGGAACCCAAGCTCGCAGAAAATCACGGCTGTTGCGCCGTCGATGTTCATGGCGATCGGTCGTCCACCGCGCTGCCTTGCCAATTCTGTCTGCACAGCTTCGCCAATGTCTGCGAACCGACCCGAAACGGTGCCCGCTTTCGCTGCTTCACGAACGAGGGCCATCAAACGTGGTGCACGTGGATCAACGGGTTTGTGGAACCGATGGCCAAAACCGGAAACGATCTTGCCGTATTCGGCGCGCCAATCGTTCAGCCCTGCGCGGGTGGCCGTTTCCAAGTCCATACCGGTTTTCAAACGATCCGCGATAAGGTCATAAAGTTCGGCGCATTGCTCCCCTGCGCCGCCGTGCACATCCCCCAGCATGTTGACGGCTGTCGCCATCACATTGTTCAGACCAAGACCACAAGTTGCGGCCATCCGCGCGGCAGCAATCGACGGGGCTTGGGGTCCATGATCGACCCCGGCCACCAAGGCCGTTTCCAGAAGCGCTGCTTCGCCTGCGGTCGGCAGATCCCCACGTATCATCAGCCAGATCATCTGGGCGAAACTGACGTTGCCGATCAGCTGTTCCACCGGATGACCGCGAAAGGCAATGCGACCAGGTTCCATATCTATGATTTCGGTGCGCCACCAATGCCGAACGGCGTCTGCGTCCGTGCCATTTTCCTGAGCTTTCATAGACATTGCTCTTCCTTTGAGTTGCGTTGCGACAACTGGTCGAACCGCCGCACCATGCGGTCCGGATCCGGTGGGGTTTGAGTGAAGAGATGAAAGACAGCCACGGCTTGGAACACAGCCATCCCTGTGCCATCCATAGTCCGCAGCCCGGCTTGGCGTGCGGCCTTGATCAGCTCTGTTTCTTTTGGGAAATAAACAATGTCGGACACCCAGCCGCCGTGCGGCAATCCTTCTGGATGAAAAGGAATTCCGGAATACCCGTTCATCCCTACAGGGGTGGCATTGACCGCACCGTCGAGCGTTGCCCAGTCCACGGCATCTATATCCTGCGCAACCCGTACATGTGCCCGAGGCCGCCCGCGCGCCAATACGCCTTGCAATTCCTGCGATTGCGCGGGGTTGCGATCATAAAGGATCAGGTTTCGGGTGCCTTGATCCAGTAGAGCAAGGGCCACAGCCCGTCCCGCGCCGCCCGCCCCAAACAAAAGTACGGTGTCTATTGACGCGCGCGGCAACGCCCGCCGCAAGGCTGAACGATAACCGATGTAATCAGTGTTGTGACCGATGCGTTTGCCGTCTTGGAAAACGATCGAATTTGCACTGCCAAGCAGGGCGACGACATCACTCATTTCATCAAGCAGCGGCACAACCTTTTGCTTGAACGGGTGGGTCACATTCAAACCGACAAATCCGCTCTCCTCTGCCTTGGAAACCAGATCCGTCAAGGAAGAGGTGCGATAGGGTGAGCAGTTCACGTCAATCTTGCAATAGTCATACCGCAGCCCCAGCGCCTGACCTTCTGCAACATGCATTTCGGGTGTCAGCGAGGCCTGAATCCCCTGCCCGATCAGACCAGCCTTCATTGCGCCATCTCCGGATTATGTTGACTGTGAATTTGGGCCGCCAGACGGGCGGAGGCATTGCGCGCGCCGTAGCCAGCATATCCTTTGCGGCGCTCAACAATCTCGAAGAAGAAGCCACCGAAAATGGGTTGGCTATAGATCTGGAAATATTCGGTTCCATTATGTTGGTCATAGAGGATGTTCGCCGCGCGCAACGCTTCGGTAAACTCATCCGACAGATCAAATTGAGACTGCAGGTCATCGTAGTAGTTGGGCGAAAAGGCCAGCCGCGGAAATGTATTCTTCGCCAGTTGCTCGGATGTTTCGAAGATGTCGTCTGTTAGAAAAGCAATGTGCTGAACCCCTGCACCAAATCGATCAGCTAGGAACCCCGCCGCAAACGTCCGCCGTCCTTCGGCGCCATTGAGGTTCAGCCGCACCTCTCCTTCAGGGCTTTCGATGACCTGCGAATGAACGATCCCTGAAGGGTCAGCCACGTCGACAACAGGTGACTTGGCCATGTCAAAAGTAGAAAGGTAATACAGCAGCCAGCTCTGCATCTCTTCGTGGCGCATGGTCTGGGCAACATGATCAACACGACGCAGCCCCGCAGGTTGGTGCGCCTGAGTTTTCGCCACCAGATCAAATTCGATGTCCCACACCCGATGCAGGTCAGATTTCTCATCGATGAAATGCACCACATTCCCGCCCACGCCGCGAATGGCCGGAATGTCCAATTCACCGGTCCCGACAGGTTGTGAAAAGGCGTCTGTGCCAAGAGCGGTTGCGCGCTCAACAGTCTGGGCGGCATCCCTGACCCGAAGCCCCATATCGCAAACCGTTGGTCCATGTTCTTCAAAGGCTTTGCGGGCGAAACCATCTTGGTCAGAGTTGACCACAATGTTCACCGCCCCCTGCCGCCACAGCTCGACCGATTTGGTTCGATGTTGACGCTCCATCCGAAAGCTCATGGAACTCAACAGTTTGGTCAACTCGTCTCTTGACGCCGCATCCACTGCAAATTCGAGGAACTCAAAGCCGGAACTGTATACAGGAGGAGGAAGCTGAGGGATGTCAAAGCGAAGATCCGGATCATCCCGCGACACCCCGTCCAGCAGGTTTACCAAGGCCCGATAGCCGTCGGTGGCCATTGTCCGTCCACCTGGCAACGGGCTGTGTTCATTGACACGCGCAATCGACCACGGGCCGTTGTACCCGCCCCGCGCCAGAACTTTGACAAAGCCCGCAAGGTTCAATCGCCCCTGCCCCGGCAACAAGCCGAAGTGCCGCTTCATGCCACGCATCTCCGCGCCGACTTTCGGGGCATCTGACAATTGCACATGGAAGACCTTGCGGGCAGGAACGCTACGTAGAGCGGCTGGTTTGGTCCCATCTGCCAGAGAGAGGAAACTGTTCAGCGCCAGCCCAAGGTTGGCGTGATCCACGGTTTCGACCAGTGACAGGGCCTGTGTATCTGACTGAACGTAGCCCGCCCAGGGCAAGCCCAGATAGGCAAGACGCACCCCTCGCGCTGCAGCGCGCTCAGCGGCGTCTGCCAAATCGGCCTGCAGCCGGGGTTCATCATCGGTCTCAGCTGAGGATGCCCCAACCAGCAGTAATTCCGTTCCGAGCGATTGCATCAGGTCAAACTTGCGTTCAAGCCGGTCGAAGCTGCGCCGTCTGGCTTCCCCTTCCCAGCCTTCCAGATCGTTGAATGGCTTGAGCAGGTTCGTCTTGAGGCCACAGACCTCAACCATCGAGCGCAGATCCTGCGCCGAACCGTGAAAGCCGGTGAAATCAGGCTCATGCAGCTCAATGCCTGTGAAGCCGGCTTTGGCAATAGCGGCCACCTTATCCGCCAGTGATCCGGGGATAGACGTAGTAGAAATCGCAAGTGTCATTGTCTTAGCCTTGGTAGCCCAACAGTCTGGGCAGCCAGAGAACGAGGTCCGGAGAGGTGATCAGCAAGAGGAGCGCCGCGATGAGAACCGCAAGGAAGGCCCAGATCTCTGAGATAATTTCGCGCAGAGGAATGCCCGTCACCGCATTGATAACAAACAACAAGATCCCATAAGGCGGAGTAATCAATCCAATCATCGAGTTCACGACGACAAGAACACCGAAGTGTACCAGATCGATCCCAAGCGCCTGACAGGTTGGAATGAACAACGGTACAATCACCAGAATGATCGTGGTCGCGTCCAGAACGCACCCCAACAACAGGATCAGAATGTTCACCGCAATCAGAAACAGCAGCGGGCTGACATCCGCCCCTTCAAGCAAGGCTGAGATGCTCTGCGGGATTTGTTCCTGAATGACGATGAAATTCAGAATGAAAGCGCCACCGATCACAACGCCAACGGCAGCAGAGGACCGCGCCGAATCCACGAAGACGCGGTAAAGGCCACGCAATGACAAAGCGCGGTAGAACAGCGCCGCCAGCAAAAGCGCGTAGAAGGCAGCAACCGCAGCAGCTTCGGTTGGGGTCGTGACCCCGCCATAAATGCCGTAAAGCAAGATCGCAGGCATCAAAAGGGCCGGAAATGCGTTAGCGGTTTTTCGGGGCAATTCGCTTAGCGGAATTGGATCTTCTAGGGCAAAGCCGCGCTTGCCCGCCAGATAGTAGTTCATCGCCATCAACACGATCCCCATGAGCAGACCGGGCAGGATCCCTGCAAGGAACAGAGAACCGATGGAGGCTTTGGACACCAGCGCGTAAAGCACCATCGGGATGGACGGCGGGATGATTGGGCCGATTGTGGCCGAAGCCGCAGTGATCGCCGCCGCATAGCCCCTGCCATAGCGACCATCTTTGGTCATCATTTCAATGATGATCTTGCCAATGCCCGCTGCATCCGCAACCGCCGAACCGGACATGCCCGAGAAGATCAGCGAGGCCACAACGTTTACGTGGCCCAAGCCCCCTTTGAACCGTCCGACAGCCGCCACACAGAAATTCAGCAATCGGTCCGTGATTGAACCGGCATTCATGATGTTGGCGGCCACAATGAACAGCGGGACAGCAAGCAGGATTGTGCTGCGATAAAAACCCTGCAGGATCTTCTCACCGGCCAAAGCCACATCCAGACCTGCAACGCCAAGGTAGGCAATCGACGCCAACAAGATGGAATACCCAATCGGGGTTCCGATGCCTGCAAGGACGAACAAGGTCAGCAGGCAGGTCATTAGTTCCAGGCTCATTTGGCGGCTCCGTCCTGCGTATCATTCGTTGCGGGGGTCTGATGTTCGGCTTCGTTCAGATCGTCGACGACCATCTCTAGCTCTGTCTTGGGGGGGCCTTGGCGCAGGACCGTTACGAACATCAGCGCGTATCGAACGATGATGGCCAACATGAACACCGCATAGATAGAGAAGACATCGCGCAGTGGGATTTTGTTTCCTGAGAACGGGTTACGCACCGTTGACGTTTTACGGATCTTCATCCAGTCGATGTAATCCCAGGTCGGCAGATAGGTGTAGATCATTCCGACGATGATCGCAGCCGCCCCGACCAGTGACATGATTTGCCGCGCGCGACGTGGTGAGGAAAGATAGATGATATCGAACTTCACATGGTCCTGTTCGCGGACAACAAAGGCACAGCTGAAGAAGATCACCCAGACCCAGAGGATACCGATCAACTCAAGCGTCCAGCCAGCGGGAGTGAAAAAGTACCTTAGAACAATCTGCAACAGAAAGGTCAGGAAGATTGCCGCCAGTAACCCGCCGGCAATCGCTTCGGTAATGCGGGAGAACCACTTGAGTATTGTCTGCATCGTCGTTCTCCCTTTTGATTTAGCTCGGAAGGATCCGATCAGTTTCCCTGATTAGTTCCCAAGGGCGTTGATCTTGTCCAGAACACCTTCAGGCCAGGTCGCGGCAAACTCGCTGTCGAGATACATCGACTGCACCTGATTGCGGAAGGCGGCCAGATCGGGCTCATAGATCGTCATCCCCTGATCTTTGAGGAAGGCGACAAGGTTGGATTCCTTCTCCAGCTGCTTCTGACGGCCGCTTTCAGCCGCTGCATCCGCCGCCTTCTGCACCATCGCCTGCTGGTCAGCGCTCATGCCGTCCCAAACGCCTTTGCCGATCGCGATGTAGTTGAGGTCCACCAGGTGCGACGTCAGAACGATCTGGTTCGTCACCTCGTAGAACTTAGCGTCTACGACGGTTGGCAGAGGGTTGTCCTGACCATCAACCGCACCGGTCGACAGTGCGGTGTAAACCTCGGAAAATGCCATCGGGGTCGGGGCGGCGCCCAGTGCTTTGCCCAGGAACTGCCATGCGTCGGTCCCCGGCATCCGCAGGTTTACCCCCGCCAGATCTGCCGGTGTGCTGACCTTCAGGTCATCAGGGCTTTGGCGCAGGTTCACCTGACGACGGCCAAGATACATCACGGACAGCAGCTTTACGCCTAGCTCATCTTCGGCCTTGGCTTTGAAGTCATCCATCAGAGGATCATTGAACACCGCAACCTGGTGCGCGGCATCCTGATGGACATATCCGGCCGTGAAGATCGAAAACTCGGGGAAAAACTGCGCCAGCTCCTGGGCTGAGGTGATCGACATCTCAAGGTTGCCACGCGAAATCGCGTCCAGTTCAGTGCCTTGCGCAAAGATAGTGCCATTGTAGCTTGGCTCGTAGCTGGCGAATTCAGCGACCATCGGTGCGAAGACTTCTGCCATCGCGACCGAACGCTGATCCGTTTCAGACCCCGAGGTTGCGAGTCTGAGTTGCAGTTTGTCAGCGAAGCTGGCCCCGGTGCTGCCCGCAACAACCCCTGCAGCAACAAGTGCAGTGACCGCGGCACGGCGCGAGAATTTCTTAAACATAGTAGTCCTCCCTTTGAGCGATTTGTGAAAGCTCGTTGATAGATTTGCCTGACTCTCTGATTTTTGCAATATTTTTTACAAAATATCAGATATTATTTAAGCTCCCTCATTTTCTTTATGCTTTTCAGTCACCTGCAGGTCTTTGATGTACTGAACCAAACCGGTCTCCCCAGCTTTCTGGATTGCCTCAATCACCTGGAGTGTGCGCAGCCCTTCACGTCCCGACACCAGAGGAGCAGTTTGCCCGCGGACAACAGAGGTAAAATGAGCCATCTGGTTCACCAGTGGATCAGAGGCCGCCCGTGTCAGCGAACTGGCCGAAATTGGCGTCCACCAATCCGGCGCGCCATCTGAATGCGACCACAGCCGCAGATCCGGTACCGAAAGTGACCCCGTTGAACCGCCAATCAAATAACAGCTTTCCGGCGTCGGCGGATAAATCGGGTATTCACGAGAGGTCAGTTCCCAGCTCCACGGTGCGGCGATGCTATCGGAAACCGTGAGCGTACCCACTGCACCATTTGCAAATCCCAAGACCGCGCCAGCAACATCTTCGTTCGCGTAGCCTCTGCGTGAAGGCGCTGTCAGCGCCTGAACGGTTTTTACTTCGCCACACAGGTAACGCAGCAGATCAATATCATGGACCAGATTGACAGAGATCGGCCCTGCCCCTTTCTCTTTGCGCCAAGGGGCCTGATCGAAATAGGCATCGGGTTTATAGAACCAACAGGTCGCTTGAACGGCGCGCAGTTCACCCAGATCTCCGGCGGATATCACCTGATGCGCCTTCTGGATTAGCGGATTGTGCCGCCTGTGATGCCCAACCAACAAAGGCACGCCAGAGGTCTCAGATGCAGCCACAAGCGCGAGAGCTTCGGCAGCGGTTGTTCCCAAAGGCTTTTCCACCAGCACTGGACAACCGCGATCAATTGCAATGAGGCCCTGACCAACATGCAGTGGCGTAGGTGTGGCCAGCACAAGCCCGTCCGGAGCATTTTTGTCAAACAGCGCTTCGAGGGTTTCGTAACAAGGCACCCCGGCAGACGCAGCGAAGGCACTACCATCTTCACTTGGATCCACAATTGCGGAGAGGGCAGACTCTTGCAGTTGCGCCAGCGACGCAGCATGGCGTTTACCGACCAGTCCAACGCCCGCAATCGCAATTTTTAACTTCTTTTTCAATGCTGCCCCTCCCAGCGCCCCGTCCGCGCATCGTTCAGAAGTTAGCTTAGTCGGGCAATATGCGATTCGCAATAATATCTGACATTTTTAATTTCATCTCATTTTCGCACAGGTTGCCGCGCTGTCGCGCCCGTGATAAATGCTGGTTAATTCCAAAATCATCGGACAAGTGATGACAAAACAAACGGCAACCATCGGATCCAGCACCTACCAGCGCATCAAACACGACATCATTTTTGGTGTCTTGGAGCCTGGCTCAAAGCTCAAGCTTGAGGCGCTGAAAGAGCGTTACTCAACAAGCAATTCGACCTTGCGGGAAACACTGAACCGGCTGACCAGCGATGGTTTTGTCGAAGCGCCTGAGCAACGCGGATTTCGTGTCACACCGGTTTCGCGCGAAGACCTGATTGAAATCACCGAACTTCGTGTTTTGCTTGAATGCCACGCCCTGGAGCAATCCATTGAGAACGGTGATACGGATTGGGAAGGAAACCTTGTAGCCGCGCATCACAAACTTCACCTCATGGAACAGAAGCTCCTCGGAGGTGACGATTCAGACGTTGAGCTTTGGAAGCGTTATGACTGGGAGTTTCATCAAGCTTTGATCGCAGCCTGCAACTCCAAAAACCTGCTGGCGCTACATTCCACAATTTTCGACAAGTATTTGCGTTATCAGATGCTTGTTCTGACCTATCGCGGTGACGTTGCGGTTAATGAGCACCGTGCAATGTTCGACGCTGCGCTTGCACGTGACACCAAGACTGCGCGCCAAGTTTTGGAAGCCCACATCCGCAACGGCCTCTCGCATACACTTGAAGCGATGTAACGCTTATGTCCCAGGCGGGTGTTTGAATGTTTCGGTGCGATAAAAAGTTGACTTCCAAACACCGCAAGCATCGAACCAAACATACCCGGAATCGCCTTGGTATGAGATGTAATGCGAACGATAGCATTCATAAAAATATTCATTTACTTTCAATCAATTATTGATTTGGCCCTTAGGTCTTTCCACCGTAATAAACTCCTTGAACGGCAGGATTTTTTGTGACCGGATCATCACCGAAACGGGATCGGAAATGGGACCGGATCCGTTGCCCGACCACGCCGAGGTTGAACCCGGCCCGTTTGGTCAGGCAGATCGGTAGCGTCACGTCGCCCATCACCTCCAGGTCCACCAACGCGCCGCGAGCGATGTCTGCTGCCATCATGTGGTCCGGCAAACGGCCCCAGCCAAGCCCTGCGAGGACCAGCACTTTTTTCGTCGACATATCGGTGACAAACCACTTCGGCGCCTGCTGCAGCAAGCCGACATCCGGCGATTTCTCATCGGTAGATTTCACCACCACTTGCGGGTGGCGTGCCAAATCCTCTTTGTTCATGTCTGGCGCAGGCCGGTCCAGCAGTTCCGGCGCCACGACCAGCGGAAAGCGCATCTGGGTGATTTCGCGGTAATCGATAAAGGGGCTGCGACTGGGGGCGGCAAAGATCGCAATATCCACCTGTCGCGACTGCGAGATCAAATACAATCCGGATTCGGTCAAAGACACGCTCGCCGCCGAGCGCGACCGGAGGCCGCTCACCCACCGACAACACAAAGCCTGGCCGGCAAACATGGGCCACGAAAATGAAAAGATCACCGAGGCTCACGAACGGAAGCTCTCCGAAGCGGAGCGCTTCGACCTGTTTGAGGAAATTGAAAAGGGTCAGAGCGCAAGCGGACCTACCTCACCTCGTTTGACCGATAGTCAGAAGCTTGCATTGATGAGCAAAGTGTTGGCGAGTGTTGGATGGCATAAGGAACCCGTCTAGAAGAATGGGTCGGATAAACGAACAGCTGAGGTGGAACGTAAACTTGGCGAGCCCTGTTTTGGTGGTGTCGCCGCAGACACCTTGAATGTCCGTTAAGGGCGGAAAGCGGGCTTTCAGCCGTTCTGAGTCCAGACCGATGCCTCTCCGGCGCTGGCACTCACAGATAGAGATACCGATATTTTTAATCATGAGCCGTCTCGAGGAAAGAAAGCGGATTCAGGCTCGATCCAGAAAATAGCAGATGCAACGGGTCGTTACTGATCCATATGTGGCAGGACTTCGTAATTGATTACATGTTCCCGATCCAATTTTCTCCAATCGCAACGGACAGTCTCAATGAATAAGGTGGCCCCAATAACCAAACCCGCGCTTAACGTCGACGACATTTTCTTTCCAGATGCGTATGATCAGCCGGCACCGCAAAACAGCGCTGTTTTGGTTACCGGGGCTGCGAAGCGTTTAGGGCGGGCGATCGCTGCGGACCTTGCAGAAGCCGGCTGGCGCGTTGTCATCCACTACAATGGCTCAAAGGTTGCGGCCGGCCGTCTCAAAAATGACATCGAAGCTGCTGGGGGGCGCGCTGAGATCGTACAGGCTGATCTTTCTATTCCCGACGAAGCATCGAAGTTGATTGAAAGGGCAGAAAACCTCTGCGGACCGATCGGCGTCCTAGTCAACAATGCGTCTGTATTTGAATGGGACGATTTGCCATCAGCCACGTCGGAGACCTTTGAGCAACACATGGGGGTGCACGTCAAATCACCCTTGTTGTTGTGCCAGCACTTTGCGGATCGTTTGCCGGAACAGGCGGGCGGCACCATTTTAAACGTGATCGATTCCAGGGTGCTTAGTCCTTCGCCGCGTCACCTCACTTACACGCTATCAAAATCGGGGCTTTGGAACCTGACACAGATCTTGGCAGAAGAATTTGCACCAAGGATCCGGGTCAATGCAATCGGGCCCGGCCCAATTTTGCCAGAAGCGGGCCGGACAGAAGAGCACTTTCGTGACCGCTGTTCACAGCTGCCCCTGCAAAGGCCTGCGTCTTTGGCTGAAGTATGCGAAACGATCCGCTTCCTGCTTTCTCAAAAAGCGATAACGGGGCAAATGATCGCTTTGGATGGTGGGGAACACCTTACCGGCTATCGTCCGCGCCCGTCGTCGTAATCAGCCCGCCTCAACCCACGTGATACATAGACGCGAACAGTCTATGGTCATAGCTAACCTGTTCGAAGGTGCGGCCCTTGGTCAGGATCGAGACTGCATCGTGGCTATGCAGAGACTCTTGGTGGCTTGCGATCACGCGGAAGTCACCGATTTGGCTTTGGCGATCGAGGCCAGCAAAAATAAGTCTGACGGCGTCTTCGACAAAGATCGGATTCGACCCGTTCAATTCAGCGAATGCCTGTTCGTCTTCACGCTTAACCATCACTTGCGTTTCTGTTGGTATGGCTTTCAGGCAAAGATCTACGAGATCTTCTACCCAAATCGTTTTGCCATCTTCGACCACAACTGAAATACGTGCTACGGACCGTTGAGAGTGTGGTGTCGCGATCTGCCCGCGGCTGTTTCGTGCGTGCTCGGACAGTTCCAGAGAACACGGACACGTCGAGGAATAGACGTAATCGAAATGCACTATTTTCGTTGATGATGCGCCTTTGCGGATCACCTCATAGGCAACGTCATAGTACTGGTATCCCTCAAGATTGCTGCGCAATGAACATTTTAGCATTGGGTAGCGCATGCTGAGTTGCAGCCGCGCATCGAAACTTTTGAGGTCATCCAGATAGCTTGTCAGAATTTGCTCGGCGGTCTCAAGATTGAAAGGAGCCTCGGCATACTTGTAGAACGAGCGCATAATCCGGCTCATATTTATGCCCTTCTTCGTCGCCTCAAGAGAGACCGACCCCGTCACGGATGTCTCAAGCGTCAAAGGTTCACCCGCGCGTGTCTGCCATTTTAGCGGCAGGCGGAAATTCGAAATGCCAACATGCTGAATTTCGGTTTTGGTCCCCTTGATCAGGCTCGACGGCCCGTTTTGAAGATCGGGCATCGCGGCTTTGTAAGCCGCATCGACCACAAAATCCTCTGGGTAACTGCGATTCAAACCAATGGTGTTTTGATTAACCGCACGAGAGTGATCGTTATCTACCTTAGATGTTGTGTCGCGACTGATTGGGTTCTGCGCTTTTTGTTCTTCGTCCGAAGAGGCGACAGTAGATGCCTTCGCATTGTTCAGTTGCTTGGGTAGCACGATCTCGTTCATGGTGTTTAACTCCTTAAAGAACAATGAGTATTACGCATCACGTGGGCGATCGGATCAAACCATGAAGAATATTTCGGGTGCCACGTCGAAAAACCAATGTTGCTGTGGGATTGGCCACGCAAGTGACATCCCCCTAAAAACAGGCGATGTCTTTTCCACCTCTCGGTTTATGGGCGCATAGACTTGCCTCTGCGGTTCTGAAGGCGGCTTTCACCCAACCCGGGAACACTTCGGGGAAACACCGCGAACCAAATCGGGTTGTTTTGCCATCTGTCTGTTTCGAACGTTCTGTTCACCGCAACAAAGGAAATCCAAAGGCATAATGAAATGCCTGTTCGGTTTTAACCGGTGTTATTGCTTGTCGTATTCGACCCCGGAAATCCGCCAATCGCCCTGCCAATCCAGCCTCGCGCTTCTGGGACGACGTCTTCTAATTGGGGCAAATCATTGACACATAAAAACTTGATGGCGGGATTGGTGGCCTTCGCCAGAAGGGATCGGGTTTCAGAAGAGCAACGTCCGACCCCTTGACCGCTCACGATATGGAGGTGATCAACGCTTGTCTCAAAAACAGCCTCCCTTGCGTTAATGCAAGCGTGACTGTGTAAGCCTTGAGGCAGGAACTGGCTTAGATCACGAAACCGATGTTTTACATTGTTCCTGAAGGCTTCTCTGTGCTGTTCGAACAAACGTGACATGACCGATCGCCGCAAAGGATGAACCACATGTGCGGATGCAAACAGACGAGTTGCATCAAATCCCATCATGCGAGCTGCATTCAGTTGCATGTAATGATTGAACTTGGCCGGGTCGTTGCGCACTTCTGGACGGCTAAGCGCGTCGTCATAGTCCACCCACTTTCCTCGCAACACAGGAGCATCCCCTCGGAATACGTCTGACGGATGCAAGGGCGCGGTCAAGAATACGTCGTCGTTGAAATACATGAAGCGCTCGCTAAGACCATCTATTCTCCAGAGCATGCTTTCGATTGCCAACGAGTTGAATGTCGGCAGATCCGCGTTGAACTCACGAAAGATATCGTGATGAAACACAAACTGTACTTTGGCCCGAAGACTGTTCGAAAGAGGTTGAAGATCTGGCGTCTCCTCGTCGACAACAATCCAAATCCTCCGCACCCAAGGCGCGTTATTTTCCAGTGATTGAAGGCAGTACAGGATTTCGTCGTTGCATGCCCACCGATGCGGATTGGTCGCGTTTTCATGAAGGGGGCGATTTTCTTTCGCCAAATACCTACGGCGCTTGCGTCGATGTTTTTCGGTGCTTCCGTCGACCCAGGTTATGACCGCATCGATAGGGTCGTCTGCGCTGTTGTCGCCTGTACTTTGATTTGCATTTGTTTCTGGCATTAACTCCAGTCTCGCATTCGTGTGTTATTTCATTGCCCGCGTAGGAAGACTGAGGCGATCGATCGTTCGGCACCCCAACTCAACTAAACTCGTTTTTCGTGTTTTCCATCTCGTTCGATTAGGAACCCAGTCATATAGATCGATCGCTCCGATGGCACAGGTGCGATTGGCATTTAGAATACCTCTCGTCACCGCAGCACGTTGCCATGTGGGGGATGGCAGGCACCCAATTCTAGGAAACTGTAGATCTACTGAGCGGGCATTGATGATGCCGACCTCCAAAGAGCCAGCCTTTACTTTGCGCTGTTTGGACCGGTAGCAGAACTGGTGGTCGATAATTCTTGATCCATTTCAGACCGACACGCGTAGTCTAACCAGAAGAACTCTGGAGGCTTTGTGCAGGTTGTCTGGTTTAAACGCGATTTGCGGGTGGAAGATCATCAGGCATTGTCGCAAGCGGCGCGTGTGGGGCGCGTCCTGCCGCTTTACGTCGTAGAAACTGAACTGTGGCAGCAGCCTGACGCCTCCGCACGACAGTGGTGCTTTATTGCCGAAACGATCGCCGAATTGCGCGCTCGTCTCGGTGAATTAGGCCAGCCTCTTGTCGTGCGCCTGGGTGAGGTCACGTCGATCCTGGCTGAGTTCAAGAAGTTTAACCTGATCAACGGCCTCTGGTCACATGAGGAAACCGGCAATGATTGGACATATCGCCGGGATATTCGGGTTGCCACCTGGTGTAGGCAGCATGGGGTACGACAGTACGAAGTTCAAAATCACGGCGTATTTCGCAGACTTAAATCGCGCAATGGATGGGCTGGGCGTTGGGATAGGTTTATGCGCCAGCCGGTCTCGGTGCCAATTGCCCTAGAACCTGTTCAGGTAGAGCCGGGGCCCATTCCAAGTGCGCGCGATCTTGGCTTGTCAGATGACCCATGCGCGTCTCGGCAGACGGGTGGGCGACGTGCGGGTTTGGAACGGCTGAACAGTTTTTTGACTAAGCGCGGCGAATATTACCAACGCGAAATGTCCAATCCCGTAGAGGGGGCGGCCGCCTGTTCGAGGCTCTCACCATATCTAGCATGGGGGGCGCTTTCGATGCGAGAGGTGGCGCAGGTAACAGAAAAGCAGCGGCAGGCATTGCCGCCACAGGCAACTCAATGGCGCAAGTCGCTTCGGTCCTTCTCCAGCCGGCTGCATTGGCATTGCCACTTTATTCAGAAGCTCGAAGACGAACCGCGTATTGAATATGAGAATTTGCATCGTCTCTACGATGGGCTCCGGCCCCGCCAACCGGATTCAGAGCTGTTGGCGGCTTGGGCAAACGGTGAGACGGGCTATCCATTTCTGGACGCCTGTTTGCGGTCATTGCGGGCCACAGGATGGCTGAATTTTCGGATGCGAGCGATGGTCATGGCCACGGCCAGTTACCATCTTTGGCTGGACTGGCGCGCCCCAGGTTTGCATTTGGCACGCATGTTCACCGATTACGAACCGGGAATTCATTGGAGCCAGGTGCAGATGCAATCCGGCACCACCGGTATCAATACGGTGCGAATTTATAACCCCGTCAAGCAGGGGTACGATCAGGACCCGCAGGGTACGTTCATTCGAAAGTGGGTGCCGGAATTAACGCATATCTCGGATCAACATATCCACGAGCCCTGGAAGAGTAATGATGCTCAACAGATCATTGGGACGATTTACCCTGAGCGTGTCTTTGATCATCTTGCCGCGGCAAAACACGCCCGTGAACGTGTCTGGGGCGTGCGGCGTAATTCAGGGTTTTATGCAGAAGCACATGCGATTTCTGCCAAACACGCGAGCCGTAAAAACGGACGGGTTGTGCGCAAGAAGGCACGGGATGCGGACAGCCCCGCCCAGCTTCGCCTGCCCCTTGGAGATCCATCATGAGAATGCGGACCAAAGCTCACTTGCCACAAAA
This sequence comes from Thalassobius sp. MITS945101, assembly GCF_047123305.1. GTDB lineage: Bacteria > Pseudomonadota > Alphaproteobacteria > Rhodobacterales > Rhodobacteraceae > Thalassobius. Next base: position 3,978,289 of record NZ_CP138918.1, read on the forward strand.
GATCTGCGCCACCTGCCAGCGCCCGTTCACCTGGCGTAAGAAATGGGCGAAGAACTGGGATGAGGTAAAGTACTGTTCGAAGCAATGCAGGTCGGTCAAATGACTTCAGTTTTTCCTGAATTTGCCGAAAGATCCGAGCCCATCTCTTTCACCCCCACACGTGCCGAAGGTCTCAAGAGGTTGGATCAGTTCACAGCGCGCACCGGGCGCCATTATGCCCAGATGCGTAATTATGATTTCGGGGCTAAAAGGCGCAGCAATGTCTCGGCCTTGTCGCCCTGGCTCAGGCACCGCTTGATCACCGAGGCGGAGGTGCTTCAACGGGTGCTGGCTCGACATAGCGTCAAGGCCTCAGAAAAATTTGTCCAGGAAGTGTTCTGGCGCACGTATTTCAAAGGATGGCTGGAACAGCACCCAAGCGTCTGGACGCAATACCAACGTGATCTGGTCGATCTGCTTGAAGCGTTAGGCAATAACTCTGAGCTACAGACCCAGGTCAGCACCGCGGTGGCTGGCAAGACCGGTATTGACTGCTTTGATCATTGGGTGCGCGAGCTGCTGGAGACCGGTTATCTGCACAACCATGCGCGCATGTGGTTTGCCTCAATTTGGATTTTCACGTTGCGCCTGCCTTGGCAGCTTGGGGCGGATTTCTTTCTGCGGCATCTGCTCGATGGCGATCCGGCGTCCAACACGCTCAGCTGGCGTTGGGTTGGTGGGCTCCACACCAAAGGCAAGACCTATCTGGCACGTGCCGATAATATCGCCAAATTTACCGAAGGGCGGTTTCAGCCCTGCGGGTTGGCGACCTTGGCAGAGCCGCTGACAGAAGAGGTGGAGCACCCGCGCGTTCCGCTTTCTTTCACGGCGATACAGCCGTCCTCCCCGTATCTTTTACTCTTGACCGAAGAGGACCTGGCGGCCGCTGATCTGATGTCGTCTGCACCAACTGCTGTGATCGGTCTGTTGGCGACCCGGGGGCGCACTCCAAACGCGATGGGACATGCCGCACGGGAGTTTGCATTAGGCGCTATGAACGATGCCCTTGATGCTTTTGGGCAGCTTGCGGAACCAACCGAGGATTGGGCTGCGACGTTGATCAAGTCGGCACAGGACGCCGGTGTGTCGACCATTGCGACTGCTTACGCCCCCGTGGGGCCAGTCCGATCCAGGTTGGATCGTGCAGAACCTGATCTGAACAGCGCGGGGATCACTCTGCACCGGGTTGTACGACCAGCTGATGTCATCGCCTGGCCCCATGCAAAAGCAGGTTTTTTTGGTCTTAAGAAAAAAATCCCTTCCATCTTGAACCAGATGAATCTGACCAGCTGACCTTATTGAACGAACCCCTTATGTCCTCAGTCACCATCATTCTTCCCAACCAGCTTTTTGCCGAACACCCCGGTCTGTTTCAGCAACCCGACCAGGTCGTGCTTTTTGAGGACCCTCTCTTCTTTGGAGATGCGGTTTACCCGGCCAACATGCACAAGCAAAAGCTCTGGCTGCATAGAGCGTCGATGACGCAGTATCGTGATGATTTGCTGGCCCGCGGTTTCAAAACCAATATCTGGAGATACGAGGCAAAGGCAGGTGCCAGTGTTCGGCTTTTCGAGGATCTGCGCCGGCGTGGCATTGATCAAGCTGTCATGGCAGAGCCTGTTGACTTCACATGTGAAAATCGACTGAAAGCTGCCGCAGAAGCCACTGGCATCAAACTTGATTTCAAGTCTTCTCCGGGTTTTTTGAATACGCGGTCGGACAATCTGGCGTGGTCGTCCGGTCGCAAACGCTGGTTTATGGCCGAGTTCTACAAAAGTCAGCGCCGCCGCATGGACGTTTTGATGGAGGGTGAGACCCCTTTTGGTGGGCAATGGAGCTTTGACGCGGACAACCGCAAGAAGGTTCCCAAAAAGCAACTGGCCAGTTTGCCCTGGATCGACTGGCCTGTTCCTAATGAGGTTGATGTCGCCGCACAGGCACAGGTGCTCTCAGAGTTTCCGGACGCTTTGGGTTCCCTTGAGACGCTTTACTATCCGACAACACACAAAGCTGCTGCGACTTGGCTGGCGCAGTTTCTGGAACGGCGTTTTGAACGGTTTGGGGATTACGAGGATGCTATTGTCGAAGGCGAAAACTGGCTCTGGCACGGCATTCTGACGCCCGCGCTGAACATTGGGCTTTTGACGCCTCAACAAATTGTGGATGCCGCTCTGGAGCATGCAGATCGTAAGAGGATACCGCTAAACTCGGTCGAGGGCTTTATCCGCCAAATCATCGGGTGGCGCGAATTCATGCGCGCAACCTACGACTGTCTTGGGGTGTCGATGCGCACCACAAACCACTGGGGCCACACGCGCCCCATGCCGCCAGCTTTTTACAACGGCACCACAGGCATTGGTCCGCTGGACGATACGATTAAAAGAGTGCTCAGAACCGGATATTGCCACCATATCGAACGGCTGATGGTTCTGGGCGGTTTTATGTTCCTTTGTGAGATCGACCCGGACGACGTCTATCGCTGGTTCATGGAAATGTTCGTGGACAGCTATGATTGGGTCATGGTTCCCAATGTGTATGCGATGAGCCAGCACGCCGATGGTGGATTGATCACCACCAAGCCTTATTTTTCCGGATCAAACTACATTCGCAAAATGAGCCATTGGGGCAAGGGACCTTGGACGGACATATGGGATGGGCTGTATTGGCGATTTATCCTGAAGCACGCGGATAGGCTTGTCAGCAACCCACGCTGGGCCATGATGTGCCGCAGATCACACCGGATGCCGACAGACCTCAAACACAAGCATATCACGACGGCCGAAGCCTTTTTGCAGCAAATATCCTCACGATAGGTTCTACGGCACCAGGGTCGCAGGGCTGGCGTGTGGACCAGACTGCTGGATTTGTCGCTTACAGCGATCGACAGCTCTGTCCTGCAATCTGTGAATTGCTTTGCGGGCATAGCTGCGCTGTACGCGAATGGTCGGCTTTTCCACTGCCGTACAACGTCCGAAATCATACACTTGCAGTGATTGTCGTGCTACGAGCGCGGGCAGCATAGACACTGGTACATGATGGAATGGCCGTTTGCAGCCCAAAGCGGACGTTCACATGAGGCTCAGAATGTTCTCTGCTGCAGACGCAAAGCTCTAAGGTCGATTTCCCGAAAGCTGCCTTTCAATACTAAACCGCAGCGGTGCCGGATGCTGCGTGTGCCACCAATCGCAGCGATGCGCAGATTGCGACCTTTGCAAAATCTGCCCTTCGGCGAGGGGACATAGCTCGCGATAGCTGCGTCGCCGCATGAAAAGCGGTCATTGATGAGAGTTGCAGCGAAAGTCAGGGGTTGAGTGCAGCTATGCTGGACAAACTCGCCTTTCAAAGCGTTGCATTGAAGTTCTGCTTCCGGGACGACTGCGCCATTCACCAGCGCGTGGTCTGTCAGTGCATCGGCGAAGCAGCGATCCGTCAAAATTTGGGAGCAACTCTAGCTCGGTTGGAAGACTTGTAACGTGTTTTCGACAGGCTTAACTTAAATCCATGGGTCAAGTTACGTCTCTTTTTGCTCGGAAAGTTGTTGGCGTCGCGGGTGGTGCCATCGATGCAAATGCGGTGTTGGCGTCCGTTGGCGTCGATGCCGGCGGCGCGTGGGACCCCAAGCATATGCTCGATGAAGATGACTTCTATAGCATGATCGAGCTGATGGCCGATAAGATGGACGTAACGTCTTTGCCATTGATTGTGGGCAAGGCAATGCGGCCGGACGAGTACGGCGCGCTCGGCCTGGCTTGGAAATCCGCGCCGAACCTCCTTGGGTCATTCTCACGCGTGGCGCGGTACTGGCGCCTGTGGACCAGCTTCACGCAGTATGAGCTTCAGGAAACAGACGGTGGCATTCTGTTTGTCGAACATCGCGAAGGCATCCGGCGTCTCGGTATACGCATTTCCATCGAGGCTGACTTGGCGAGCGGCGTTTCGCTCAGTCGGCAAGTGTCACCGCGACCCTTTTCTCCAATAGAGGTCACCTTCAAGCACGCCGCTCCAAAGACAACTGAGCATCACGAAGAATACTTTGGCTGTCCGGTTCACTTCGGCGCGGATAAGGATGCGATGCTGCTCTCCTACCAGTCCCTATCCGATCCGAATATTCTCGGAGATGAGGGGATCACAAAGTTTCTTATATCGCATCTCGACTATGAACTTGCGCAAATTGATGACGCGCCTGCTCTGCAAACGCAGACGAAAAGCGAGATTGCCCTCGCCCTCAGCGAGGGCCCGCCCAAAATGGCGGATATTGCGTACAAGCTGGGGCTGAGCGTCCGGTCATTTCACCGGCGTCTTGCCGAACACGGGCTTAGCTTTCAGACCCTAACCGAAGAGACACGTCGCGAGATCGCCACGGCTATGCTACGAGATGAACGTTACTCTCTGTCCGAGGTTGCGTTCCTGACCGGATATTCTGAGCAAAGCGCGTTCAACCGCGCTTTCAAACGTTGGATGGGCATGACGCCGGCGTCCTATCGGAAGTCTCTCGGGTAAAGCCGCCGCAACGCGCGGTATTGGCAGCAGATGTCAAAACCCTGGCAAGCGCAGTCAATACCGGTTCGCCTCACTGCTTATAAACCTTGGTCATCAAAACAAACCAAGGAGACAAACAATGACCGACCAGCCCATCCTCGTCATCGGTGCTACCGGCAAGACCGGCTCTCGTGTCGCCAGAAAACTCGAAGCAAAAGGCGTCGCTGTCCGTCGCGGCGCGCGAAAATCAAAGACCCCTTTCGACTGGGAAGATCCCAGCACTTGGGCACCTGTCCTGAACGGTGTTTCCAAAGCTTATGTCACCTACTTCCCAGATCTGGCCTTCCCTGGCGCAGTGGACAAGCTGGAGGCTTTCACAAAGGTAGCAGCTGATACTGAGCTCAAGCATATCGTTCTGCTCTCGGGCCGCGGTGAGCATTTCGCCGCCATGGGTGAAGAAATCGTCCGGAACTCGGGCCTGCGCTTTACCATCGTCCGAGCCGCTTGGTTTGCGCAGAACTTCAGCGAAGGCTATTTGCGCGACCCAATTCTGGGCGGCGTGCTACCAATGCCCGGTGATGAGATCAAAGAACCGATCATCGACATTGACGATATTGCCGATGTTGTGGTCGCGGCTTTGACCGAAGACGGACACATCGGGGAACGCTATGAGGTCACCGGTCCACGCCTGATGACCTTCGCCGAGATGGCCGAGGTGTTGTCCTCAACCTTGGCGCGCAACATTCAGCACATCCCGATTACCTTCGAAGATTTCCACGCCAATGTTGCAGCTTCTGGCGGTGATTTCGTGGCCGAGGTCTTTACGCAGATCGCCCGCGAAACGCTGGATGGTCGCAACGCTCATACGGCAGACGGTGTCGAACGCGCCTTGGGCCGCAAACCGCGTGACTTTGCTGAATTTGCCCAGACGGCAATGGCCGCCGGCGCGTGGTCCACGGCCGCGTGATCATCTCAAGACCTTATACAGGAGGCACAGCCTCCTGTCGCAACGCCCACTCAGGAGGATCGACCATGTCGACTGCTTTATTCTTTCTCTTCCAATTCGCAATCCTCGCCTATGCAATTGTGGGCGGCGTCTTTCTGGCTTTTTCCGACTTCATCATGCGGTCGCTTGCCCTGACCGGTGGCCATGGTGGCGTCGAGGCCATGCAAGTCATCAATCGCGAGGTGTTTCGCTGGGTCTTCATGGCCCTTTTTCTGGGCATGGCAGCCGTTTCGGTGGCCGTGGCGGCCTATGGGGCTTTTGGCCTGACCGGGCCTGCTGGCACGCTGATCATGGCGGCGGGGCTAGTCTACCTGATCGGCTGTTTAGGCGTCACCGTCTTCTTCAACGTGCCCATGAACGAAGCGCTTGCCGGGATGGAGGCGTCATCTGGCACGACACGCGAGTACTGGATGCAGACTTATGTGCCCCGCTGGACCTTCTGGAATTCGATCCGGACGCTGGCCTGCGCGATCTCCGCAGCGCTGCTTCTCCTCGGACTGCTTTGGATGACCCAGAATCAAGCACAGACCGCTTGATGCACAACCTCAGAGGGGCGGCGCGTGCGCACCACGGGCTGCCCTATTGCCAACCTGCGGTACACATGAAGGGCCAAGATAAGGAATCTACTTCATGACGATCCTTGAGAAGGTAAGCATCCTAATTCTACTGGTCACGATCTCTTACCTCTCGACGATCCTGGACGACTACAGCCGATACATTATCGCATGGAAGCTTTGCACAACGATGAAGTCCGGCGACGTGACCGACACGCTTGACCTGGCGCTGCAAGCCTCGGGCTGCGATCAGGCGACGGTCCTGCACAAGCCCCGCCTGCTCAGCGATAATGGGTCGAGTTACATCTCGGGTGAGTTGGCAGATTGGCTGGAAGATCAGCAGATTGGCCATGTCCGCGACGCCCCATATCACCCTCAGATACAGGGCAAGATCGAGCGTTGACACCAGACCCTCAAGAACCGCATCCTGCTTGAAAACTACTACCTGCCCGGCGACCTCACGCAGAAGATCGAAGCCTTGGTCGATCACTACAACTACCAACGCTATCACGAGAGCCTGAACAACGTCACGCCAGCCGATGTCTACTTCGGCCGTGACAAAGCCATTCTGGAACAACGAGAAAGGATCAAACAAAAGACGCTTGAAACGCGACGCTTGCATCACAGCCAGCGCGCCGCATAATCAAACCAAACAGATGAGCCAGAAATACTCTCTTGTCAAATCGCCCGATTTGGACCCATAGGCGCTGACGTCAGACAATTTTACCTCCCGTTGCCGCGCCCAAGTGGCCTGTGCGATCTCCCGCATGGAAAGGCTGCCCCAGGCCAAATGCGGCGGCAGCCGGGAACACGCACGTGCACCGGCCAAAGGCGAAGACATGGCACGACGATAGGTCCGCCCGCGCGCCGTCAAGAACGACGACAAGATATCCTGCGCCGCAGCCCGTCCGCCCATTTGTCGCTCCCGCGCCCCATCGGGCACCAGACCGAGGTCCCTGGTGCTGGGAATAGGACTAGGCGATACGCCGGTTGGCTTCAGAGCAGGCGCTTTGGCAACCGGCTCCGCCATAAACCGATCCCACTGGGCCGCCCATCCGTTGCGCGAGGTCATCCGCCGTTGCACCCCGTGTTGCGGGATCTCGTGCCACGGCACACCTTTGGCGCGACACCACGCGCCGACCCGCTTATCTCGGGCATAGGTCCATCCGTTGCCGGTTTCTTCATGCGACCAAAGTCCGTGCACACCCACGGTTTTGCGCAAGTCGTCCAACACGTCCAGAACGTCCCCAACCCGCACAATCAGCGGCTGCCCCAAGTCCGCAAGATCCTCCCGCAAACTCCCGAGCGCCTCGCTGGCAAAGTCCCAGTGCCGACAGGACACGTCGTCAAGCCGCCAATACGCAGGTTCCACCACAAACAGCGGCACTACGGGCTCCCACTGTACCTCATAGGTCAACGCCCAATGGTCTTGAAAACGCAAGTCTCGTTCAAACCAGACGATTTGCACGTTTGCCTCCTCAGCCCATTTTTGTGGATACGAAACACATGGGCTAGCGGACGACATTTGCCCAATCGAAAATGATCCTGCACAAGCGCCACGTCGTAATTAAAACATTGCCAAACAAAGAGGTTCCTAGATGTTTCGCCCAATGCACCTGACGCTTGCCGCGCTCGCCCTCCCCCTGCTGTCCACAGCCGGGCTTGCCGACCTCACTGTTCGGTTTATTGAAGGCGCCCCCAAAGATCGCGTTGAAATCAAAAACGTCGGCGCCTGTGCGTTGACTGCCAGCACCCTCACACTGGACCTCACGACCTCCCAAGGCGCGCTGATTTTTGATGTCACAGGCAGCGGCGCGGGGATCGAGATCTTTCAACCGTTTGAGGTCGTTGCCGGCCGCGAGGCCCTGACCACGCTGCCAACCCTCGTGGATGGCCAAAACTCAATTGACCTGCCGATTTCGACTCTGGGTTCAGGGGCAAGTATCGCCTTTACCATTGATGTTGACGACACCCTTGGGGGGCGCGAAATCACCGTGACCGGCTCAGAAATCTCCGGCGCCAAGGTGAAACTGGTCGGCGCAGATGTGCCCCAATCCGCGTTTTTTGGTTCCGACGCACAGGCGAAAGTGACCGGCCTCTCGTGCTAAGATCCCCGTAACCGCACACCATAGGAACAGACCCCCGTGACAAAATGGACCTTCCGCATCGCCTTTCTGATCCTGGTCATGGGGGGCGGCATTTTGATCGGGACGTTGACGGCCCCGGGAGCGTGGTACGCAGCTCTCAACAAACCCGTGTTCAATCCCCCCAACTGGATTTTTGCGCCGGTCTGGACGACACTCTATGTGCTGATCGCCATGGCCGGCTGGCGTCAATTTGAGGCGCGCGATCACGGCTCTTTGTTGACCCTATGGTGGGCGCAGCTGGTCTTGAATTTCCTGTGGTCGCCGGCATTCTTTGTACTAGAGATGCCTTGGCTGGCGCTTGTGGTGATTGGTGCGCTCTGGACCACGATTGTGCTGTTCATTCACGGCACCTGGCGCTGGGACCGATCCTCTGGGGTCGCGTTCATTCCCTATCTGGCGTGGGTGAGTTTCGCGACGGTCCTGAGCCTGTCAATTGCCGTGTTGAACTGAAGGAGGCTCACCCAATGAAATGGCGCACTTTGATCGCAACCGGCCTGGTCGCCGCGTTTAGCGCAGGAGCGGGGACGGCTGAGGAGATGTTTGAAACCTTCGACACCAATCCCTCCAAGCGTTGGGCGTATTTTGCCGACACAGTCATGGGGGGCGTGTCCACTGGCAACGCCACATTTGAGCGCGACGCCTCCGACTCTTATGTTCGGCTGTCAGGCGAAGTGAGCACCGACAACAATGGCGGTTTCATCCAAGTGCGCCGCACTCTGACAGACCGATTGGCCGACACTACCAAAGGTGTGCGGCTAAAAGTGCGCGGCAACGGTGGGACTTATTATATCCACCTGCGCACCAAAGGCACGCGTTTGCCTTGGCAATACTACCAGGCGCAGTTCACCACCTCCCCGGATTGGACTGACGTCCAACTGCCCTTTAGCGCCTTCAAACCCTCCGGCAGTTTCCTCAAAAAGACCCAGCGGGCGGACACCGTCACCTCTGTTGCGATTGTGGCTTTTGGCAGAGATCACACTGCCCTGATCGAAGTCAGTGAAGTGGCTTGGTTTTGAGCGCGGATTGTACGATTTAGAAGATGTCGCAATCTACCGTTGGTTATCTGCTGATTCATAAAATTGCCTCATGTGATATGCATTTTGCGGCGTTGTCGTATTTAGTGATCGCCATGCTCACAGAGGCACCTTGGCGAACAGTCCCAAAGGGTCAAAACCGGCGTAACACCCTCCTTTGTGGCAGCAACAACGACAGGCTTTCTCCTCAAACACAGTTTCGAACCGCCGGACGACATACAATTCGAACGCGTGTCCAGAACTCGAGTTTGCAAAGCCATATTTGCGCATTCGGTTCCATGACCGCATGAGCTGCTCCGCTGCGCCCGTCATCGTTGTGAACGACCGATTTGGGCCGTTTACGAAACTCTGCAACATCCTATAGCTGCACATTCCTGACATTGGCGTCCGGCGCAGCATTTCTGTGTGAGTAAATTGCGCATCGAACGGCAACTTTCACCGATCTTGCGAAACCTGTGCTGCGGCAGCGAATGGCTGCTTGCCGCCCTCACTGCAGAACGGCCATGCCTGCTTTGGGCTGGCACCAGCAGTTGACAAACTTGGTTCGCACGCAGTTTCGCTGCGGACCCGCTGCCTCGCTGCCGCATGGCGGCTTAGAGCCCAATGTGTAGAATGCTACACTGTGCACCAAAGTCCGCTCTTTTGGCTGCAGACTAGGGCGCCACCCGTTTGAATTCCGCCGTCGGAGGATGTTGGAGTGGCCGGCTAATCCTACCCGACTGGCTTGCGGTTCCGTTGAAAGCGATAGCGGGTCTGGTGGGAATATGTCTCACCTGGCCGGAGTATGGCACTCGGAAAATCAGGGTGGTTTGGCGCATCCGGCCAGTTCTGCGCTTCCATAGCTATCCCAGCGAGCGGTCCGTAGAGACGGTCGTCAAGTCCAAGCAGACCCTTCTTGGGTATGTACGCGCCATCGTAGATCTGAAGCCCCGGTTCGGTGGTCTCGACATGCATGGCGATGCCGCTCTTTTTGCTGAATAGTTTAGCCACAGCGCGTAGCGGAACCCGGCGGTCGGACAGGCAAAAATTGTGATCAATGCTGCTTGACCCAAGCTCGCGTGCTGTACGGAAATCGAAGCGCGTTCCTGCCACTGCTGCAACCTCGCCTGTCGGGATCAGATCGTCATCGACGGGAAGGTATGATTGCGCATCTATCTGCAGCAGATGGTTCGTGATGTCGGCGTCACCATCCAGATTGAAGTATCCATGATGTGCAAAGGAACAGGGACTTGGGGCGTCGGTCCAGGCCTGAATGTCGATGGCAAGGTCGCCGTCACCGCCGAGGAAAAACTGTGCACTCACCGACATCTCGCCGGGGAATCCCATATCCCCGTCTGGCAAGGTCAGATCGAGGCGCAGGCTGTCAGCGGTGAGAGCGCCAATTTTCCAGACCTTCTGCCCGGTCCCGACGGGGCCACCATGTAAGGCATGGCGACCGAGCCAGTTGGCCGGAACGTGGTGCGTGGTACCATTGAGTTCGAACCGTCCATCGGCAATGCGGTTCGCAAACCGTCCGACGATCCCGCCGAAATAGGTCATCGGCCCAAGATATGGCTCAAGCATGGGCGCACCAAGTACGAGGGGATGTGCCAACCCGTCGAGCCGCAAGTCCTGAACTGTCGCGCCGTAGGTGAGGATATGCGCAGTCAGCCCTCCGCCGATGATGGACACTTGCTCCACCGGTGATCCATCCGGTAGCGTTCCAAAGGGCTGAATTTGCATTGTCACGGTCGTCATATCCCCGCAGACGTTGTTCTGTTTCCGCGTCGAAGAGGTAAAGCCGTTTGGCGTCAAATTTCAGACCCACACGTTGACCTTCACTGACCCGTTCATCACCGCGCTCTTCGATGACAATTTTCTCGCCGGTGTGCGAAACAAGGTAGGCAAAGGACACGCCGCCAAGGCTTTCCACGAGATCAACATGAAGTGCATCCCCTGCGGGGTCGATTTCAAGGTGTTCGGGACGTAGGCCAGCGGTCACCGCTTTGCCTGCCACACGAATTGGGCTTGGCGCCGTCATTTTCAAAGCAGGTATCGTGACGCCTTTTTCGTCTGCCGTCGCATCGAGAAAATTCATCGCTGGCGAGCCAATGAAGCCTGCCACGAATTTGTTGTCGGGATCGCGATAAAGGTCCAACGGCGAGCCAACCTGCTCGATCCGCCCCAATCGCAGTACGACGATCTTGTCGGCCAGCGTCATGGCTTCGACCTGATCGTGGGTCACGTAGATCATCGTCGCACCGATTTCCTTGTGCAGACGGGCGATTTCGACCCGCATCTCGACCCGCAGTTCGGCATCAAGGTTGGACAAGGGTTCGTCGAAGAGGAATACGTCGGGACCGCGGACGATGGCACGCCCGATGGAAACACGCTGTCGTTGACCACCCGACAGGGCCGCAGGCTTACGATCCAGATATTCATCCAGTTTCAGAATGCGGCTGGCTTCAGCGACCTTCTTTTCAATCTCTGGCTTGGCGTGACCGTTCATACGCAGACCGAAGCCCATATTGTCCTTAACGGTCATATGCGGATAGAGCGCGTAAGTCTGGAAAACCATTGCGACACCACGATCAGACGGGTCGAGTTTTGTGACGTCGCGCGCACCGATGGTCATCGTGCCGCCGGTTGTCTCTTCCAATCCCGCGACCATGCGCAACAAAGTTGACTTGCCGCAGCCCGATGGGCCGACGAAGACACAAAACTCCCCGTCTTCAATTTGCAGATCGATCCCGTGGATCACTTGCACGTCACCATATTTCTTGATGACGTTGTTCATCGTGACGCCTGACATCAGATTGCCGTCCCTTCATGCATCCTGGCATCGCTTGTCGTCAGCCGCCGGATCGTTTCAATTTCCCGTTCGTCGTAGGGTCGCCCGTCTTCGTGCAACAGATCGTGGAACCAGACATCGCGGGCAGGGTCGCCCCCGTGGGCTTTCACCAGTTCGTCGGGCCACGGCAGCCATGTCTGTGTGCGTCCTTTGACCAGCCCCCATTGGAAACATCCCACAAGTCGGTCGCGGAACAGTTCCAACTGATCGCTGATCTGGCTATCGACAGCGCGGGCCATCCACTCTGTGCACAGGATCGGGCGGTCCAGAACGGTCAGCACGTCAATGAATTCTGACACCCGCGCACGGTTCCAATAGGCGTGAAAGGTGATGATGTCAGAATGCAGCAGGGCGCTGCGATCAATCTCGGTTTGATAGGGATGGCTGTCGTCATCGGGCAACGGTGTGGTCCAAGCTGCGACGGTCAACGGCTGGACCGGATATTCGGCCCGCGCCCACGCAAAGCAGCTTTCCATCAGTGATAGGGCGCTTTGTTCCAACGTCGAGGCGTAACGCTCGAAATCGCCGTCCGCGAAATTCATCCGGTTGCCGGGCTCGTTGTAAAGGTCCCAGAACAGGATCCGCCGATCATTGCGGAATTTGCGGATCGTCGCACGAACGTAGGATTTCAGGCTGTCGCGTTGGTCGGGGTCCATCACGATCGCCCGACCGGGCGAGGCCACGGCACGACTGTTGTGCACACCGGGAACCGGGTCGGCCTGCGGCCCCCAGACAGGTTCGTCGCCACCAAAACCGCAATCGTCGAAGAGACATGGAATGGTGTCGATCCCAAAGCCATGGGCAACGTCCATGACCTGATCGAGGCGATCCATCAGGCCGTCTGCGTCATGCACCCAGCCCTGGTATGGCAAGTTGACTCGAATTGCATTGAAGCCAATCTCGGCAGCCCACCCCAGTTCGCGCTTGATCGTCGGCATGTCGAAGGTAGCCGGATGCCACATCTCGATGAAGTTAACAGCAGTCGAGGGCAGAAAGTTAAACCCACAGACCCAAGGGCGTTTCTGCCACCAGTCTTTGGCATGTTTGCTCGTCCAACGGTCCATGCGTGCACCCAATTCGTAGAACATGGGCCGCCCCGCGCATAAAGCGGGGCGGCAGATTACTCAGCGGTCCAGAAGGTCCTGCACTTCGATCTCGGCGTCGCCCAGGGCGGCCTCAACCGTCTTGCCGGTCAGCCAGATTGCCTGAAGCTCGCGGTTCAACACGTCCTGGATCGCGCCGTAACGCTCGGATGGTGGCGTGTCGCGGGCGATGGCGGCGGTGCCGGTGTATTCATCGCGGTGCGGCAGGGCCTGATAGGCATCGCTTTCCACAACCGAGGTGCGCACAGCCATATGGCCGGTGCGCGCCCAGTCGATGTTGTGATCGTTGATGAAAGCCAGAACCTTCAAAGCCGCCGCACGCTCTTCACCTTCCAGCGATGCGGGGATCGCCCACATGTGGCTGTCCGCCCATGTTGCGCCAGTTTCAAACAGCGTCGGGAAATCCGCGACATAGTAGTTATCCAGACCCACTTCTTCTTTCGCTGCCTCGGCCGTGTAGAAATCAACGACCCACGTGCCGTTGACCAGAATTCCGGCCTCGCCATTCAGGAAAGCCTGCTGGCTGTCGGCATAGTTCAACTGCGGGTTGGCAAGTCCAGCGTCGAATAGCTGCGTGATCGCCGTGACAGCGTTCTGGCCTTCCTCGGAGTTGATGGTCGCTGTGCCGTCATCGGTGAAGATGTTGGAATTCTGCTGCCACATCAGGGCAAGAACGACGCGAACACCGATGGGAAACTGCGCGAAGTCAGCGGCAAGGTAATCCTGCCCGGTGGCGTCCTTGAACCGCTGCGCATGGGCCAGCAATTCGTCGGGTGACGTCGGCAGGACAGGCTTGCCGTCTTCAACCAAGCCAGCCTCGGCCATCAGGTCCATGTTGACATGCCAAAGATTGGCGTGGAAATCCATTGGGACACCGTAGATGCCGCCATTGAAGCTCACCGCGTCCAATGCAGCGGGCGACCAATCGGATGGGTCGATACCCGCGGCTTCCAACTCGCCAGAAATCTCGGCGATTGCGCCAAGGCCCGCGAATTCAGGTACACGGTGGCGGTGCATCACGTGCACATCCGGAGGTGTGCCGCCTGCATAGGCCGCTTTGACCTGATCGTAATAGTTGCCCCAATCCGTCGGCAGCGTGTTGATGCTGATGCCATCAAGCTCGGCGTCTGCCGCGTTGATGATCGACTGTATGATGCAGGCTTCGCCGGCGGACGTTGTGGTGTCCGTGCCTGCGTCTTCACATGCGCCGAAGAAACGGCCCAGTGTGATCTCTTGTGCGGGTGCCGTTGTGGCAATCCCTGCGGCCATGGCCGCCGTCAGAAGCACATATTTCATAAGTATCCTCCCTTAATGTGCGTTAGCCCTTTGATCCGCCAGCCGTCATGGCTTGCACCACGTACCGCTGGAAAATCAGGAACAAGATGACAACCGGAAGGGAGGCGATAACGCCCGAGGCCATGACACGGCCAAGGCCCTCTGATTGCGCGAAGTTGGATTGGATGGACGCGAGGCCCAGGGTGATCGTGAAGTATTCCCGTTGCTGGGCGCTGACGAGCGGCCACAGGTAATCGTTCCATGCATAAAGGAACGTAAGGATCGTCAGTGTCATCATCGCAGGGCGGGCGAGCGGCAGCATAACATACCAAAAGATCTTCAGCCATGTGACGCCATCCAGACGCGCGGCCTCTTCGATATCCTTTGGGATCGCCTTGAAGAACTGCATCATCAGGAAAACGCCGATCGGCACGGCCATGCGCGGCAGGATCAGCGCGTGATAGCTGTTGTGCCAGCCGAAATCGGCGAACATCGTGTAGAGCGGAATGAACACGGCCTGTTCCGGCACCATCAGGCCGATCAGGCAGATCACCATGATCGTGCGCTTGAACGGAAACTCCATTCGCGCAAGCGCATAGCCCGCGGTGGTCGACACCAGCAGCACACCCAACGTCATCCCAATGGCCACGATGAACGAATTGAGGAACCACCCCGGCGTTTGACCGAAAGAGAAAAGCGCCGCGTAGTTGTTCCATGTGAACGGCAAAGGAATGAGCCCGAAGAACGTAGACGATGTGGTGCGGGCAAGAACATCGTTGGGCTGGAATGAAAGCGAAACCATCCAGAGCGTTGGCACCAGCCACAAGAACGCGGGGATCGAAAGGCCGAGGACGAGCCAGTAATAACTGCGGTTCATCAGTCTTTCTCCCGTCCGATAACAAACTGGATGATCGAAAACGACCCCATGATGAGGAACAGGAACACCGCCATCGCACTCGCGCGCCCCAGCTCACTGTCGCGAAATCCGGTTTGGTAGATGTAGCGAACCAGCACCTGTGTCGTATCGTTGGGACCACCTTGGGTCATCAAATGCGGTTGTCCGAACACTTGGAAATGCAGGATAATTTGCAATATCACGACGACCGAAATCGTGCGTGTCAGGTTTGGTAGGGTGATGAACCAGAACGCCCGCGCGCCCTTTGCATTGTCCAGGGCCGCGGCCTCGTAAATGTCTTTCGAGATGTCCTGAAGACCCGCAAGAAACAGGATCATCGCAATGCCAAGAGACCACCAGACTGTCGCGATGACGATGGCTGCCATGGCGAATTGTTGGTCCGTGAGCCAGTTGATCGGCGTGCCACCAAAGGTCTCGGTGATGTTGGCGATCAGCCCCTGACGCGGCGAGAAAATGATCTGCCAGATCAGCGTCACGACCGTCACCGACAGGACCTGGCTCAGGAAGAACAAGGTCCGCAGGATGCTCATGGCCCGCGTTTCGCGATTGAGCGCCGCCGCCAGCACAAGCGCGGAGATCGTCACGCCCGGTGCAGTAAAGCCGACAAACACCAGCGTATTGCCGACCGTTGGCCAAAACCGCCGGTCATACCAACGGCCTTCTTCCCCCGGATGAAAACCGGGGAGGAACACCAAGAGCACTGACACGATGCCAAGGGCGATCGCATTGAAGCGGCTCAAGCGGCTCATCCGGGAGAGGAAGATCGAGAGTGCGACGCCCAAAAGACCAAGCGTCTGCAAAACAGGGGCATTGAAGGCGGACCATGTGATGTCCTTGCCCCACATCACCCGTTCGTAGTTACGCATACCGACGAATTCCTTGGCGTCGGGGTTGAACGCAACGGCCAGCAGGTTCCAATCGTGGAGCGATATCCAGACGCCGCGAAAGAACGGATAGATCAAGAACAAGGTGTAGGTGATGAGGAATGGCGCAAGCAAAAGCCAAGCGGCTTGCGTCTGCGATAGTTTTGACCGTGAAGCCATCGACCGCCTCCTCCCAAAGTGCGCTGATTCCTCTTGCGCTAATATTATTAGCAATATTTATTAGCGCATAGCAAGGGATTTGAGAATTTGACCAGGAAACCCAATGGAAAAAGCGCGTCGCGCGTTACGATGAAAGACGTCGCCCTGCATGCTGGGGTCTCACAATCCACCGTTTCGTTTGTGTTGAATGGTCTGGAAGATATGCGCATTAGCCGCGAAACCCGCAAACGGGTGAAGGACGCGGTAGACGCATTGGGCTATCGCCCGCGTGGTGCGGGACGCCCACCAAAGTCCTCCGGCCTTGGTGTTATCGGCTTGATGCTGGATGAAATCGCTACCAGCCCTTTTGCCGCAATCTCAATTGAAGGCGTGCAGGAAGAAGCCTGGAAAAACGACATCATTGTCGAAGTCGTCATGACAGGGGGCGATCCGCAATATGAGGCAGAGGTTCTCAAAAAATGGGCGCAGGACGGCGTCGTTGGCGTCATTTACGGTTCAATCCTGACCCGCGAAGTCGCGCCGCCAGTCGGTTTGGCACGCCACCGGGCAACATTGCTCAATTGCTATGACGCGGCTGGAAAATACGCATCTGTCGTTCCAGCCGAACGGCGCGGCGGAGAAGACGCGACAAAAGCACTCCTCGCAGCAGGGCATCGCCGCATCGCATTTATTTCCGGTGAAAGCTGGATGGAGGCCTCTGACCAACGGATGGAAGGCTACGAACGCGCCCTTCGCGCGGCTTGTATCCCGGTTGACCCGAGCCTCATCGCAGAAGGCAACTTCCTGCCCAGTGGGGGCCGCGAGGCCACATTGAAACTGATGTCAGGAAAGACCCGTCCCGACGCCATCTTTTGCGCAAACGATCTTATGGCGGTCGGCTGCTACGAGGCTCTCAAGGAACTTGGCGAGACAGTCGGTGGGACCATCGCGGTTATGGGATATGACGATCAGGAAATCGCGCAACATCTTTCACCCGGTCTCAGCACCGTTTTGCTGCCCCATCGTGAAATGGGCCAGTGGAGCGTGAAAGAGCTGCTGAAAACCAATGAAGAGCCCTCAATTGAACGAATGGAGTGTCCGGTGGTCCCTCGCCAATCGCACATCATCGGCGCGGCTCGAACTGCTACCGACTGACACCTAAAGTAGCCATTGGCGCAGGCGCAGCGAAAGCCCGTTTTGTCCCGCACTGCCGACCTATAACTCGCCAAAATGCTGCACCCGTGCGCCAACGGCAGCTTTAGGAAAATGGCAATGCAGCGTTTTGCCTTCCCGCTAACCACAGTAGTGGGCCGAAAGGCAAACTTTGCAAAGTCAGCTTCCTGCGCATTCCTGTACTTGGCATCGGACGCAGCGTAAGCTCGCTTTCCGCCCGAAGTGCTCGAACGGCCTGCCCGATTTGGGTCGAGGCAGTATTGTGGCACCAAGACCATAAACGACCGTACCGGCGCGGCAGCCTATGTAACAGTGAACAAACTTGTGACTGCCTTCAGCAACGGCCTGGACATCATACGCGAAACATCGAGTGTTTCAGACGTTAGTGGATCGCCCCATTTGGATCTCCAATCTACAACAAAAATTTGATATTCGCTGACACAAGCACGCTTGCGCCAATTTGCAAATCTGGCGTTCGCACTCGCACCCGAGGCAATTTCACAGATGGGGGCATAGCAAGGGGTACCCGCGTTTAGATATAAGATATTTCAGTTTTCATTCATATAATTACCAGCCTTTTAAGACTCCGTGTGGGGCACCACTTTCCCAGAATAGTATTTTATATTTAGTGTCTTGAGGCAATTGAAGCTTCGGGCCCCACCTCTTGGTCCCCCTTCTGTCCACTGCCCCACCTTTTTCGCGTTAGAGCTATTAACTTTGGGATTGACCTGCCCCAAGCAACGCTTGCTGTCTTGTTTACCAAATGCAACAGGGCTGTTTTGGAAGCGAAGCATATAGTTCCATTGGGCTGAAACATCGCCGAGCTCCACTCTTGGGTTGGCTCATAGGCTTGTCTTTTTGAAATTCCAAAGCGAATGGACCTATTCTGATATCTGATCCTCCCCCGCCGTAGGGATGTTCCCCTATAGTTGGGCTACGGGCCGATTGATTTCTGCTGTGCGGCGTGAATCACCGCTGCCAAAAATGGTGAATTTGTCTGACCTTTTCTGGCTGAGCGACGAGTACATGGTCCCTCTGAGACCTATCTACCCTGAGTCCCACGGGAAGCCTCATGTTGACGAACGCCGGGTCTTGAATGGGATAACCTTCATCAATCGCAACGGATTACGATAGATCGATGCGCTTCCAGAATAGCGCCCGCACAAGCCACTCTACAATCTCTGGAAACGGTGGAGCGATAAGGGTAGTTTCCCCACGACGCTGGTTGCGTTTGACAGCTGATCAAGGTGAGGAGAAGAGGCTCATGATCAACGCAACAAAGCTCGTCCCACAGCGTCCAGTTTTGCAATGAAAGGCGGGACCTGGCCGTCTGATCGGCCGAACCAAGGGCCGCGTTAACACATGGCTGCAAACCATCCACGACAGGCAAGCGCGCTCCTTGAACCTCTTTGTAACTTCCGGAGAGGTCAGCCATTACATCGGTGCACGAGCTCTCGTGGGCAGCATGTCAAAAGTAGATAGGCTGCTCGGGGAACGCTGCAATGATGCCGACCGGCTCCGAGTTGCGGTGAAAGACAGATGGGTACGAGCCTGCATCCCAGTCCGAAAGCAACGGAAGAACACATTCCGATGCGACAAGCGACGTTACCAACGACCCAACCGGATCAAGACTATGTCCGGACGTTCGAAAGACTGAAGGCGCTTGGTGAACCGCAATTACAGGTGCCTGAAAATCCTCCTGTCAGCTATCGCGTTAGCAGCCATCGTCATTTACTGGCTATGTGTCCTGAGCCTAATCATGGTGCAGGAGTTTTTGATAATCATTCGAACAGAATTGTCTGAAACAGTCGGTTTGATAGCGCATCCTTAGGGCGGCTGTTGCAGATCTATCTTCAAGGCCAGGACAAAACGGGCACGAACTTTCCGGTTTGTGACTGCTCAGCCGATCACCCGGTGTAAACAGAGAAAGAGTTCGACAAGCTGAATTGGCCAGCCTTTCTTCGCTCAATCCCGCCTGCCGGCTTTGCCGCCTTTCTAATTGGGTGGAACGTTTTGGAGATCTTGGCCCAGAAGTTTTGGCACAGTGTTGAAAACGTAAAGGCCATTGGTCGCAACCTCTGCTTTTCCATCGTTTTCCCGACTTGCCACTTTCAATTGGAACACCGGCCCACGCCTGGCCCACTGCCCTAGTCTGGCAGAGCGTCCCAACTGGGGTAGTCGTAGATGAGTAGCAACAGTTTACGGCACAGTTGATAAAGCCGGTCGCGATTTGGCGAATGTTCCATGGCGGACAGCGAATACAGGCACCGCAAGGTGACCTCGTTTTGCAGGAACATCAGCTCCAGCTCCAATTCCGCGGGCGGCGGCGCGCCGAAACGGCGCTGCAACCCCTGCACCCGGCTCATCACTTCGCGCAGGTGTTGCTGTTCCAGTGCCACCAAGTCCTCTGTGGTGCTCATGGCCAGACGCAGTTTCCAGTTCTGAATCGAGTTTAGCTTGGGCTCGGTCAACGCCGCGAGGAAAGCATCAACACAGTCTTCTTTGCTGTGCTGCGCGGTTAACCCTGCCTGCACCTGATCCAGAACCTCCAATGTGTCCTCCAGCCAACAGCGAAACAGCTCGTAAAAGATCGACTGTTTATTGGGGAAGAATTGATACAGGGACCCGACGCTGATCCCTGCCCGCTCAGCGATTGAAATTGTGGTCACCTTATCGGCCGGGCCTTCGGATAACAGATCGCGGGTCACTGTCAGAATGGTCTCAACCTTTTGCCGCGAGCGTTCTTGCTGCGCTTCTTTACGGCGGGAGAGAGGCGCCTTTGCTTTGGACATATCGCTGGCTTTTTCTTGCTAACGGGAAACGGGTTTCACGTCGTGTTATGGCTGCGGGCCGGCCATATGGTCAACGGCCCGCAGCCTTATTTCTCAGGGACGTTTAGTGCGGGCGTGTCCAATAGGTTGCGGCATAGACATCGTCCTTGGCCCAGCCTTCTGACTTGATGTGATTGCGCATCTCGGCCACCTCTGCAGCCTCGGCCGCGAACCAGAGGAAACCCGCGGGCTGGTCGCGATGGAGTGCCGCCGCGGCGGCGGCGAAGGCACCGGGTTCCGGTGCGGTCATCCACCTGAGCTGCACCCCGGCGCGTTCTGGGAACGGATAGTCCTGGGCACCGGAGCGGTTGGACAACAGCACATTGGCTTTGGCGCCTTCCGGCAGGCTCTCGACAATCCGCGCCAGCGCCGGATAGGCGGTTTCATCGCCGCAAAGCGTGACCTCTGCACGGTCCAGAACGCCGGTACCGCCGGGCCCGATCAACGCCAGATCCGCGCCTTCTGAGACCTGTTTGACCCGTTCGGTCATACGGCCACCGTCGTGACGGTACACATCCACCACCATGATCCCTGTCGCAGGATCCAGCTGGCGGGCGGTGTAAACCGGCCGGTGCAGCGTCTTTTCCCCCTGTGGCCAGGCCACGGAACCGTTCGCCTTCAGGCTGGGCCATTCCGGCCTTTCGTTGCCTTGTTCAGGCAGCACAAACCGGAAATGAATCGCTGCATCTGTGAAGGTGTCATACTTTTCCAGCTGGAGGTGCAACCGGTAGAAATCCGCCGCCAGAGGCTCTTTGCCCAGCACTTTGGCAAACTGAAAGTTCGGCGGCAGCGCCCCCGCCACAGGCGTGTCCGACCAACGGATTCCATTGGTCGCATCGGGCAGGAAATGGGTCAGATGTTCCAGCAGGGCGTCGCGCAGGACAAAGAGGTTGTCATTGGTCTGCGCGCGCACATGCAAACGCACGCCAGTGCTCTGCGCCGTGATACCAAACGCACCGAAAGGAGAGCCGACCATCAGATGATCCGCCTCCTGTGTCAGCACCGGCAGGCCATGCTCATTGGCTTCATGCAGCAACAGCTGACGCATCGCCGGGAAGGCCAGCCCTGCAATGTCCGAATGCACCTGAACGGGATGGGTCATGAAAGCTCCTAAGATCTTCTCTTATCGTTATTTCAGAATGATATGCGGATGACCATGATGCGGATCGGCAATCACCGAACAGCCCAGGCCATAAATGGCTTCTATGTTGGCCTCGTTCACCACCTCGGACGGGGGCCCCTGACAGACAAGACCGCGGTCTTTGATCGCAATGATCTGATCACAGAAACGCGCCGCCAGATTGATGTCATGCAACACCATGGCCACGGTCAGCCCTTTGGCAGCCTGCAGGTCGCGCACCAGCTGCATGATTTCCAGCTGATGCGGCATGTCGAGGCAGGTGGTCGGCTCATCCAGCAACAGAATGGACGTGTCCTGTGCCAGCACCATGGCAATCCAGGCCCGTTGTAACTGGCCGCCAGAAAGGTCTTCCAAATAGGCGTTAGACCGGTGGGCCAACCCGACGTGATCCAATGCATCACGCACCAGCGCCTGATCCTTGGGGGTAAACTGTTGAAGCGGCGACTGGTGTGGGGTGCGGCCGCGCAGTACAAGGTCCACTACTTTCATGCCGGTCGGCGCAATGGTGGATTGCGGCAGGAAAGCCAGTTGGCGGGCCACGTCACGGGTTTTCTGCTTCTGGATGGGCGCCCCATCCAAGAGAACCTGCCCGCCATTCGGCGCTTGCAGCCGTGCCAGACAGCGCAGCAATGAGGATTTCCCGCAGGCGTTGGGACCAACGATGGCGGTGATCTGCCCAGCCGGGAGAGCAAAGGACACGTCCTCAAGAACCGGTGTGGCGCCGTAGCGCAGGGACAGGGTTTCAACAACGAGTGGAGCCATGATCAACGCTGCTTTCTTGCTTGGAGAATGAGAACCCAGATCAGCACTGGCGCACCAATCAGAGCGGTAAAGACACCGGCCGGCAGGCTCAGACCGCCAGGCAGGGACTGGCTGACAAGATCTGCCAGCAAGGTGATAAGAATGCCAACCAAACCCGCTGTCAGCAGCGTTGGGCGTGGGGCCCGATTGAGCCCGTGGGCGATCGGCCCTGCCACAAAGGCGACAAAGGGCAGCGGTCCAGCCGCTGCAACGGCCACTGCCACCAACGCCACCGCAAGCGCGAGGCTGACCAGGCGGCTGCGGTTCAATGCAATGCCCAGGCCCCGCGCCACCTCTTCGGGCAAGGCCGCGCGGGACAGGCCAAATTGATGCCAAAGGGTTAGAGGAAGCAAAACCACGAGCCCGCCCCAGATAATCGCCACCTCCTCGAAGCTGCGATTGTGTAGAGACCCCACCAGCCATTTCATCAGCGTCGCAGCCGAGGTGGTATCAAGACGCGTCATCATCAGATCACTGGCCACCCCAAGGGTCAGGGTGACGCCGATGCCAATCAACACCACCTGCCCCGGTGCAATGCCACGGCGCCAGGCCAGCGCCACCACAGCAGCCGCGGCCAATGCCCCGCCGAGCAATGCGCCGGTCAGGATCATGCCTGTCCCGCCAAGAAAGGCGACGGCAAAAATGGCCCCTGTTCCAGCCCCCGCAGTGAACCCGATGATGTCCGGTGAGGCCAGTGGATTGCGCAGCAGCGTCTGCACAATTTCGCCCGCCAGACCAAAGGCCAGCCCGACACCAATTGCAGTCAGCACACGTGACAGACGATACTCCACCACAATCATCTGGGTCACCGGATCTGTCTGCCCCTGTAGAGCGGCCAACACCTGCGAGGCACTCACCGGATAACTACCAGAAAACAGTGCTTTCACAGCCAGCAGCAGCACCAGTGCAAGCAACGCTACATTGACCACCAGAACCCGACGTGGCAGCCGGAAAGACAAAACAGGCAGTTGCAGGATCAAGGCATTCATAGCACCACCTCCCTGCGCATGCGCACCAGCATTATGAGGGTTGGACCGCCGATCAGCGCCATCATGGCCCCGGCTTCAATCTCTTGTCCCGGCAGGATCACCCGCCCCAAAGTGTCGGCCAGAAGCGCCAGAACCGCGCCGGTGATGAAGCACCCCAAGGCCTGCAACCGCAGGTCCGCGCCCAGTACAGGACGCACCAGATGGGGCACCAGCAACCCGATAAAGGCAATCGGACCGGCCATCGACACTGTGGTCCCGCAGAGCAAGACAATTGCGAAAAAGGCCACACAACGGGCCAGACCGACGCGCACCCCAAGGGCGCGTGCGGCGTCATCGCCCAGCACCAGAGGCGCCAGCAGCACCGCCGCCAGAGCGGCCACAGGCAAGGCAACCGCATAAAGCGGCAGAAGGGCCTTCAGATCCGTCAGGGTGATGCCGGTGAAGCTGCCGAGTACCCAAAATCGGAAGATGTCCAGGCTTTCACGGCTGAGAATGAGGATTGCCCAGGTCAGCGCCAGAAACAGCGCCCCCACCGCAGCCCCGGCAAGCACCAGCCGTGTCGGATCCGGACCATTTCGTCCGGCCCCGCCCAACAGCAGCACCAGTGCCGAAGCCAGCGCGGCACCGATCAAGGCGGGGACCACCAACATCGCTTGCGCCGCCAGCCCCAACCCCCAGATTGCAATCACAACGCCCAGCGCCGCACCGCCGTTCACCCCCAAAAGGCCGGGATCGGCCAAGGGATTGCGGCTAAGCGCTTGCATCAAGGCCCCCGCAATCCCCAAGGCGCCGCCGCCCAGGATGGCGGCAAACGCCCGCGGCAGCCGCAGCTCCCAGATGGTGATATGATCAGGGTTCTGTGCTTCATAGGCCAAAAGCGCCGCCTGCACGTCAGACCAGCCGAGGCTGCGTTGCCCAAAGCCCAATGACAGCGCCGCCATTGCCGCCCCGATGCTCAGCACAAAAGCGGTTGCCCACAACGGATTGTTTTTCAACAGTATCATTTCGGGGTCACCCCTTCGATTGCGGTGGTTGCAACCTCCGTTGCGGGGTCGCCATCCATCGCGGCCTCAATCAGCGGCACGATCCGGTCCAATGCGTGATCCAGCGACAACGGGCTGGAGTGTGACAGAGCAGCCGTGAGGTCGTAGTCGGCGTAAAGCTCCCGCCCTTCTTGATAGGCCCGTGTGGTTTTGCGCAGTGCAATCCCGTCCAGCGCCTGCGGCAGATTGGCGGTATGGGTCCAAAGCAGCAGGTCCACATCAAGGGCGCTCAGATCCTCTTGCGGGATCGTCACGAAAAAGGCGTTTGCCCCGATCAGAGCGTCAACCTGACTCTGCGGGGCAAAGCCCAGATCGGTCAGGAACCGGCTGCGCAGGTCTTTGCTGGTGTAGGCCCCGATGCGCGGTGGCCAGGCCACCACTGAGGATTTGCCTGCCCATTCGGGATGCGCGTCCCGCACAGTTGCGAAACGGCCTTCCAGTCGCGCGATCACCTCTTCTGCCTCACCTTGGCGGTTCAGCGCCAGACCCAATTGACGGGTCATGTCCTGCCACGCTGCGGAATAGTCCCCTTCACCCACAGGAGGCGGCAAGGTGGGGGCAATCTGCGACAGGAATCTGTAATCATTTGCCGTCATGCCCGACCATTGCCCGACAATCAGGTCCGGTTTCAGGTTGGCGATCTGTTCAACGTTGATTTCGCCATAGAGCACAACGGGTTCCACCGCGCCCAAAGCTTCCTGTGCCCAGGGCCAGACGCCATAGGGGTGGGTGCCATACCAATAGCGCAGCGCCACGGGGGTCACCCCAAGCGTCAGCAGAAAGTCATGACCGATAAAGGACAGAGAAACGACACGCTCTGGCGTGCCGTCAATCTCTGTGGTGCCGTAGCGGTGCTCGATCTGTCTAGGCTCCGCCGCAAGGGGCGTCGCCAGACAGGTCACAGCAGCAAGCCAGAGCCAGCGCATCCGATCACCTCCGATCAGAAGCTGCGGCGCAGGGTCAGCGAAACCTCGCGCCCGGCACCATGCACACAGGAACCAGCATAGGTGTCCAACCCGCCGCCCAGCGGCAGGAAGTTACCGCCACAGTACCCAATGAACTGCTCATCCGTCAGGTTCCGTGCCGCCAGCAGCATTTGCCAATCCCCGTATTCATAGCTGATCGACGCGTCATAAAGCGTCACCGCTTCCAGCTGGATGGCGTTGGCAATGTCAGAATAGCGCTCACCGGTGTGACGTGCGCCAAAGCTGACGGCGAGTCCCTCGACCTGCGGCACCTCATACTGGGCAAAGAGCGCAGCCGAGAAGCGTGGCGCACGTGCGGTCTGATTGCCGCCGTAAACCGCGTCCTGCGTGACCTTGGCATCCACAACGCTGAAGCTGCCAAACAGGCTCAGCCCGTTGTCGAAGTCATGGGTGGCTTCAAACTCCAACCCACGCGAGCGCACTTCGCCGACCTGCGTATAGATCAGCGGGTGGGCGCTGCCGGGATCGTCAAAAGCCACATCGTTTTTGGTGATGTCAAAGGCGGCAACCCCAAAACTGGTGCGCGCATCTGCCGAGGTGAACTTCATCCCCAGTTCGTAAGAGGTCGATTTTTCGATATCGAGCGCCTCAAAGCTGCTGTTCAGCCCGCTTGGTGGCAGGTTGAAGCTGCGTGAGACAGAACCATAGGCCAGCATGTCTTCCGAAACCTTGTAGCCAAGAGAGACATTGCCCGAGGTGGTGTTTGCCTTGGTTTCATGATCGAACGGAATGGTCGCGCCCGGCACTTCCATCACCCCCTGCGCAGCGTAGCTCACCCGGTCCCGACGCAGACCACCCGAGAGCACAAAGCGATCCCCGATATCGGCATGTCCGTTCACGTAGAGGCCCAGCTGATCCAGTTGGATCGCACGGGTCGAATCCAGCTGGGCGGGACCTGGGTTCAGGGTTGGATCCAGCAAGGCACCGGTTTCCAGATCCCGGGCCCCACGGTAGCCGTAGGAGAACGCGGTATCGCTATCGACTTTGTAGTAGTCCAGACCAAAGGCCAGGGTGCCCGAGGCCGCACCGGTGTCAAACTCCCACAGGAGCGCATTGTCCGCGCTGGTTTGATCCAGCTGCTGATCCACATCGAACACACTCATCAAAGCGGTGTCGATTTCGTTCGGGGTCAGCGCCAGACCGTTCACGGTGTTCAGATTGACAAAGGCGGCAGGGAACTCGGTCTGGTTCAGCCAGTCGTTTTTCGACACCCGCGCCCGGCTCATCAAGGTGAGGCCAGGGGTGAACTCATGTTCCAGCTCATAGCCAAGATAGCCCTGTGTGGTTTCGATGGTGTTGTAGTCGGGGTTGCCCGTGTAGGTGCCCGGCCCATAGGTCGCAACCGGATTGGGCATCAGTGAGCCATACATCGGCACCGGCACATAGGTGTCGCCAACATTGTCTTTCTGATACTGCCCGTAAACCGTGAAACGGGTTTCATCTGTGGGCTCGAAGGTCAATGATGGCGCGATATAGACCCGCCCGGTGTCCACCGCGTCATAGTTGGTGCCAGACTCGTTCACCAAGGCAATCAGGCGATAGGCCACCCTGTCGGACAGCGGACCGGTCACGTCGATGCCTGCTTCCTTACCTTTTTCACTAGTGAAGACGGTACGCAGTTCACCGGCGAAACTGAACTCGGGCCGTTTGCTGACCCCGTTGGTCAGGCCTCCGGGCTGGTTGGTGCCATAGAGATCAGAAGTCGGGCCACGCAGAATGTTGACACTTTCCAGACCAAATGGCTCGGTCCGCCACGAAGCCCGGTCCACTGTGCGCAGCGGCATGGCATCACGGTAGGCGCCGCCGATCTGAGCTTCGAAGCCGCGTAGGACGTATTCGTCGTAGCGATTGTCCTGCCCGTAGGTCTCGGTCACGATGCCGGGGCTATAGGCCACGGTTTCTTCCATCGTCCGCGCCCCCTGTGCTTCAAACAGTTCGCGCGGCAAAACGGTCACGGCACGCGGCAGATCTTCGGGGTTCACTGGAACACGGGACCCGGCAGTGTTGGCCGCCTGCGCAGGGGACACCCCTGCGCCACCGTCATTGATGGCGCGCAGAACAACTTCGCCAAGGTGAATTACGTCGCCTTCCAGCTCCTGCGCGATCAAGGCGCTTGGGGCGAGGAAGGTGGATGTCATCAGCAGGGATGACAGAGAAAGGATGCGCAGACGAGTCAAAACGACCTCCGGAGCGTATGTGTCGAAGGGACGCCCTCCACAGCGGGAGAACGTTTTGGGATCAGATTGTCGAGGGAGGGGCTTGTCTGCGCACAGCAGTCCTGGCTGGGTCCCGTAGGATAGTCGATCCGATAATGTGAATAATTATTCATGTCAACGCTATCGCAACAAAAACGCTCAGGATTTGTGCGATCTGCTGCGTTTCGACCCTAAGCCCCCCGCTGCAGCACCTTGGGGGTGACGCCATAAGCGTGCCGGAAAGCCGTGGTGAAATTGGCGGTCGAAGAATAGCCCGCAAGCGATGCCGCCTCGGCGATGCTGGCCCCGTCTTCACAAAGCGCCCGGTGCCCCAATTGCAACAAAAGATGCCGCTGATAGCCCGCAATTGTCAGGCCAAACGCCTGTTTGAAATGCCGTTGAAGCGACCGCTGGCTCAACCCGAGGCTGGCCTCCAGCTCTTCAACAATGCGGTTGTTTCTTGGCGACTGTACCAGCGTCTGACGAATGCTTTCTGCAATGTTTTCAGGTGAATGGGCCGCACCACCGGCAACAGCGCCGGCGACACGGCGCAGAATGTCGGTGCCACGCGCCATGCGGTAAAGCTCGACCTCTGCTGCCGAGCGCATGGGAGGTGGCAAAACGATCTGCGTCGCCAAACGCACCACTTCTTGATCCGGGCGCCAAAGATTTGCCAGTGCGTCCTCTGCACTGCGTTTGAAAGGATTTTCAGGGGTTTCCAACGCGGTGAACGCCTCAAACCAGTCCCAATCGGCGGCAATCGCCAATTTTCGATAGGGCTCGCCTCTGCGCTCCAGATGACAAATCTGCCCGCCGTCCGGCAAGGTAAGCGTCACGGCTGCGGGATGTTCGGAGGCATCAAGATCAACCGTTTGTGCGTTGACCATGAAGCGGTGGAACCCGCTGAGCAACACCAGCACTTTGACCTTGGGGACGGCCCGATGCGGTGCAGTGCTCACACTGACTTTCGGCGTTCCGTCCAGAACACCAATCCGCAAATTTCCAGGGTAATGTTGAATTGCCACTGCTGCGCCTCACCCGCTTCCGACCTGTCGTGAAAAAAGGGCTGGCTCCTGGGCGGGCAATCACAGTGGGGACAGCCTTACGGCATTCCTTGGACCGGTGCAATCCGGTTCGGCTGTGGCAAACGGGCGCGCCCGGCGCCCGTTTCCAAGTCTCAGATCTAGCGGATCAGAAGTTCATTTTTGCTGTCAGCGCGAAAGTCCGCCCCGGCTCGGTCAGCGGGGTGATGTCCTGAGTGGTCCCGTCGCCATCCGCCCCACGGGTGGTGAAGGTTTCGTTCAACAGGTTACGCACTTCGAAACGCAGGCTTAGCTGGTCCAGCGACGGTGGGGTGTATTCGGCAAAGAGATTCACCACTTCGTAACCTTCCAACGGCCCCATACCCGCGATGCTGTCGGTGGCGTCATAGTCCAGCGCGATCTCCGCGCTGCCGCCAATCCGCAGGCTTTCGGTTGCCTCCAGGGCCGCCTCCAGACCAAAGATGTGCCCCATCGGACGGCCCAGATAATAGCTGCGCGAGTTGATCTCATCGCCCGCCATCTGCACATCGGCAAAGGTGTAGTTCACCCCAACAAAGCCGTTGTCCATTTCATAGCGCAGCGCCGCATCAAAGCCCTGGGTGGTAACGTCAGCGGTCGCCCCACGGGCCCCGCGCGACGGAAGTACTGCGTTGATGTCGTCAATTTCGGTGCGGAAGAATGCACCACTCAGTTCAAGCGCCCCCATTTCATAGCGCAAACCAAGACGAGCCGATTTCGATTGCGAGGTGGTGAAACCGGTATAATCCCATGGCCCGAAGAAGTTGATCAGCGCCGCTTCGCCCAGTTCATAACCGCCCCAAGTCGAGGCGACACCGGCGTTCAGCGTCAAGGCGTCGCTCAGGATCACATCCACCGAACCATTGACACTGGCACCGCTGGATTTGAACGTTGAGCCATCTGCAGCCTCAAACTTCTGCATGTCGAAACGCGCCCCATAGGAGGCCGAGATCCGCTCGCCAAGATCCTGACGGGCCTGCGCAAAGACACCGACGTTCTGCAACTTCTCAGTGCCGCCACCCATGGTTGGCGGGATCGCTGGCCCCATCCAGCCCTCTGCGGTTTCACGGAAAAAATCGACACCAGCGGTCACGTTGCCATTGGACAACTCGAAATCTTCTTTGATCACGCCGCTCAGGCTTTTGTTGATGCCGGCTACACCAATCGCATCGATTTCCTGTTCGTTGTAAGAGAGCTGCGCAAACGGGGAGACACCACCCTCGGCCCCTTCGCTGTCATAGGTCACCGTATAGGATTCGCGCCGCGACAGGCCTTCAACCAACACGTTGGCAACGGGGGCACCTGTGGTGCGATCCAACACCCCGAAGAAATCTGGGCGGATAAACAGTGCCCCGAACGGACCCGGCTGCGCAGCGCGCAGGCCGGTGTCTTTTGTCTGGGAGGCCGCAAAGCTCAGACGTGCCCCGTTCTGGGTGCTCACGCCGACCTTGACGTTGTAGTCCGTCAGGTCAGCCTGGGTGCCCTCAACCACGGCGCCGCTGCCATCCTCGTAGTCATCCCCTTTGTGACGGGCCAGGCTGAACAGATAGTCCACCGAACCCTGCTGGCCAAACAACGCCAGTGAGCCACGGTTGCCAAAACCGTTGGTGCCGTAGGTGTAGGAGGCGTAGCCGCCAAAGGTCTGACCGGCCGCCAGCAGATCCCGGCCGTCTTTGGTGGTGTAGGCAATTGTCCCCGCGAGAGCGCCCGGCCCTGCGTCGGCCGGGGCAAGACCGGATGTGACCTCAACCGTTTTCAACAGCTCCGGATCAATCAGCACATTGCCAGTGTGGTGAAAGGCCGATTTGTTCTGACGGGCGCCATCGATGGTCACCGCCAAGAGGCTTTCCTCGATCCCGTTCACATAGACCTTTTGGCCAATGGCCGCACCACCGCTGGCGGTCACGGCAGTTTCGCCCGCAAAAACATCCTGCAGGCTGGCGGGATTGCGGTTCTCGATCTCCTCAGCGGTGATCTCGGCATTGCCGAGCAGCGATTGCGCTGCGTCGGTTTCAATGCGGATCTCTTCCAGCAGGGTGACGTCATCGGCATCCTGCGCCCAAAGAGGAGCAGCGGTTAAAGTGGCGGCGCTGGCCAATAGCAGCGCACGTGCGGTCAAGGTCATGTCTCAAGTCCCCAAAAATCAACGCTCTTGCTGGGCGCGCGGAGGGAGCGCAATGACCTGGCTAGGGGCGAATTAAGGCGGTCAGATGCAAAAGGAAATGTGACAGGACATTGACCGAAATTCCGGTGACGCCATTGCAACAAAAGGGTCAAAAACGATGCATTTCTGTCCAGAAGCCAAAAGGCTGTGTCGCTTCGGCAAACATCTCAACGTTGCGTCAGCGCAAGCCATGGGTTTCTGAGATCACGAACGGGCAACAGAAGTATGGTTGTTACATACCGGCAAACTCAGATTGGCTGGTTGCATCAAATCAAAACACATGAAGATTAGGCCATTTGATCGCAATGCCTTGGTTCGTTCGTACACGACTTAGCCAGCACCAGTTATATTGCGCAGTGGTTTTCTGGGTGGCCGAAGAAGGCAAAATCGCTCCGTACCCATTGGTGCTAAACGCAAGTTCGATGATTATTTTACCTGCTCTCACCAAGCAACGGAGGAATTTCGGAGATTCTTTGCTCACAGCACGACGCTATATTTACCGTTCGGGAAAATGTAGCGTGTCGTGAAGTTCCCATCATCGATCCTCCGGTTCCCAACGATAAGGACGGACCACCTCAGTGGGGAGGATCGCTGCTCTTACTGGCCCCAAGGGCCATGTCTAGCGAACAGAGTGCCTACCGGCTTTTTATTGCCCGCAATTGTCTTTGCTATCGCTGACGACGAATTGCACAAGTCAAACTTGTCTTCCCCTGACTTCTCAATTTGTTTGCCGTTGAAGTGTTTACTTGCCTTCACCGGAAAGGCCTCACCGATTGGAGCTGTGCTTTCAGCAAGCACGCGGCCCTTACTGACCCCCCTTCACCAAAATGGTTATTGTTCTGAGCTCTCTTGAAAATAGGGCGATCAGCAACAGAAACGCGCGGGTAGGAACATTTGCAAAGTCATGCGTGCGAAGACGACTATAAGCCGCGACGGGCCGAAAGCTCATCTATTTGTGTTTTGGTATTGGCGCTTCGCCAATACATGCCCGTCTTGCGAAGCTTTGGAACACAGCCACACGGGGGCTAGATGCAGCGCTTACGTAAAATCTGCCTTTGGCTGTAGGCTTCACCAATACCGTTCTAAAACGATGCACGGCTTTGGTTTCTAAAGCGCAAGCGGCCGGCCCTCCTTTGGTTTCCGTATTCCGCATAACTCTCGGTTCGAATGGCGA
Source organism: Thalassobius sp. MITS945101 (assembly GCF_047123305.1). Lineage (GTDB taxonomy): Bacteria > Pseudomonadota > Alphaproteobacteria > Rhodobacterales > Rhodobacteraceae > Thalassobius. The sequence continues at coordinate 4,010,252 of NZ_CP138918.1, forward strand.
TCGGGACCTTGATCTCAGAAAACGTCTCCTTCCAAGAGAAAGCGTGATCCATGATGGGCCAATTTTCGAGCAAAGTGTGCTAGGCTCGAAGCGGTAAGCGTTTGAGCGTGTTGTCAAAGTGACGCCAGATTTGTGTGCACGCGGGCACATCGCCGCTATGACACCGTCACATCTGGGGCTACAGTTAATGAAGGTTTGCAGCGTGCCAAAAGCGGGATCCCAGGAATGAAAGGTCGGTACATTCATGAAGGAAATGGCGGCCCAGCCGAGCAAACACATCGACGCACCAACCGCTACAGCGGTTGCGGATGCCTTCAAGCTGTTCTCTTTGCTGATGCAAAGCCGTGAAGGGGTCAGCAAAGAGGAGGCCTCCGAACTGTTTGAACACGACGAAGGCAGAACCAAGAGCGCGATTGCAAACCTGATAACCTCTGCTGTGGCCGAGTTGGACCCAACCAATACAAGGCTGCGCTATCGCTATGCCATGCTGCACAATTTCAAGAACGCAATCCGCAATCAGGATTTCCTGCGGCGGTGTTTGCCCGAGATTATGGAACTCCGCAATGAATGTGGCGAGTCGACCTATTGCACCTTTGATCTTGAAGGCGAAGCGGTGGTTCTTGGGGTTGAGTTGAGCAGCCACCTGGAACACGACAGCGTTGCGCCAGGGACCGTGCTCAAATTCGAATCTTCCTCGGCAGGCCGCGCACTGATGGCTTTCATGGATCGAAGCAGATTGGCCCGGCAACTCAAGAAGATACATGCGGCTGAAGACCAGACCTCTGGTTTTGACCAACAAGCCCTGCTTGACGAATTGGCGGACATTCGCAGCAAGGGCTACGCCTTAGAAGCAGGTGAAGTGAACACAGGGAACTGTTCGATCAGCGTGCCGGTCTTTTCACCATCTGGCGGCCAGCTGGCTGCTTTGACTGTGGCCGGACCAAACTATCGGATTCAAGGGGAGCGGATTGCCGAACTGGCGCGCGCTTTGATGGGAGCGGCCCACAAAGTTCAAATCGGCTTGAACACCAGTCTGGTACCCCCGGCCCAGTTGGACCAGCCGATCCTTTATGGCGCCCCCACCTGCCTTTCTAGCCAGTCCCCACAATGGGATGAGAATACGCAGGAGTTCATCTGGTTTGATGCCACAGAAAATGCGGTCTACCGCGCCAGCCCAAAAGAGAACAAACGCACTTGCTTCAGACCGGCCGAAGGAGTGGTCGGGGTGGTGCTGGGACACGATGGGCGGCTCTATTCCATGGGCGGCAATGTTGTCATCGACACCAGCAACGGGAAGCAGGTTCAACTCGACAGTGCCTGCCGTTGTGCCTTCCCAGGGCCAGAAAATGATCTGCTTGGTGTGATCGACCAGTCTGGACTTGATAAGCTGGTCCTCTTTGGCGAGCACGGCCATTACACAGAACTGGTCAGCTTTCAGCATCGGGCCAGCTGCCTTGCCTATTGCCGACATTCCAGATCTGTCTATGTCGGGTTTGAAGCCTCCCGGTCGATCTTCTGCTACAGCCTCAACTCCAAACGTCTTCAACAGTTCAAGACCTTCACCTCCGCTTCTGGGTACCCTCAATCGATGGCGATTGACCGGCAAGGAAATCTGATCGTCGCGATGGCCCGAGGATGGTCGCTGGTAAAGTTGAGTGTAAATGGAGACGAGCTCGCCAGGGCAAACTTGCCTGTCTGCTATCCAACTGGCCTTGTGCTGGGCGGCAGGGACGGCACAGATCTGATGGTGACGTCTGAGGTGCGGGACCTGCCCCAGGCCGTTCTGGACCAGGCCCCTTTGAACGGATGTGCCTTCGTCGTTCCCTTGCCGCAAAATTTCCTCGGCCCAAGAAATCAAATGATTTCATAGATTTGGGGCAACCACCGCAATAATTAGGGTTGTTTCCCGCACCTGCCCCTAGGTGTCAGCAAAGGCTGGTGCGCGTTGAGGCATCTGACATGTGAACCTCGAAACGACCCTCCGTTGCGGAGTCGGCAAAAGCGCTGCGAACAAACGCAATATGGCTTAAGTCCGCGCTGCTTCAAAAGCCGCCCACGCCTGTTCAAAAGCCTCGAAATCGAAACCGTCCTGTTTCGCTGGCTCTAAGATCAGCTGTTCCGTTTCCAGCAATTTACGGATGGCGTTTTCCAGCTGGTCAATCACCTCGGTTGGGATCACCAAAGCACCGTGCCGGTCGGCATGCACCAAGTCGCCATCACGGATGCGCAGGCCAAAAATCTCAACCTCAGTGCCGATCTCACGCACATGGACAAACCCGTGGCTTGGCCCGACAGAGCCCGCGACCACCGGAAATGCGTCAGGCAAATCGCCAAGATCGCGCATGACACCATTGGTCAGGGCGCCGCTGGTGCCCAGACCTTTGTGAACGGTGGTGTTGATTTCCCCCCAAAACGCACCGATGCAGTCTGGGAAGTCCAAATCCTCCACCACGGTGATGGCAGGTCGTGGCCCTTCGGACATATGCTTGTAATAGGCCATGCGCCGGGCTTTGATCACCTCTGCGGGTTCTGTCGGGGGGGCAACGGCAGCGATTTTGGCCGTGCTGGCATAACCAACCATCGCGCCGCCATCGGGGTCCGAACACAGCATCGTGCCGCGGGTAAACCGGTCAAAGCCGCGTTTGCCCTGGGCAACCTCGATGGCATTGCAAACCGTCGGCGTATCCACCCGCCGCAAAAGCTCCAATAGGGTTGGCGTCATCACGTCTCCTCCAGCCAGCGTTCCATCGCGGCATTTGTTAAATTCGGGCGTTCCAGCGGTGGCAAATGCCCCGCGCCCTCAATCATTTCCAAAGTAGCGTTCTGTATCAACGCGGCCATCTCCTGATGGCGCGACACAGGGCAGAGCACATCGCCGCTGCCGCACAGCACCAGCGTCGGCACCCGTGTGTTGCGCAGCACCAGCGTCTGATCCGGGCGCGCCATCAGCGCGGCGGACTGGCGCAGAAACACCTCCGGCCCCAGATCCAGCGCCATATCCATGCAAAGCGCCAGAATGTCGCCGCGCCGGGCCCCGTAGCCCAGATAGCGCGGTTTCATCTCTTCGCGCATCACCTCAGCCAGTCGGCCTGTCTTCACCGCCGCGATCTGCGGCAACCGGTTGGATTTCACCTCGTCAAGCTCTGCCCTGTGGTTGGTGTCCAACAGCGCCAGCCGTTCCACCCGGTGCGGCGCCTGACGCAGCACCTCCATCGCGACAATCCCGCCCATCGACAGCCCCGCCAGCGCAAACCGCTCTGGTGCGTTACGCAGGACGCCCGCGGCCAGATCTTCCACAGTCTCCGCAAAGGAAATATCGGCCAGCACCACGCTGCGCCCCGCTGAAAAGGCCGCCACCTGCGGCGCCCAGAGCCGGGCGTCACACATCATGCCAGGGATCATCACCAAGGGGGTCTTCACAGCAAGGCTGCCCCTTCTGACAGGGCGGCCAATTTGGCATAGGCGATATCGGGATCCACCGCACCAAAGCCCGCAAAAGTGCCAAATCCACAGTCAGATCCGGCGATCACCCGGTCCCGGCCAACGATACCTGTGAACCGATCAATCCGCTGCGCCACCAGTTCGGGATGTTCTACAAAGTTGGTGGTCGTATCCACCACACCCGGCACCAGCACCTTATCCTCGGGGATTTCAGCACGGCGGTCGCGGAACACGGTCCATTCGTGAGCGTGGCGCGGGTTTGAGGTTTCAAACAACACATACCGCGATTTGGTCGCCATCAGTGTGGAAAAGACCTTGTCCATCGGTATGTCACAGCAATGCGGCCCCTCATAGTTGCCCCAGCAGATATGCACCCGCACCTTCTCCGCCGGCACGTTCTGCAGTGCGTGGTTCAGCGCCTCCACATGCATGTTGGCGACTTTGACAAACTCGGCATCGCTCAGATCGTTGAACAGCATATGGCGTGACAGCGCCAGATCCGGACAATCCAGCTGCAGATCCAGCCCCGCGGACACGATGGTTTCATATTCTTCGCGCATCGCATCTGCGAGGGCGGCCAGATAGGCCTCGCGGGTTTTGTAGAAATCGTTTTGCAGGAACAGCGAGATCACACCGGGGCTGGCCGCATTCATGAAACCGCGCTCCGCCCCATGTTCCGCCATCGCCGCCTTGAGGTTGGCGATGTCTTTCTGCAACTCACCCTGCCCTTTTGAGGTCACCTCCCCCACACACATGGGCCGGGCATATTGCGGCGTGCCGCCATCATCGGCAATCCGCTGCAGGAAACCGGGAAACATCTTCAGATCTGCCGGTGCATTGCGCGGGCTGTCCCCGGCAAACCCGGTGTAGCGGTCTTTCACATAGGTGGCATAGGAGATCTTGGAGGTTTCCCCGTCCGAGACGATGTCCACCCCGGCTGTCACCTGTTTGCGCACCGTTTCAGAAACCGCCGCGGTCATCGCCGCATCAAAGGCTGCGGGGTCATAAGCGGTTTCATTTTCACGGGCAAAGATGAAATCCACCACCTCCTGGCTGCGTGGCAATGAACCGACATGTGTGGTTTTGATCTTGGTCATTCTGCGTCCTCCCCTCAGATAGATGTCAGGCCCGACCTGCGCCGGGCCTGCTGTCTTAACGCTTAGGCGCCTGTCCAGGTGGCCCCGGCCGGATCATCGGTGGCGGTGATCCGATAGAGCCCCGCCTCACCGGTCATGGAGGGCGCGGCGCTGTAGCTTTCGCCCGGCATCACTACCGCCGTGTCACCGCTGGACAGCGTCACCTCAACATCCTCGATCACAATGTGCCAATGGCCGCTGGCCGGCATCAGAACCACCGGCCGGTCTGCCTTCGCCATCTCGGTCATGGCAGAACCCCGGCTGAGGAAATCCACGTCAAAGCCCGGTTTGTCCTTGATCAGGGCGTTTTCCCCGATCACCGCCGCCGGAGCCTTGGACGATAGCGCCATCAGATCCCAATACCGGGCAACATAGTGGCCAATCACATCACCGACGGGCACCTCAGGATAGGCTTTCAGCTCTTCCTCGCTTAGCACCGGCATGGGCTGCACGTTATGTGGCAGTTCCTCACCCTTCTTGCTGTCATAAAGCACGCCGTTGTTGCCCAGCATCAGACCATGCGCCTGCGCATCCTCGATCACCTGCGGGGCCCAGGTCACCCCGCCGCCGGCGTCATCTCCGCCCAGGATCGACATGATCATGCCGTAGTCCTGACCCACGTTTTCAAAGCCACGGAAGATGCCGGTGGGGATGTTGAAGATATCGCCTTCCTCGGCAATGAATTCCCCCGCCGTGCCATAGCGCCCCCAGAAGAAGCGCCAGCGCCCCTTGGCGACAAAAAACACCTCAGCTGTGGTGTGGCTGTGCAGTGAGTTGCGGCACTTCGGCGGCTGGCCTGCCGCACCGATGTTGAAGCCGATTTTATCGGTGATATGGACGTGCTGATCCGGGCTTTCGGAGACGCCGCCCCCCACAATAGTGAAGTTTTCCTTCTGGTCACTGCCCGGGGTATGGGCGTCGATGAAGGCGGTTTTGCACGGGCGCAGCTCGCCATAACGAACGATGCGGGATTGAATGCTACTCATGTCTGTTCTCCTGTGAAAGTTGGGCTTGAAAGGATCAAACCCAACTTCCCGGTGGGCGGTTGTTCAGCCGCCGTGCCCGCCGCGACGCAAAGAAGGCATGCGCCCGCTGCCCCGCCTGACTGGCATCCAGATATGAGGTCCCAAGACTCACTCAGAGATCCCCGCTATGCAGCAAGATCTGCTTCCAAATGGCGGTTTCATCAAACAGCGTCCATTCGCGGCGCAGCTTGATCTGCCCGCCAATCAACTCGCCCCATTCGGCGTGGCTGATGCCCAGCACATAGAGTTCCGCCCCCGTCGGCGCACCAAAACAGCCCCAGCCATCGTGCTTGCCGTGCAGGCTCCAACGCAGAGCCGATCGGGGCGGCATGTTGGGATCATCGCGGCCAATCTGATGGTGGATCGTGAACTTGGCCGAGGGCATGGCCGCGCGCAGCGACATCCAGAACCGGTCAACTGGATCCCAGCTGTGGCCGGAGGCGCCGCCGGGGTATTCGGTTTGCACGGCGCGATCATACTCGCGCTCAACCGCTGCCATATCCGCCGCCATCATGGCGCTCAGCAGATCGGCATGGCGCTGCCCCCAAGCATTGTCATTGCCGCGCCCCTTGTAAGGCCCTTCAAGGTCATTGGCGGGTGACAGCGGCTTCACGCAGGCCTCAGGCCCGCCTTCGCGCGCGATCAGATCGCGGGTGAAATCCTTGGGATCCCAGCCCATCTGGCGCACCACCGCGCCGTTGTCACGGATCAGCCATTCATCATCGATGGCGTTATTCTTGGCATGACAATCGGCCAAAATCCGGTAGGCCAATTTCTTGCCCGTCGCCGGCCCAAACATCCCGTCGCCCAGATGGGTCGCGGTGGACATGATCCGGTGGCTCGACAGCATGCCCTCTTCCGGCGTGCCGGACCAGATGACGTCTTCACCCAAAAGGGCGCGGTCAGGAAACTCCGCCAATGTTGCGGCGGTGGCGGCAATCACCCCTTGGTTGCCGGTTGAGACTGACCCGGGCATCCGCACCACAATGTCGGGCGCATAGTATTCATGCAGCGTTGCAAGGCCGCGATCTTCCCAGATCTCCTTGGTGATCCCGACGATATAGTCCGGGAAATCAGTGAATTTGGGATCAAACCCCTTCATCTAGCCATCCTTCTGGTACTCTGGCCGATCCGCGCACAATCAACGGACCATCAATGGTCTCACGGCGCGGGGCGGCAGTATTTGGATTATCGATATGAGCCATCAGGGCTGACACTGTGGCTTCCACCATCCGGTTCACGGGCTGGCGAATTGTGGTCAGGTCGTAGGCGCCCCAGGCGGCCATTGGCACATCATCGTAGCCCACGACGGAAACCTCGCGGCCAACCTCGACGCCTTGTTTGCGTAGGTGGTCGATGACTGCAAAGGCCATGTGGTCGTTGCCCACAAAAATCGCGTCGGGATCCTGCTCCTTCAGCAACCGGTCCGCGCATTCCATCGCCACTTCACGGCTGTACATGCCATCGAGCGTTGCAACCGGCGCTACGCCTGAGGCTGCCAGACCTTCTCCAAATCCCTGTCGACGTTCGCGCCCCGTTGAGCTGCCCTGCCAACCCGAGATATGGGCGATCCGTTGATGCCCTCCGGCCACAAGGAATTCAGCCACCTGCCGTCCGCCCGCGATATTGTCCGAGGTAACCTCGACAAAGGGGCTGTGATCTTGGCCTCGGTTGAACAGAACAACCGGAATGCCTGCCTGCGTCGCCCGTTCGGCCAGATCCGAAGACAGCGAGACCGAGGCCGCAACAATGCCATCCACCTGATAGTCCATCAGATCCTGAATCACCGATTCAACCCCGTCCGAGGAGTTCGGCGCAGTGAAAATCAGGATGTGATAACCCTGTTCCTGCAAAGCGTTCGACAGTTTCTCCAGCACAATCGGATAGAACTGGTTTTCCAAATAGGCCACGACCAGCCCGATGATCCGGCTTTTGCCGGACACCATGGCGCGGGCCAAGTTGTTCGGGCGGTAACCCAGTTCCTCGGCGGCTTTGCGCACCTTAGCAATGGTCGCCTTGGAGGCAGAGGCGCCCGGCGTGAACACCCGGCTGACCGCGGATTGGCTGACACCCGCCCGGCGGGCCACTTCGGTGGAGGTGACTTTACTTGCGCTCATCAGTCTGCCGTCCACCCGCCGTCAATTAACATCGAGGTACCGGTGACCAGAGCGGAGGCGTCAGAGGCCAGGTAAACCACCGCGCCCATGATATCCTCGACCTCGCCAATGCGGCCCAGCTTGATCTTTTCCTCCACCCAGGCCTTGCGGTCTGGTCGCTCAAACGTCTGCGCGGTCAAGGGCGTGCGAATGAAGGTTGGGCAGACCGTGTTTATGCGGATCTGCGACGGGCCCCATTCGATGGCCATGGATTTCACCATACCCTCCAGCCCATGTTTGGAGGCACAATAGACCGCTCGGTCCACCCCGCCGACATGGCCCATCTGGCTGGAGATATGGATGATTGACCCCTTCTTGCCCGCCGCAATCATCGCCTTGGCGGCATAGGCCGACAGGAAATAGGCCGAGCGCAGGTTTAGCCCCATCGCGGCATCGTAATCCTCGGGCGTGGTTTCAATCGCAGGCGTATGCCGCGCCAGCCCGGCGGAGTTCACAACGATGTCCAGATCCAGATCGGCCACCGCCGCCGCAACCGCTGTCAGATCGCTCTGATCCAGTTGCAGCGCCTCAGCGCTGTATCCCGCAGTCTGCATCGCGGTGACAGTTTCTGTCAGTTTGTCACCCCCACGAGCGGCGCAGATCACATGCGCGCCCGCCTCGGCCAGCGCCACGGCGCAGCCCTGCCCGATGCCTGAGGAGGCGCCGGTGACAAGGGCACGTTTGCCGCTGAGTGAAAACGAAGGGGTGCGGGGCAGATCTATCATTGGGTCATTCCATCCGGGATATTCAAGCGCGCCATGCTGCGCGCTTTATTGAATTCACGCAATCGCGCAAAAACGTCCACACCCAATTGCCGGTAGACGTCCAACAGATCAACCAAGACCCAGTTTTCACGGATCTTGCCGCCCTCAACCCGCCAGAAATCCAGCGACCGTAGTGAGATCTTGCGCCCCGCCGGGGCAATACCGAGCCAGCCGTCCTGAGACAGGGCCTGCATCATGTTGGGCCAACCGGTGACCGCCGCGTAATTGCCATCGCCAAAGAAATGATGCGTCACCTCACCCTCATGCTGGCCGCGATCCGGCATGGCGTTCAGAAACGGGATCTGATGCCAATTGCGAAACCCGGCATGCCCGCGTGCGGTGCCGATGCCCGCAGGGCCGTACCAATTCATGCGCCTGTCCCAAAACCGCTCCATTTCCATAACCTTAGGATTTGGATCCGCCGGATGACGCACCAGCGCCTGCAACATATCGACAATCAACTGACAACTGGCCTGCCCCTGCGCCGCATCATAAGGCCCCGGCACCAGCCCGTCCTGCGTGGCGGGCCCCGGCACATGCCAGTCTTTGCCAAGCGCGGGCGCCATCGCCCAGGCGCCGGCCTGCATCATCACCTCAGGGATGTCCCAAAGCGCCTGCACCTCAACGACCTTGCCCGCCTCAAAGCGGAAAAACTCGTGATAGCGCATGGCGGTCAGATGGCCGGTGGGCGGAATATCCAGCCAAGGGGCAGTAAACACACCCATGTAGCTGCCGGCGCAACCAACCCAGTGCTGGCCCTGATCGTCCGTTCCGGCCATGACGATATAGTCACGCCGTTCCAGATCCGGCATCGCCTGCAACAGCGGTGCATAGGCGCATTCAAAAAACGCCTCAGCCCCCACCATTTCGCCCAAAGGATGGCCCAGCCGCACCACGGCATCCGGCGCCAGCAGGTCCTGCAGCGCAGCGGTCACAGCAGGGGCATCAAAATCATAAGCTGCCTGCCGGAAGCTTTGGATCAGCGCCTTGTGATGCGTGTGTTGGTCCATTTTCATCTTGCCAGAACTACTCCGGGGAGCGCGAGGGGCTGGCCCCTCGCCCCTTTGATCACTCCGCCGCCTCACGGTAAGGCGCGCCTTCACCATAGGGCACGTTGATGCCGCCATAGCGCCGGACGCGGATATTGCATTGCTCGGCGTGGCCAACGAAGCCCTCCAGCAGGCACAGACGTGAGCCATATTCGCCGATCAATGTCGCCGCCTCATCCGTGGTGACCTTCTGATAGCTGTGGGTTTTCAGATACTTCCCAACCCAGAGGCCACCTGTGTAGCGGCCCGCCTTTTTCGTTGGCAGCGTATGGTTGGTGCCGATCACCTTGTCCCCGTTGGAGACATTGGTGCGTGGACCGAGGAACAGCGCGCCGTAGCAGGTCATATTGTCCAGGAACCAGTCATCGCGATCAGTCATCACCTGCACATGTTCCGAGGCAATTCCATCCGCCACCTGCAGCATTTCCTCATAGGTGTCGCAGACGATCACCTCACCATATTCCTCCCAACTGACGCGGGCGGTGTCGGCGGTGGGTAGAATGCCGAGAAGACGGTCAACCTCGGCCAGAGTGTCTTCGGCCAGTTTGCGGCTGTTGGTCAGCAGAACACAGGGGCTGTTGTAGCCATGTTCAGCCTGGCCCAAGAGGTCGGTCGCGCAAAGTTCGCCATCGGCGGCGGTCTCATCTGCGATCACCATGGTTTCGGTGGGTCCCGCGAACAGGTCGATGCCCACACGGCCGAAAAGCTGACGTTTGGCTTCGGCAACAAAAGCGTTGCCGGGGCCCACCAACATATGGACCGGATCAATGGTTTCCGTGCCCAGCGCCATGGCGCCGATGGCCTGAATGCCGCCCATCACATAGATCTCATGGGCCCCGCCCAGATGCATGGCTGCGATCACGGCCGCGTTGGGTTTGCCTTGAAACGGCGGGGTGCAAGCGATGATGCGGGGCACCCCTGCGACCGCGGCGGTGGCGACCGACATATGGGCCGAGGCCACCATCGGGAACTTGCCGCCGGGAACGTAGCAGCCCACCGATTGTACCGGGATGTTTTTATGCCCGAGGATCACGCCGGGCATGGTCTCAACCTCGATATCCAGCATCGAGTCGCGCTGCGCCTGTGCGAAGTTGCGCACCTGTTCCTGTGCAAATTTGATATCGGCCAGCTCACGCTCTGACAGCGAAGCGATCAGCGCCGCGATCTCTGCCTCACTCAGCCGGAAGGCCGCCGGAGAATAGTTGTCGAACTTCTCCGACAATTCGCACACCGCCGCGTCACCGCGCGCCTCGATGTCCTTCAACGTTGCTTCAACAACGGCGCGGGTTCTGGCGTCATCCTCAGCACGATCCGCTTCGGGTTTGCCACGTTTCAGGTAGTGAATGCTCATCCGTCTGTCCTTAGTTTCCAGCAGCCGCATTTGCGGGGCGCGGTGGCGTTTTTTCACCGCGATCAAAGGCTTCCCAGCCTTCCCCATTGAAAAGATCGACCCCCAGCTGAGCCGCAACATGAGCGAAATCGACGTTCACCCAATTGTCGACAATCTTGCCGTCGACCACTTTCCAGAAATCCATGTAGCGGATCTCAACCCGCTTGCCGGTGGCCGGGATGCCAAGAAACGCACCCGAGTGAGTGGCTTCCTGCCGACCGAAAGCGGCGGCCCATTCGCCCATGTAGAGGCGTGCCTCATCGATGCAGACCTTATCGGAAAAGGCCGCCTGGAACGGTCGCTGCCAATTGTCCTGAAATTCTTGCAGACCAGTTTTGGTGCCGCAGCCCTGATTGCCCAGCCAGCGGAAGCCATCGGCGAAGAACTCGCCAATATCGTTGATCCGGTGGTCATTGAGCCCATCGACCATGCCTTCGATGACGGCGCGGGTTGCTTCGGTTTTGCTCATATCCGTGTTTTTGGTCAGCACGGCCTGTTCGGGACGGGAGCCCTTCATCATTCTAATCCTTCAAAAGTGCCAAGGGAGGTTCTGCGCAGTTGGGAGCGAGAGGGGCTGCGAGAAAGTCCCTTGGCATACGGTTTAGCGCTGGGTGGCGCCCAACCGCGGTGTATCTGGCCTTGGCGCTCATCCTTTCACCGCGCCTGCTGTCAGACCGCTGACGATCTGGCGCTGGAAGAACATGACCAGCACGAACAAGGGGGCGGTGGCCGAGACCACGGCGGCGACAGCGAACATCACGTTGCCTTCGGTGTAGGTGGTGCCAAGGAAGGCGGCGATGGCAGGAACCATGGTGCGGTTGCTTTCGCTGAGCAGCATCGCGGTCACGGCAAAGTCGTTATAGGCCAGCAGGAAACTGAACAGCCCCGTGGTGATCACGCCCGGCCACATCACCGGCACAATCACATGGCGGAAGGCCTGGAACTGCGTACAGCCGTCCACTTTGGCGCTTTCGTCCAGTTCTTTGGGGATGTTTTGGAAGAACGAATGCAGCATCCACAGGGTGAAGGGCTGGTTGATCGCCACCAACACGATGATAGTGGTGGGCAGGATGCCCCAGACGTTCCATTCAAAGAACGGCAAGAGATAGCCCGCCACCAAGGTGATCGGCGGCATCGCCCGGAAGATCAGGGCGGTGATCAGCAGCCAGAAGGTATAGCGGTAAGAGCTGCGCGACAGGGCGTAACCGCCCAGCGTGCCAATGGTCAGCGAGGTGCAGACCACAAAGAAACACACGATGAAGGTGTTGATCACATTGCGCCAGAACTCTTCCTGAACCCAGGCCCCCAAGTAGCCAGCGCCGGTGACCGAGCGGCCATAGGCCGCCTCTGTGCGCTCGCCGGTCAGGGCGTTGGTCCAGTCGGAGATCGAAAAGAAATCCAACTCCACTTTGAACGATCCCCAGAGCGTCCAGAAAAACGGGAAAGCCGCGAGGATGAACCACACCAGGACAAAGCCACTGGACGCGATGCGGAGCCCGACGGGCATTCTTTGAGCTTTCGATGCCATTATGCTTTGCCCTTGAAATCGCGCCAGGTGCGCACCAGAACCGGTGACAGCAGGATGGCGACGCCAATGATTGTCAGTACAGAGGTTGCCGAGGCTGCCGAGAGCTGTCGCGTCTCGCCGCCGAGGTCGTTGAAGATGATCCAGCTCAGGGATGTGGCATGTGCCGAGGCGTTGAATCCGACCACCGGTTCAAAGACCCGGAAGTTGTCCATGAGCTGAATGAGTGCCACAAATGTGACCAGCGGCATCAGATGGGGGACCACCACATATTTGATCTGTTGCCAACGGCTGGCGCCGTCAATCTGGGCCGCTTCGATCTGATCTTTCGGCAGGGTTTGCAGCCCGGCGTAGAACACCACAAAGGCAAAGGGGGCCGAATTCCAGATCCCGTAGATGATCAGCATCACCCAGGTCAGACCGGTGGAGGCCTTGAGCGAAAAGTTGGGATCACCGGCTAGGGAGACCAGGGCAGAGCCAATAATGCCGCGGCTGTCCACCATCCAGAACAGGATCAGGGACCCGATAAGCGGCGTCACAATCATCGGCAGCAGCGAAAAGAAGATCATGAGGCCCTTAAGGCGCTGGTGCAGAGAGTTCACCGCGAGGGCGATCATCAATCCAAGCACAATCAGCAACGGCGTCACGATGAAGGTATAGGTCAAGGTAAAGGCCAGCGCGCGGTAGAGCGGCAGGTTGAACAGCTTGGACCAGAACGCGCCCCAGTCTTCGCTGACTTGCCAGGCCTCGGCAACTTCGACCACCGCCAGATGCCCCCGGTCCAGATAGATATCCAGCCCAACAAAGCGGCCCAGAGGCTGCGCCTCGCGGATTTCGCGGGTGGCCTCTTGATCGATGGTGGTTTCCTTGGTGCAGCCCACCAGAGGGGTGCAGTTCTCGACGGTTTTCAAAACCGCCTCATGCGGGGCAAAGACCGACTGGGTCACAACCGACACGATGGGCATGGCGATGAACAGCAGCATCGCAAGGCCGGTCGGCAAAAAGAACCAGAAGAAAGTACGGTGTTTCATCTAACGATCCGAGCTGAGAGAGGGGAACCGAAGAGGAAAGATCCCTCTCCGGTCGGGAGGAAGGCTTACTTCAGGAAGCCTTTTTCCTTGGCCGCGGCGATATAGGCCGCTTCGATGTCGGCAAGCGCCTGTTCCGCGCTTTCCTTACCCTGCAGGAAGTCTGAGAGTTCGTTGCCAATCGAGCCGTGCATCAGGCCCATGTAGGGCACCATCGGATAGGGCTGGGTGCCCGACTGCGCCGCTTGGAACACACCAACGGCGGCCTCAGTCGGTTCATACCCATCGATCAGCCAGACCGCCTGCGAAGCAATGTCCTTGTCCTTCATCAGGTCCGGACGAATGCCGTTCATCATGGCAATAAAGGTGGCCTCGGCCTCTTCATCGCTGACGTTTTTGGCAACGGTCCAACCGTCCCACCAAAGGGTCGAGGCCGGAATGTCGCCGCCGCCCACCGTCATCGGTCCAGCAATGGCGTGGCCATTCTTCACCGCTTCGGTGATGCCGTCTGCCGTTGTCTGGCTTGCCGCGCGGCTGCCCCACATGTTCAGCATCGCGATGTTGCCAGCGCGGTATTCCGCATTGGTGGCGTTGCTGTCATGGGTCAGGAAGTCGGGGTTCATATACTCCGTCAGCGCCTTCATCATGGTGAGCGTCTGCACACCGGCTTCGGAGTTGATGTTCGGCTCCGCGCTGCCTTCCTTGAAGAAGGTGCCACCGTAGCCGATGAACATGTTGTTGAACTCTTGCGCCAGGTTCCAACCCGCCGCATAGGCGCCACCAATTGGGTTCTGCATGATGCCCTTGTCGCGGATCATCGCCGCGATGCTGAGCATTTCCTCATAGGTTTTCGGCGGTTCCACCCCGAGGTCTGCCAGAATGTCCTTTCGGTACATCAGGTGCTGCGCGTTGGCCATGAAGGCCACCGCCATAACCTGACCATCCACGGTGATCAGCTGGCTCTTGCTGAGCGCCTGACCGTGTTTGGCCACCAGATCATCCAGCGGACGCACCAGATCGTCATTCATCAGAATGGTCAGGGTCGAGTTGGCCACAATCGCCGAGGTGTATTCCGCCGGATCCCCCTGCATCCCAGCAACGTGGATGTCTTTGTGATCAGCGGTCAGGTTCTTTTTGACCTCAGCACCGCTGCATTCGGCAGCACCCGCCCCTACGGTTTGAATTGCCGGAAACTCGTTCCCGACGATGTTCACCCGCGCGTTGATCTCACAGGCGAAGGCACCGCCTGCGGACAAAGCCAATGCGCTGGCAAGGGCAATTTTCTTGAAAAACATTACAGTTTCCTCCCTGGAATGTAAGTGCATCTTCGAAGGCTGCACTCTTGATGTGCCGCAAGTGCGACTGGTTTAGAGGCCGCTTTTGGCCTCGATACGGGCCCCTGTTTCTGTGTCGAACAGGTGGCAGTGATCTGTGTGGATGTGCAGCGACACCATGTCGTGGATTTCAGCCCGGAAGCTTTTGTCCGCTTTGACCGAGACGAGATGTCCGCCCAGGCGCACCGAAACCATGGTGCTGTCCCCCAGCAGTTCCAGCGTGTAGATCGGCGCGTTGATTTCGCCGGAGCCGCCTTCCACAACGCTGGCATCTTCGGCACGGAAGCCCAGCGTTACCTTGCCGTCGGGGGCACTGAGCCCACGCACTTCGGTAGAATCCGACCGGAACACGCCGCCCTCTACGGTGCCCTCCAAGAGGTTCATCGCCGGGTTGCCGATGAAGCTCGCAACAAAGGTGTTGGCGGGGGTGTCATAGATCTCCACCGGGGTGCCGACCTGCTGTACAACGCCTTTTTTCATAATCACCACCCGATCCGCGAGGGTCATGGCCTCGATCTGGTCATGGGTGACGTAGATGGTGGTGACAGCCAGTTCATGGCTGAGGTTCTTGATCTGCGCGCGGGTCGAAACCCGCAGTTTGGCGTCCAGATTGGACAGCGGTTCGTCCATCAAGAACACATTGGGCTCGCGCACGATGGCGCGCGCCAGCGCAACCCGTTGGCGTTGCCCACCTGACAGTTCGGCAGGCTTGCGATGCAGGAACTCGTCCAGCTCCACCATGGCCGAGGCCCGGCGCACCTTTTCGTCGTGGGTCGCAGGATCGATCCCGCGCACTTTCAAGGGAAAGCGGATGTTCTCATAGACGTTCATGTTCGGGTACAGCGCGTAGGATTGGAATACCATCGCCACATCGCGGTCCTTGGGTTCCAGATCGTTGACCACATTGCCATCAATCAGGATTTCCCCTTCGCTGGCATCTTCCAGCCCGGCGATCATGCGCATCGTGGTGGTCTTACCGCAGCCGGACGGGCCAAGGAGCACCAGGAATTCCTGATCCGCAATGGTCAGATCGAAATTGTCGACCCCAACAAAGCTCCCCCAGCGCTTGCCAACGTTGCGCAATTGAATTTCGGCCATGCTCTCCCCCGTCCGAATGAAACACGCTTTTGCATACGTATGCACAAAGGCTAGACTCAAGCATATGTTTTCGGCAAGACTTTTTTGCAGACGTATGCAGAGGCACCCGACGAATGACCAACTTCAACGAAGAAAAACAAATAATTACCGCGCTTTACCAAGATCTGGAAAAGGCCGCCCCTGATGGGACACAGACCGTTCTGGAGCGTTACTACGCGGCGAATCACATCTGGCGTGGCTACCATCCCTTTGACGAAATTCGAGGGGCGGCCTTGGTGGCAGATCGGTTTTGGGCCCCGCTAAAGACGGCGCTGCCCCATATGCAGAGGCGGCAGGACGTCTTCATGGCGGGCCGAAATGAGATGGACGGCTTTGCCTCGGTCTGGGGGGTGTCGATGGGCCATCTGATGGGGCTGTTTGATGCGCCTTGGCTGGGCATCGCCCCCACCGGCAAGCTGGTCATGCTGCGCTACTGCGAGTTCAACAAGGTTGAGAACGGGCAGATCACGGAAACGGCGATGTATTTTGACCTGCCACATCTGATGATGCAGGCCGGGCTGCAGCCGTTTCCGCCTCAGACCGGCGCCCATATGGTGCAACCGGGCCCCGCCCCGCATGACGGTCTGATGTTCACGCCGCAGCCCGAACCTGAGGGAGAGAAAACGCTGGCCGCGATCAACAACATGATCAGCGATCTGGGGCAATGGGACAGCGGGCTAAGCCTTGAAGATGAACTGCGCCAATCCTGGCACGAAGACATGCTATGGTGGGGGCCTGCAGGCATTGGCGCGACCTACACAATTCCGAGGTACGCCAAGCAGCATTCAGGCCCGTTTCGGGCAGGGTTCACGGACCGTTCCAAAACCTACCACATCTGCCGCCTTGCCGAGGGCCATTACGGCGGGTTCTTTGGTTGGCCAAACTTCACCGCCACCCCAACAGGGGGATTTATGGGCATGCCCGCCACCAGCAAACCCGGGGAATTCCGGGTTATCGATATCTACCGCCGCGACGGGGACAAACTGGCCGAGAACTGGATCTTCATTGATCTGCTGCATTTCTGGAAACAACAGGGCGTCGATATCCTTGCCCGCATGGCCGAGGTGCCTCACACATGAAAATTGATGCGCATCACCACCTGTGGGATCTGCAAGCGGTCCACTACCCCTGGCTCATGGCGGAGGGTGTAGAACGGTTTTTCGGGGATCCGACCCCAATCCAACGCAATTACCTGATCGATGAGTTTCGCCTGGGTGCAAGCCGTCACAGCATCGCCGGGTCCGTGCACATTCAGGTGGGAGCCGACAATGCGATGGCTGAGGCCGCCTGGATCCAACAGGTGGCCGAGGCAACGCCAGACTGGCCCCTGGTGCAGGTTGCTTTTGCCGATCTGACAACCCCAGATTTGGGGCACACACTGGACCAGTTGCAGCGCCTCGATAGCCTGCGCGGTGTGCGCCAGATCGTCGGCCGCGCCCCTGGTGAAGACGCCCAGACAGGCACCAATACTCTGCTGGCCGACCCCAGATTTCGCGAGGGTCTGGCAGAGCTGGCCAGTCGCGGGCTGAGCTTCGATCTGCAGCTGATCCCCGAACTGATGGCGGATACGGCGAAAATTCTGGAAACAGTGCCAGATCTGAAAGTGGCGCTTTGCCATGCTGGATCCCCGCATGATCGCAGTCCCGAAGGGGTGGCGAAGTGGGCCGGTCAGCTGAAAACCCTTTCGAATTTACCCAACGTGAGTTGCAAGCTTTCGGGCCTTGGCATGTTTGATCACAATTGGACAGAAGACAGCTTCCGACCCATTGTTGAGGTCTGCATGGAACAGTTTGGCGCCAATCGCCTGATGTTTGGCTCAAACTTCCCCGTCGACAGCTTGTATTCCGACTATGCCTCTCTTTTCGCCACGCTCGAAAACCTGGTGCCGACTGACTGGCATGACGCGGTTTTTGGAAGGAACGCAGCTGCGTTCTACCGGTTTGCATGATGGGCGGGGCCTTATATCTTCCCCTATCAATGCGATCACGTGCGACAGTTGCAGGCAATTCATCCAAGCAAAAGTGGATAGTTCAAACTGTCCGCCAAGCTGTAGTGCCACCATTCGAAGGGATTGTGCTGAAAACCCGCCTCAGCCATTAACCCCAACAGGATCCAGCGGTTGCGCTGTGCCTTAGCGGGGATGTCGATGCTACCGTGATGGGATTGCGGCAAAGCGGCGTCAAAGGCGGTTCCCATATCGAGTAGGGACCCTTCATTGGTTGTCAAAGTTAGGTCCACAGCAATACCGCGGCTGTGGTCCGATCCGACCGCCGGATCGGCCACAAACTCAGGGTCCGGCCGCACTGCCCAAAGGCGCCTTTGCACCGATTGCGGACGAAACGCATCCAGAACCCGGACCCGAAGATCAAGTGCGGCCGCACGTTCCGCCATGTGATACAGCGCGGCCGCCGCATCGGGATGCAGGCGGGCGACCTGGTCTTCGGCCCGGGTGTAGAGTACCTCTCCGGCAAAATTGTACCGCGTGGCATAGGCCAGCTGCACATCGATTGCCGGATGTGCAATGGGTGTTAGGCGCATGCTGGGGTTTTCTCGGCCTGTGCCGGTTCGAGCTGACAACACCGAACTGCCCCATCACCGGTTTGAATCATATCCTGCCGCTGTTCACACGCCGCGTCCGCCCGGTCGCAGCGGTCTTTGAAAAAACAGCCCCGCGGCAGTTTGCGGTTCGACGGCAGATCCATGTTGGCAAGCGCGTCGCCAAGGCCTGCGCCCCCCCGCATAGTGGGGATCGAGGCCAGCAAGAGCTTGGTATAGGGATGTTGCGGGGCAGCCAGAACCGTGGCCGCAGGGCCCTGTTCGACCACCTGCCCCAGATACATCACCGCCACGGCGTCACATAGGTAGCGCACAACGGAAATGTCATGGGAGATGAAAATGTAGGTAAGTCCCCGTTCAGCCTGCAAGTCCTTCAACAAGTTCAAAATTTGTGCCTGAATCGAGATATCCAGCGCCGAGGTTGGCTCATCCAGAACAATCACATCCGGGTTAGACGACAGCGCCCGCGCAATGGCGATCCGCTGCCGCTGCCCACCGGAGAACTCGTGCGGATAGCGATCCAGAACCTCTGGGCGCAAGCCCACTTTGGTGGCAAGATCTGCGGCCAGTGCGCGCAACTCAAGCGTCGGGCGCTTGTGGCGCGCAAACACCGGTTCGGTGATAACCCGCCAGACCGGCATGCGTGCGTTGAGCGAGCTTTGCGGGTCCTGAAATACGATCTGAACGTCGTGGTCGCTGGCAAAATTACGCTCCACCCTGCCCTCGTTTGGGGCACGAATGCCCATCAGAACCTGCGCCAGTGTAGACTTGCCACAGCCACTTTCGCCCACAATCCCCAGGGTTTTGCCGCGCGGTATTTCCAGATCAATTCCGTTCAGCGCATGGACGTAGCCGCGGGGCCGTCCGCGCCAATCCTGCCCAAATGGAAACCGCATGTGGATGCCTTGCAGCGCCATTATGGGGGGTGTGTTTGTCGGATGTGTCATTGCGGGGTTTCCTCGCGCAGCCAGCAGGCTGCTTGGTGGTCGGGACCGACCGGTGTCAGGTGGGGGCGAATGACACAATCTGCGTGGGCGTGGCGGCACCGGGGCTGAAAGGCACAGCCGCGCGGTGGTTTCACCAGATTGGGAACCGTGCCGGGGATCGAGGTCAGCGGGGCGCCAGGATCCGCGTCTTCTGGCAGAGCCTCGATCAAGGCTGCGGTATAGGGGTGCTGCGGATTACCAAGCACCTCTTGCGCGGGGCCGGTTTCCACAACACGCCCTGCATACATCACATAGATCCGATCACAGAACTGGCTGATAACCGCCAGATCGTGCGAGATGAACAGCACCGACGCTCCGGTTTGGTGGGCTTTGGCGTGCAGCAACTGCAACACTTGCCGTTGCACTGTGACGTCCAGTGCCGTTGTCGGCTCATCCGCGACCAGCAGCTTTGGCGCACAGGCAAAAGCCATCCCAATGAGGATCCGTTGCCGCATACCGCCTGACAATTCGAAGGGATAGCGGGTCAGGATTTCCTCTGCATCATTGATGCGCATGTCCTGCAGCAGCTCAATGGCACGCGCTTTGGCCGCCCTGCCGCGCAAATCCGAATGCAATTCAATCACCCGCAGCATCTGTTTGCCGATGCTCTTGGTCGGGTTCAGCGCGGTTTGTGGTTCCTGACAGATCATCGCCACATCGCCGCCGCGCAGATGGTTCATATCGCGCTCTGACATCTTGGCGACATCACGGCCCAGCAGACTGATTTTTCCAGCGTCTTGCCGGTAAGACCCTTTCGGCAGCAGGCGCAGCGCGGTCATTGCGGTGACCGACTTGGCCGAGCCACTTTCACCAACAAGTCCAACAATTTCACTTGGCTGGACCTCAAGATCCACACCATTCACGGCATGAACGTTGCCCCTAAAACCAGGAAATAGCACTTCCAGCGCGTCGATTTTCAAAACGGGATCTGCCATATCAACGGGCTTTCTGTTTGGGATCAAGGATGTCGCGGATGCCGTCCCCAAGGAGGTTGAAGGCCGTGGCGGTGATCAGGATGGCAAAGCCGGGAAAGGCCGAGTACCACCATTGATCCAGAATATAGTTCCGTCCCGTGGCCACCATCGCCCCCCATTCCGCGGTGGGTTGCTGTGCGCCAAGCCCGATGAAGCTGAGAGCCGAAGCCAACAGAATTGTGCTGCCCAAATCCAGCGTCGCCTGCACCATCACCGGTGACAGGATATTGGGCAGAATGTGCCACCGTAGAATATGCAGTCTGGACGCCTTAAAAGTCTCGGCCGCGGTGACAAAAGACATCTCGCGGATCAGCAGGGTTTGGCCGCGTGCGAGGCGCACATAAACCGGGACCCGCACCAAAGCGATGGCAATAGCCGCGTTGATCAGGCTTGGCCCAAGGGCGGCTGCCAGCGCCATGATCAGCACCAAAGAGGGCACTGAGAGGACCACATCCATCAACCGCATGATGACGGTGTCGACACGCCCACCGATCAGCCCCGCAAAGGCACCGATCAAGGTTCCTGACAGTCCCGCAACGATCACCACAAAGAACCCGACCGCCACGGATTGTCGCCCGCCGTAAAGGATCCGGGAATAGATATCGCGGCCCACTTCGTCCGTGCCAAAGAAATGCGTCAGGCTTGGCGCGGTGAGACGGGCGCGCAGATCGATCGCATTTGGGTCATGGGTTGCAAAGACGGGTGCGAAGATCACCAGCAGCAACACTGTCAACACAATCGCGCCGCCCCCCAGCGTCAGCGGGCTCTGCTTGAGTTGATACCAAAGATAGCCCCAGTTCACGCGACCAAGCGCACGTTTCAACGGGTTCGGGGAAACGGATACGTCGCTCATCACGAGACCTCCCGGATGCGCGGATCAACCGCCATATAGATCAGATCAACGGCAAGGTTGATCAGCACATAGGCCAGTGACACCACAACGGTGAAGCCCATAACCGCCGGGAAATCCAGCGCCTGGATCGAGTTCACCACATAGGCGCCCATGCCCGGCCAGGCGAAGACGGTTTCCGTCAACACGGCCCCATACAGGAGGTCCCCCAGCGCAAGACCCAGCACCGTGATCGAGGGGATCATGGCGTTGGGCAGCGCTTCGGTAAAGACGATTTTGAAACGGCTGAGGCCATTGGCCTTGGCAGTCCGAATATAGTCTTGCTGCAGTTCTTCCAGCATTGCGGCACGCACCTGGCGGGCAACCACACCAAGATGCACAAAACCCAAGGTGAAGGCAGGTAAGAGAATGTGTTTCAGCGCAGAACCAAAGGCGGCAAGATCACCTGCCAAAAGGCTATCAAACATCAGAAACCCAGTGACGCGGTTTGGCATCTCCAGCGACGGGTCAATCCGTCCGCCACTCGGCAGCCAACCAAGGTTGCCGTAAAACAGCAGGATCACCAGCAGACCCAGCCAGAAGGCCGGGGTGGAGATCCCGGTGACGGCGATCACCCGGACCAAATGATCCACAGGTTTATCTTTCCAAACAGCGGAGGCCACGCCCAGCGGAATCCCGAGCGCCGTCGCGAACAAAAGGGCGGTCAGCGCCAGCTCCAAGGTGGCGGGGAAGAAGATCCGCAGATCCTCCAAGACCGGACGGCGGGTCCGGATCGAGGTGCCAAAGTCCCCCTGCACCACCCCTTCGAGGTAGCGGAAATACTGCACCGGCAACGGCTTATCGAGGCCCAGATCCTCGCGAATGTTCTGCACGATTTCCGGCGTCGCACGATCGCCCGCGATCATCCGGGCGGGGTCACCGGGAATGAGGTTTGAGATGGTGAAGGTAATGACCGTCACGCCGAAGAGCACCAGTACCAGGAACATCAATCGGCGGCGGATGACATTTAGGAAAGACATCAGCGCGTTTCTTAATTGGTATCAGACCAAAGGCGGCGATACCGCCTTTGGCCGATTGTTTTCAGGAATTACTTGGACAGCGACATGCTGCCAAAGTTGAAGATGTCTTCGAGCATCGGGTTAAATACAAAACCCGCCACATCTTCACGCACAGCGATGCGGTAGTCTTTCTGGAACAGGTAGACATAGGCTGCTTCGTCGGTCACGATTTCCTGCAGCTCGCCATAAAGCGCGGTGCGTTCTGCCGGGTCCGAGCTGACCACAGCCTTTTGCAGCAGACCGTCCACCTTGTCGTTGGTGTACCAGCTGCGGTTGCCCGCCAGGCCGTGGCGTTTGCTGTCAAACCAGTAGTTGGTGAACATGTAGGGGTCGGCGAAGTCCGGGCTCCAATTGCCGGTTGCAATGCCAAATTCACCGGTATCGAAACGCTCGCGCATGGTGGCGTTGGCCAGTTTCTCCAGTTTCACGTTCAGACCCAGCTGGCTGAGATAAGCCTGGGTTGCGATGGCAATCGGTTCCCACAGAGGGTCGCGGTCGGAATAGAGGAAGGTGATTTCCTCTGAGGTGCCGCCCGCCATCGAAAGCGCTTTTTTGGCGGCGTCCAGATCATAGGAATGCTGGATTGCCGCCTTGTTCTGACCCCACATGCCTTCGGGGATCGGGCCGCGCATCTGCACGCCGTTGCCGTCCAGAATGCCGTCGATGATACCCTGATAGTCCACCGCGTTTGAAATCGCGCGACGCACGTCCACGTTGTCCAGCGGCGCAATTTTATTGTTCAAATACAGATAGGTTACCTTGAGGCTTGGGTAGTTCTGAACCTCAATTCCGGCAGCCCCATCCAGAGCATCCAACTGATCGACCGGCAGGCTTTCGGCGATATGGACGTCCCCCGCTTCCAGTTTCAGGCGACGCGCGGCAGCTTCGGCGATGATGTCGACCCGGACCTTTTCGATCGATGGCGCTGCGCCGCCGTAATGCGGGTTCGGTTCAAGCACCAGGGACTGGCCGCGCTCCCAGCCGGTCAGCATGTAAGCGCCCGACCCGGCAGAGTTGCCCGACAGCCATTCGGTGCCATGATCGCCGCCTTTGCCCTCAACGGCAGGGTTCACGATGCCCGCGCCGTTGTTGGCCAGCGTGTAAAGGAACGGCGCAAAGGGCTGCTCCAGCGTGAAGGTCACCTGCATCTCACCGCTGGCTTCGACTTTCATACCGCCCGGAAAGGCCTCGGACGGGCCGCGCCCCAGATCCATCAGTCGGTTGAAGGAATACTCAACCGCTGCCGCGTCCACCGCCGCGCCATCGCTGAAGGCGTTGCCGGAAGCCAGGTCAAAGGTCCAAACGGTTCCATCGGCGGAGGCGGTCCAGCTGCTGGCCAATTCCCCCACAACCGAGGTCAGCCCCTTGCCGTCCTCGGACACGTCGTAGCGCACCAGCCGCAGGTAGAGCGGGTATGTTACGGTCCAATCATTGTTGTCCATGGTCTGTGCCGGATCCAAGGTTTGCGGGTCCGCTGCTTTGGCAACAACCAGCAGGTCCGAGTCGCTGTCCGCCAGCGCAACTGGGGCATGGATTGCCATACCGACCGTCACGGTCGCTGCGCCAACAACCTGAAACCATTGTGAAATTTTCATACTTTCTGTCCTCCCCAGAACAATATCTGCGCGCCCTCAGGGCAAATTCAGTTTGGGGTAGGCCCCAACGGCAAGTCCCTAGAACCTTCATGTTACATACATAACAGTCAACAGTGTTTTGGTATGTGCATACCAATATAATTTTGGTATGGTCGCTCCGAACCACGACTGCCAAGGGGTCCGGTCGGGCAAAAGGGACTGCGAATGAGCGCAAATATTTCTGAGGCAATTGCCAACGCCAAACAGCCGTTTACCAAGCTGGAACAACGGGTTGCCACCTACCTGACCTCTCGCCCCGAAGCGGTTGCACTGGAGACCAGCGCAGAAATTGCCAGCAAGCTGCAGGTCAGCCCAATGACGGTGAGCCGGTTCTTCAAAAAGCTCGGATTTTCCGATCTGAACGCGCTACGGGCCGATGTACGCAGCAACCTCTACGGGCCGACCTCGGCACGAATCGGCAGCCGCTTCAAGAGCTTCAAACAGGCGACCCAAAGCCGCGACGAAGACCGCGACCGCGCCATCGCCGACGCGGCAATCGGCACAGCGCTTGATCTCCGCGCCACTGAAGGCTGGCGTCAGGCCGTCGACCATGTGGCCCATTCCGAAAGTGTGATGATGGTTGGATTTCAGGTGATGCAGTATCTGGCCAACGGCTTTGCGATGCGGCTGAAATACCTACGGTCAAACGTTGTGTTTCTGGACGGCACTGACGGGGTTTACGCCGAGGTTTTTGGCGATGAAGCCAAAACCAAAACGCTGATCATCATCGACACATTTCGCTATGGCAACCAAGGCCCTATTCTGGCCAAGGCCGCGCGGGAGCGTGGTTTTAAGGTCATCCTGTTCTGCGATGAATTCTGCGATTGGGGCAGCGAACTGAGCGATGTGATGCTGCCCTACCCAAACGAAGGCCATTTTTTTTTGCCCTTCCCGACCGGCATCCATTTTGGCCTGAACCTGCTGTATCAGGACGTTGTTGCCGCCCTTGGGGACAGTGCCCGCGACAAGGTAGAACGGGTGGCAAAATCTCAGGATCTGTTTGGCAATTTCATACCCGAATGAGGGGATACCGAAGGACAGCCTATTGGCCCAACAGCCCGATAATTTCCTGCATTAACAAGGCGAAATCCTGCGCGGCCTCCGGTGTGGCCGCGCTGACCTGGCTGTGGTCGCTCAAAAACGCAGCCATCGTCAATTCCCCATCCGTCAATGCCATGAGCGCCGCATAAGATGTGACCAGCGTGGCAGCCACGTCTTGGTCAATCGGCTTCTCACTGTATCGCACAGTGGCCGTTCCGTTCTTGGCCGACAGGTATATGTTTTCCGCATCGACAACAATGCGCGCGTCCAACTGCAGGCCGGCGGGCACCACCCGCTTGGCTGCCAAGCCCAAGGTTGTCGCAACTGTGCGCAGGTTTCCGGGGGCAATGACATCCCCTTCGGGACCAAAATTTGCCCCAAACATCGCCAGTTCAAAAACAACATCCGAAGCTTTTTGCCCCAATGCCGTGAGAACATAGACAGTGACCCCATGCTCCAGCTCTTGCTGGGTGATCAGACCGTCGCGGGTCAACTTATTCAGCCGTTCTGTCAGCAGATTGGCCGCGATGCCTTTCAGCCCTTTTTGCAACTCCGAAAACCGCGCGGGCCCCGCCATCAGGTCACGCAGAATTAGCAGGGTCCACCTGTCGCCGATCCGGTCAAGCGCCCGCGCGATGGGGCACAACAGCTTGTAAGAACGTGTCTTTGCCATGGGGTCCTCTTTCCGATCCCTTATCGCCAAAGGGTCCTGCAATGTGCAGTGCGCATAGCTCACAAAAACGTTACTTTAAAAAATAAAGCAATCGATTTACTTATTTATGCAGCATCATTTTGGAGCACGAACATGTCAACCAAGCCAAACATATTGGTCACTAGCGCCGCAGGCAAAACCGGCCTGCATGTGGTGCTACAGCTGCGCGAGAAAGGATTTCCTGTCCGCGCCTTCATCCGCAAAAGGGACCACCGGTCTGATCTGCTGGCCGAGGCTGGTGCAGAGCTGTTTGAGGGCAATCAATACGCCATCACCGATATGCGCCGTGCGATTGAGGGCATGCAGCGGGCCTATCAATGTGCCCCGACAGCCCCCAACGGGTTGCACTTCAGCGCAGTCTTCACGGCTGCAGCGCATGAGGCCCGGCTGGAACATGTTGTCACCCTTGGCCAATGGCTCACGGCCGCCGATCACCCCTCACTATTCACCCGTGAAGTCTACCTTGCAGATCACTTGGCCGATCTCTCGCCCCACACAAGTGTCACAAAGGTGAACCCGGGCTGGTTTGCAGACAACTATATGATGGGTCTGGGGCTAGCGGCGCAACTGGGTCTTTTCGCAATGCCCCTGGGCGCGGGGGATCAGGCCAAAAACGCCGCCCCTTCAAATGAGGATATCGCAAGGGTTGTTGTTGCGGCCTTAACGGATCCAGCGCGCCACGCCGGCAAAAGCTACCGGCCAACCGGACAGAAACTGACCTCCCCCAATGAGATCGCCGAGACCATGGGCCGCGTTTTGGGGCACAGGGTGCGCTACATGGATGTCTCGCAAAACATGATGGTTAAGGCGCTCAGGGCCTGGCCACCCGCGAACTATTCTGAAGCGGCTGTGTCGCAATTGGCCATCTACGCCGAAGAGTATCGCCGCGGCACCTTTGCCATCAATGCCCCCACTGAGGATGTCGAAGCCGTCACCGGGCAAAAGCCGAAGAGTCTTGAAGAGATCGTCGCACAGGCCGTTGCCGCCCAGCCAGCGATGCGCCGGAAGTGGTTGCGCCGGGCCTCCGGGCTGGCCGCATTTGCCAAGGTTCTGCTCACCCCGCGGCTCGACCTGCAACGGGTTCAACAAGATCGCGATTACGTCACCCTCTCCGCCCCCCGCTTCAGTCAGGACTGCGCAGAGTGGCGCGCTCATCACCACCCCTCCCCCCCAACGCACTAACCCGATCACAGGAGACCACCATGTCCAATCCCGCAACCACACATCCAACCAGCACCACGGCCCTCAAGGACCGCAACCGTTTATTTGCAGAAGGTTTTTCAGATGCGGATCTGCCCATCCTGCCAAAGCTGCGCACCGTTGTTCTGACCTGCGTTGATGCCCGCGTCGATCCGGCCCATGTGCTGGGGATCGATCTGGGAGACGCCGTTGTGATGCGCAACAATGGCGGGCGGATCACCGATGAAGCGCTTCAGGAAATTGCAACTTTGGCCTTCATGGTCGCCATGTTGGACGGCGACAGCCCCGGCCCGTTCGAGGTCATGATCATGCAGCACACCCAATGCGGCGCAGAGCGTTTCGCCGACCCCCAGTTCCAACGGGTCATCAAAGGCAAACTTGGCATTGATGTGGCAGGCTCTGCCATTACCGACCACGAAGAATGCCTGCGGAACGACATTGAACGCCTGCGCAATGCGCCGGAAGTGCCGCCCCATGTGGTTGTCTCAGGATTTATCTACGACGTCGCCACGGGCCAGGCCCGCGAAATTGTGCCTGCAGCGGCCCTGGCCTAAGGGGCGTCGCGTTTAGTGAGGACAGCGCGAGCAAAAGAATAGAGGGGCACGTGTAGAACGCAACATGGCACCGCCCTTCTCAACCGCTCCTTAGCGCGCACAGCACCCTTTGGTTCAGTCTGCTCACGTAACCTTGGAACCGTCTCTAAGCTCCTCCTGAGGAATGCGAATTGATCCAATCAGGCACAATGCCCTTTCAAAATAGTGCCGGCGAGATCGCCGATCAGAGCCCCAAACGGTCATTCAAACAAAGCGCTCTAACGGTCGCCGAGCGGACTTTGCGGCCGTTCGATTATCGCTAACTTAAGACTTTTTCAAAGCAGATAGAGTTGTCGCGGCCAACATATTTCCCGTAATTCTCAACCTGTTTGTATTTATGTTTCTTGTAGAAGTTCACTGCCCTGTGATTGGCGATCCGCGTGGACAACCAAATCTTCGCGTAACCAAGGTCTGTCGCACGATCCTCAAGAGCCCGAAGTATGAGCGATCCCGTGCCGCTTTCAGCGTACATCCTCTTAAGTTCCACGATTTCTTCAGAAACTGGCCTCAGCGCGCCACATGCAATTGGAATGTCACTGTCGTATCCAACAACAAAAGCTGAGCGAGTTTGCCGGACATCATCGGCATCGAAAGATGATTGCCCAGTATCGTCAATAACTCCCAGAAGAGTTTCTGAAAGCCGTGAAAGAACGCTTTTAGCGTCAGGGTGATCTGGGTCACATACCATAATCTTCATGGGAATTTTCTACTTTGAACGGG
Source organism: Thalassobius sp. MITS945101 (assembly GCF_047123305.1). Classification (GTDB taxonomy): domain Bacteria; phylum Pseudomonadota; class Alphaproteobacteria; order Rhodobacterales; family Rhodobacteraceae; genus Thalassobius. Next base: position 4,038,561 of record NZ_CP138918.1, read on the forward strand.
GTCGATGCCGCAATGCGGAAAGATGTGAGATGGACTCAATTTGGACTTTCGCCGCAACCGTTACAAGCTGTCGCTTACAGCCAAGTCAGCAACTCGCACTCTGAACCAAGGGCGGAAATGTGAATGCGCCGCGTCGCAGTAAAACTTGTGAAACCCTAAACGGACTTTCGTTTCCAGCAAGTGTCGAAGGCCCTGTCATCAGAACGCACATAGAAACGAGAACCTTGGTGCAATTGAACTTCTGCCCAGAATGGCGGCAACGGGCGCGGTCCTGTGATTTCTTCACGCAGGCCGAAAGTGGGCAGAGCCATCGGAAGGCTCCGCCCACGAAATTGCTCTAGTTCAGAGACTTAATTACCTCGTTTTCAATCCATGCGCGTTGTCCAGCCACATCGGCATAGACACCTGCAAAGCCCGGCAATCCGCATCCACGCCCCCATGACACAATGCCGGTCAACACCGGGGCGGCCAGTTGATTGCTGTTGGCCCCGGTTGTTGGGCGGTGGAACAACACGCCACCGCTGTCTCCCTGGCAACTGTCGAACCCGCCCGAAACGAAGCCGGTACAGAACGAAGTGGCGTGCACGTCCCAACCGATCCCCGAATAGGTCGCTTTGCAGGCTGCCTGATCACTGTAGGGCACACGTACAGGCATCAGGAATTGCGACAGAAACCCATTTTCGGTGGTTCCCCAGCCCATAACAGAATGGGCCGCCGTGACGCTTTTGTAGCTGGCTACATCCGCAGGGTGGGGCAGCGCGATCGAACGCGGGTTTGCACCATCGGGCACGGGATTGGGCGCCTCTGACAAGATCAGAATCGCGATATCATTTGCCATCGTGTCGTCGTCATAGTCGGGATGGGGAATTATCTTTTCAACCTGTTGCACAACTTTGCCCACGGCAGCGATGTTTGTGTTGCCACTCACAACTTCGAGCCCGGCTATTTCTGTCACACTTCCGGATTTTTGGGTCACACAATGGGCCGCCGTGAGCATCACGCGAGGGCGCGGATCACCTGCATCCCAACTTTTGACCACATCGACCTTTTTTCCAGATGTGTCGGTTATCTTGTCGATGACCGGTGACACAAGCACACCACCGCAGAAATGCCCGCGCGGAATCGGAGGACCATTCCGTTGAAGCGAAGCCGCGAACTCCCAGGTTCCTGCGTCAAGTTCATCGAAAACATAGTCGCCGTTGATGATCCTTGGCCTCGATCGCGCTGCCTGACCGCCCGTGAGCGGCGCGTTTTGAATCGCAAGTGCCGTTCGCTGAGCCTGCGCGGCACGTTCGCGATGCTCGGAGCATGTCGCGCGATTGTGCCTGTGCTGCCATGGCCGTCGCACCAGCAAGCAGCACGGCAATAAGTGTGGTTTGAGTCACTCGCATATCAATTTCCTTTTGGTTGGGATTAAAGTTGAGAAGACATCAGGACGGTGTTGATCCAGGCCCGGACGCTTGGTGGTGTGGTAAAAACGTTGATGCCACCGGCCCCGCATCCACCATGCGTGGCGGCTCGTAAAACGATGGCAACAAGCTGTGGTGTGCCATCCGGTGCGATTGCGTAAGTGCCAGCCCCGGAATCGCCTGAGCAGCTGTCAGTTTCGGCTTGGGGGTCCGCAAAAATCATCTCGACACCCGGTACACAGCCAAATTCGGTCTGCTGCACTGCCGTCTTGCAATGTCGAGCGATCATTTCGCCAAACAGGACGGTCTTATGACCTCCGTCACGCTCATGATCATTGCGGCCAAAACCTGCGATCCAAAGCCGGCGGTTCGCATCAAGCACTTCTTGATCAGCAAGGGCCGCGATGGTTTCGAAACCGTTCAATTCGAGCGGACGCCGCAATTTGACCAACACGAGATCGCGTTGCGCATAGGTGTTGTACCGCGCCTCAATCCAGTCAAGGACCGTCTGCGGGATGTCGGCGGTGCCATCTCGCGCCTTATCAAGGTCATCAACAAAGGGTCGCGGAATGGCTTTCCATGCCGCGCGCGCAATGCAAAACGCAAACGACGGGGGACTGCCAGGAACATCACCGAAATAATACCGTTCGGACGAGATTGGCACGCTTGAAGTTGGGGTCGGATTGGCTTGCGCATTGCCAACGAAACGCGCCTCAAGTTGGGCGATGCCGTATCGGTTGGGTGTTACATTGCCAAGGCTCGCGGTCTGTGGCGCGCCATCACATGTGCAATGGGCAGCCGTCAGCACCCATTGGGGTGCCACAAGCACGCCCGAACATTGTACGGCCCCATCATTGTGCAACGAGACAGCGGACATGAAACAGGGAAATGTCCCATCTGGCCCACAACCTGGGCGCGCTGCAATTCCCATGAAGTCATTCTGACTGGATTCTCGGCGCACAGCCCCGCCGCCCAAAGTGTCCAACGCCGCGACACGGATTTCCGGGACAGGCGTGATAGACGGCGCGCCTGCAAATCCTGTTCCGGGCCCCACGCTTTCAATTGTTCCGTCGCGCGGAACGCCCGTGAACCCGGCGCCAATTCCGACGTTTTTTTGCTCCTCTGGCAGAGTTTCCCAAAATCGGGCGTAGGCCTCGGCCGCCCAATTGTCACCCGGAGCGGCCGTAAACAGAACGTTGGCGGCCTCCGTCTCCGCGTATGTTGGATAGGCTTTTAGTATCAACCGGTCGTCGTAGGCGACTGGCAACAGCTCAATGCGATAGCCATGGCCAAAAGCTTTTTCGGTCGCAGCAAGTACCTTCTCAGCGTAATGACCCGTCAGGTAGCCCTCCATTTCTGCTTTGCCGATGAAACGGATTGCGTGCGTGCAAACGCCGCCAAAGCGTGTTGGCCCTGAAGTGTTCCTGCAAGGGGAGCCATCTTGGCCGTGGCCCAGGCAGGTGACGCCGCTCGCTGTGTCACTGCCCTTAGGTGCTGCGCGGACTGCGCTTTGGAAAAGGGGGCCTCCGCCCCCCATAGCGGCGTGAGCAACGGTTCAGATGAGGCTGACTGTGCTGCCAGCAAGACCGGCGTGACGATCAAAGCGGTTGTCACTATGGCTATGCGATTAATTTTGAAAATCTTTGACATCGCTTTCCTCACTTTGAAGGTTTCCTGGTTGGCTTCCGGGCTTATTCTGCCGGGGCGGCGTTGACCGTTGCCAAGCGCGCGCAGGACCGGCCTGTGCCGTCTCCATGGCCGCACAGCCTCACGATCACGGCAATCGGTATGTGTTTGGAGGTCGATGCAAAAATCGCAGCGCTACCTGTGTCTGCAGGGCGGGGCCTTTGCACTTTTCGGGTTTTGGCAAGGACATCCAAAACGGAGTGTGGCGTTGCTTTGGTCGCGTCCGGGTTTTCTGTGTTCAGCGCAGTCAACAGATCGGTTTCGGCCGTGTCAGCGACCTTTGTATTCGATAACGCGTTCGGCTGGGCCGACAGCACAATGCTGAGCGCCTTGTCATGCAAAAATTGTGTCTGTTTGTTGGAAAGTTTCGGGTGTGCCCCGGCGATCTCAGAACGTCTGGTCTCGATCGTAGTCTGCGCAGGTGACAGCGCATTGACATGGCCGGAAGTCGTTGGGATCCAGCGATTAAGATGTCTCGGCTCGGCTTTATTGGTAGACACCATCCTGTCCCCCACCACATGGTTCGCTCAACCGTGCGGTGGGGTCGTCAAAGTGGCGTCAACCAAACGTGAATTCCAGAGATTGTCGATCGGTTACGCCCCAAAGAAATGCCGCTATGGTGAATCCAGCACTGGGAACAACACGTCCCACGCATGCGTATCTATGTGCTGTGTCGAAAGCGCCCCATACCCTGCCTCGGGCACCTCTGGTCGCGAGCCATGGGTCACCTCTGCGTAGCTCGAAAACCGCCGCCCCCAGCTGTTTCGAAACAAAAACCAGCCATGGGATGGGTTGGAAGAATCGGCTTGATACCCCACCAGACACACTGAGTGCCCACCCAGCGGAGGTGGCATCTGCCCCGAGGCATCCGGCTGCGGATCCGGGATGATACCGGTGTCCCAACCCGCACCGATTTCCCACAGGCTGGTTTTCCCATAAGGAAAAATGGGCAGCGATATGATCACCGGCAGCTTTTGCGACAGCACGAGATGCAGCGCCAGCGACAGCCTGTCTGTTGACCGCTTTACCGACGGAGGCAAGAATACTCGGTAAAACATGGCATCAGCAGGGATGTGTCGCGCCGCCGAGCCATCATAATCATCCGCATCAGGATGGGTAAAATCAGAACGTTCTTCTCTCCAAGCATAGGGCAGCTCGGCTTCAAGGCATGCCCCTACGGAAGACAACGCATCCGACGCCTGATCAAGCACCGTTGCCCCCGATTTGTAGCCCGGAATACTGTCCGCATCCAATGGCGCAAAATCTCCGCGCATCTTGGCATACAGATATTCCTCCGACAGGTCTGGCAATGGCTTGCTGGCCCAAAATCGCAACAACTTGTACATTGAAAGCGCGGCAAAGGCGTTGCAAGTGCCGCGATAAGGACCTTGATCCAGCACGCGCCAGTCTGGCGGCATTGGCCAAATAACATCCTCAGACAGCGCAGCTATATTGGCATCCACCCCAAGCGCCGATGATACAGACGGAAGGATCTGGCCGTCGTCATCCGTCGGCAGAGGCATGGTCTGGCTGCGGGATGACTTGGTCCGGTCGAGTTTCTCGTCCAGTACTGCGCCATAGGCAAATTGCTGGCGTGTCATTCCCCTGCCTCCTTATAGCTGTTTCTTAGAACGCTGGATGGCAGCGCCGCACCCGTAGCACCCAAACTTCCAAGCTCTGCTGTGACCGACTGCTTCAACGTCTGCACCACGGGTGTCTGCAGCAGCGCGGGTGCAAGTGTTGCAGACAAGGTCTTACCGGCCTCGGTGTCTGCTCGGTAATGCAGCGCGGCGACCTCTCGGTTTTCCGAAATACGGCCTGCCAAGGCATCGAGGTAAGGTTTTACCTCCTCCGCCGCGGCCGGCAAAGCGTCTGATAGCACCGCCGTCAGAAGATGTGACTGCGTGGCATGGTTCGACGGAAAGGATGCATGTGGTGGTGTCGGCAAAGACGGGAAGAACGCCGGATACACCTGAACCGGGCGTGGCCTGTTGTGCTGTTTCTTGTAACGCAAACCAAAAATACCACCGATCTGCACCGTCAGCGACATCAGCACCATCGTCGCACGATGCGTGGCCACCCCAAGCGATAGCAAATTGTAATAATAATGCTCAAATGAGGCGGACTGGTCGATAATTTCAGGCAACCGCGTCCGTAAATGCCGGCCTCTCAAATTCACAATGTCTTCGATATCCGCTCGCGTTGCAGCGCCCGCATGCCTATTTAAAAGTGTCGGCGTTAGGGCAGCCTGATCCATTGTCGCCAGTATGTCGGGGATCATGGACTGCGCTTCCAAATTGACGCTCCAAGCATCGTCGGGGAACTGGGTGTTGTTCCGCAGCCGAAAGTCTATCTCGGGGTTTGCCGGCAGCGGCTCCATCAAGTCGGTGGGGGCCATGGCCGTTCCCATACCTACACCAGCGTGAACGCCCCCATGCACGCCGCCGTGAACACCACCATGCACGCCACCATGAACACCGCCATGCACGCCACCATGCGCCGATGAATAGAACATTTTGTATCCTCCGTTGATTGCCCTTCATGTCAGATCACCTGAGCGTCAAGGCAGCGTCAAAGGAACGGGAGAGGCAGGCCGTTCAGGCAGGCAGACCAGATTCGAGCAGCGCGTCACCATAGTCCGCACGAGACTGTTCATTCCGAAAGGCGACCTTTGGAACATGCTCTGACACCCGGAACGCGGGATCTTGCTCGAGAAGAACCATCGCCAGCCGCGCTGCTTCTCCTACGTCCCCATTTCGTTGCAAGGCAGCGATGGTCATACGCAGATTCGACGTATAGCGAGGATTGAGTTTGTAGGCCGACAGTCCGCTTTGGCAGGCCGCGTCAAAGCGCCCCGCTGAAAATTGCGCGATGCTTAGGAAGTGTAGATTCCGAAACATGAACGGATCTTGTGGAGACAGCCACAATGCGCGTTCGCCATTGGCGATCCCCTGCTCGGCTTGATCGGTAAAGGCCAGCGATGGAACCGACCAAATCAGTGTATCGGAATCGTTCGGCAGCAGCTCCATTGACCGGTCAAGCATGTCCAGCGCGTTGTCATATTCGCGGTAGGTAATCACCAGATGGTGGGCCAGCAAAGCCAATGACCGCGCGTCCGTTGGGTCGAGGGATAAGGCACGGCGCGCCAGACGTTCCAGTTCGGCTCCGCTGGCACTGGGATCATCAGACCACCCTTGCCATACATGTATGCTGTGCCATTCAGCCAGCAGCGCGTAGGCCTGGGCAAAATATGGCGCTTTTTCGATTGTTCTTTCCAACAGAGTTCGCGCCTGCGCAAACCCATAAAGATCTAACTGGAATAGGGCTTGGCGAGCACGCAAATACAAATGATAGGGTTCAAGATCGTCCACCGGCAACCCATGGCTGCGCTTCAGTTCAGCCAACTGAACAGTGGGCAAGACTGATGATGCAATACGCGTCGCCATGTCGTTTTGATGTTCAAGTATGCCACCCCCCTTGAACCGATCCATCCGCGCGCGTTCGACACCGTTGCTCAAAGTGTCAATAAGCTGCGTCGCTACCCGTGTTTCGTCAGGAAGCTGATAGAGCTTTCCTACAAGCACATAGCGCACGCCAAGCGCCGCTCCGATATCCTGTGGGTCTGGCAATTGGCCAACATAATGGCGGGTCGAATTTGATGAAATCAACCGCGGGATTGGGCCGCTGGCCAACAGACAGGTGATTTCATCCAGCAGGCCTAACGCCACATAATCCGGTACGCTGTCCGGGCCCAGTGTCTCAAATGGCAAGACCGCGATCCCTTCGCGATCAATGAGCTGTGGTGGCTGTGTGGGGATGGGCGCGGGCGGTGCGCCAGCCTCCAACAGTTTGATTTCGATGGCCAACTTTTGGGTTTCGGCCGAGGGCTCGATATCCAAATCTTTGTCCAACCGATGAAATAGGGCATCATAAACGCGCAAGGCCGCCGCGTTCTGCCCATCTTCCACATATAGACGCATAAGTGTGCGGGCACAGGTCTCATTGAATTCATCCAACTGCACAGCAGCTTCGGCAAGTTCTATTTGCGCTTTCTTGTCGGCTTTTTCCATCTGGCTGCCGCTGGTCAGCGCATCCAGAACCCGTTTTCTGATCTGCAGGCGCACATTGTGCACCCACTCTTCTATTTCCGATCCAATGTCATCCAATTCAGACAGAAGCGCATCAATCATTTGCAGTCGTGCGGGTGTCGAAGTGGGCCATTTGCCGCGCGACAGCGCCCCGATCAGCTGATCTATATCTGTTGTGACTTGATCGGTGTTCACTCGGATATCGACCTTGCCAAGCACAACCAGCTGGTCAAAAGCGGTGCCCATCTGCTTGCGCAGGTCAAATAGGCTGGTGCGCAGTGACGCTCGTGCCTGCTGTAAAGGAACATTGGGCCAAATCAGTTGCGCCAGATCCGCGCGAGCATGGATTTTCGATCCGTCCAGAAACAGCTTGGCTAGCAAAGCCCGATTTTTGCGGCTAGCAATCCGCAAATCGCTGCCTGCGTGACGAACGGACAGGCCATCGAAGATCAACAGCGAGATTTCACCCTCAATTGGCCGTTGTTCCATTGCTATTAAGTTCCCCACGAACCGGCGCCCAATTTCCCGGACCGCCCCCACTTTCTTGAATAACCAGTCTAAACAAGCAAATAGAAGTATATGCGTTTGTGATTAACTAAATCAACGCTGCCAACACGTGTGGCCTTGGTCAGTCGTAGAACCAGTATTCACGCTCCAAGAAACGGGAAACCTCTATCAACCAACCCAAACGATACCATTGATTTCGTACACAAATACTTCCCACTCAAACATCTTACAGCAACTTTTTGTGACGCCGCGTGGGGCACAAGTTGCCAAGACCTTCCCAATCGCTTTCGCAGAACACGGCTTGTGCTGCGTCGCTCTGACAGGACGAAAATTCCCGTTTGACATGGCCTAGGGCTTGATGTCACAACCGCCTCAGATGGTTCCCGGAACGCAATTCGCAGGCCGGGATGAAAAGGGAACACGGTGCGGTGTAGCCATTAGGCGCCAATTCCGTGACTGCCCCCGCAACTGTAAGCGGTGTGCAGACCTCAAATGCCACTGGGTCCCAGACCCGGGAAGGTGAGGTCCGCCAACAGCCGCAAGTCAGGAGACCTGCCATCTGGAACGTCTTTGACGTTAAACCTTAACTCAACCCGGGCGGGGTGACCCGGATAGGAGGCCAAGATGGCTCTATTGGCATGTGAATGCCCGGCATACAGGTTGTCCTGTGCGCACCCCGCGATATCGCGGAGGGCGAGATGCACCGGACCAAACCCCACAGAATTACTGTTTGCACATCCTGCCGACATACCGGCGAGACCTGCCGCCCCGGCTATCAGCTGATCGATCAGCTGCGCGCCGCAATTGCGGCAGCGGGGGATATGATTGCCGAAGACTTCGAGGTGTCTGGCGTGGCCTGTATGGCGGGCTGCAAACGCCCCTGCACTGTGGCCTATCATGCCAGCCAGAAGGCAACCTACCTGTTTGGCGATATCGAACCGGATGTCGATATTGACGATCTGGTGGATTTTGCCCGCCAGTACGCCGTGTTGCACGACGGCTGGTGCAGTTCGGTCGACCGACCCGGCAAGCTGCGCAAATCCACATTGGCCCGTGTCCCCGCCAGTTTCATGGCGCTGGAAGCGACAGAGGTTTTGGCCTCATGAGCGCCGCCTCGCTGTCCCTTGAGCAGGTCACCTGGGCGCCGCGCAAACGTGATCCCTTGTTACTGCAGGAAACCAGTCTGACCTTGGAGGCCGGGCAAGTGCTTGGAATCGTTGGCCCCAATGGGGCTGGAAAAACAACGCTCCTGCGGTTGATCTACGGCTACAATCGCCCCACCAGTGGTACGATCCGGATCGACGGGCAATCGATCAACACCCTGCCCCCGCGGGCTTTGGCGCGCAAAGTGGCGGCCGTCTTGCAGGAACAGCCCACCGATTTTGCCCTGACCGTGCGTGACATTGTTGCGCTGGGACGGGTGCCGCACCGGTTGGGATTCTCCACGCCGGGGCAGCGTGACGATGAGATCATCGAAGCTGCACTGACCCGCATGGACCTGCAAACCCTGTCGCATCGCTGCCTGTCCACCCTTTCAGGCGGCGAGCGTCAGCGGGTCATGGTGGCACGCGCCCTGGCCCAGGAGCCGCAGATTTTGGTGCTGGACGAGCCGACCAACCACCTGGACATCCGCCACCAGCTGGAAGTGCTGCAACTGATCCGCGAGCTTGACCTGACGATTGTGACCTCCCTGCATGACCTGAACCTCACTGCGGAGGTCTGCGATCGGGTGCTGGTCTTGCAAAGTGGCGCGCCGCAGAGTTTTGGCCCCCCGCGCGAAGCGCTGAGTGAACAGCTGGTGTCGCAAACCTTCGGAGTGTTCACCCAGCGCGACCAACTCACCCAAAGCCGCAAGGCGCACCTGACATTTCAACTCCACACCTAAGCAATGAGGAAATCATGAAGAACCTAACTCTGGCCACCGGTCTGAGCCTGATCGCGAGCGCAGCCGTCGCCGATACCGCTGCCGAAATCACGGTCGACAGTTGCAACCGACAAGTCACGTTCGACGCTCCGCCCAAGGCAGCCATTTCAAATGACGTCAACCTGACAGAGATGATGCTGGCCCTAGGGCTGGCAGATCGCATGGTCGGCTACACCGGGATTTCGGGCTGGAAAACACTGGATGAAGAGATGCGTTCGGGCATTGACGCCCTGCCCGAACTGTCCGCCAAATACCCCAGCAAAGAAGTGCTGATCGGTGCCGATGCGGATTTCTATTTTGCCGGCTGGAACTATGGCATGAAGGTTGGCGGCGAAGTGACGCCCGAAACGCTCGCCCCCTTTGGCATTGACGTTTACGAGCTGACTGAAAGCTGCATCCATATTGGCGACAAACCCAAAGTCAGCATGGACGACATGTACAACGACCTGCGCAACCTCGGTAAAATCTTCGACGTGGAAGACAAGGCCACCGCGCTGATCGAAGGCTATCAGGCCGAACTGACGGCCTTTACTGATGGCCTCGAAACCGGTGATCCGCTGCGGGTGTTTGTCTATGACAGCGGCGAGGATACACCTTTCACTGCTGGTCTTTACGCCATGCCGACCGCATTGATCGAAGCCGCCGGTGGTACAAACATCATGGATGACTTTGAGAAAAGCTGGGGCACGGTCACCTGGGAAGCCGTGGTCGAGCGCAACCCCGAAGTGGTGGTGATCGTGAACTACGGCAATGTCACCGCGGCCGAAAAACGGGCCTTCATGATGAGCAACCCGGCCTTTGCCGACCTGGATGCCGTGAAAAACGACCGCTTCGTGGTGTTGGAATATGTCGAAGCCACCCCAGGTCCGCGCAACATCAACGCGGTTCAGAAACTCGCTGCCGGATTCTGGGGTCAATAAGATGCAGACAGGACAGCGCCGCCATCTCACCCTGGGCTTGATCCTCGTTTTGGGTGCGCTCGCCCTGGCATTGTCCTTGTCTGTCGCCATCTCGGTGGGCGCGGTTTCCGTGCCCTTCGGCACCGTCTGGGGCGTCTTGTTCGACAAAATCGGGCTCGCTTGGGCTGAGCCCAGCTGGTCAAAGGGCCGCGCCGCCATTGTCTGGGACATCCGCTTTCCACGTGCTTTGCTGGCGGTGATGGTCGGCGCGGGCCTTGCGCTGGTGGGGGCCGCGTTGCAGGCTGTGACCCGCAACAATCTGGCCGACCCACATCTGTTGGGCATCTCTTCCGGTGCCGCCTTTGGCGCTATCCTTGCGCTTTTGCACACCGGCCTGTTCCTTGGGCTTTTGACGGTCCCAACCCTCGCGTTCTGCGGGGCATTGGCCGCAACCGCATTGGTTTTGGGCACCGCCCGTCTGGCTGAGGCCACCAGCGCCGACCGGCTGGTCTTGACCGGCGTTGCTGTGTCCTTTGTCATCATGGCAGGTGCCAACGTGTTGATCTTCCTCGGCGATCCCCGTGCCACGCACACGGTGGTGTTCTGGATGCTGGGCGGGTTGGGGTTGGCCCAATGGGGGCATTTGATCTACCCGCTGGCCGTTTTAATGCCCTGTATGCTCTGGCTCTGGCTGCAGGCCCCCAAGCTCAACGCTATGACCATTGGGGATGAAACCGCCGCAACGCTGGGCATTCCCGTTGCCCGGTTCCGTCTGACCGTCTTTGTCGCCGGGGCGCTGATCACCGGTGCGATGGTCGCCTTTTCCGGCATGATCGGTTTTGTCGGGTTGATGGTGCCGCATATTGTGCGGCCGCTCACCGGCGGGGATTACTTTCGGGTGCTGCCGGTCGCAGCGCTGTTTGGCGGCATATTTCTGCTTTGGGCCGATATCGCCGCCCGCACCCTGATGGCTCCAGAAGACATGCCCATCGGCATTGTCACCGGTCTGGTAGGGGGGCTTTTCTTTATCGCCTTGCTGCGGCGGAAGTGATCGACGCCAAACGGCTGAAGCCATGTCAATCCGCCGGGGGATGGCACCGAAGCGCTGGCCCGTCATCTTCCCCTCTTTTCCGACCAAGCAAGCAATGCTAAACGCAAAAAGGGCCAGAGGGCGATGGCGTCGCTCGGGAAAACCATCCTTGGCCCAAACCACATCCTGCACGCCGGGACTTTCAATCGGGAGATTGGAGGCCCCGCCCCCACTCCCCCAGAAATGGAGGCAGGAAATGGCCTGGTCACCGGAAAAAACCGAAGTCAAAAGTTGGAATGAGTGGGACACCCTGCGCCACGTGATTGTGGGTCGCGCGGATGATTGTCACATCCCGCCCGAAGAGCCGGCGCTGGATGCAAAAGTCCCTGAAGACAGTGACATGCGTGGCCAGTGGGGCCGCCGCCCGCAAGAGACCATTGACCGCGCCAATGAGCTTTTGGACGGCTTTGCCAACCAGCTGCGACAACGTGGGATCCGCGTCGACCGTCCCACCTCCATCGACCATTCTTTGCCCGCCACCACACCGGATTTTCACACCGACAGCCAGTTCGGCTGCATGCCACCCCGCGACGTTCTGTTGACGGTTGGTCATGAGATTCTGGAAGCAACGATGTCTTATCGCTGCCGCTGGTTCGAGTACCTCAACTACCGGCCGTTGATGCAGCAGTATTGGGACGAAGATCCAAAGTTTCGCCATGAAGCTGCCCCCAAACCACGTCTGACCGACGCCGACTACCATCCCGATTACCTGAGCGAAAAAATCGGTGTGGAAAAACGGCTGCAATGGGCCGCGGAAAAGTTCTTCGTCACCACCGAAGAAGAGCCGCTGTTCGACGCCGCGGATGTGCTGCGTTTCGGTCGCGATCTGGTGGTCCAGCATGGTTTCACCACCAACCTCAAAGGCATTGAATGGCTGCGCCGTCACTTCCCCGAACACCGCGTTCATACTGTCAATTTTCCCGGCGACCCCTACCCGATCCATATCGATGCCACCTTCACACCGCTACGCCCCGGACTGATCCTGAACAACCCGCAACGCCACCTGCCGGACGCGCAACGAGACATGTTTGAAAAGAACGGCTGGGAGATTGTCGACGCGGCCCAACCCGCGCATAACACCCCGCCGCCGCTGTGCTATTCCTCGACCTGGCTGTCGATGAACGTTCTGGTGCTGGATCCCAAAACGGTCTGTGTCGAAAAATCAGAAGTGTATCAGGCCGAGCAAATGGACAAACTTGGCATGGAAGTGGTCGAGGTAGAGCTGCGAGACGCCTACGCCTTTGGCGGAGGTTTGCATTGCTGCACCGCTGACGTCTACCGCGACGGCGAATGCGAGGACTATTTCCCAAATCTCTAAGCCACTCAGTGGCAAAGGGGCCGGTCTGAAATGGCCGGGCCTGTTGCATCAGATCATTCCCGATGCACCACGCTCTGTTCCAGCCAACCACAGAATGCTCTGGCATCTGGCCGGTCTGCCCGCCGCGCCAGATAGTACCCCTCTTTCCCGGTGACGCTGGCATCGGTAGCAAAGACAACACTCCCCGCGCGCGCCGCTTGCTGGGCCAACAGCGAAGGCACAAGCGCAACACCCTGCCCATCTGCCGCCAACCGCAACGCCAACCCATAAGAGTCGGCAAATATCCGGGGCTGAATTTCCTCCAGACCCAAAAGCCCGGTTTCCTGCGCAAACCGTGCCCAGCCGGCAGAGGTGCCGACCGCATCGATAAGACAACCCTGCCGCCAATCCCCTGCAAAATCAGCTGCATGGACAGGAACCAACGCCAAATTCCCCAATTGCCGTGCCCCATGACCAACTTGTTTTTGCGAACCAAACCGAATCTCCACATCCGCACGTGTTGCTTGGTAATCATCGGGCCAAATCGTTGACAAAAACCTAACGGAAAGTCCCTTTTGAGTCGCAAGGAAGGCCGACAGCCGCGGGCTGATCAGCCAATCGATGACACTCACCGAAGCTGCAATGGTTAACACAGACTGGTTCTGGGGCAGGTCAAACCCTGCCGTTGCGTCCGCAATTGTCCCCAGTGCCACCTCGATCTGCGGCAGCAGGCGCCGCCCCTCATCGGTCAGGATTAATCGTCGTGCTTCGCGCCGAAACAACAGGGTATTAAGCCGCATTTCCAACGACTTAATCTGTTGACTGACTGCAGATTGCGTCATCCCGATCTCTTGCGCGGCGAGGGTAAAGCTCAGATGCCTTGCAGCGGCTTCGAACGAGCGAAACCAGGTCAGCGGGGGAAGCGATCGGGCCATGACAAATCCCTAACATTAGTTTTTCTAATACCTGAGACTCATTTTTCTTCGTTTGTCAAAACACGGCCCCGATCTCACACTTATCTGGTGCAGCAGACAGGAGGTGCATGTGTCACTGGACATCCGAAAAATCGTTACCTACGAAGAAGATACCCGTACGGAAGGGTTCAAATCTGTCCCCACCCCCTGGCGTATGTTTGCCGTCTCCGCGGTAGTCACAAACCCTTGGGCGGGAAAATTTATACCCGACCTGCAACCAAAAATTAACGAATTGGCACCTAAGCTGGGTCAGATCCTGACCGACCGCATCGTGCAATTGGCAGGTGGCGCGGAGAGCATTGAGGCCTATGGCAAAGCGGCAGTTGTCGGGCTTGATGGCGAGGTGGAACATGGTTCGGGCCTGATCCACACTTTGAAATTTGGCAACTTTTACAGGGAGGCCGTGCAAGCAACATCTTATCTGGCCTTTAGCAACACCCGTGGACCGGCAAACGCCAATGTCGCAGTGCCGATGATGGACCTGCATGATGCTGGCCGGCGGTCGCACTATTTGACACTCCAGTTTGCGATTCCAGACGCGCCGCGCGCGGACGAGATCGTTGTGACGCTTGGCGGGGCGTCGGGCGGGCGTCCTCATCATCGCATCGGGGACCGGTATCAGGATCTGAAGGAGCTGGGTCATGATCTGGACAACCCGGCCGCGGTCTAACCTTGCCACCCTTCGCGCCATATGCGCAGGGCACGGACCTAGGATCGTGTTACTGCACGGCGTCGGGCTGCGGGCGGAGGCTTGGAACCCCGTGATCGATGCTCTTGTGGAGCACGGATACCAGGTCATCGCGCCCGATATGCCGGGTCATGGCAGCCCGCCGATGCAATTGGCAGATGTCGCGGCCTACGCTGAAGTCATTCGCCGCGCCCTGCCCGAAGACGGCTGCCCGACGGTGTGCATCGGCCATTCAATGGGGGCAATGATTGCCTTGGATCTGGCGGAAAATTCACCGGAGGCCGCTTGCGGAGTCGTTGCCGTAAACGCTGTGTTTAATCGGTCCCCCGCTGCTTCCCGTGCGGTTGTGAAACGTGCTGAGACGCTTGATGGTCGCAGGCTGCCTGATCCCGCCCCGACCTTGCAGCGGTGGTTCGGCGAATGGCCGTCGGCTGAACGGGAGCGCTGTGAACGCTGGCTAACATCGGTCGACGCCAAAGGATACCAGCAGGCCTATCGCTGCTTCGCATCCGCGCGGATCCCCTCACACCAATCGTTGCAAAACCTGCAATGCCCCAGCCTGTTTGTAACCGGCGCGCAGGATCCGAATTCGACAGCTGAGATGTCGCAACACATGGCGAAAATCGCACCAAATGGGCATGCCGAAATCATTCAAGACGCAGCTCATATGATGCCGATGACCCACGCGGCGCAGCTCATCCCCATCCTGCTCCCCTTTTTGGAGACCTGTTTCGATGGCCACTAACCCCCAGATTGACCCACGTGCACTGCGAGAGGCCTTTGGCACATTCATGACGGGTGTTGTCATTGTGACAAGCCGTTCCCCAGATGGCATCCCGATCGGCTTCACCGCCAATTCCTTCAGTTCCGTGTCCTTGGACCCGCCGATGCTTTTGGTTTGCCCCGGGAAATTTTTAACTCAATATCAGAACTTTACGGAATGCAGCCACTTCGCCGTATCGATCTTGAACGAAGACCAAGAGGCGATTTCCAACGCCTTTGCAGGCAGATCGACAGACCGTTTCGCGGAAACGCAATGGCATTGTGGGCCAGACAATATGCCCCTCATCACCGACGCTCTGGCGCATTTTTGCTGCAGACGGGAACAATCAATTGTGGCCGGAGATCATGCCGTCCTTCTTGGTGAAATAACAGCATTCAACAGCACGCCGGGTCTGCCACTGGGCTATCACCGAGGAACCTATGTAAACCTCACACGGGAACGCGACACCGCTGCAATTACAGCGCGGCAACGCTGCGTTGGCGCCTTGCTGCACGACGGAGAAACCGTTTTTTGCCAGGCTGATGGATCAGAATTGAGCCTCCCTGCCCTCCAAGTGCCTGCTGGTGCAAACCCACGTGACACACTGCAAGATCATTTGAACGCGATGGGGATCGTGGCGCAGCTCGGGCAGGTCTATTCGGTGTTCCAGGATCAGCAAACGGGGCAAGAGCATTGCTATTACCTTGCCCAGCTTGACCCCCACCGATCCAACGTAGCCCTGACAGCCGTTGAGCAAGGCGACCTCTGCCAACGGCCGCTGAACAACCCAGCAATCACCAGCATGGTGAAACGTTACCTCAGCGAGGTGAAAAGCGGCGGCTTTAGCCTCTATCTCGGCGATGAGGAACGCGGCGACTTACACGATCTCAACCTGCGGAGGACGTAATGGATTTTTCACTTTTTGCCCATATGGAACGATTGAACCCCGCGGAACGGGCTGATCAGCTGTACGAGGATTTTGCCGGTCTTTGCGAAATGGCGGACCAGGGTGGCATGCGCGTAGTCTGGACAGGGGAACATCACGGGATGGAGTTCACAATTGCCCCTAACCCGTTCCTTTCATTGGTCGATCTCTCACATCGGACAAAGAATATTCGTCTTGGAACCGGCACGGTGATCGCCCCCTTCTGGCATCCGATAAAGCTGGCCGGCGAAGCGGCTGCGGCGGATCTGATCACCAACGGGCGGATCGAATTGGGGATCGCACGTGGCGCATATGTTTACGAATATGAACGGCTGATGCCGGGGATGGATGCCTGGGACGCTGGCCAGCGCATGCGGGAAATCGCCCCGCTGCTACCGGCGCTCTGGCGTGGAGATTGCGCCCACGAAGGCGTCTATTTCCAGTTTCCCACCACGACCTCGGCACCGAAGCCACGCCAGCCGGATGGCCCCCCGATCTGGATCGCTGCGCGTGATCCCAACAGCCATGAATTTGGCGTTGAAAACGGCTTCAACATTCAGGTCACCCCTTTGTGGCAGGGCATGACGGAAATCGAAACCCTCATGCAGAGGTTCCGGGCAGCCTGCGATAAACACGTAGGGAAGCGCCCTAAAATCATGCTGTTGCACCACAGCTACGTGGGCTCAGATTCAGCCGATGTTGACCGCGCCTTGGGCGATTTCCAACGGTACTACAACTACTTCGGGGCTTGGTTTCAAAACAAACGCCCTGTGCATCAAGGCCACATCGCCCCCCTCAGCGACGCCGAGATCGCCGCCAATCCGATGTTTACGCGCGAAAAACTGGCTGAGGACCTGACGGTTGGCACCGCGCAACAAGTGATCGACCAGCTTAAACGCTACGAGGATCTGGGCTACGATGAATTCTCTTTCTGGATCGACTCGGGGATGAGCATCGATCGCAAACGCGCTTCGCTTGCGCGGTTTATTGACGACGTCATGCCAGCATTTCAGTGAGGCCCAAGATGGATTTACCACATTACCAACTTTTCATTGACGGCGCCTGGTGTGACGGATCGCGCGGCCAGACCATGTTGTCACAAAATCCAGCCACTGGGGAAGACTGGGCCCGTTTTGCCTGCGCCGCCCCCGAAGATGTGAACCGTGCCGTTGCCGCGGCCCGGCGCATGCTGGACGCGCCGGTTTGGCGGGATATGAGCCAGACCGCACGTGGTAAGCTGTTGCATCGATTGGCAGATCTGATTGAAAAGCGAGCCGCCGAAATTGGCGAAGTGGAAACCCGCGACAGTGGAAAGCTGCTGGCAGAAACGGTGGCGCAAACGGGATATGTGAGCGACTATTACCGCTATTACGCTGGCCTGGCAGATAAAATCGAAGGCGCTGTGCTGCCGATCGACAAGCCAGATATGCATGTTTTCACCCGCCGTGCGCCGATTGGTGTGGTGGCCGCTGTGGTACCTTGGAACGCGCAAATGTTCCTCACTGCCACCAAATTGGGCCCCGCGCTGGCCGCCGGTTGCACCGTGGTCCTGAAGGCCTCGGAACAGGCCCCCGCGCCGATGTTTGAGTTTGCCAAACTGGTTCACGAGGCGGGCTTCCCCGCTGGGGTGGTTTCAGTGATCACCGGCGATGCAGAGGGCTGTGCGATCCCGCTGACGCGGCACCCGGACGTGGACCGGATCGCCTTTACCGGAGGGCCGGAAACAGCCCGCCATGTGGTGCGCAATTCGGCCGAAAGCTTCGCGGTTACCTCTCTGGAATTGGGCGGAAAATCCCCGATCATTGTCTTTGATGACGCCGATGTCGAAGCCGCCGCAAACGGGCTGATTGCTGGCAACTTCGGGGCCTCGGGTCAAAGCTGTGTTGCGGGGTCTCGCGGGCTGGTTCAGCGCGGCATTTACGACACGCTCGTGGCCCGGATCGTGGCAAAGTCACGTGACATCCGCGTCGGAGACCCCACGCAGGCCGGCACCCACGTCGGCCCGCTCTGCACCCCGGCGCAAGTTGAAAATATCTTGGCGACGTTAGCGAAATCGAAAGGTCAGGGCGCCACAATCCGAGCCGGAGGCGCAGCGCTGGATCGACCCGGTAACTACATGGTGCCGACATTGGTGGAATGCCCGCACCCTGATGTCGAAACCCTGAAGGTTGAGATGTTCGGCCCGGTGATGTCCCTCCTGCCGTTTGACACTGAGGAGGAGGCGATAGAACTGGCAAATGACACGGTCTACGGGCTGGGATCAGGGGTGTTTACGCAGAATCTGGCGCGCGCGCATCGTGTGTCCGGCCAGCTACGCGCGGGCATCTGCTGGGTGAACACCTACCGCGCAGTGTCGCCGATTGCGCCCTTTGGTGGGTTCAACCAATCTGGTTATGGGCGCGAAGCGGGCTTGGAGGCCATCTTGGACTACACTCGCACACGAACCACCTGGATCAGCACTTCGGACCAACCGATGGCGAACCCTTTTGTCATGCGATGAGACCCACGGTAAACCGGGCGCAGTACGACATCTTTAGCGGTAAGTCCGTTGTGACAACCGCACCTTCTGCAACAACTTGTCCAGCATCGAAAGAAACACCGTTGCAGCATCGCTATTGGCAGTTTTGGGGTTGCGCAGCAGGTAGATATCCACCGCCGGCAAATCCGTCAGCGGAGGCAGCTGACGCAGACGGCCAGCCTCGACGTTACGGGCGTCAACATGAACTGGCAGGGCACCGATCCCGATGTTTGCCATGATCATGCGCCGCAGTTCGGGCAGGTTCGAGGACACGCGCTGCCATTCCTTTACCAAAGCTGCCGGAGCAGGCGCGTTTGCCCGCTACTCGCTGTCGCTGAGCTCCGGCCTGTCAGCCGCAGATGAGCTGCAAAGCACCAAAAGACAAAGGACAAAGGCACGATCCCATCGCCCTGTTGGACGCCTAACCATCGTTCAACTTCGTGAACGACCAAAACGAAGGGGTCGGTTTTGACCCAGCCATCGGTGACGAGATCGGCTGACGTCTGGGCGTTGAGCTTGCGGTGATCACCACCGCCTGGGACGGCATCATCGGTGACCTAGTGGCGGGCAAATACGACACCATTGTCGGTTCGATGTCGATCACTGAAGAACGCAGACAAGTTGTCGACTTCGTTGCCCCCAACAGCCGGAAATACCCTTAGGTTTTTGCGGCTAAAAGTCGTGCTTGGCCGCTCTGATCGGGCTGAAAGACGTCAGAGTCCGGCGGGGTGACCTCTTGGGAAACCCACAAAGCCAAGGCCCTGGATCAAGGCTACAAGATACGCATCGGCAATGGCCTGCCGGAACCACCGCTGGAGCTAGAGGCGGGCCGCATCAATACGTCCATCACAAACCATATTCAGGTGCTTCGGACGATCAGATGGACAAACGCCCGGTCAGACGGCTCAACACCTCGTCGCTGTTGGGTGTTGCCGACGAAGGGGGCAGCCATCCTTCAGGGCGGCCCCGACCCGGCCAATGCCATGCAAGACGCGCTGGACGCCATGCAGGCGGATGGCGCCTATCTGACCATTGCGAACTACTGGGCGGGTGACGACATCCGTTAACCTCTGACCTGTGCCCTCGGTTCAGCACAGCGCTCGAGGCACCTCGGCCTCCCCCTCGGCATGTCCGGTGCCCGAATGGCCGGGCATATCCTACTGGAGGACAAACGCCGCGGCGCAAAATGGGGGCGGTGTCTATGTGTGTTGGCGGCGGTCAGGGGGCGGCGGGGCTGTTCGAGGTTTTCTGACACGCTCCAGCCCAAATCCCCGATATCCCCAGCAACTTGAGATTTTTCTTTGTCCGTTCCCCTGCTTCGTGTACGAAGGAATTAGTAATAGGCTAACGGAGACAGTTTGGTGCCACGTCGACGCAGTGAGATGCTCACGGATGTAGAATTGGAATTGATGATTGCCCTGTGGCAGATCGGTTCAGGATCCGTGCGCGATGTGATGGACGCGCTCTCGGGCGATACCAAACGGGCCTATACCTCGGTTGCCACGATCCTGAAGATCCTCGACGACAAAGGCTATGTGACGGCCGCGCGCAAAGAGCGCAGTCTGATCTACACCCCGGCCGTCGAACGCAGCGATTATGAGGGCAAGTCTCTGAAGAACCTGTCAGATTCCCTGTTTGGAGGAACTCCGACTGCGCTGGTGGCGCGGTTGGTGGATAACGAGGAGCTGACAGATGAGATGATCCAAGAGATCAAGGCGATCATTGAGACGAGGATCAGAAAGGATGACGGCTGAACACTTCGTAGGGGGGATGGTCTGGGTCCAGATATTGGTCCTATTGGCCGCAATTGTTTTTGCCATCTTTGATGGTGTCTTCGCACTGGCGGGCCAGCGGCGAAATTTCCTGACGCGACGACGATTGGGAATCACATCCATTGTGGCGCTGGGTCTGGTGCCCTTCGCCTTGCCGTGGCTGCTGGCCACCAGCTACGCCACCTCGATCAACGCCACCGAGGTGTTGGTGTCGCAGTACCTCAAAGGCAACCTGTCGATGAGCGCTTCTGAGGTGACTTCGATCCTGTCGTTGAAAACCAACTGGGTTGATCAGATCACCCGTCTTGACGGCTGGGCTGCGCAGATGATTGCCGCGGTATTTGTCAGCACTTTTGTGGCCCGCTCGGCCTATCTGGGCCTCAACATTCTGCGCATCCGTCGCGCGATTTCTGCCGGACACATCCTGCGCCAAAGCCGCCGGGTGCGGATTGTGGTCAGCCCGGCCGTGTCGGTGCCCTTCTCCACCCGCGGGCTGTGGCGCTACTACGTTGTGCTGCCGACGGGTTTCCTTGGCGAAAGCGATGCCATGCAAATGTCCATTGGCCATGAGATGCAGCATATCCGCCAAGGCGACGTCGACGCCGAAGTTGCGGTCTCGCTGGCCTCGCCGTTCCTGGTGCTGAACCCCGGCTACTGGTTCCTGACCACCCGCTTGCGCAAATTGGGTGAACTGGCCTGTGACCGCGCCTACCTGCGCCGGCGTCAATTTGACCCGCACGGCTATTCGATGCGGCTGCTGGCCGTGGCCCGTCGCAGCCGCACCGCGCATGCCCAGCCTGCCGCCTTTGGGGTGCCGCTGGTGGGCCGCGCCCTGCCCTTCCTGGGCCGCCGGTCCATGCTGAAAGACCGGATCCTGGAAATTGCAGCCGATCAGGCCGATCCCCGTGGTGACACCCGTCTGTTGGCACTGGGGCTGTCGGCATTGATGGTGGGGGCGGTTCTGGCTGCCGCCACAGCCATTGCCCAGCCCAAGGACTGGAGCCACGACCGTATTATGCTGTCGACGGTGGCCAATCTGGAGCGGTTGAATCAGCTCAACACACTGGCGCAACGCAGCTGGTGACAACGCTAAGCCAATCGATTGAAGGGCGGCCCTGCGGGGCCGCCTTTTCTTTGTCTGCAACCTCACCAAAGGGTACGGCATTGTGCGGCACCAAGGCCGCAGACCGACGCGCATCACCGGGCCGTCTCCGAGCACGGGCACGGGCACGGGCACGGGCACGGTGAATTGTATGACCGCGGCGTATCGCCGAGAAGCGTTACGGATGTGACCAGATTAAGCGCCACACCACTTGCGCCGCTCGCCGCCGCGCGGCCCGACGCTGTTCGGCTTATTGCACCGGTCGAGACCTGTACCACAAAGCAAAACGGCCCGAGGTTTCCCCCGGGCCGCTTCGCAACACGTCATCTGGCGCTCACACTTTCCAGAAGCAGAGGATCCCCCAGCCGATGGAAATCCCCAGAGGCGCCCAGAGCGGCATCCCTACCAGCCCCAGCCAGGCCAGAAAGATGAAACTAGTGCCCAGGCAAGTCAGGAACAGACGGTCGCCACGGGTGGTCACAAGACCTAAGATCCCTTTCCGCTCGGCCCCGCCGGGGTATTTGATTTCCAGCACCGTCAGCAGACCGATAGCGCTGAACAATCCGATGAACACCAGCGCTGTGGGCCAGGTCCAAGCCATCCAACTCATCATATCAAACTCTCCCCATCGCGAAGCCCTTCGCGATGTAATTGCGGACAAAGTAAATCACCACCGCACCGGGGATAATGGTTAGGGTGCCCGCTGCTGCCAGCAGCCCCAATTCATAGCCCGCAGAGGACGCGGTTTTGGTCATGGTGGCGGCAATCGGTTTGGCTGCAACCGCCGTAAGCGTTTTGGCCAGAAGCAGCTCCACCCAAGAGAACATGAAACAGAAGAAGGCTGCCACGCCCACACCGGCTTTGATCGTCGGGATAAAGATCGACACAAAGAAGCGCGGGAAAGAATAGCCATCGACATAGGCCGTTTCATCCAGCTCCTTCGGCACGCCGCCCATGAAGCCTTCCAAGATCCACACCGCCAGCGGGATATTGAACAGGCAATGCGCCAGCGCCACTGCCAGATGGGTGTCAAAGATCCCCACTGCGGAATAGAGCTGGAAGAACGGCAGGGCAAATACGGCTGCCGGCGCCATGCGGTTGGTCAGCAGCCAGAAGAACAGCTGCTTGTCGCCGAGAAAGCGGTAACGGCTGAACGCATAGGCGGCCGGCAGAGCCACGGCGATGGAGATCACCGTGTTCAGCGACACGTAGAGGATGGAGTTGATATAGCCCCAGTACCAGGTCGGATCGGTGAAGATCGTCTTATAGGCCTCCAGCGTGAAGGTTTGCGGGAACAGGGAAAAGCCTGCGAGGATTTCATTGGTTGTCTTGAAGCTCATCGCGACAAGCCAATAGATCGGCAACATCAGAAAAAAGATATAGACGATCGGGATCAGAGAACGTTTGCGCATCTCTGCCTCCTTAGTTCAGGTCGTCTTTGGTCATCAGCGTATAGAACAGCCAGGACACAAAGAGGGTGATTGCAAAGTAGATCAGGCTCATCGCGGCGGCCGGTCCCAGGTCAAACTGGCCAAGGGCGATTTTGACAAGGTCAATCGACAGCAGGGTGGTCGAGTTGCCGGGGCCACCGCCGGTCAGAACAAACGGTTCCGTATAGATGTTGAAACTGTCCATGAACCGCAGAAGGATCGCGATGGTCAGGACGTTTTTCATCTTGGGCAGCTGAATGAACCGGAACACGGACCAGTTGGAGGCACCATCGATCTTGGCCGCCTGATAATAGGCCTCGGGGATCGACACCAGACCGGCATAGGCCAGCAGCACCACCAGAGAGGTCCAGTGCCAGACATCCATCGTGATGATGGTGACCCAGGCCGCCACGGGGTCTTGGGTCATGTCATAGTTGATGCCCAGAACATGGTTCAGGAAATAGCCCAATAGGCCAATGTCCGGCAGCGCAAAGATGTTCCACATCGCGCCAACCACGTTCCACGGGATCAGCATCGGCAGCGCCATCAGCACCAGACAGACCGGCACCCAGAAACCCTGTCGCGGCATGGCCAGCGCAATGGCAATGCCCAGCGGCACCTCAATTGCAAGGATCAGGAAGGTGAACATAAACTGCCGCCCCAGCGCCGCATGGAACCGGTCAGAACGCAGGATCTGTTCAAACCAAGTCAGGCCTTCCCAGAAGAATATGTTGTCGCCAAAGGTCTCCTGTACCGAGTAGTTGACCACCGTCATCATCGGAATAAGCGCGTTGAACGCCACCAGCAGCAGCACCGGCAGAACAAAGAACCAGGCTTTTTGGTTTTCGGTTTTCATGCCGCGCTCTCCTCTGTTGCGGGCGTGCTGGCGATCCAGCCATCGGCGTAGACACGGGTTTGGTCGGGGCGGAATTGCAGATGCACGGTGTCCCCCTGCTGCGGCGCGGGACCGTTGAGAATGGCGGCGACCTTGTGTTCTCCGGCCATCGCTTCGACCACGTGATGGCGGCCAATATCGGCCACTTTGCGCACCTGAGCGGGGATGCCCGTTTGGCCCAGCGTCACAAACTCTGGCCGCACGCCGATCTCGATCTTGCCGGAGGTGCCTGCGGCAACCGGCCCTTCCAGCGCAACCTGCTGACCTTGGAAAAAGGCCGCGCCGTCACGCTGCTCAGCCGGCAGCACGTTCATCCCTGGGGAACCGATAAAGTGGCCCACAAAGGTATGGGCGGGGCGTTCAAACAGCTCCACCGGTGTGCCGATCTGCACCACCTCACCCAGCTGCATCACCACCACCTTATCGGCAAAGGTCAGCGCCTCTGTCTGGTCGTGGGTCACATAGATCATCGTGCGATTGATCTTCTGATGCAGCTCTTTCAGCTTGGAGCGTAGCTTCCATTTCAGATGGGGATCGATCACCGTCAAAGGCTCATCGAACATGACAACGTTCACATCGTCCCGCACCAGGCCACGGCCCATCGAGATCTTCTGTTTGTTGTCCGGGCTCAACCCCGCCGCTCGGCGATTGAGCATCTCGTTGACTTCCAGCATTTCAGCGATCTCACGGACTCGGCGGTCAATGGTCGCCGGATCCACGCCGCGGTTTTTCAGCGGGAAGGCCAGGTTGTCGTAAACCGTCATGGTGTCGTAGATCACCGGGAACTGGAACACCTGCGCAATGTTGCGCTGATCAGGTGGCAGCTGGGTGACGTCCTGTCCGTCAAAGAGGATCTGCCCCTCGGACGGCACCAAGAGGCCGGAGATGATGTTGAGAAGTGTCGATTTCCCGCAACCGGACGGCCCCAGCAGCGCGTAGGCCCCACCATCCTGCCAGTCGAGGTCAACCTCTTTCAGTGCGTAATCCTCTGGCCCTTTTGGCTGGGGCATATAGGCGTGACGCAGGTTTTTAAGTGTGATTTTAGCCATGTCGCCCCCCTCAGGCGGCCCGGCTGCCGTCAGCGGCGAAGTAGAAACACGCCCCGGCATCCATATAAAATGTATGATCCTCGCCCACCTCATAGGGGTGTGCGCCGTGGGCCAGTGAGACCCAGCCGTGATCGTCAAAGGTGAAATGCGCCGAACTTTCTGAGCCTGACAGCTCGGTCACGCCGATGCGGCCTTTCAGGGCCACGTTGGCTGCCGCGCTGGCGTTGGGCAGAATGTGTTGTGGCCGCACGGCGACGGTATAGTCGCCATCCCGCAGCCCCGCTGCGTCGCCTTCAACGGCCCAGCTGACAGCGCCCATATGCACCCGGTCGCCGGCTTTGCGCACTGGCGCATAGTTGATCGGCGGATCGGAAAACACCTGCGCCGCCGTCAGGCTGGCAGGGGCGCGGTACAGGTCTGCGGTGGGGCCAAACTGCGCCACACGCCCGTCCATCATCAGCGCCGTTTCGCCGCCCAGCAGCAGGGCCTCTTCCGGTTCCGAGGTGGCGTAAACAACCACAGCGCCGCGCCCGGCAAAGAGTTCCGGCAGCATTTCACGCAGCTCTTCGCGCAGCTTGTAATCAAGGTTTGCCAGCGGCTCATCGAGGAAAACCGCCTGGCTGTCCTTGGCAATGGCGCGCGCCAGGGCGCAACGCTGTTGCTGGCCACCGGACAGCTCATGTGGGCGACGATGCAGCATCGGGCCCAGTTTCAAAATGTCGGCCGCTTCGCCCACACGATCCTCAATTTCGGACCGCGCCATGCCCGCGACCTTCAGCGGCGAGGCGATGTTGTCGAACACTGTCATATGGGGGTAGTTCACGAAGAACTGGTGAACCAAGCTGATTTTACGTTTCTGAGTGGAGAGTTTGGTCACATCCACCCCATCCATCAGCAGCTGGCCCGAGGCGATTGGGTCAAGACCGGCCATCATCTTGATCAGAGAGGTTTTGCCGGATCCCGTTTCGCCGAGGAGCACGTTGAAATGTCCCTGTTTCAACGTGAGACTGGTGGGCTTGATGTGGGTTGCCCCCTGCACCACCTTGGTGATCTCTTTCAGTTCAAGTGCCATTTTGCACCTTTGTTCCTTGAGGTTTTGCGCCTGTTCCGGCCCTTGGGGCCTAAGGCGGCAAGTGGCTGGGGCACGAGGCCCCAGCCTGCGTCGACCACGGGGAGCGTGGGTCAGACGCCGAGGGTTAGTTGGCGTTCCAGCGCGCCACCAGTGCGTCATAGTTGACGGTCTGGCCCTGCGGCTTTTCGTTGTCCAACTTCGGCTTGGCGCCACCGTTGGCGAACCACCACTCCGCGTCTTTTTCTTCGTTCAGACGCGGACCACAGCCGCCATAAATGCTCTGTGCTTCGTCCGCACGCTGCATTCGGGCCATGGTGATGTCCATTTCCTCGGCCAGACGGTCCATTGCTTCCTGCGGGGTAAAGGCCCCCGAGTTCACGTCACCGATCTGCTGCCACCAGATCTGGGCCAGCTTCGGATAATCCGGCACGTTCACACCGGTCGGCGACCAGGCCACACGATCAGGCGAACGGTAGAATTCTACCAGACCACCCAGTTTCGGTGCCCGTTCGGTGAAGCTTGCGTGGTTCACCGAGCTGTCACGGGTGAAGGTCAGACCCACGTGGGATTTCTTCACATCAACCGTTTTCGAGGTCACGAACTGAGCGTAGAGCCAAGCGGCCTGAGCACGCTCCGAGGGAGTCGACTTCAGGAAGGTCCAGGAGCCAACGTCCTGATAGCCAACCTTCTGACCTTCTTCCCAGTAAGGACCATGCGGGCTGGGGGCCATGCGCCACAGCGGGGTGCCGCTTTCATCCACGGTGTTGTTGCCTTCCGACTGCGGCTTCACCATGTCGGCGGTGAAGGCGGTGTACCAGAAGATCTGCTGGGCCACGTTGCCCTGGCTCAGCGCCGGCAGCGACTGGTAGAAGTCAAAGGACGCCGCACCGGGCGGTGCGTAGTTGCGCAGCCATTCGTCCCATTTGCGGATCGCATAGACCGCTGCAGGACCGTTGGCAGCGCCACCCCGGGTCACCGAGGCACCGGCTGGGTTACAGGAACCGGCTTCCATCCGGATGCCCCATTCGTCGATCGGCACACCGTTTGGTTCCCCTTTGGAACCCGCGCCAGCCATCGACAGCCAGGCATCGGTCATCCGCCAGCCCAGATCAGGCGCGCGTTTGCCGTAGTCCATGTGGCCATAGATCGCCACACCGTCGATTTCTTTCACATCCTTCGAGAAGAACTCGGCGATGTCTTCGTAGGCCGACCAGTTGACCGGAACACCCAGATCGTAGCCATATTTGGCTTTGAAGGCTTCCTGCAGGTCTGCGCGGTCGAACCAGTCTTTGCGGAACCAGTAGAGGTTGGCAAACTGCTGGTCGGGCAGCTGGTAGAGGTCGCCATCGGGACCGGTGGTGAACTGCGTGCCCATGAAGTCATCCAGATCCAGCGTCGGGCTGGTGGTCGCCGCCCAATCCCCTGCCATCTGATCGGTCAGGTTATAGGCCAGCTGCAGACGCGAGTGGGTGCCGATCAGGTCGGAGTCATTGACGTAGCCGTCATAGAGGTTCCGCTTGGTCTGCATCTGGGTCTGCACCGCCTGCACCACTTCGCCCTCACCGAGGATCTGGTGGTTCACCTTGATGCCGGTGATTTCCTCGAAGGCTTTGGTCAGAACCTCGGCTTCATAGCCGTGGGTCGGAATGCCTTCGGACAACACGTTGATTTCCATGCCCGAGAAGGGCTGAGCGGCTTGGATAAACCACTGCATTTCGCTCATCTGCTCGTCTTTGCTGAGTGCCGACGGCTGGAATTCAGCGTCGATCCACCGCTTAGCCGCGGCTTCGTCAGCATACAGCGGATGTGTTCCCGCAATCACTGCAACAGCAGCCACTGCGGACAAAAGATACTTGCGCATCTTATCCTCCCAAATGTGTAAATTACCGGCTCCCCGCCGGATGTCCTTTACGTTTACAGACGTGGGCAAACCCGTCAACTAATTTATTAGTAGATCAATCATCGGACCAGAAGAAGCACGTCCGGATTGCGCAATTTTTGACGAAAACGCCTTATTTTACGCGGCTTCATCATGACGGAAGACCTGTTGAAAAAGCAACCCTCAGATGCACCAATTCCCGCCCTGCCCCGAAAGTTCTCGCAACGTAATTGGGATCAGAAGGCGAAATTTCCCCTTTTCCCGGCCTCATTGGTCTGATGGATTCGCAACCAATTCCTTGCAACATCTGACAGGGTGTCGAAAAAATGACAGTACAGCAGAATATTTTGCGCAGCAATCCCATAGGATTACCCGCAAGCACTGTGGCTTTAACGCACGAAAAACCACATTTTGCCTTATTTTCAACAAAAACCACTAGCCTTGGCCGCATGCCCTATAGTATGCCAGTATCAATCTAGATAATGGGCACAAGCCCTACCTTTGAGAGAGCAGTAAGCTGATGAGTACAGTTAATTTTTCCGTCCGCAGTGCGGCCGGGACCGTGACTCATGGTCAAGCCCATGACACCGACGGTCTCATTATTCCTTTCTTCACCGGTTCGCAGATTTCGCTGAACCTCGCCCCTCAGGATGTGATTGGTTACACCCAATCCGGCAACGATTTGATTGTCGAGCTTGCCTCGGGTCAGAAGATCACGGTGCAGGGCTATTTCTTCGAAGACAGTCGCGACCCCGAGCTGTTCCTGTCCTCCAATGGTGAAATCCACCACGTCGAACTGGGCGGCCAGATGGGCGACCAGTATCTGGCGACCTACAATCCGGTGGACACCAGCGGCAAGTGGAGCGCTTACGACGAGTTGGTGTTCCTGGATCTGGAACGGGTTGAACCTGTTGTGGCGCCGCTGATTGCACCCGCACTGGGTCTGGGCGGCGTTGCCACCGGCGCGGCCGTTCTGGGCGGCGCGGTGATTGCGGATGATCTGCTGGGTGGCGGCGGCGGTGGCGGGGTGATCACCCCAACTGTCGACAACCCAGACGGCACCTATGAAACCGGCGGCCCGGCCCCCACCCCGGTGACCATCACCGGCACCGGTGAGGCTGGTTCGAGCGTAACGGTTGCGGTCGGCACCTCAACCCAGGTCACCACCGTCGGCGATGATGGCACTTGGGAAGTTGTCTTTGAGCCGGGCGACCTGCCAGACGACGGCGTTTACGAAAGCGTTGTGACCGTGGTGGCCCCGGACGACACAGAATACACGCTGGACGGCCCCGCGCTGGACATCGACACCACGCCGCCGCTGGTTGCGGTCGGCGAAGGCACTGTTTCCGTTGGTGAAATCGTCAACGCGGAAGAGCACGACGACGGCCATGTGATCTCGGGCACCGGCGAAGCTGGCGCCACCATCACGGTAGAGGTCAACGGCACCACCCAGACCACCACCATCTCCGAAGGCGGCACCTGGAGTGTCAACTTCGAGCGTTCCGTACTGATCGAAGGCGAATACACCACCGGTGTCACCATCACCGCCACCGATCTGCGTGGCAACGTCACCACCGTGACCGATGAAATTCAGGTCGATACCGTCGCCCCCGTGGTCAATATGAACACCGTGGAAGGCGACAATATCATCAATGCTTCCGAAGCTTCTGATGGGGTCACCCTGACCGGCTATGCCGAACCCGGCTCGACCCTGACGCTGGAGTTTCAGGGCCAAAGCCAAAGCGTTGCCGTGAACGCCGATGGCAGCTGGTCGCTAGACTTCTCGGCCGCCCAGATCGCGACGGGCACTTATGACAGCGCTGTCACCCTGACCGCCACTGATGCGGCGGGCAACAGCACCGTCACCGATTACACGCTGCACATCGACACCGAAGGCAACGTCACCCTCGACACGCCGATTTCAGGCGACAACCTGTTGAATGAGACCGAAGCCGCCCAAGGCCTGAACCTTACCGGCACTGCCGAAGCAGGCTCCACCGTAGTTGTGGAAATGATGGGCGCGGTGCGCACCGTGACCGCCGATGCCTCGGGCAACTGGTCAGCAACCTTTGTGGCCGCGGAAATTCCGGCGGGCGAATATGACGCCTCCGTAAATGTCTCGGCGACCGATCAAGTGGGCAACACCACCACGACGTCCTCAGTTCTGCGGGTCGACACCAGCACGCTGGTCGGGCTGGAAAGCCCGGTGTCCGGCGACAACATGGTCAATGCAGCGGAACAATCCGGCGGTGTTTTGATCAACGGCACCGCTGAGGCGGGCGCTCAGGTTGAGGTCACGCTGCACGGCGCGACCCGTCTGGTCACCGCAGGCAGTGACGGCAGTTGGAGCGCGGTCTTCACCGCCGCCGACATCCCGGAAGGCACCTATCAGGCGGCGCTTTCGGTCACTGCGACCGATCTGGCCGGCAACAGCGCTACCACCCGTTCCACCGTCAATGTCGACACTGAAATCGGTGTCGCGATCAATGCCAATCAGGCGGGCGGCGACGATATCCTGAACGCCTCGGAAGCGGCGGGCGGCCTGACCCTGACCGGCACCGGCGAAGCGGGGGCAACCCTGTCGCTGGTCTTTGATGGCGTCACCAAAACCGCCACCGTTGGCAATGACGGCACCTGGTCCGTGACCTACAGCGCGGGTGAAATCCGCAACGGCGAATATGACGCCACCGTCACCGCCACCGTCACCGATGCGGCCGGCAACGTCGATCAGGCCAGCCATGTGATCACCGTGGACACCACCACCGCCGCCACTATCGAAGTGCAGCCCGCCACCATCGGCGGCGATGACTTTGTCAACGCAGCGGAAATGCAGCAGGGTCTGGTGCTGGACGGCACCGCAGAACCCGGCGCCACCGTCACCGTTGAGGTGGAAGGTGTCAGCCGCACCACCACGGCGGACGCCTCGGGCAACTGGTCGGTAACCTACGAGCCCGGCGCGCTGCCGCGGGGGGAATATCAGACCACCGCCACCGTCAGCACGGTGGATGCAGTGGGCAACACCGCCAGCTCTTCGATCGACTTCTTTGTCGACACCGAAGTGGCCAACCCCGTTGTGGAAAGCGTCACCTTCGCGGATGATGCCGTCAGCGCCATTTCGCTGCAGACCAATGGCGACAGCTATGAGGTCACGGCCCTCAATGCAAACGGCAGCAGCACGGAACTGTCGCCGACCGAGATCCCGCTGGGCGCTTCGGAAACCATGTTTGCCTTCAACCCGGCAGTGTCGGACGGCACCCATCTGGTGGTTTCGGCGCAGGATGATGCGGGCAACGTATCCGACACGATGATCGTGCTGGATGACAATGCCACCAACGCAGGCACATTGGATCATGCCCAGACAGGCAACTTCCAGATCGAAGCCTTGGAGCTGGACTACGCCTCGGACACTTCGCTTACCCTGACCGAATCCCAGATCCGCGATCTTTCGGACACGTCGGACACGCTGACCATCCATGGCGGCGCGGACGATCAGGTCACGGTGAGCGGCGCGGTGAAAACCGGCCAGACCGAGACCATCGAGGGCGAGGCCTACGATGTCTACACCATCGGCGACGATGGTGTGACGCTGGTGATCGATCAAGACATCAACGTCATCATCTAAGAGACCGCAGGGGCGGTGCGCTGCCCCTGCCCTGCCCCCTGGGCGCCCCCGCCCGCGGCAAGACCGTAAAGATCGACAGGAGACCCGGGTGTTCCCGAAGAAGGCCATTTCCCTCCTCTGCGCGACAACCCTGCTGGCTGGCTGTATGTCTGGCGGGCTTGGGGGCGGTTTGAATTTCACCCCGCCCCATCTGGCAGGCGGCGAGGTGGAGCCTGCGGAGCAACCGCTGCGCACGTCGGGTACCGGGCAGAAAAAACGCAACAAGATCTTCGACTTTGGCCCCACGGCAGCGGATGGTGAATCCGAGGTGCTGGACACATTGGTGGCGCGCCGCTCAGTCCTGCCGGAGGACGGCATGTATGACCGTGTTGCCACCGCCGCACTGGCGGCGGGCAGCCGTGCTGCTGAAGCCGAGCTGCGCAGCGCAAAACTGCGGGCCGAAGCGGAAAACAAGAACTGGCTGCCGCAGCTGAAACCCACCGTGTCGCTGACCTCTTTGGGTGAAACTCTGGCCTCTCTGGTGGTCGATCAGGTGCTTTATGACAACGGCAAACGCGAAGCCGAACGGGCCTATGCCGCCGCGGATGTTGAAGTTGCCGCCGTCACCCTTTCGCAGGATCAGAACGACCGTGTTTACAGCGCCCTGGCGCTCTACCTGACCGGGCTGCGCGGGCAAGAAAAATCCGCTACCGGCACCAAAGCCATTGGCCAGATGAAAGCCTTCCAGCGCATCGTTGATGGCCGCGTGGCCGGGGGGGTGTCCGACAAGGGCGATCAGCGCATGGTCGAGGGTAAGATCCTGGACCTGCGCGCCAGCCGCGACATCGCAATGGAAGAAGCCAACACCGCCCGCGCAGAGCTGCATGCGATGACTGGCATGGATCTGCCCAAGGCCAACGTGGCCCCATTGAAACGCTACGCCCCCGACGGGGTTGAGCCGCTATCGGTGTTGAAAGCCGAAGCCGAGGCGCGGCGCATCGTAGCGCAGGCCACCGCCGAACGTGCTGGCCAGCTGCCGGGCCTGACGGCCTCGGGCACGTTGAACCGTGACGGCACCACTGGTGCGCTGAATGCGGGCACCAGCAATGGCATTGGTTTTGGCACCGGTGCACGGCTGAAGGCGATTGAGAATAGCAAGGAAACTGCCCGCGAAAATGTGGTGGAAGCCGAAGAGAAAGCCCGCCGCAACAGGTCTCGTCTGGAACAACGTCTGATTTCGCTGCAGCGGCAGGAGCGCGAAACTGCCAAACTGGTGCGCGAAAGCCGTGAGACCTTCAAACTGTTTCAGGCGCAGTTCAAGGCCGGCCAGCGCTCGGTACTGGAAGTGGTCAATATCTACGAACAGCTGACCCGCCGCGAGATGGAACGGTTGGACGCCAAATATGAGGTCATTCTGGTGCAGCTGGAGATGGCCCGTGATCTGGGTGTGCTGGCCGACGGGGGCGCGATTTGACGCAAAAGGGCCCGGTCATCCTGTCGATCAACCCGGCCGCAGCCAAGGTCGCCAAGCCCGCCAACACGCAGGGCAACGGCCCTGCTGCGCCTCCTCCTCAGCCCTCCTCGCCCCCCGCACCTGCCGCGATTACACCGCAACCCGCACCCCAACCGACCCAAACGCAACAGAACGAAACAGCCGCGCCGGAAATCCAGTCGCTGATCGAAGGCACCGCCAAACGCATCCAGCACCGCGCCTCGCTGGTGGCGACGCTGGCGGGCCTCAACGGGGCCGAAGTGCCGCTGACCGATGTGGCCGAGTTCATGTGGACCCAGTCCCCCGGTGATGTGTCGCTGAAGGCACTGTCCAAAGCACTGCAACACGCAGGGATTACACCGAAACTCAGCCAGCGGATCACGCCGGCCGCCGACAAATGGCCTGCCATTGCCGAAATGCGCAATGGACAGTCGATCCTCGTTCTGTCGCAGGACGGTGAGGTATTGACGATTTATGACACCACCTGTCCTGACAACCGCGCCGAGGTGCCTCTGGCAGACTTCACCCCGCATTTCACCGGCAACCTGCTGAGCGCCAAAACCAGCCTGCGCCAGATGGCCGAACGCCATGTGCCACAGCTGTCCAAGGGCCATTGGTTCTGGGGTGAGTTCCCGAAATTCCGCCGCCATATCAGTGAGATCATGCTGGGCTCTTTGGTGGCCAATGTGCTGGCCGTGGCCGTGGCGCTGTTTTCACTGCAGGTCTACGACCGGGTGATCCCACATCAATCCGAAGCAACGCTTTGGGTGCTGGCGATTGGCGCAATTATGGCGATCGGCCTAGAGGGCCTGTTGAAGCTGGCCCGCGCGCGCCTGTCCGACGCGGCGGGGCGACGGATGGAGCTGTCGATCCAGAATATGCTGATGCGCCGCCTCTTGGGGATGCGGTCAGACCAACGGGCATTGCCACCCTCCGACCTTTTTGCCGCGATGCGCGATTTCGGCTCTGTGCGCGAGTTTTTCACCTCTTCCACCATCGCTGTGCTGGCGGATATGCCTTTTATCCTGCTGTTCCTGGCGCTGGTGGCCTCAATCGCGGGCAATATGGTCTGGGTGCTGGTGCTGGGCGGCCTGTTGATGGTGCTGCCCGCCTATGTGCTGCAGAAACGGATGATCGCCCTGACCCGCCAGACGCAGGGCGCCTCGGCCAAAGCCGGCCGTCTGCTGCAAGAGGTGGTGAGCGAGTTAGACACGGTGAAAACCCAACGTGGCGAGGACCGGATCCTGCGGCTCTGGGATGAGCTGAACGCGGTCTCTTCCCATGCATCGGCGGAGCAGCGTCGCCTGTCCTCGACCCTGACCTATTGGTCGCAAGGGGTGCAACAGACCACCTATATCGCCACCGTTGTGATCGGCACCTACCTTGTTTTTGCAGGTCAATTCACCGTCGGCACCATCATCGCTACCGGCATCCTGACCAGCCGCACATTGGCGCCGCTGACTCAGTTTGCCGGCACTTTGGCTCGCTGGAGCAATGTGAAAGCGGCGCTGGAAAGCCTCGACACCATTGCGCTGGCCCCGCAGGAACGGGACAGCGAACGGCGCTATCTGCGGCGCGAGAAATTCCAAGGCCAGTTTGAACTGCGCGAGGTCCACTTCACCTATGACGAGGACGGTCCCGCCACGCTGGATGTGCCTGCAGTGGTGATCAAACCCGGTCAGCGCGTCACCATTTTGGGCGCAAACGGGTCGGGCAAATCGACTTTGCTGAAAATGCTCTCGGGGCTTTATGCGCCAACGAAGGGTCGTGTTTTGCTAGACGGCACCGACATGGCCCAGATCGACCCACGCGACCTGCGTCGCGGCATCGGCTACCTGTCACAAGACGTGCGGCTCTTTGCCGGGTCACTGCGCGACAACCTGAACCTGAACCAGCTGGAACGGGACGATGACCGCCTGATGCAGGCGCTGGAGTTTGCCGGTCTTGGCCCGTTCCTGCGCGGTCACCCGCAGGGGCTGGACCTGCAAATTCGCGATGGCGGCGAAGGCCTGTCCATCGGACAGCGTCAGTCGATTGGCTGGGCGCGGCTGTGGTTGCAGAACCCCTCGGTTGTGCTGCTGGATGAACCCACTGCGGCGCTGGATCAGACGTTGGAGCGCACGCTGGTCAGCCGCTTGGAAAACTGGCTGAAAGGCCGCACCGCGCTGATCGCCACGCATCGCACTCCAATTCTGGCGCTGTCGAACCGCACCTTGATCCTGCAGGCCGGGCGTCTTGTGGTGGATGGGCCGCGCGAACAGGTGCTGGCCCATCTTGCCAGCGGGGAGCGCGGCTGATGGCGGGTGTCAGCAACAGCGACTTTGACGAAGGCTTTGACGACCACAACCGCCTGTCACGGCTGACAATCCGGCTGGTGGCGCTGGCGCTGGCGCTGTTTATCAGCTGGTCCGCTTTTGCCGTGGTGGATGAGATTGTGCGGTCCGAGGGCGAAGTTGTTTCGTCCTCGCGGTCGCAGATCATTCAAAACCTGGAAGGCGGGATCCTGTCGGATCTGGCGGTGAAACAAGGTGACCTTGTCGAGTCCGGCCAAGTGCTGGCCACCCTGCAGGACACCAAGTTCCGCACCGCCTTTGACGACCTGCAGGACCAGATCGACTCCTTGGAAATCAAACGGTTACGTCTGGAAGCAGAGATTGCAGGTGCTTATGAGTTTTCGGTGCCCGAGGCACTGGCGCAGCGCTCAGCGACCATTCTGACCTCGGAACGCGCCCTGTTGAAAGCGCGCCAGACAGATCTGGATTCCCGCCGCGAAGGGGCTTTGGTGGTGCTGGAACAGGCCAAGTCCGAACTGGCGAATATGGAGCGGCTCTACAAGAAAGAGTTTGTGGCACTGATTGAGGTGAACAAAGCCCGCAAATCCGCCTCCGAGGCTGAAATCCGCTACACTGAGATCAACACCGCCGCCGAGTTGGAACAGGCTGAGGAATACTCCCAGACCTTGAAAGACATCAGCTCGCTGCGGCAGGAAATGCGGCTGGCGCAGGATCAGCTGAACCGCACTGTGATCACCGCCCCGATGCGCGGCATTGTGAACAACCTGTCGGTCACCACCATAGGCGGCGTTGTGCGTCCCGGCGAAGAGATTTTCGAGATCATCCCCCTGGGCGAAGAGCTGTTCGTAGAGGCCCGTGTGCGGCCGGAAAACATTGCCTCGGTGGAGCGGGGTCAGGCGGCCTCGATCAAGCTGACCGCCTACGATTATACGATTTATGGCACGCTGAAGGGTGAAGTGGATCTAATTTCCGCCGATACCTTCGAAGATGAACGTGATCCGCGGGCGGAGCCGTTTTATCGGGTCTCTGTCAGCGTCGACAGCGCCAACCTGACGGAACGCCAGAAGGCGATTGAGATCCGGCCGGGGATGCGGGCGCAGGTGGAGTTGCACACCGGCGAGAAAACTGTTCTGCAATACCTTTTGAAGCCGCTTTACAAGTCCCGCGAAGCCTTCCGCGAGCCTTAGAGGGTTATCAGAAGAGGATTGCCAGGCCGCTCTGCGGGTCAGCTGTTGCTGACCAACAGTTGCAGCACTGAAGGGTCCAGCGAGGTGCCAACCGACACGTCCTGGCCCGCCATTTCCGCCTTGGCTGAAATCACCGAGACCAGATAGGGGCGTTGGCCATGCTGCAGGGCAAAGACCGGCGCGCCTGAGGCCCCGAAATCCACCTCGCAGTTCATCACCAGCGTGGCCTTTTTGCGAGCCACCACCTGACAGGGGTAGGCCATCTGCGGATCGTGGCGATTGCCAACGGTATAGGCGATGACGCTGAGGATATCGCCCTTTTCCGGGCGGTCTTCAAAGGCCAGCGGCACCACCTGATCCGATGCGATGGGACTGGACAGACGCAACAGCGCCAGATCATGGCCCACCTGGGCTGCGCCCTTCTGGGTGCGGTGGCGATATTGCGGATGGGCTGCGGCAGAGACCACGGCGCGTTCAGCCTTGGCTTTGCCATTTTGCAAACCTGCCTGGAAGGTGATGCGGTCCGCACGCACTTTTTTGCCAGTCATGGGGTTATAGAGGCAATGCGCCGCCGTCAGCACCAGATCCGGCGCCACCAAGGCACCCGTACACATGGTTTTGCCAGAAATGGTCAACCGCCCCACGGCTTCCCAGCCGGCGATGTTTTCAACACCGCGCCAGGTGCCATTGGCAGTGGCGGGTCCGGTTTTTGGCGCGATCCCCAGGGTCAGTGCCAAGGCAAGGCAAAATTTCGCTAGCCGCATGTTCTCTCCTACTCTCTTGGCTTCACTCAGCCCGCGCCAGATGGCGAGAATGGGGCCACAGTTGCGTCATTTCGCGACGCTGACGGCCCTTGGCCCCGCCGCGGCCACAAAGCGCCACATTGCTGCCGCGATGCCCCGTGAATGCGGCACAAGGGACCGCCCTTGCCTCCTTAACGGCGCAATTCACCTGGATGTGACCCCTTGGCTGGCTGACTTTCCGATGCAGGCCGTTAGGATCAGCGGCAAGAATGTGAATTTCGTTAAGGAAGCGCCCGATGCCCCTCACCCGCCGTCAGTTTGTCACCCGGTCCGCAATGGCCTCTGCGCTTCTGGGCCAGGGGCTGCCCAGTTTTGCAAAGGCTGATCTAACCGAAATCACGGCGCGCAGCGGCAAGGTGCAACTGGCCCCCGCCGATTATCCCATGACCGAAGTCTGGGGCTACGACGGTCTGGCCCCCGGACCTGTCTTGCGGTTCCAGCAGGGCGAAAGGTTGCAGCGCAGGCTGGTTAATGCGCTGGAGCAGCCCACCAGCATCCACTGGCATGGGATCCGGATCGACAATGCAATGGATGGGGTGCCGGGGTTGACACAGGCGGCGGTGCCGCCCGGGGGCCACTTTGATTATGACTTCGCACTGCCCGATGCAGGTAGCTACTGGTATCACGCCCATTGGGCCAGCCCGGAACAGGTCGGGCGCGGGCTACACGGTGCCTTGATCGTGGAAGAGGACGAAGCGCCAGAGGTCGACCGTGACGAGGTTCTGGTGCTGGACGACTGGCGGCTTAACCCCGAGGATGCCCAGATCATGGCGGATTTCGACAACCGCCATGACCTGAGCCACGCAGGCCGCTATGGCAACATCAGCCACCTGCAACGGGCAATATGATGCGGTGATGCCGGTGAAACGCAACGAGCGGCTGCGGCTGCGTCTGATGAATGTCGCCAACGCACGGATCTTTACGCTGGCGCTGCAGGACCTTGAGGGCTGGGTGATGGCGCTGGACGGGATGCCCCTGGCCCAACCAGAAGTGGCTGGAACCCTGACCCTAGCCCCCGGCCAGCGCGTCGATCTGATTGTGGATGTGACCGCCGAAGAAGAGGCGCTACTGGTGCGGACCGAACCCAATGGCGAAGGCTGGGTGCAGGTGGCCTTTCCTGTGCGGGGACAGGCAACTGCTACACGACGCCCTGCCCCCATTGCCCTGCCACCAAACCCGAACATGGCAACAAGCGGGCTGAACGACGCGCGGCCGGTGGAATTGTTGATGGAAGGCGGTGCAATGGGCGGCATGGCCGGAGCAACCTATCAGGGACAGGCACTGGGCATGCGTGAACTGGTGCAACAGGGGCAGTTCTGGGCCTTCAACGGCACCTCTGGGCGGACCGATTCACCGTTGACACGCGCCTCTCTGGGGGAGGCTGTGAAGGTGCGGATCAACAATCAAACTGCCTTTGCCCATGCAATGCATCTGCATGGGATGCATTTCCGCGAAGTGCTGGCAACGGGCTATGGCCCGATGCGGGACACGCTGTTGGTTGAGCGCGGTGAGATCCGCGAGGTTGCCTTTGTTGCCGACAACCCCGGCAAATGGCTGTTCCATTGCCATATGCTGGGCCATGCGGCTTCGGGCATGAGCAGTTGGATCGACGTCGGCTAGGGCTGTCAATCAGGGCGAGGCTTTGGGGCCAAAGGTGGCGCGCCATTGGCTGATAAACCGGGTACGCCGCTGCTGATCCAGCGCAATCAGCAGGGTTGGATCAATCCCGATGCCTCGAGAGGCGCTGACCTCACCGCTGCCCTCATCCCAAAGACCGATCTTTTCCAAAGCTGCGCGCCCCTGCGCCGACAGGAAAAAGTCCAGCAGACGGCCCGCTTCGGGTTTGCTGGGAGCGGTGCGCGGGATCAGGAATGCGCGGGACAGGTAGAGGGTATAGTCTTCGGGCCGCACAATTGCGAGGTTGTCGAGCCCCACAGTGCCCGCATAAGAGCCCAGCACATTGTAGGCCATGTGATACCGGCCGGAACTGACACCTTCGATAATCGTGGCCGAACAACAGGTTGCCACCGCATCCACCCGCGCGAAACCTTCCAGCATCGCACCAAAGGTCGACGCTTCCAGTGAATCAGAAAAGGCAAACAGATAGCCCAGCCCCGAGGCTTCGATGTCATAGGTGGCGATCTTGCCGGTGTGCGGCGTGTCCCGGCGCATCAGATCCAACAGGCCGAACCGGCTGCGGGGCACATCTTCCTCGGCGACACGTTCGGTGTTGTAGACAATCACCGCCGCCTCTCGGGTGACGCCCCAGACCTCATTGCGCCAGATGAGATCCGCGGGCAGCGCCTCTGTCAGTGAGGAACTGTAAGGCGTGGCGCAATGGGCGTTCACCAGATCCACCATCTGATGCACCCCCGAGGACAGGACAGCGTCCGCCCTGCTTTCGCCATCGGCGCATTCCAGCTGCGACAGGAAATAGAGATCGTTGGACCCCCATTGTTCGTAGAGAACCGAAATATCGGGATTTTCCCGCACAAACAGTTCCATCGCGGGCCGCAGCACGGCGATATCTGTGGTCGAGCGCAGCACGATCTGGCGCGCCTCTGGCAGGCCAAACTCCATCACTGCCTCTTGCGCCGTAACGGGAGCTGCCAGCGGTGCAGAGAGCATTGCCCCAATCACGGCACATGATTTCAGCAAACCCCTCATACGTCTTCCTCCTGCGGCAAATACAGGCTGACCCGGAAGCCATTTTCCCCTGCCCCCATGGTCACGCGCCCTTCAAAGGCTTCGGCCACCGCCTGCACAATGGACAGACCCAGACCGGCGCTTTTCCCTTTGGAGGCAGCGTTGCGTTCAAACCGTTTGCCCATGCGCGAAAGCACCTCTTTGCTGGGGCCAGACCCGGCGTCTTCGACCCAGATCACCGCGTCATTGTCCACCCGTTCCGCCCCGATCCGCATCGGCGCAATGCCGTGGCGCAGAGCGTTGTTGAACATGTTGCGCACCGCCTCTGTCAGCGACATTTCATCCGCCAAAACCACTACCGGATCCGGCCCGATGACCAGTTCCACCTCACTGCCCGGCATCAGAAGTTCGTGGTCGCCTGCCTCAAAGACTTCAAGCGCAATGTCGCGCAGATCCACCGGATTGCGCGGGGCGCTGTCGGTGCGGTGAATGACCAGGGCACGGCTCAGCATCTGGTCCAGCAAGGCGCCAAGCGACTGACTGCGGCGGGACAGCCGGTCCAGCATCTGGGCGCGTGTTTTCGGGTCATCTTCTTCTATGGCCAGTTCCACCTGCGCCCGAATGGCCGCCACCGGGGTGCGCAGCTGATGCGCCGTATCGGAGATCAGGTTGCGCATCGCCCCCACCTGCCGGTCCAACCGCCACATAAAGCGGTTCATCGCGCGGATCATACCAGCAATTTCGGCGGGCACCGCACTGTCCATCGGGGTCAGGTCGTAGGGATCGCGATCCAGCAGCCCCTCGGCCAATTGGTTCAGCGGCCGCATGGCAGAGCGGATCACCAGAAGCGCCAGGATCATCAGGGCCGCACCGGCCAGAACAGCCACCAGCAGCGCGTTGCGGGTCAGGCTCAGCGCCATGTCGTTGCGCGCCCTTTGGGTTTGGCCCACGGTGACATAGACCTCCCCGGCAAAATCGCGTTCGGCAAAGGGGCGGGACACGGTGACAAAGCGACCAATTTCTCCCTGCATTTCGGCCTCAAAGAACATCGGACCACGGTCACGGCGTGCAGTTCCCTCCCCCAGCGGCAGGGTGATAAAATCATGGCCCGTCAGAAGGGTCCCGTCGGGGCCGTAGACCGCATAGGCGATCCGGTCTTCCGGGGCGAGGGCAAGCAGCTGAAACGCTGTTACCGGCAGCTGGGCCACCGGTGCGCCATCCGCAATTGACACGGAATCCGCAATGTCACTTGCCGCGCCAAGGAGCAGCCTGTCATAGGCTTCGCGGGCCGCCTGACGGCCATAGGCGAAAGAGGCAAAGGCCACCGCGATGCCCCCCACCAGCAACAGCGACAGCACCCCGATCACAAGACGGGACGACAGCGAACGCAGCGCCGCCTTGTCAACGGGGCGGCTACGGGCCATCGATCCGGTATCCCATTCCCCGCTGGGTCACGATCGCCACGTCAGATCCCGCCAGTTTCTTGCGCAATCGGGCGATGTACAACTCGATCGCATTGACCCCCACGTCCGCATCTTCGAAAGCAAAGAGGCTGTCATACAGCCGCTCTTTGCTGATCACCTGCCCCGCATTGCGCATCAGCGCGCCCAGAAGAGTGGCTTCGCGGCGGGTAAGCTCCAGCGCATCAGGGCCGAGAGTGGCGGTCAGGTTGGCCGGCGAATAGGTTAGCGAGCCCAGATTAAGTGCTTCGGTTTTCTGGTCCGTCTCGCGGCGCAACAGCGCCCGCAGCCTGGCCTCCAGCTCGCGTTGGTCAAAAGGTTTCACCAGATAGTCATCGGCACCAAGATCCAGTGCGGACACCCGGTCATCCACCGAAAACAACGCCGTCAGCATCAGCACCGGCGTTCCAACCCCGCGCCGCCTCAGCGCGCCCAACAATTCCGTCCCCGAGCCGTCCGGCAGGTTGATATCCAGGATAATCGCATCGTAGCGCTGCACCGCCAGAAAGTCCTCGGCCGCCTCCACCGTTTCGGCCAGATCACAGGCCATGCCGACCCGCCCAAGGCGAATGGCGACGGCTTCGGCCATGTCGGTGGCATCCTCGACAATCAAGATGCGCATCAGATGATTCTCTCCGTAAGATGTTGATCCAAAATGATATACCTCGCTGACAGGTTAACGACAGGCTTTGGCGGTAGCTATTGTTCATATCGCCAGATTCGGTTTGTGCAAACTCTTGCCTCCCCGTTGCGGCGGTCTGTGACCCTGCCTGTCGGCGGGGTGTTTACGAGTAACTGGAGGAGCATGTTACCATGACCAAGGCAAAGAGCCTGACATTAAAACCCACCCTTGGCGCCACCCTGATCGGCGCTGCAACATTTGCGACGATGACGCTGGCCTACACCCCGTCCTCGCCCGAATGTATCGCCCCTGCCAACGCAGGTGGCGGCTGGGATTTCACCTGCCGTGCGGTGGGGAAATCATTGGAAGATCAGGGACTGATTGATACACCAATGGCTGTCGAAAACATGCCCGGCGGCGGCGGCGGTCTGGCCTTTGGCGAGGTGGCCGCGAACCGCGGTTCCGATAGCGATCTGATCGTTGCGGCCTCCTCGGCGACGGCAACCCGTCTGGCACAGGGTGCCTATCCGGGCCACAGCATGGATCAGGTCCGCTGGCTCAGCGCAATTGGCGCGGATTACGGCGTGATCGCCGTTGCAGCCGACAGCGAGATTAAGAACCTGCCCGAACTGCTGGACATGATCAAAGCCGATCCTGCCGCGGTGAAAGTCGGCGGCGGCTCCTCGGCCGGTGGCTGGGATCACCTGAAGGTTCTGATTGCTCTGTTTGCCCACGGCATGATGGATGTGGCCGACGTTCAATACGAAGCCTTTGATGGCGGCGGCGAAGCGGTAGACCAGCTGCTGGCGGGCGAAGTCATTGCCTTCACTGGTGATGTGTCCGAAGCCAAACGCTTTGTGGATCAAGGCGACATCCGGGTGCTGGCCATCCTGTCGCATGAACGCCTGCCCGGTGAGTTTGCTGATTTCCCCACCGCCAAAGAGCAAGGTGTGGACGCTGTCGGTGCCAACTGGCGCGGGTTCTACGCCCCGGCAGGCATGAGCGACGAAGCCTATAACGCCTGGGTTGCCAAAATCTCGGACATGTATGCCTCGGACGCCTGGAAAGAGGTGATGGCCGCCAACGGTCTGGCTCCGCTGGAACTGCAGGGGGCTGACTTTGAAGAGTTCGTGGCCGAGTCCGTCGACCAGATCCAGACCATTTCGCAGATGATTGGCATCATCGACTAACCAAACACCCGATGCGGGGGGCCAAAGCCAGTCCCCGCATCCCGACGCCCCAAAGGGCAAAGGAGCAAACCAAGACGCACCGCGCGCATTTACCAGCTGCACAATGGCCTGCACGACTTCAGCAACTCTCCGCAGCCAGCGCGCGTTTCGTCACCCATTTGTCCCGTCGCCTCATCAGCCTTCCGTATTCAGGCTGGTAAGACAGGCACACGCGACAAAAGCGGCGCCGTTCCCGGCAGACGGCGCCTTGGCCGGGGTGGGTAACCTCCCTTCCCCACCCCGGCCCACCTTGAACAGATAAAACAATTTGAACATTTGGATTTACCGCACCGATACAAGCTTCAGGCAAGCTTGCAACGCTCGGCTTTTGCTGCACGTTGAAGGTTGGACGGGCCAGATGTGAGACGTGAAGACCAAGAAAAACAAGACGGAAGAGCACGCGGAAACAACGCACAGCAAAACGTGGCCCAATCCCGGATTGGCCCTACGTCCGGAGACCGAAATGCTACTCGATGGCCACACTGATGAACTTCCTGTTGAGAAACAACCATTTCCGGGCATTGAAATGCAACGCGAACCACGGCTAAGCTATCCGAAAGACAAGACGTTCGGCGCGCAGCCCCACTCACTCCAGCGTGCCGTCCCCAAGAAAGACCGCCAGACCGAGGCCGAAATGACCGACCCGGAACGGGCTACGCCCGTCAGCGACTCCAATTTAGCGGACCCGATCGGGTGCGCTCTTCATGTATTAACCACCCTTCGGCTGAAACCTGAAGGGCTGCGTCGTGATGAACTGCAGGACCGGATCGACACCAGCCCTGAAGTGTTGGACAAAACGCTTGAGCGCATGATGGCGCAGGACGCGCTGCGCTATGAGAAAGCCACCAAAACCTATCAGCTGAGCTTCTCGGTTCTGCAGAGCGTGCTGGACATGCTGCGCACGCGCAACCTGGCACTGGTTGCCCAGCCCGAGCTGGGCCAACTGCGCGACCTGTCTGGCGAAACCGCCGTGATCGCCGTGGACGATGGCAAACAGTCCCTGAACATGGGCCATGCCCTCAGCAACCATCCAATCCGGATGGGCGATCGTCTGGGATCCACCTACCCCTATCATTGCTCCAGCACTGGCAAGGTTTTCGCCGCCTATTTCCCACAGGACCGCTTGCGCACGTTTTTGAACGAACCGCTGCCGGCGCGCACAGCGCACACAATCCAGAACCGGACCGAGCTGGAACATGAGTTGAACGAGACCCGTCGCCGTGGGTACGCCATCACCAATGAAGAGCTGGTCGAGGGCCGCCGCGCCATTGCCGCGCCGATCTTTGACGGCAGCGGCACCGTGGTGGGCGCCATCGCGCTATCGGGCCCGTCCTTCCGGGTCACCCCCGCCCGCGTGCCTGCCTTGATCGAAGCAGTGAAGGCCGCTGCCCGTCGGATCACCGAACGGCTGACCCGCGCAGATCTGACCCCGGTGAACCCGCCACGGATCACCTGCCTTAGCCCGACGCCGGTGCGCGAAGTCAGCTCGCCCAAATGGTCGAAAGAGCGCCGCGCCTTTATCTGGCTTGATCTGGAGGCCAATGCGATCTGGTCCGCCAATGAAGGCGAAGCGCCGAAAATCCTGCGCAAATTCGACACCCCGATCAAAACGCTGGTGAACACCTCCGGCGATCAGATCGTGGCCCTGACCGAAAGCAAACTGATCAACCTA
This sequence comes from Thalassobius sp. MITS945101, assembly GCF_047123305.1. Lineage (GTDB taxonomy): Bacteria > Pseudomonadota > Alphaproteobacteria > Rhodobacterales > Rhodobacteraceae > Thalassobius. The sequence goes on from NZ_CP138918.1 coordinate 4,083,534, forward strand.
TCGACCGGCAAAACCAGCCTGTTGGATACCTCGATCCAATCCGCGGTGCCAGGCACGGCCAATGACATCTGGGCGGTTGCGGACCGGCATGGTGAAAAGGTGCTGGTCAACATCACCCTCGACGGGCAGTCCAGCGACCATGCCGTGCTGCCACGTGGCATCGGCTGCATGGCCTATTGTGCCGTAACCGGTTCGATCTATTTGGGTTTCCCAGAACAGGGTGTGATTCAGTCCTACAACCTGATAACCCGCCATCTGAAACAGATCTGCCAGTTCTCAAAAGCCACCGGTCGTCCCTGTGCTTTGGCAATTGACGCCAAGTGGAACCTCTGGGTGGCCTTTGCGGATGGCTGGGGCATGGCCAAACTGAACCTGAACGGCCAGATCCTCGCCCGCTACAACCTGCCGATCCCGCAGCCGACGGGTCTGCACTTTGGCGGGCCTGAGATGAAGACGCTGATGGTGACCTCTCATCGGGCTGGCCTTGGGGAGGAAGTGTTGGAGAACGCCCCCCTGAGCGGGCAGGCGTTCTGCATTCATTTCAACGACTGAGCGTCCTGGTTTTGGCCGCCTGGCTTACCCAGTAACGCGGCACAGCACCGCGTCGTGGTCTGACAGCGGCACATCGTCTGACGCAACAGAGGACAACAACAGCCCCTCACCCGCCCGCATGTCGCGGGCCGCGAACCAGTCAAGTTTCATCTTGCGGCTTTGATGGGGCGTGATGAGGCTGGCGCGGGTGGTCACCCCGTCCGGTGTCATTGCCCAGCTGTAGCCGCGCGCCTCTGCGCGGGCAAACAGGGTTTCCTCGCGCCAGTCAAACTCTGGTGGCAGGTGGTTGCCGGTGTTCAGGTCGCCGCCAATCATCACCGGCAGCCCCGGTGCAAAAGCCTCTGCCGCGTCCATCAGCTTGTCAAACTCCCGTTCGCGGTAAGCCGCGTCCGCGTTGCTTTCCAGATGGGTCGAGACAAAGCACACCGGCCCATGTGCCGTGGCGATCACCGCGGCCACGGCCATTCGCCCGCCCATGCGGGGCTGTTGCGGATCCCCGGCCGAGCCTGCGCCGGTCAGGAACCAATGGCCGTCCTGATCCAACCGGATCAGGGCAAGTTTCTCAAACGGGGCTTTGGACAGGATGGCGTTGCCATGAAATCCCCGAGCGTTGAAATCATCCTTACAGAAGGCGCGCTCGGTTGGGCCGCCAAGATCCATCTCGTAGAACTCGACCCCATAGGCATAGTGCATCCCCATCGCAGCGGCGATTTCAGCGGTGGTATTGGCCTGCCCGGCACGAGCCATACCGTTGTCCATCTCACTCAGCAACAGAACCGAAGGCGCATAAGGCGCCAAATGCTCGGCCGTTTTCTGCGGGAACAGGCAGCGTTCAAGGTTCCAGGCGGCGACACGGTAGTCGGCAGGCAAAGCGTCAAGGGACCCTTTGCCGCCCACTTCCAGCCCCTGCATGGCAGGCAAAGCCGCCAGAAGCGCGTGATGCGCCTCCGGCGTCCGCTCCGCCGCCTGGATCATGGCCAGCTGTTCCTCTGTCACCAAGGGCAGCTGGTCATAAAGCGGTGTTTTTTCAGACATATCGATCGGCCGGATTACAGGCGACGCCCTGTGCCAGGATTGAAGAAATGGGTTGCGCCGGATTTCATCCGCAACCGCACTTCACCCGCCTGCGCGGCCTGCTGTTTCGGAACCGAGACCGAGAACGCCTGCCCGCCCATCAGACCATGCAGCAGCCGGTTGGCGCCCAGTTCTTCCACGATCTGCACATCCATCTGCAACGCGCCGTCTTCCGCCGGTTCCAGATCTTCAGGGCGAATGCCCACCAGAACGTCCCCTTCGGCGGTCACCGGGGCGTCAAACTCCAGCCCGTCTGTGACCTTGGCAGTGCCCGAACCATTGACCGTCGCCTTCAGCAGGTTCATCGGCGGTGCGCCCATGAAACCTGCCACAAAGGTCGAGGCCGGGTTTTCATAGATCTCGGTCGGGGTGCCGATCTGCTCGATACGGCCTTCGTTCAACACGATGATGCGGTCGGCCATCGTCATGGCTTCCACCTGATCGTGGGTCACATAGATCGCGGTGACCCCAAGACGGCGCTGCAGCGCGCGGATTTCGATGCGCATCTGGTTGCGCAGCTTGGCGTCGAGGTTCGACAGCGGTTCGTCAAACAGGAACAGATCAGGGTTGCGCACAATTGCGCGGCCCATTGCCACCCGCTGACGCTGACCACCCGACAACTGACTGGGCCGGCGGTCGAGGTATTTGGTCAGGTCCAGCATCTCTGCCGCTTCCTGCACCTTCTTGGCGATCTCCTCTTTGGAGACGCCACGGTTCTTCAGCCCGTAGCCCATGTTCTTGGCTACAGTCATATGCGGATAAAGTGCGTAGTTCTGAAACACCATCGCAATGTTGCGGTCGGCCGGATCCACGTCATTGACCACGCGGTCGCCAATGGAGAGGTTGCCCGAGCTGATGTCCTCCAGCCCTGCGATCATCCGCAGGAGCGTGGACTTGCCACAGCCCGAAGGGCCCACCAGCACCACGAACTCCCCGTCGGGGATATCGAAAGAGCTGGGGGTGACGGCTTCAAAACCGTTGGGATAGACCTTGTGGATCTGCTCCAGGGTTACTTTTGCCATAGTCTTGCGTTCCTTATTTGTCGGATTCCGTCAGGCCCTTCACGAACCAGTTCTGGAAGAAGATCACCACGAGGACCGGCGGCACGATGGCCACAAAGGCCAGTGCCAGCGCCTGCCCATGTTCCGGGATGGCGGCGTCGGTGTAGGAGATCACGATTTGTTTGATGCCACGCACCAGAGTGAAGAAACCTTCCTCGGTGGTGATGAGGGTTGGCCAGAGATACTGGTTCCACCCGTAAACGAACATGATGATGAACATTGCCGCAATCATGGTGCGCGACAGCGGCACCAGAATGTCGACAAAGAATTTCACCGGACCGGCGCCATCAATGCGTGAGGCTTCGACCAGCTCTTCCGGCACAGACCGGAAGTACTGCCGGAAAAAGAACGTCGCTGTGGCCGAGGCAATCAGGGGCACAATCAGGCCGGTATAGGTGTTGGTCAGGCCCAGACCCTGGATCACCTCATAGGACGGCAGGATGCGCACTTCCAACGGCAGCAGCAGCGTGGTGAAGATGATCCAAAAGGCGAAGGTTGCGAACTTCAGCCGGAAATAGACAATTGCATAGGCTGCCATCATCCCGATGATGATCTTGCCCACGGCAAAGCCAATGCCCAGGATGAAGGAGTTGGTCAGCATCTTCATGCCGTCAACGGTTTCGGTGAAGCCACCCTTCTCAAACATCGCAAGCCGGAAGTTGGTGCCCAGCTGGTCCCCCATCTTCAACTGCAGGCCTTCGCGGTGAATGGTCACCGCATCATGACTGGCCGTGGTGAAAGCCAGCACCACTGGCAACAGCATGAAGAGCGAGCCGAGGATCAGCACCGCGTGATCGGTCACAACGTTCCACTTGATGCGTTTCTTCGGCACCTGCGGCGTGGTGGCGATGGGGGTGTCTGTGGTCATGTCAGTCATAGGTCATCCCCCTCAGGTATAGTGGATCCGGCGTTCCAGCAGACGGAACTGGAACACGGTCAGCGCCAGAACCAGCACCATCAGGATCACCGATTGCGCCGAAGAGCCGCCCAGATCGTTGCCGCGGAATCCGTCAACATAGACTTTGTAAACAAGTGTCATCGGATTGTTGCCCGGCTCACCTTTCACCAGCGTGTCGACCACACCAAAGGTGTCAAACAGCGAATAGGTGATGTTGATGATCAGCAGGAAGAACCCAGTCGGCGCCAACAGCGGGAAGGTCACATCCCAGAAGCGGCGGAAGCCGGAACGGTTGTCAATCAACGCCGCCTCGCGCACCGAGCGCGGAATGGACTGCAAACCGGACAGGAAGAAGATAAAATTCACCGGCACCTGTTTCCAGACCGACACAATGATCATCGCTGTTGCTGTGTCCACGTAGTTCACACCCAGCTTGAAATCCCAGCCCAGCGACTTGAAGAAGTCGGTGATCGGGCCGGTGGACTGGTCAAACATCATGATCCCGATGAAACCCGCAACCGGTGGCGCAATGGCGTAGACCCACATCAGCAGGGTGCGATAGGTCTTGGCCCCGCGCAGGATATTGTCGGCCTTCACTGCCAGCAGCAGCGAGATCGACAGCGAAAAGAAGGTCACCAGAAGGGTGAAGATCACAGTGAACCAGGCCACCTTGCGGTACTCAGAAGCCCCCAGAAGGTCGGTGTAATTGTCCGTCCCGACAAAGGTCGAGCCAAAGCCAAACGGATCCTGAAGGAAGAAGGACGACTGGATCGCGTAGCCTGCGGGCCAGTAGAAGAACACTGCGATGATGGACAGCTGCGGCACCAAGAGGAGGATGGGCAGCCAGGGATTAGCGAAGCCGGCGCGTTTCATATGGGTCTCGGTCTCTTGAAAAGGCGGAACGGCCACTGCGTTTAGCAGCAGCCGTTCCCTTTAGGTTTCAGGCGTTTAGCCCTGGGTCTTGGCGAAGCGGGCCAGCAGTTTGTTGGCTTCGGCTTCGATCGCGTTGAAGGCGTCTTCGACCGAGGTTTCACCGGTCAGGATGCGGCCGTACTCACGGTTCATCACGTCACGGATCTGCACGTAGAAGCCCATGCGGTAGCCTTTGGTGTTGTCACCACCCGGCAGCGACAGCTGCTGGATGCCGATTTCCGCGGCGGGGAAACGGGTGTAGTGGCCATCTTCCTGTGCCACGCCATAGGCGGCTTCGGTGATCGGCACGTAACCGGTTTCTTTGTGCCAGAAGTACTGGGTCGAGGCCGAAGTCAGGAACTTGAAGAATTCGGCAGTTGCCTTGTTCTCAGCCGCATCGTGACCAGCCATTGCAAACAGCGCAGCACCACCGATGAAGGTCTGGGTCGGCTCTTTGGTCACACCTTCCCAATAGGGCAGCATGGTTGCGGAGAATTCAAAGCCCAGGTCCTTCTTGACCAGACCACCAAACGAACCGGAGGACCCCAGCCACATGGCAACCTTGCCCTCTTCGAACGGCTTGGCGTTGTCACCCCAGCCGGTGCCGTACCATTCAAACAGACCGTTTTCTTTCCAGTCGTTCACGGCGGTGAAGTGGGCTTTGATCGCGTCGTTGTTCACCAGGATCTTGGTGTCGGTGCCGGTATAGCCGTTGTCGTTGGTGGCAAACGGCAGGTTGTGGCGCGACATGAAGTTTTCGGTGAAGATCCACGGCAGGTGCGACTGCGACAGCGGAATGTAGCCCGCGTCTTTCAGGGCCGGTGCAGTGACCGACTGGAACTCTTCCCAGGTTTTCGGCGCTTCAACACCGGCTTTGGCCAGCGCGTCCGCGTTGAAATACATGATCGGGGTCGAGGAGTTGAACGGCATGCCGATCATCTTGCCATCGGCGTCGGCGTAGAAGTAACGCACGCCCGCGATGTAGTCGTTGATGTCAAACGCAACACCGTTGTCGGCCAGCAGATCCTGCACCGGAATGGTGGCGCCTTTGGCACCGATCACAGTGGCGGCACCGGCGTCAAACACCTGCATCACGTTCGGCTGCTCACCGGCACGGAAAGCGGCGATACCGGCGGTCAGGGTCTCTTCGTAGGAGCCTTTGTAGACCGGCGTAATTTTGTAGTCCGACTGGCTGGCGTTAAAATCAGCCGCGATCTGGTTCACGGTCTCGCCCAGCTGGCCGCCCATTGCGTGCCACCAGGTGATCTCGGTCTCTGCAAAGGCCACACCGGCCGAAAAGCTCAGCGCAACGCCGAGGCCTGCGGTTTTGAAGAACGTCATCATTCTCTCCCAATCGGGGCAAAACGCCCCCTATATGTTTCCCTGTGCCCGCGTCACCTCACGTGAAGCGGTTGTTGTTATGCGGCGCCACCAAGGCGGGCCACTGCGGCAAAAGCCGCCCTCCCGAAACACCGGACAGGTACAAAAACGTATGGTGGATAGGCCACCATAGCATCTTTGCGCCGAATCCGAGAACTCCTTACGAGTCGCCTCATAACTGCACACGTGTTCATATACTGTCAAAACATAACTGCTATGTGACAGGCAGAAAAAATTTCTGCGCAAAAATCCCTTCTCGCAGAAGGGTGTGGCGACTATGGTGCCGCGAACGTCAGGCGAAAGGGTGCCCCTGTGCAAAGACTAAAACGAGTGACCGCGGCGGATGTGGCCGAGGCGGCCGGGGTGTCGCGCTCGGCGGTGTCGCGCGCCTTCACACCCGGGGCCTATCTGGACGCCGACAAGAAGGAACGTGTTCTGGCAGCCGCCTTCAAATTAGGCTATCGTCCCAATGCCTTAGCCGCCAGTCTACAGGGCGCGCGCACCAATCTGGTGGGGGTGGTTTCGGGCAAACGCTCCAACCCCTACGATGGCGAGTGGATTGTCCGTTTGGTGGCCGAACTCAACGCCGCCGACAAGTGGCCGATTGTGCTGGGCGGCAATGGGGCCGACACCGAACAGGATGTGTTCTCGGTGTTGCACTACCCGTTGGATGCGCTGATCGTTCGCGGCGGATCGGTCGGGCCGGCGGTGATTGAAAACTGCTCCAAGCTGAACATTCCCGTGATTCTTTCCGGCCGCGTGCTGGAGGCTCCGCGGATCGATTGTGTCTACACCGGCAACCATCGCGGCACGGAACTGGCCACCGACATGCTGCTGAAAAAGGGGCGACGCAAGTTTGCCTTTATTGGCGGTCCAGCAGGCTGGAACTCGGCGCAGGAACGGCAAACCGGCGTCAGCGACCGGCTGGCGCAAGAGGGTCTGGATCTGTTGGCCGTGCGCAATGCGGACTATAGTTTTGAGGGCGGCGCCGACGCGATTGCCAGCATTCTGGCCGAGACCGAAATCGACGCTCTGGTCTGCGGCAACGACGCGATGGCAATGGGGGCCCTGTCCTACCTGCGCCACCAGACCGATCTGGATGTGCCCGAAGATGTTTCAGTTGTTGGATTTGACGACATCGCAATGGCCGCCTGGCCGGATTTTGATCTGACAACAGTGCGCAACCCTCAGGACGCCACGGTGTTTGAGATCCTGCGCCTGCTGGAATCACGGCTGTCCAACCCGGATAAACCCGGGGAAATCAGCCGGTTGGAGCCTGAATTGGTGTTGCGCAGCACTCATTGAGCGCGCGCATATTGGCACAGGAAACGACGCCTAAAACGCTGCGCAGGGACAGCGGGCGTTGTATCTTTTTGGTGGTAGATGGTACCGCCTCCCCGGCTCGAACGGGGGACCTCTGGATCCACAATCCAGCGCTCTAACCTACTGAGCTAAGGCGGCACTGAGGGGCGATTTACAGCCCCCAACGAGGGAATGCAAGCCTGTTGCATGGATATTTTTCAGGATTCTGTCTCCACGATTTGAGCGCTTTCCATGAGACTATAGAAACAAGGCCCCCGTTCCCAGATCCGCAGCTTGCTAGTCAGCAATCTTGCCAAATCGGTCACAAACCGCTAGCTGAAATCACCCGAACAAAGGAGAGCCGGACATGGGCATCAACACCGAACGAGACCTCGAAGCCAACCTGCAAATCGGTCCAACCGATCATGGTATGGTGCGTCTGTTCATTGACGCCGGAGAACTGGAAATCCCGATGGATTTTTCGCCTGAAGAAGCGGAAGAGATTGCCGAAGAGATTCGCGCCGCCGCCGCCGCGGCCCGCACCGTTAAATAAATTCCGACGGTTCCGGGACTGCCGACTTATCATCTGGGTGAGTGGACCTCCGCGTTTACGGCAGCATTATGTGCGTCTCAGGCTGTCATGTTTAAAACATCATCACAATCGGGGATCGCGATAGCTGTGCAGCCGCCGCGCCGCATCTGACGCAAACTTATGTGTCAGCTTCTTGCGCCGAGCAGCGGCCAGTTTGTCCTCAGGCCCCATGCGAATAATTTCCCCGCCGTAAGCGTCAGCAACCATCAGGCCGGTGCCCTCAGGCAGCAGTTCGGTCGGAAAATCCGCATCCACTGCCCAAAAGTAGCGGTCGCAATAGTCCAGATAACCCTGCCACTTGCTGTCCGATTGAAAATCCGCCCGGCTGGATTTGCATTCAAACACCCATAATTCACCTTTGGGGCCCAACCCCATCACATCCACCCGCAGCCCGCGGGTGGGAACAAACTCCTCTACCGACACAAACCCATAGCTCAACAGTGCCCGTGCCACGCCACGCGCCAACAGCTGCCCAGGCTGCATCTGATCCATTGGATTCGTTACACCGTCATTCATACCTAAAAGAATGAACATATCATGAACAAAACGCAAGTTCTTGAATTGCCGTACGCTGCAGAACTGCCCGTCTGACAGAATTATACAAAGGAGAGGCTTGCCGCGCTGCCCGCCAGCGCCTATCTAACACCTCGGCGGGTGCTGCTCTTCGCGTCATACGGTAGCATTCCGGTGGCCTTAAGCAATTCCGAGGGAGCTGGCTCTGTTTGGATCCTGGTCTAGTTACCTGGCGCCCACCTGTACACACAGGTCCTCGGGAATGAGATTACCAGACGGTTGCTGCGGGCCCGCCACTCCACCCGCATTCTGGTACAAAAAAGCGCCGCTGGGGCGCCTGTCTTGTCGTAAATTTCGGCGCACTTACAACCCTTTGCGAGGCGTTTTGGCTTCTTGGCGGATGCGAACAGGACGGGTAAAGTCGACGTGCACAGGCCGACCTCTGCCGCCTTTGGGTTCGTCTTGTTTCAGCCCCATGACGGCGATGGCAAACTGCACCCCGGCAAACACAATCCCATTGGAGAACCACAGCAGGAAAACGGCCAAGAGCCCCACGTCCGAGGTGGCGATCAAACCCCAGAGGTTCGCCGCGTTGAACCACAAAAGCATCGCCACAAAGGCAGCGGCAATTGCAAAGCCGATCAATACGTTGGTGATGTAGAGGCGGATGAGTTTTGGCATGGCAGCGCTCCTGATACGGTCTCGGGTCCGGCGTTAGGAAAACGCTAAGTCTTTGCGGCTAAGCTTCAAGGGCAAAAGAAAACCCGCGGCCTATCCTGACGATATGCCGCGGGTCCAAATTCTCACTGCTGCACTTTGCAGATCAGAACGCTTCAGGCTTGGCCTCCCGCGCCATATGGTCCAGCACAGCGTTGACAAACTTCGGCTCCTTGCCCTCTGGGAAGAAAGCGCGGGCTACATCAACATATTCGGTGATCACCACCTTCGGCGGGGTTTCCGACTGGGTCAGCTCGGCTCCGGCGGCGCGGAACAGCGCCCGCAGGGTCGAATCGATCCGGCCCAGCGGCCATTTCGCAACCAGAGCACGGTCCGTCATCTGGTCCACCTTGGCCTGCCAGTTCACCGCTTCTTTCACCAGCTGTTTGAACAGTTTGGTGTCGCCTTCCAGCCATTCCACATCCTCGACAACAGCGCCGAAACGGTGATCCAGAAACTCCAGAATGACCTGATCAGCAATCTGATCGCTGACCTCCATCTGATACAGCGCCTGCACGGCATAAAGCCGCGACGCAGATTTCATCTTGCGCTTCTGGTTGTTCGAAAGCGATTTACGCTCTTCTTCGTGGCCGGTGCTCATGCGGTTCGCAGTCCTAAAGATACCCTGGCGGGGTGGGGCTATGCCTTGCCTGCCAGCTGGATTTCATCGGCGGGAACGAATCCCACGCCTTTGCGCTGATCGCCCCATTTACGGGCCAATGCGATCAGGTGCAAGGCCGCAGCCGCCGCGCCACCACCTTTGTTCTGATCCGCTACATCAGCGCGCACCTCTGCCTGACGGCGGTTTTCCACGGTCAGAATACCATTGCCGATGCACAAGCCTTGCAGCCCCAGCATCTGGATGGCGCGGCTGCTGTCGTTGCATACCGTTTCATAATGCGTGGTCTCACCACGGATCACACAGCCCAGCGCCACGTAGCCGTCGAAATTGCTCATCCGCTCGGCGATGCCGATTGCGGTTGGAATTTCCAACGCGCCGGGCACTTCGATCACCTCATGGGAGCCGCCAACGGCCTCGATCTCGGCCACGGCACCGGCAACAAGATTGTCAGCGATGTCCTTGTAATAAGGCGAAACCACAATGGCGAGTTTCACCGGCTTGCTGAATTCGGGGCGGGGCAGAATATAGTGCTGCTCATGTCCGGCCATGGGGCGATCCTCCGTCAGGATTGGGACAAAATCGGGCGAGTGCCCACAATTTCAATGTCATAGGCATCAAGGCCTACATATTTGGTGCGCGGGCTGTCGGTCAGCAGGATCAGCTGGCTGAGCCCGATCTTGGACAGCATTTGAGCGCCAAGACCGATCTGTTTGATCGTCTTCACCCCTTCCTCTTCATGGGCATAAAGCGCATGACGGGGCTGGCGGAACAGGCAGACCACACCCCGGCCTTCCTCGGCAATGATCTGCATCGCCCGAGGCAGTTCGTCCGCTGGTTTCGGACCCAGGCCGAGGATATCGGTCGCCTCATGCAACGCATGAGTACGGGTCAGAACCGGCGCGCCATCGGTGATGTCCCCTTTGATCATCATCACATGCTCAACGCCATGTGTCTGGTCGGTGAAGATCCGCATTTCCCAGTCGCCACCAAATTCGGACTGCACGGTCTCGCGGCTGGTTTCCACCACAAGGTTGTCATTCTTCGAGCGGTATTTGATCAGGTCACTGATGGTGCCGATCTTCATGTCGTGCGCTTTGGCAAACTCAACCAGATCGGGCAGGCGCGCCATGGTGCCGTCTTCTTTCATGATCTCACAGATCACCGCCGACGGGTTCAGCCCCGCCAGACGCGAGATATCAACCGATGCCTCGGTATGGCCGGCGCGCACCAGCACGCCGCCGCGCTTGGCACGCAGCGGGAAGACATGGCCGGGGGTGGCAATCGCTGCCATGGTGTTCTGTTCGTTGATCGCGGTTGCAATGGTCAGCGCCCGATCCGCAGCGGAAATCCCGGTGGACACCCCTTCGCGCGCCTCGATCGACACGGTGAAGGCGGTTTCGTGACGCGAGGAATTGTTCACTGCCATCATCGGCAGCCCCAGAAAATCCACCCGATCGGCGGTCATCGGCAGACAGATCAGCCCGCGCCCATGAGTGGCCATAAAGTTGATCGCCGCCGCATCGGCAAATTCCGCCGGGATGATCAGGTCGCCCTCATTCTCACGGTCCTCGTGATCAACGAGGATATACATCTTGCCCGCGCGGGCGTCGGCAATGATGTCTTCGATGGGGCTGATGGCGGCGCGCAGACCGGCCTCTACGGGGCCGGGCGTGTCAAAGGCAGAGCTTTCGGGCATGGGACTTCCCTTATCAATGGTCCCCTGCCAGATACCCTAGTGCCCCCTTGATTGCCAGAGGCAACGCGGCGTCTCACAGCTGTTGTGCGACACCGCAGAGCTCCCTGCGTGCCGGGGGGCTGGCGTTCTAGAACTGCCAGAGCGCTGGCACAAAGCTGTAGGTGTCCTCTTCGCGCAGCACATGACCAACGCCGGGAAATGGGAAGTGATAGCCCAGAACCGCAATCCGGTCGGCGCTGCACATGTCCAAGAGCCGCTTGCGGGTGGCCACAGTCTGCGCCCCATCGGCATCAAAGCCGTTGAACCAATCGGGTCGGCGGAAGCTCATCCAGCCATGGGTCATCGCATCGCCCAGCGCGATCAGCTGCGTGCCGCCAGCTTCGACCATAACCGACATATGGCCGGCCGTATGGCCCGGCGTTGCCAGCATCCGCACCCCCGGCACAATCTCTTGGCCGTCACGCGCCAGGGTCCACTCTACCCCGTCACAATTGATCGAGTTCACCGCGCCAAGCACAAACTGCTGCTCGCTGGCCGCCACCTGATTGACCAGATCGTCCTGCATCCAATAGCCATGCTCGGCCGCGCCCATGATGTATTCCGCGTCTGGAAACAGCGCTTCGTCGAAATCGTCCCGAATGCCCCAGATGTGATCGGGATGCGCATGGGTGATGACCACATGGGTGATCTCGTTTGGATCTATCCCCGCGGTCTCCATGTTTTCCAACAGCCGCCCCGTGGTGTCGAGGAACCGGTGCCCAGAGCCGACATCAACCAGAACCGTAGCCTCCCCGGCTTCGATCAACAGGTGATTGGTGTGGGAATAGCCATCCAGTGGGCTGAGGTAATGCGCTTTCAAAAAGGCCTGCACATCGCTCGGATCGGCGTTCACCCCCAAACCGCTGGTTGGCAGCGCCATATAGCCGTCCGACAGTACGGTCAGCCGCAGATCACCTAGCGTAAAGCGGAAATATCCCGGATTGCCCGCCTCGGGTGCGCCAAGTTCTGCCCGCACCGCAGCCGGCAGGGCAAAGGCAGGCGCCGCAGCGGCCAGTTTCAGAATGTCACGACGGGTGGGTTTCAACAGGCTCATCTAGGGCTCCTCTTCGAGACAATCAAAATACCCTGCCGTCGCCCCAACGCAACAACATTTTTGAATGTTTTGTTTTGTAGGTGCTGCGTAATTTCTCAGACGCCCCTCAACTGCAGCAGACAGAGGTTCTTCTTGGCCCAAATATCCCGGGGGTGAAGGGGTCAAAATCCCATTTTGACCCCAGAGGGGGCAGCGCCCCCTTCCCACTCTGCTTAATCGAATTCGTTCAGTCGAACTCGCGCAGGCGGGCCACATAGCGGGCCATGGTGTCGATTTCCAGGTTGATCACATCTCCCACCGCCACGCGGCCCCAGGTGGTGACCTCTTTGGTATGCGGGATCACGTTGATGCCAAAGCGGCAGCCGTCCACTTCATTCACCGTCAGGGAGGTGCCGTTCAAAGTGACCGAACCTTTCGGCGCAATGAATTTGGCCAGCGCTTCGGGGGCTTCAAACACCATGCGGGTGCTGTCGCCCTCTTCGACCATCTCAACCAGATGCGCCACACCGTCCACATGGCCGCTGACAATATGCCCACCCAACTCGTCGCCCACCTTCAGCGCCCGCTCTAGGTTGACCTTCCGGCCCACGGCCCAGTCGCCAAGGTTGGTTTTCGACACGCTCTCGGCCGAAACCTCAACGTCATACCAACCATCACCCTTGGCGATCACCGTCAGACAAACCCCATCCGAGGCGATCGAGGCGCCCATATCAACCGTAGCCATATCATAGGCGGTGCCGATGCGCGCACGCAGATCACCGCGCTGCTCCAGCTCAAGGATTTCGCCCATATCAGTGATGATGCCGGTGAACATGAAAGGCTCCTTCCAACCGCTGTCCTAAAATCAACCCCAGAGTTAGCCGTTGAAAAATAGAAGGACAAGGCGCAGCGATGCACAGACGCTGCCTTATTTTTGCCGCCCTACTGGATTAGGGTTTGGCAAAACAATATGCGATAGGAACCGCGCCAAAGCCGCAACAGACGCCAAGTGATGAATAGAACCGACCATACGAACCGGGTTTTCCTGTGTCTTCAGGGGCCACATGGCCCCTTCTTCCACCAGCTGGGCAAAATGCTGCGGCTGGCGGGGGCGGAGGTCTGGCGTGTCGGCTTTAACGCGGGTGACCGCGCTTTCTGGTTCCATCGCCCCAGCTATATCGCCTATCGCGGCACCCCGGACGCCTGGCCGGACCATTTTGAACGGATCGTGGCCGAAAAGGGTGTGACCGATATCGTCCTTTATGGCGACACCCGCCCCATCCACGCCGAGGCTGTGGCCCGTGCCAAAGCGGCCGGCCTGACCGTGCACGTCTTCGAAGAGGGCTACCTGCGCCCGTTCTGGGTGACCTATGAACGTGGCGGTTCCAACGGGCATTCCCGCCTGATGGATCTGGACGTGCCGGCCATGCGTGAGGCCTTGGCGCAAAGCGACATGGACAGCCACCTGCCCCCCGCCCATTGGGGCGACATGCGCCAACATGTGTTCTACGGCGCGCTCTATCATTGGTTTGTAATGTTCCGGAACGGCGACTATCGCAATTTCCGGCGCCACCGCGACCTGCCCGTCAGCCGCGAGTTCTATCTCTACTTCAACCGTTTGATGCTGACCCCGGTGCAGATGCTGGAACGCGCTGTGGCGACCTTCCGCATTCGCAACGGTGGCTTTCCCTACCACATCGCGCTGCTGCAACTGGAACACGACAGCTCGTTCCAGATGCACTCGCCTTTCCAGACCATGACCGAGTTTCTGGAACTGACCATTGAGGGTTTTGCCAAAGGCGCCCCCGGCCACCACCATCTGGTCATCAAGGCCCACCCGCTGGAAAACGGCCGCATTCCGCTGAAACGTGAGATCACCCGCCTGACCGAAAAATTTGGCGTCACAGGCCGGGTGCATTTTGTCCGCGGCGGTAAACTAGCGCGGCTGCTGAATGAGGCGCGCACGGCAGTAACGGTGAATTCCACCGCCGGCCAACAGGTGCTTTGGCGTGGCATTCCGCTGAAGGTTTTTGGCGACGCGGTCTATTCCAAACCGGAATTTGTCTCGGATCAACCGGTGGCCGAGTTCTTTGCGGCCGCCCGCCGTCCCGACCTGCCCGCCTACCGCGACTATCGCCGGTTCTTGTTGGAAACCAGCCAGTTGCCGGGAGGCTTTTACTCCTCTCGGGGCCGCAAACAGCTGCTGCGCCACGTGGTGGATATGATGCTTTCGCCGGAAGATCCCTATGATGCTCTGGCCAGCGGCACCGCGGCCCCACGGCAACAGTTGCGTCTGGTGACCTGACCGACACAAGGTCTAGCGCTGGATTTTTATGTCCGATTCCGATAGGTTGGACAAAAGACTTGAGGCAGAACAATACAGGTCGAGGAGACCGAGCAGTGAAATTCTTTAGCTCCCGCCGGGCGAAGTCCGTCGCCCTTTTGGCTGCTGTGGCGCTGGTTGCGTCCTGTGGCCTTCCTCGCGTTGGTCCAAACAAACGCGAAATTTTTGCAGGTTCCGTGCTGAACCAAGGCGATGCCTATATCGTTTCGGTAAACGACCGCGTCACCCGCGCCACTGCCGTGACACCGGCCCTTGGCTTCCCCGACCGCTTCCTGAAAGCAGGCCAGCTTGGCTCCGACGTGGTCCGCCCCGGCGACACGTTGAGCCTGACCATCTGGGAAAACGTTGACGTCGGCCTGTTTACCCGCACCGGTGCCAACTCAACCCTGACCGAAATTCAGGTCGACGGCGCCGGCTTTATCTTTGTGCCCTACGCAGGCCGGATCCGCGCTGCGGGCAACACGCCCGAGCAAATCCGCAATATCATCACTCGCAAGATCGAAGAGCAGACCCCAGAACCGCAGGTCGAAGTGCGCCGCGTGGCCGGTGACGGCTCCACCGTCTCGCTGGTCGGGGCGGTTGGCACCCAGGGTGTCTTCGCCATCGAACGGCCGACCCGCAGGCTCTCGGCGATGCTGGCGCGTGCCGGCGGCGTGACAATCGATCCGGAAATTGCCCAGGTGACTGTGATCCGCAGTGGGGAACGTGGCCATATCTGGTTTGAAGACCTTTATGAGAACCCGAAACTGGACATCGCCCTGCGCGGCGGCGACCGCATTCTGGTTGAAGGCGACACCCGCAGCTTTACCGCGCTTGGCGCCACCGGCAGCCAAACCCGCGTTGGCTTCGAAAGCCAGACCGTATCTGCGATCGAAGCTATTGCGCAGGTCGGCGGCCTTGTCGCCACGGCCGCAGACCCAACCGGCGTCTTTATCCTGCGCAACGAACCTGCTGAAATCGCTAACTCCGTGCTGGGGCGCAACGACCTGGAAGGGGCGCAGCGTCTGGTCTACGTGCTGGACCTGACCAAACCAAACGGATTGTTCCTGGCCCGTGACTTTGCGGTGCGCGACGAAGACACCCTCTATGTCACCGAAGCACCGTTCACACAGTGGGACAAAACCATCTCGGCTCTGACCGGCTCGCTGACCTCGGCCAGTTCCATCGCCGCATTGGGTGGCGGCAGTTAATGCCACGCCCGCCCGATTGGATCGGTTTGCAACCCGCCGGGAGCGCTTCTCGGCGGGTTGCTTATTTCAACGCCGGTTTTCTACGTCAGAAACAAGTGCGTCGGATCCTGGCGCTGGCCGGCTATGACCTGCGTTTGACCAAACCTTCTGCTGCCGAAACCGTTGCGGTCTGGGGTCATTCTCCTTATGCGGCGCGCGGCGAAGCCGTGGCCGAACGCAGTGGTGCGGACCTCCTGCGGATTGAGGACGCCTTTCTGCGTTCCCTACATCCCGGCCGCTCCGGTGAACCGCCGCTGGGGCTGGTGATCTGCAAACGGGCGATGCATTTTGACATCACCCAACCCTCTGATCTGGAAGCCATATTAAACTTGCACCCGCTGGACGACGCCAGTCTCTTGACCCGTGCACGCGACTGTATGGCGCGGATCAAAGAGACCCAGCTGAGCAAATACGCCGCCTTTGATCCCGACGCCCCGCTGCCGGAACCGGGCTATGTGCTGCTGATCGACCAGACCCGCGATGATGCCGCGATCAAACTGGGCCGTGCTAACAAACATAGCTTTGCAGAGATGCTGATGCAGGCACGCGATGATCATCCGCACGCCCGTATTGTGATCAAGACGCACCCGGAAACCCGTGCGGGCCATCGGCAGGGCCATTTTGACGCCGCCGACCTGCCCGACGGCGTGGCTCTATACGATGGGGCTGCCAGCCCTCATGCGCTGCTGGAAAGCGCCATTGCAGTTTACACCGTCACTTCTGGCCTCGGGTTCGAGGCGATCATGGCCGGTCACCGCCCACATGTTTTTGGCCAGCCATTCTATGCCGGCTGGGGGCTGACCGAAGACTTCACGCCCCTGCCCCGCCGCCGCCGGCAATTGACCCGCGCGCAGCTGTTTGCAGCCGTCATGATGCTCTACCCAGTCTGGTATGATCCGTTTCGTGACCGGCTCTGCGCCCTGGAAGATGTCATCGATATCCTGGCCGCCCGGTCCCGCGCCTATGCGGAGGACCTGCACGGCTGGCAGGCCTCCGGCATGCGCCTGTGGAAACGGCGACAGATCAACGCCTTTTTTGGCACTGTCAAACCGGTCAAGTTTTCATCGCACCCCACGCTGCCCCCTGCCAGCGCAGCAGCCTCCGTGCCGGGGGAGCGTTTGCCGGATCTCCGACGCCAAATGATTTGGGCCCGCAACGCCGAAACGTTAGCAAAAATCCCCGATGACCTGACCAGAATCGAAGACGGGTTCCTCCGCTCCAAAGGGCTTGGCGCCGAACTGACCCCGCCGCTGTCTTTGGTGCTAGACGACCAAGGGATCTACTATGACCCCAACCGGCCCAGCCGCCTGGAGGACCTAATAAAAAGCCGCGCAAATCTGCGCGAAGATCAGCGCGATCGGGCAGATAGATTGCGCCGGTCTTTGATCCAGGCCGGGCTAAGTAAATACAACATCGGTCATCCGGCACCGGATCTGCCATCTGGACATCGTATCCTTGTTCCAGGCCAGGTCGAAGACGATGCCTCCATCCGTCTTGGCACCAGCGATGTGTGCACCAACCTTGGTTTGCTGGCGGCCGCGCGGCAAGCCAACCCGCAGGCAACCCTTCTTTACAAACCCCATCCAGACGTCGAGGCTGGGCTGAGACCGGGTAAACTCACAACTGCGCAAATCTCGGAGTTTGCCGATGCCACCATCGAGAATGGTGATCCGGCAACGCTGCTCTCGGATGTGCAGGAAGTCTGGACGATGACTTCCCTTCTGGGATTTGAGGCCCTGTTGCGCGGCGTCAAAGTCACCTGCCTGGGTACACCTTTCTATGCCGGCTGGGGCCTGACCGTCGACAAAAGCACCCCCACGAAGCGACGCAACATCTTGGTGCCGCTGGAAGGTCTGATCCATGCAACGCTTATCGACTATCCGCGCTATCTGGACCCGGTCACAGGACAGCCCTGCCCGGTTGAACTGATCGTTGAACGTTTGGAAAACGGCATTGCTCCAACACCGCCCAGCCTACGAATACTCTCAAAGTTTCAGGGAATTCTCTCCTCTTACAGCCATTTGTGGCGCCGAGGATAAGGTCGATAGCTTAAGATTCGGTGAACCGCGTCACCCGGTGCCGCGCCGCCAGCGATGCAGGACGTCGCCGCCAATTGCGCGGGTTTCGACCAACCTGTAGCGCGGCGCTTCAGCCAAACGTTCCAGCCCCATCGCCCCGATTCCAGGCAATCCTTCTGCGCCGATCGCCACGCCGGCCGTAAAGCCTATCAGTTCATCTACCAGATCATGCGCCAGCAAAGCGGCAGCCAGCGCGCCGCCGCCTTCGCAGAAAACACGGGTCAATCCCCGCTCTCCCAGCGCCCACAAAGCCGCTGCGGGGTCAATCTGCCCCTGAGACAGCGGGCATGAAATCAGCTCGGCGCCCAGCTCTTGCCAACTGCGCCGCAAAAGCGGGTCCAACTCGGGGCCGTGGCAAATCCAAACTGGTACTTCCCGCGCTGTGCGGGCCAGTTTGCTCATCAAAGGCACATCCAAACGGCGCGACAGGACAACGCGTACGGGCTGCCGCGTCACCCCCAGGTCCCGCACCGTCAGGGAGGGATCGTCTGCCCGCGCCGTGCCTGCGCCGACCATAACGGCGTCATGGTTTGCCCGCAGGGCATGGACATAGCGCCGTGCCTCGGGGCTGGTGATCCACTGGCTTTCGCCTGTGGCCGTGGCGATGCGCCCGTCAAAACTGTTGGCCAGCTTCAGCGTGACAAAAGGACGTCCGGTTTCGACCCGTTGGAAAAAGCCCGCTAGATCCTGTGCGGCCTCCGCCGCCAGCACACCTGTCACAACCGTGATTCCAGCGTCGCGCAGCATCGCAAACCCTTTGCCGGAGACCCGGGGGTCGCTGTCCTCAATCGCGGCCACGACACGGGCAATCCCTGCGTCGATCAGGGCCGAAGCACAGGGCGGGGTTTTCCCGGTATGGGCGCAAGGCTCTAACGTGACATAGGCGGTCGCACCACGCGCCAACGCCCCAGCCTCCGCCAGGGCAACAACCTCTGCATGAGGGCGGCCACCCGGCTGTGTCCAGCCGCGCCCAACAATGCGCCCATCACGCACAACCACACAGCCCACCGCGGGGTTTGGCCAGGTGTTGCCCTGCCCCCGTCGCCCCAAAGACAAAGCCAACGCCATGTAGCGCGCATCCGTGCTCATGTTGTAACGCACCAATCCTAAGATTCGATTAACGGTTCAGTCGTCGGCAGGAATGTCCGGACGCAGCTCCGAAACAAATTTATCGAAATCGTCAGCCGCCTGGAAGTTCTTGTAAACACTGGCAAAACGCACATAGGCCACGGTGTCGATCCGGGCCAGCGCCTCCATCACAATCTCACCGATTGTTTTAGAGGGAATATCCGTCTCGCCCATGCTTTCCAGCCGCCGCACAATGCCCGAGATCATCTGATCAATCCGTTCAGGCTCAACAGGGCGTTTCTGCATCGAAATGCGGATCGAACGCTCCAGCTTGGGGCGGTCGAAATCTTCGCGGCGACCATTGGATTTGATCACCACAAGATCGCGCAGCTGCACCCGTTCATAGGTGGTAAAACGCCCGCCACATGCAGGGCAGAACCGACGCCGACGGATCGACACATGGTCCTCGGCCGGACGTGAATCTTTCACCTGAGTGTCGATATTTCCGCAAAACGGACAACGCATGAAAGGCCCCCTCTTTCTCAGCTCTGCGCGCCTATGGGCATCAACCCATAGTTATCCACAGTTACTATAGGGAGGCCGCTAGGGTTTGGGTAGGGGAAATTCACAACCGCTATGGATTGTTGCCCCCACCCTTATTTTTCTGGTTAATCGAGCAGATTTGTCTCGATCACCGCCTCTGCGTGCAAGGTTTTATGCACCGGACATTTATCGGCAATCTTCAGAATATCCGCCCGCTGCGCATCTGTTAACGCGCCACGCACGTGGATGTCGCGGCGGAAAACATCCCGTTTCTGCCCCGTGCTTTCCATCGCTTCGTGATGGCGTTTGTCGTGGTAAACATCCACCGCCACATGGTCGAGCGGGTAGCCCTTACGCCGCGCATACATGCGGATTGTCATGGTGGTGCATGCACCCAACCCCGCAGACAGATATTGATACGGCGTTGGTCCCAGGTTACTGCCCCCAACCGAAGCGGGCTCATCCGCCAGATAGTGATGCAAACCGGCGATATTCACATCCTGCAGAAACCCAGCACCCTCCGCCTCTGACACATGCACAGCCCCATCGGGCGCAGCCTTGGTCTGAGGCTCCGCCGCAAAATCCACATAGCGCGCCGCCCAGGCCTGAATCGTATCGGCGGCATATTCCGCGTCGCGGGCGCGGGTGATCAGATGATCGGCATCATCCAGCGTGACAAAGCTTTTGGGATGTTTGGCCGCGCCAAAGATCGACGCCGCATTTTCGATCCCAACCACATCATCCAACGGCGCATGCAGCACCAGAAGCGCCTTTTTCATCCCCCCAATCGCGGGCGCCATTTCCTGCGCTGCAATATCCTCCAGAAACTGTTTACAAATCGTGAAGGGACGGCCCGCAAGCTCAACCTCTGCTCCGCCTGCGGCTTCAATCTCTTTGATCTTGCTGCCAAAATTATGTGCCACATGAGACGGATCAAACGGCGCACCAAGCGTGGCAACCGCCCGCGCCGAAGGGATTTTTCCTGCCGCTTTGAGGATCGCCGCCCCGCCAAGGGAATGACCGACCAGCAGTTGCGGTGCGGCAACCCGCTCGGCCAGGGCCTCAGCGGCCAGCACCAGATCGGTCACATTTGTGGTGAAATTGGTGTTGGCAAACTCCCCTTCGGAATGGCCCAGACCGGTGAAATCAAAGCGCAACACCGCCAGCCCCCGCTGCGCCAGTTGCTGCGAAATCCGCCGTGCGGCGGGGATGTCCTTGGAACAGGTGAAGCAATGGGCAAAAAGCGCCGTAGCCGTCACCGGACCCTCCGGCAGATCCAGACGGGCAGACAATTCGCTGCCGTCATGCCCCTGAAAGGTGAAGCGCTGGGTTTTCGATGTGGTCTGAGTTGTCATGGCACGTCCTCCGTTCCCTTCACCATCAAAGGCCGGAGGCACCTGACACAAGGGGGTTCACAGAAACGTGCCCTGTCGAACGGCGGCTGTGAAAATGGTTACAGCCTAGCCCGCTAAGTGTGCCACCACCTGCCGCTGATGCGGCGCGTCGCGGTGTTCGAACAGGTAAATGCCCTGCCAGGTGCCAAGCGCCAAGGCCCCGCCCGAGACTGGAATCGACAGGCTGACCGGCATCATTGCCGCTTTGATATGGGCCGGCATATCGTCCGGGCCTTCGTAAGTGTGGGTCAGATAGGCCATACTGGGGTCTGTCGTGGGCGGAACCAGACGGGCGAAGAAATTGCGCAGATCCACCTGCACTTCGGGATCGGCGTTTTCCTGGATCAGCAGCGAACAGGAGGTATGACGCACAAAGAGGGTTAACAGACCGGTATCGTTCCCCTGTTCGGCAACCCATCGGGCCACCTCGCGGGTGAACTCATAGAGGCCCTGCCCCCGCGTAGGCAAAGTGAACCGGGTTTGCGACGGCATGGAATTTCAGCCTCCGATCAGCGCTTTGAGGGTGGGCAGCAAGGCCGCCGCCACAATTCCGACAACCGCCCCCAGTGCCAGTCGCGGCACCATACCGCCCAGCGACGGGGCAAAGAGGCTGAGTAGGCCGCAGATCACGGCATAGAAGACAAGCGCGATAGGATCCATAGCACCAGCCTAGCAGCGACCACGTGATTAGCCAAACACCCCGTCGCCCATCTGATCAATAAAGGCCTGCGCCTTCAGCAGGCTGATGCGTTTGGCCTCTTCTTCGGTCGGCACCGTATCGGCACGGATCATCCGGTGGGATTTCAGCTCACCACCG
This sequence comes from Thalassobius sp. MITS945101, assembly GCF_047123305.1. Taxonomy (GTDB): domain Bacteria; phylum Pseudomonadota; class Alphaproteobacteria; order Rhodobacterales; family Rhodobacteraceae; genus Thalassobius. The sequence goes on from NZ_CP138918.1 coordinate 4,105,398, forward strand.
ATTTCTTTTTCGATCAACGCCCCGATGCGGAACCCGCCCTGATCCGGCGTCGGTTCAGGGAAGATCACAAAACCTTTGTAGTCCTCCGGCACAGTCTTGGACTTTTTGCCGTCACCGGATTTGCCACCGAAGAGTTTGGAGAAAAGGGACATTTCGCACCCGCTGGTCTGAATTTATGCTTACCCCTTAGTCTGGAGTGTACACATCAGATGCGCAAGAGCGGTCAGATAAACCGGTGACGTTCCGCTTTGAAAAAGGGCACCAGCTCGGCGCGAAGAGCCGCAACTTTGGCCGAGGCCCAAAGATCGCGGTGCGCCACCAGCCAGATCTCAGGGTAAGGTTGCGGCGGCAACAGATCGATCTGCCTCAGCCCCAAGGCGCGGCCCAGAAACAAAGGCATCCGCACCACCCCCAAACCCGCCTGCGCAGCGCCCGCCATCGCGACCATATCGTCAAAGACCATGTGGATGCGTGACAGCGGGTGATGCTGGCGGACATGAGGGGGCAGGTCCGCCATCCCCTCATAGACCAACCAGTCTATCGGCAAGTCCGTATGTTGCGAGATGTGATCGGCATAGGTCGCACTGGCAAAAGAGGCCGAGGCCTGCTCGACCAGACGGCGGCCTTTCAGCGTGTCGCCCGGATCCCGACTGATGCGCAGCGCGATGTCGGCTTCGCGCCGGTTCAGGTCCAGCAAATCGTTGGAGGCGCGCAGCTTCAGCTGAATCTCCGGGTATTTCGCGGTGAAAGCCTTTAGGGCCGGGCCCAGCACATGGGCAATCAACAACTGTGGTGCCGTGACCACCAAAGGACCGCTAAGCCGTTGATCCTGACCAGACAGCCCGCGCAGCAAGTCATCTGCGGCAGCCTCCATCTCGGCCGCCTTGGCGCCGATCTGCTGCGCCACCTCTGTGGGGCGATAGCCATCCGCCGTGCGCTCAAACACCGGCAAGTCCAGCGCCCGCTCAACCCGCGCAATGCGCCGCGCCACGGTGGTGTAATTGACGCCAAGCTGCGCCCCTGCCTCGGCCAGAGTGCCATGCCGCACAAGCGCCAGCACCGTGCGCAGATCGTCCCAGTGTAGATCGTCCCAGTGTAGATCGTCATAAGTTTTCATATATGCGTTGTCGCATACGCCAGGTGCAAAGTCGCGCGTTTTCGCCTGCCGCCTCTACCCCCATCTTGGCCCTATCAACCCAAAAGGAACAGCAAGATGATCTACGCCTACGCAAAACTCACTGTAACCAATCCCGATGCCCTGAACGCCTACCGCGAGAAAGCGGCCGAGGCGCTCGCCCGCCATGGCGGCAAAGTGGAAAGCGCCAGCAAGGATTTCACCGTGCTGGACGGCAGCCCCGACCAGCCGGACACTGCCGCGCTGCTGTCCTTCCCTGACCGCGCTGCGGCAATGGCCTGGGCCAATGACCCCGACCTTGCCGCCCTGCACGAGCTGCGCCGCAGCGCTGGTGGGTCAGACATTTTGTTGCTGGGCTAAGCGACAGACACCCCATTCCGCCTCCGGCGGGAATATTTGGACCAAGAAGAAAGCCGATTTCTGCTTGGCGAAAATATCCTGGGGGTGAATGGGGGCAAAATCCTATTTTGGCCACAGAGGGGGCAAAGCCCTCTCCCCCGCGACCCGGCCAAACAAAAAAGAGCGCCCCAAGGGGCGCTCTATTCATGTGAGTTAAGAAGTTTACTGATCCAAGAAACTGCGCAGCTTGCGCGACCGGCTGGGGTGTTTCAGTTTTCGTAGCGCTTTGGCTTCGATCTGACGGATCCGTTCGCGGGTCACCGAGAACTGCTGCCCCACCTCTTCCAGCGTGTGGTCGGTGTTCATGCCGATGCCAAAACGCATCCGCAGCACCCGTTCCTCACGCGGGGTGAGCGAGGCCAAAACCCGGGTGGTGGTTTCTTTCAGGTTTTCCTGAATGGCCGAATCCAGTGGCAGCACCGCGTTCTTGTCCTCGATGAAATCGCCCAGCTGGCTGTCTTCCTCGTCCCCGATCGGGGTTTCGAGCGAGATCGGCTCCTTGGCGATTTTCATCACCTTGCGGACCTTTTCCAGCGGCATCTGCAGCTTTTCCGCCAGTTCTTCTGGCGTCGGCTCACGGCCGATCTCATGCAGCATCTGACGGCCGGTCCGCACCAGCTTGTTGATCGTTTCGATCATATGCACCGGAATACGGATGGTCCGGGCCTGATCCGCAATCGAGCGGGTGATGGCCTGACGGATCCACCAGGTAGCATAGGTCGAGAATTTGTAGCCGCGGCGGTATTCGAACTTATCCACCGCCTTCATCAGGCCGATGTTGCCTTCCTGGATGAGGTCCAGGAACTGCAGACCCCGGTTGGTGTATTTCTTGGCGATCGAGATCACCAGACGCAGGTTGGCCTCGACCATCTCTTTCTTAGCCTGACGGGCTTCTTTCTCACCCTTCTGGACCTGCGCCACGATGCGGCGGAATTCGGGGATGTCCAGACCGACATATTGGCCGACCTGGGCCATATCGTTGCGCAGACCTTCGACCTTGTCGGTCGAGCGTTCAATGAACATCTGCCAGCCACGGCCCGGCTTTTCAGCCATGCGGTCCAGCCAGGTCGGGTCCAGTTCGGCGCCACGATAAGCTTCGATAAACTCACGGCGGTTGATCCGGGCCTGATCGGCCAGTTTCACCATCGAGCTGTCGATCGACATGATACGGCGGTTGATGCCGTAGAGCTGGTCAATCAGCGCCTCGATCCGGTTGTTGTGCAGGTGCAGACCGTTCACCAGTTCCACAATTTCCGACCGCAGTTTCTGGTACCGCGCCTCATCCTCTTCGGAGAAGCTGCCGTCCTCATTCAGTGTGGCGGAAATCCGGGCGTCCTGCATTTCGGACAGGATTTCAAAATCTTCGGCGATGTTGTTGAGGGTGTCGAGCACACGCTGTTTCAGCGCCGCTTCCATCGCGGCCAGCGACATGTTGGCCTGTTCGTCCTCATCATCGTCGTCATCGTCGCTGCGGATCGGATTGCCGTCTGCGTCGTATTCCTGCTTTTCCTCTTTCTGAGCCGGCTGGCCAGAGGGGGCGGTTGCGACATTGGCGGCAGAGACAATGCCCTCTTCTTCCTCGTCTTCCCCCATCGTGTTGCCGAAGGTGGTTTCGAGGTCGATCACATCGCGGAGCAGAATGTCTTCGGACAGAAGTTCGTCGCGCCAGATGGTGATCGCCTGGAAGGTCAGCGGGCTTTCGCAGAGGCCCAGGATCATGGTGTTGCGGCCGGCTTCGATCCGTTTCGCAATCGCAATTTCGCCTTCACGCGACAGCAGCTCAACCGAGCCCATTTCGCGCAGGTACATCCGCACCGGGTCATCGGTGCGGTCCAGCTTCTCGGTGGTGCCAGAAGACAGGGCCACTTCACCCTTGTTGGAAGAGACATCTACCACAGCGGTGGTTTTCTGCTCTTCGTCTTCGGCCTCTTCATCCTCAATGATGTTGATGCCCATTTCGGACAGCATCGACATCACATCTTCGATCTGTTCCGAAGACACCTGATCCGGCGGCAGAACCTGGTTCAGCTGGTCGTAGGTGATATAGCCCCGTTCCCGCGCCTCAGCGATCATGCGCTTAACGGCGGCCTGGCTCATGTCCAGGGAAACCTCAGCGTCCTGATCGTCGGGCTTGCGGTCTTCGGTGTCTTTGGCAGCCATGTAACTCTCCATGCAGGCGGACGCATCGGGGCGTGTGATTCGGTTAAAGCGAATCAATAACGTGATTCCGTGATTCGGAAACCCGTTTACCCCGAATTTCTTCCGTTTTCTTCACCAAAACGCACGGTGCTAGCGTCTGGAGAAGTTGATTTTGTCCAAAATAGCGTCGAACGCATCCCGTTCGTCGCGGTTGATTCGCGCCCCGTTGTCGCCAACGTCGTAATGGGCGCGGTCCTCTTGTTCGCTGCGTAGGGCGCGGTTCTTGGTTTCAGCGGCCTGATGCAGGCGGCGGGTCAGCGTGTCATCTTCGCTGACGGCCAGCTCTTCCTCAGCTTCTTCGATCTCGGCGTTCAGCCCCTTGTCGGCCTGCAGCTTGGCAAACTCCTCGGCCAGCGACATCCGCACGGTTTCCAGATCACCGGCGCGACGGACCGAGGGCGCAATGGCCACATGGGGCAGCGCAAACAGGCTTTCAAGGGCATAGGGGCCCAGCGCATCAAAAACGCGGCCCTCTACGTCGCCCAACTGGTTGGTGTCACAGCAATCCAGCAACAGATCGCGGATCTGGGTGCGTTCAAAATCAGAACATTCCATCCGCTCCAGCTGGGTGTCGAACTCCAACAACAGATCAGGGGTACGGATCAGGCTGGCCAGGATCACCGCTTCGCGCAGACGGCCGTCCGCCCCCTCACCTGCGGCGACCAGCATCGAGGATTTGGTGCTGGCCAGCGGCGCAGGATCAAAGCCCCCCTTGCGGAAGCCCGGCTGGAACTTTGCACGGCCCTCACGGAAGCCACCGGCTTTGCCCCCTTGAGGCTGGAAATCGCGGCGACGGTTTTGCCCAAACAATTCCCAGCGTAGATCCTTGATCGCCAGCCCGTAGTGTTCACGGATCGACGGATCGCGGATCAGCTTGATCTTTTCACGCAGAGACTTGTCCAGCGCCGCTTTGCGTTCGGGGCTGTCAAAGACCTTGTCCTCGGTCTCGCGCCGCCACAACAGATCCACCATCGGAATGGCACTGTTGAGGATCTCCTGCAGTTTTTGCGGCCCTTCCTGCCGGATCAGATCGTCGGGATCCTTGCCTTCGGGCATCAGGGCAAACCGCAGAGATTTTCCAGCCTCCAACAGCGGCAATGCCAGATCAATCACCCGCATCGCGGCACGCAGACCGGCGGTGTCACCATCCAGCGCGATGATCGGTTCGGGCGCGATCCGCCACAGAAGATGCAGCTGGTTTTCGGTGATCGCTGTGCCCAGCGGCGCAACCGAGGCGCCAAAGCCGCCTTCAGCCAGCGCAATCACATCCATATAGCCTTCGGCCACGATCAGCGGCTGACCTTTTCCAGCGGCCTCACGGGCGGGGCCGTGGTGATACAAGTTGCGGCCTTTATCAAACAGCTCGGTCTCTGGGCTGTTGAGGTATTTGGCGTTGTCATTGGGGTCCATCGCCCGCCCGCCAAAGGCAATGCAGCGGCCCCGGGGATCGCGAATGGGGAACATGATGCGGTTGCGAAAGACGTCATAGGGCTTCTTGCCCTTGTTCGACGGCTTCGCCAGCCCGGCCCCCAGGATCAAGTCCTCCGCCACACCCTTGCCGCGCAGATGGTCCCACAGGTTCTGCCAGCCCTCTGGGGCAAAGCCAATCTCGAACCGGTCCTGCGTCTGCGGCCCCAGTCCACGTTTTTGCAGATAGGTGCGGGCATCGCCGGCCACGCCACGGCTCATCTGCAAGCGGAAGAACTGCACCGCCATGTCCATGACTTCGGCCAGCTGGGTGCGTTTGTCTGCCTTCTGTTGCGCCCGCGCGTCGCGTTTGGGCATCGGCATGCCAGCTTCGCGCGCCAGGATTTCGACCGCTTCCATGAATTCCACATTCTCGGTTTCGCGGACAAAGCTGATGGCGTCCCCTTTGGCATGGCAGCCAAAGCAGTAGTAGTACCCTTTGCGGTCATCGACGTGGAAAGAGGCGGATTTTTCCTGATGGAAGGGGCATGGTGCCCACATGTCGCCCTTGCCCTGATTGGACTTGCGCATGTCCCACATGACTTTGCGCCCAACCACCTGCGCAATGCTGGTGCGGGTCCGCAACTCATCAAGGAATCCGGAGGGCAAGCTCATGGGTCTAACTATAGCGGTCGGGGGCGCACAGGCAATCGCTGAACGCAGCGGATCAGGACTGGGTTAATTCCGGGTTGGTTCTGGCGGCAGGCGTTAGCCGGAGAACTGGCTGCAAGCCATTTCGAAGGCCACGGCGGTCTGATCACCCAGCTGTTCTTCGGGCAGCTGATAAACCCAGTTGACCAGCAGATCGACATGGCTCTCGGCGGCGGTGCCGGCAATCTCATCATCTTTCAGAACCAGTTTGCGCGCCCGTTTCTCTCGTTTGTCTTCCAACCGCAGTTCAACCGCCTTGGTCACCACAGCGGCCTGCGCTGCGCAGCGGGCGGCGCGCTGCTCTTCGGTTTCCGCGGCCATCGTTGCCGTGCCCGAGACGAGGACGCAGGTCACGCTCAACGAGAAAAAAATGCGTTTCATGTGCGAAAACTCCTCAGATACAGGCGGCGGCAAGATGAAATGGACCGAGAGATAGATGCCAATTTGGCTGCTCTGACGCAAGCCCCTGATCGCGGTGGTCGCGGCAACAGGCCCTGCCCGCCTGGGTGCCATGACGTGCAGAGAGACGGCCAATTCCCTGCCGGTCCGCCCGCAGCAAAACTTTAGCAATCGATACAAAAAAGCGCCGCAGCTCAGCGCATTAGGCGCAATCCGGAAACAATCCCACAGCAATTCCAAGCATTGCAATCAAGCTTTGAACAAGAACCCCAGCATTGCCCATGCCATGCCTTTTTTTGGCCCCGTTTCCCCGCCAAAGCGGAAGCAGTGAAAATTTACGCTCTGCCGACTGCGGCCTTGTTTTCAAGGTCGCCTGCACCCGGGGGTCTAAAATGGGGACAGTGTCGGTCGTTTGTTTGTCAGAGGTAAGAGCAATGAAAAAACGAATTGGTGTGCCCAAAAGGCCCGACGCGCCCGCATTGCGTCGTTTTCCGGTCGGCTGTTTCAGCCGGTTTTACCGGGACGAAAGCGGTGCCGTTGTGCTGTTTTCCGTATTCATGTTTCTATGTATGTTGATGGTCGGCGGTGTCGGCATTGACCTGATGCGCTATGAGCGCGACCGGTCAGCGCTACAAGCCACCCTGGACCGCGCCGTTCTGGCCGCGGCCGACCTCGACCAGACCCGCCCGCCCGAAGAAGTGGTCCGTGACTACTTCGACAAGGCCGGGGTTGGCGCCTACCTGTCCAGTATCACCGTGGATGAGGGGATCGGCTATCGCTCGGTCCATGCCACAGCGGAGACAACGCTGGACACCTATTTCATGAAACTGATCGACATCAACACGCTGACCGCCCCGGCCATTGGCCAGGCGGAAGAGCGGATCGACGGCATTGAAATTTCGCTGGTGCTGGACGTCTCGGGCTCGATGAACTCGAACTCGCGCCTGACCCGTCTGCGGCCCGCCGCAAAATCCTTTGTGGACACGGTTCTGGCCTCCGCACAAGAGGGCAACGTCTACATTTCGGTTGTGCCCTACGCGACGCAGGTCGGTGTCGGACAAAGCCTGCTGGACCGGTATTCGGTCACCAATGAACACAGCTACTCCCACTGCGTGAACTTTGACGGCACCGATTTCGACACCACGGAGATCGACCCGCTGGTGACGCTGGACCGCACGGCACATTTCGACCCTTGGTATCACCGCGAATTGTCTGAAGACTCCGAGTCGAGCTTTGGCCGGGTCTGCCCCGTCGCATCCCACCAGCAGATCCTACCGTTTTCGAACACTCAGACCGATCTGCACAACTACATCGACAGCCTGACCGCCTGGGGCAACACCTCGATCGATGTTGGGATGAAGTGGGGCACCGCGCTGCTGGATCCCTCTACTCAGCCGATCCTGAGCGACATGATTCTGGATGGTGAAGCAGACATCGCCTTTGAAGGACGCCCACATGCGTTCAACGAAAGCTCAACCCTGAAGGTTGTGGTGCTAATGACCGATGGTCAGAACACCAGCCAGTATTTTATCAACGACGGTTACAAATCCGGCGACAGCTACGTCTGGTACAACGCGGAGGAAAACCGCTACTCCATTCAGGATGGCAGCTGGTACTGGTGGCCAACCACCGAAAGCTGGGAAGACCACCCCTACGGCAATGGCACTTATCAGGATTGCTTCTGGAAGTGGAACAACAAGAAGAGCAAATGGGTCTGGAAATGCAAGAACCGCGATGAACCCGGCACCGCCGTGCGTCTGACCTATCCCGAGCTTTGGAACCGCGCATCTCTGGAATGGAACGTCGAGGAAAACTACACCTTTGACGGCAACCGCTGGAACAACTGGTACTACAACGTGCGCAATTACTACGGCTCGGACACCAAAGATGCCCGCACCGACGCGATCTGTACTGCCGCCAAAAACCAGGGGATCGTGATCTTCACCGTTGGCTTTGAAGCGCCGGATCGTGGTCAACGTGTGCTGCAGGCCTGCGCCTCCTCGGACAGCCACCATTTTGACGTGGACGGTCTGGCCATTGACGATGCTTTCGCTTCGATTGCGGCGTCGATCCGGAAACTGAGGCTGGTCCAATGATGGGGCTGCGTCACTTCCTCCGCCACTTCCGCCGGTCAGAAGACGGGACCGCGACGATGGAATTTGTCATCGTGTTCCCGATCTTCATGCTGATCCTGGGCTCGTCCTTCGAGATTGGCACCATGACCATCCGCGAAACCATGCTGGAGCGCGCTGTGGACATGACCATTCGCGACATCCGTCTGGGCACCGGCACCGCGCCGCAACATGATGAGCTGAAAACCCTGATCTGCGACCGCGCGCCGATCCTGCATGACTGCACCGACAAGCTGCGTCTGGAGATGATCCAACTGGACCCACGGGCCTGGGTGTCACCCCCCGACAACGCTGACTGCACTGACGCCAGCCGCGATGTGGAACCTGTGCGCCAGTTCACCCACGGGCAGGAGAACGAAATGATGCTGCTGCGGGTCTGCATGAAGGTGAAACCTGTGTTCCCGACCACCGGTCTGGGCAAGATGCTGGAAAAAGACGGCGCGGGTGACTACGCGCTTGTGGCCAAAACCGCCTTTGTACAGGAGCCGCGCTGATGGATATTGTGAACGCTCTGCGCACCCGCCTGCACCGTGGCCTCAGAGGCTTTGCCAAAGATGCCAGTGGCTCCATCGCGGTCGAAGCCGTGGTCATGCTGCCCATTATGCTGTGGGTCTTTCTGGCCAGCTTCGTCTACTTTGATGCCTTCCGTCAAAGTGCGGTGAACCTGAAAGCGGCCAACACGATCGGCGACATGCTGAGCCGGGAAACCGCTGCGGTGAACGATGATTATGTCAGCTCGATGCATTCGCTGATGGTATTCTTGACCAAGAAAGACGCTGATCCGGCGCTGCGGATCTCGGTGGCAATGTGGGACGAAGAGGACGACATGTATCGTCTCGACTGGTCCGAAGGCCGTGGCAACCGTCCCGGCATGACCGAATCCGAGCTGAACGCGATGCGTGACCGCCTGCCGATCCTGCCCGACAACGAGCGGATCATTCTGGTGGAAACCTGGAGCACCTACAAACCGGCCTTTAACGTCGGCCTGAAGCAGGATGAGCTTTATAACCGGATCTTCACCAGCCCGCGTTTTGCGCCCCAGGTGGCCTGGGCCGACTGATCCGCAGACCCTCTCAAAACCAAAAGGCCGGAGCAAATGCTCCGGCCTTTTTTAGGCGCTGGATCCGGATCATTTCTCCGAAATCAGAACCTGCAGAATTTCCGCCATCACCTTGGTCTGATTGCCCGGTGTGACACCGCCAACCCCAACCCGGCGGCCCAGACGCCACCACAGGCCCGGCCGCCAGACACGCCCCTGCCCTTCGCTCAACCGCAGCATAAAGCCATTGGAGGGTTTGAAGGCAAAAGCGCCGCGGTCCACCCGTTCAATGACCTCAATCGGCGCAATCACGGTGCCGTCACCGTCACGCAGACCGGCACGCGTCAGCTCAACGGTGGATCCGGTGCCACGGTGCATCTTCAGGGCCAGCGCAATCGACAGCGCCCCAAGACCAATCACAAAGACCTGCAACAGGAAGCTCTGCGGTGGCGCTGAAAAGCCAAAATGCACCAGCAAAACCCCCAGAAAGGCCAGCATCCCCAAAGCCAGCCAGCGGCGGGGTGCGGACACGGTCACCGTGGCCAGAATTTCGTTCATGTCGGTGTCTTGGGCCATTGGGATCTCCGGTTGCGCTCCGAAACGGGTTTTTGCGCTCTTACCGTCTTGACAGTCAAATGGCGAGTCTTCTGGCGCCACCGACCCTTTCAAGGCCCAACTTCTCGAAACTAAATCGGCTCAGTCGTCATAAATTGCTTACAAAAACTTCACAATTTTTAGTTGAACAAAGCTCCTTCACACGCCGTTAACCATAACGGGCTGCGAAGAGCGCTGCGCCGGTACCGGCGCCCGGCTGCACCGGACCCAGCACTATGTGGCTCAACCGATTTTCGTGTTGTGATTTAACGAGTCAAAGGACCCGATATGAAACTCTCCCTCAAAGGTCAGATCTCCGCCGCATTCGGCCTGCTGGCCGCGATGTTCGTTGCAATGGGGCTCTTTAGCCTCAGTGACTTACAAGCCGTGAAACGAAGCAGCGAAGAAATTGTTCGCAAGAACTTTGAAACCCTGCGACTGATTGATCAGATCGCAGCAACGCAGGACAAGATTCAAACAGAAATCAGAACTTATATTCTGGTAGGCACCAAAGAAGAGCGCAAAGAGCTCAAAATCCGCCTCAAGGCTCTAGCGCAGCAAAAAGAAGAAAAAATCCTCAACGCTCAAGCGATTGCTTCCGGCAACACAGCCGATTTTCTGTCGGAATACCTCGAGATGAAAACAGCCATCGACCTGGCCAACAAAAAGGTCATGCAAGACCTTCTGTTTGGCGCCAAGACCAAAGCTTCCGGCCGATTGGTTGAGGCAGACAAGGCATTTGTCCAGCCCATGAATGTTCTCCTGGCCAAGATCGAGGACGAAGAAACGGCGAAGATGTATGATGCCCTCAACGCCGCAGACGTTGCCTATCAAGCAACCCGTCGCCACATCTTTCTGCTGATCGGCAGCGCAATTGCGTTCAGTGTGTTTGTAGGGTGGCGGGTTGCGGCAACCCTGCAGCGGGGTCTCAGCCGCGCCGCCCATCAAGCAGCGCAAGTGGCCTCTGGCAACCTCACCCAATCCGATGATCACGGATTGAGGAATGAAATTGGCACTGTGCTGGATCTGCTCAATGGCATGACCGCCAGCCTGCGCGGGCTGGTCAAGGACGTCGACACCGGCGCCACGCATGTCACGGAGGGTGCCTCTCACCTGGCGAAAACCGCGGTGACCCTTGAGGCCAATACACAAGAGCAACGCACTGCCGTCGAAAACGTTGTCAGCTTCGTCACTGAAATGCAGGCAAATGTCGCCCAGACTGCAGCGGGGGCTCAGGCCACTCAGGACAAGGCACATGTGACAGCCCGCAATGCGCGGAACGGGGCGAACGCCGTGATCGCGGCGGTCACCGATATGGCCTCTATTGTGGACCGCATCCAAATCATTCAAGAAATCGCCCGCCAGACCGACCTCCTGGCCCTGAATGCCGCCGTCGAAGCGGCCCGTGCAGGGGAACATGGCCGGGGCTTTGCTGTGGTGGCAATCGAGGTCCGCAAATTGGCCGAACAGGCACAAGACGCCGCATCGGAAATCAGCACCTTAACCTCTGGAACAATGCAGAACGCGCAGGACGCGCGCCAACGTCTTGAAGTGCTGGTGCCAGAAATCGAAGAAACCGCTGCGCTCGTAAGCGACATGGCCGCCTCTAACAACGAGATCGCCGTCGGTATGGCGCAGGTCGATCAGGCCATCACCCGCCTTGATCGCAACATTCAGTCGAACAGTGCAGCGTCCGAAAACATGTCGGCAACAGCCGAGATACTGGCGACTCAGGCTCATGCGCTGGAGGCGGTTATTGGAACCTTTCGCCTAGACGAAATCGACGAAGCTGTGTCCGTTGCTGCCCCTACAGATCCAGACGGCCAACCTGTGCAAGGCGAAGCGACAAAATCTGACGGCGCCCAGCCGCATAAGGGTGAAGCCGAAGCAACCTCCGCTGCGCAACCTGCCGGGTCCGGCACTACCTCTTCAGAAACAGCTGTCGCCAAAGCCGCCTAAAAGTCCACTTTGCAAAAGATCATCGCCTTACCAGGCGGTGATCCGGCGCTCAGACCGCCACAGCCTTACGCACCATGTCCCAGTAGATGCCCTCTACCTCATCCACGCTCAACCGGCCTGCAGGGCGATACCAAGTGGTGACGCCGGTCAACATGGCAATCACCGCCATCGTGGCGACCCGCAGGTCTGACGAGGCAAACAGCCCCGCCGCGACGCCATCGCGCAGGATCTCCTCCAACTCATCCTCATACTGGCGGCGCAGCTCTTCCACCGCAGTGAAATTCTCCGGCGTCAGGTTGCGCAGTTCCATATAGGCGATGAACACCTCATCGGGACGCTGCAGGTGGTAGCGAATGTGGAAGCGGGTGAAATCCTCCAGCCGTTCCAGCGGGGTGCCCTGCCCCTTCCGGCTCTGCCGTTCCTGCAGCAGCGCCTCCATATGGCGGCGCATCAGGTCCAGCAGAAGGGTTTGTTTATCAGGCGTGTAATTGTAAAGCGCTCCGGCCTGCACCCCAACATCCCGCGCGATCTGGCGCATGGAAACAGCGGCGTAGCCATGTTGTGCAAACAGCCGCAGGGCCGCATCCAGGACGCGGGGGCCGGTGATATCAGAGTGGGAGCCTGCAGTTCTTGCCATAGGAGTGAGGTTATCTGAACGGATGTTCAGATCATAGGGTTATTCAAAGCAAACGCCGGTAAACTTTGGCAAACCTCCGCCACAGAGCGGAAATTTTCACCCGCGACCTTGCCAAGCGCCACTTGGCTGGGCAAGACGGTGGGGTATTGATCTGCATTTTGATTGGACTTGCCTTGTCTGCGCTGCGGCCCGCCTTTTGTTTTTTTCACCCCCTGCGCTTCGGCGTTCTGGTGCTGGTACTCAGCGCCTGCGCCGGTCCAAACCTGCCCGATCTGCCCAGCCCCGTGGCCAGCGATGCGCCCTTCCCCAAATTACAGCCGGTCCCAACCATGTTGGACAGCCCGGCAACGCCCCTAAGTGGCGATGACATTGACGCCCGCCTGCGCGCCCGCGCCGCCGCACTGCGAGCCCGAGCGGCTCAGCTACGGGCCCAAAATGGCGGCTAAATTGCAACATAGCGCCTAGGCGCCCTGCAAACGCATACCCGCCAAGGCATTTGCCGCGTTGCACAGCGGCGCAAAGCCCGATACATCGCCAAGACGAAGATCTGTCAGTTCTCAGGAGGGCCAGATGAGCCAACCCTTGCGCCTTGGTATTGCAGGGCTCGGCACCGTAGGTGTCGGCGTTGTGAAAATTGTCCGTCAACAGGCTGCCCTCTTGACCATGCGAACTGGCCGCGACGTTACGATTTCAGCGGTGTCCGCCCGATCGCGCGGCAAGGACCGCGGCGTCAACCTGGACCATTACGGCTGGGAAGATGATCCCGTCAAACTGGCCACCCGTGACGACGTCGACGTCTATGTTGAACTCATGGGCGGCGAAGACGGCCCGGCCAAAGCCTCGATCGAGGCCGCGCTGAAAGCGGGTAAAGATGTTGTGACCGCCAACAAGGCACTCCTTGCCCACCACGGCCAGGCACTGGCGGAACTGGCCGAAGCCTCGGGCGCGGTGATCCGCTATGAGGCCGCTGTCGCTGGCGGCATCCCGATCATCAAATCGCTGACCGAAGGCCTGGCCGCCAATGAAATCACCCGCGTGATGGGCGTGATGAACGGCACCTGCAACTACATCCTGACCCGGATGGAGGCCACCGGTCAGGGCTACAACGCCCTGTTCGAAGAGGCCGACAAGCTGGGCTATCTGGAAGCAGACCCAAACCTCGACGTGGGCGGCATCGATGCCGGTCACAAGCTGGCCATTCTGTCCTCACTGGCCTTTGGCACCCAGGTGGATTTCGACGGGGTTGAGCTGGAAGGAATACAGCGCGTCACCATTGAAGACATCCGTCAGGCCGCTGACATGGGCTACCGCATCAAACTGCTGGGCGTGGCCCAGATGAGCGGCCGCGGCCTGGAGCAGCGCATGTCGCCCTGTCTGGTGCCGGCACAAAGCCCGCTGGGTCAGCTGGAAGGCGGCACCAATATGTTGGTGGTTGAAGGCTCTGACGTGGGTCAGGTTGTGCTGCGCGGTGCCGGGGCTGGCGAAGGCCCGACCGCCAGCGCCGTGATGGGTGACGTGTGTGATATTGCCCGGGACATCCGCTATCCGGTTTTTGGCCAGAAGGCCGAAACCCTGAAAAGCGCGCCGCGCGCCCAATCCGCCCTGCCCGCCCCCTATTACCTGCGTCTGGGCCTGAAGGACAAACCCGGCGCAATGGCCAAAGTGGCAGCAGTGCTGGGCGAAGCGGGTGTGTCAATCGATCGGATGCGCCAGTATGGCCACGAAGATGACAGCGCCCCGGTGCTGATCGTGACCCATAAAACCACCCGCGCCGATCTGGATGCGGCGCTGGAAGGCATCGAGGCCACCGACGTGGTCACCGAAGCGCCGGTTGCCCTGCGGATTGAAGCGGTCTGACCACAGGCGGCGCGCCTTTTTGGAGCGTCGCACATTGAGTATTTTTGGATCATTGAAAGGCCGCTGTGACTGCTGAGACCCGCGCATTTCTAGGTGTCGAAACGTCGCTCAACGGGCGACGCTGGATTGGTCCGGGCATTGAAGTAGAACGTCAGGCCGAGTTCATGCGTCAGCAGACCGGCCTGCCGATGGCGGTCTGCCAGACACTGGCCCGGCGCGGTGTGCCAGCCCATGAGGCGCAGGCCTTTCTGGAGCCACAGCTGCGCGACCTGCTGCCGGATCCGCAAAAGCTGAAAGACATGGAAACCGCCGCCGCGCGGTTCCTGCAGGCGGTCAAACAGCGGCAACGCATTGCAATCTTTGCAGACTATGACGTTGATGGCGGCACCTCAGCCGCCCTGCTGATTGACTGGCTGCGGCAGATGGGACGGCAGGCGACACTCTATGTGCCGGACCGGATTGACGAAGGCTACGGCCCCAATGAGGCGGCAATGGCTTCCCTGGCGGCGGAACATGACCTGATCGTCTGTGTCGATTGCGGCACGCTCAGCCACGAGCCGATTGCAGCAGCCAAGGCGGCAGACGTGGTTGTGCTGGACCACCACCTTGGTGGCGAAACCCTGCCTGAAGCCGTTGCCGTGGTGAACCCGAACCGCCAGGACGAAGACGGTGAACTGGCCCATCTGTGCGCCGCGGGTGTTGTGTTCCTGATGCTGGTCGAGGCCAACCGGCAGATGCGCGCTGAAGGGGCTAACGGCCCGGACCTGATGGCGATGCTGGACCTTGTCGCGCTTGGCACCGTCGCCGACGTTGCCCCCCTGATCGGGGTCAACCGGGCGCTGGTACGGCAGGGGCTGAAGGTCATGGCCCGCCGCGATCGCCCTGGCATTGTAGCACTGTCAGATGTCAGCCGGATGGAACAGCCCCCCAATTCCTACGCTTTGGGCTTCATGTTAGGGCCACGCGTCAACGCCGGCGGTCGCATCGGCAAAGCAGACCTTGGCGCCCGCCTGCTGTCTTCAGACAATCCGGCTGAGGCCCGCGCGATGGCCGAACGGCTGGATGAGTTGAACACCGAACGGCGCGACATTGAAAACGCGGTGCGTGCGGCAGCGCTGGAGCAGGCCGAAGACCGCGGGCTGGAACACCCGCTGGTCTGGGCCGCAGGTGAAGGCTGGCATCCTGGCGTGGTCGGCATTGTCGCCAGCCGCTTGAAAGAAGCCACCAACCGCCCTGCGATTGTGATTGGCTTTGACGGCGACATGGGCAAAGGCTCAGGCCGGTCCGTCAGCGGGGTTGACCTTGGCGCCTCCATTCAGCGTCTTGCCAGCGAGGGCCTGCTTGTCAAAGGGGGCGGCCACAAAATGGCCGCCGGTCTGACAGTGGAGCGCGCAAAGCTTGACGCTGCAATGACGCGGCTGTCCGAGCTGCTGGCCAAACAAGGCGCGGGTGATGCCGGCCCTGCCGATCTGAAACTCGATGGCGTGTTGATGCCTGGGGCGGCGACCATCGAGTTGATTGAACAGATCGAGAAAGCGGGCCCCTTTGGCGCCTCCGCCTCTGCCCCGCGCTATGTCTTTCCCGATGTCGAAATCCGCTTCGCCAAACGGGTCGGCGAAAGCCACCTGAAGCTCAACTTCAGCGATGGGTTGGGCAAACGCATCGACGCCATCTGCTTTGGCGCCTTTGACACCGCGCTGGGTGAGAAACTGTCCAACCACCGGGGCGCGCGGTTCCACCTTGCGGGCCGATTGGAAATCAACGCCTGGGGCGGCCGCCAGCAGGTACAGCTGCGACTTGAAGATGCGGCTGAGACCAGCTGATTTTTCCGGCCGTGGGGCCAATTTTCTGCTTGCGCCCAGACTACACATTGCCTAGAAACCGCTCACCAAACGGCTTGTCCCGTTCGTCTATCGGTTAGGACGCCAGGTTTTCAACCTGGAAAGAGGGGTTCGATTCCCCTACGGGATGCCACTTTTCTTCTTTGTTTTGATAGCAGATCTGGCAGGCAACTCCTCCTAATGAATGTTTGCATGCAATTTGATTATCAGAGCAAAATGAACATCAAGTTAAGCAGGCAAATTTTTCTACAAATCAATCATTTTCCCGCTTGCACCTACGAGCATCTGACCTTAGACAGCCCCCACAGCAAGGCTGTCCCGTTCGTCTATCGGTTAGGACGCCAGGTTTTCAACCTGGAAAGAGGGGTTCGATTCCCCTACGGGATGCCACCTGCATCTTCCCGCCAAAGCTTCCAGAATCGACTGACTAGGCTCCGAACCTTGGCTTACGCATCGGTTAACGGTCTTGCGCACCACCGCTCAATCTAGCATTAACGTATTGAAAAAGTTTCCAAATATGTAAAAACTGGCGACCCGGAATTATTCGACAAAATTCCCGCACTTTCCCCTTGCACAGCCAGCTCAGTTTCCCTAAAACCCGCCCCACAGCAAGGCTGTCCCGTTCGTCTATCGGTTAGGACGCCAGGTTTTCAACCTGGAAAGAGGGGTTCGATTCCCCTACGGGATGCCACTTTTCAAGTGCCATCACAGAATACTCTTCCGCAGCTCTCTCAGCCCCGGGCCCGAGAATTGAGCACTGCTTCCCAAGAAGTGACCCTCGGTTTTGCAGGAGTGCGCCTCGTCAGCTTGGTCGCAATCCAATACTGACGAATGGGACGCGCATCACATTAAAACTTGCGCAAACGGTCTCTCTCACGCGAAGTTTCGACCCAAAAAAACCGGGGGCTTATCCCCCGGTTCTCACTTCAATCTTCCTCTTGCGGTGCGTTGGGATCGGCCTGCCCGATCCCCTTGAACACCGCTTTCAACGGAATGGCCCAGAGAACCCCCAGCCCGATGTAGATGAACAGCTCAACCAAAATGGAAGGCCTGTCCAGCCAGCCGATGATACTGATTGCGGCGATGATATAGACCGGCAACCCCACCAGCAGGATCAACAGCGACAGGCGTCGACGGGACTTATAACTCAGAGCCATGACCGTACCTCAATCTGCAAACGGGTCCGTCACCAGGATCGTGTCTTCACGCTCCGGGCTTGTTGAAAGCAGGGCGACCGGACATTCGATCAGCTCTTCAACACGTTTGACATATTTGATCGCATTGGCCGGCAGATCATTCCAAGTGCGCGCGCCCTCGGTCGACTCGGACCAACCGGCGATCTCTTCATAGATCGGGGTGCAACGCGCCTGTTGGTCGGCGGCCGTCGGCAGGTAATCCAGCTTTTCCCCATCGAGGTCATAGCCCACACAGATCTTCAGCGTTTCAAAACCGTCCAGAACATCCAGTTTGGTCAGGCAGATACCCTTGATCCCAGAGGTCGCACAGGTCTGCCGCACCAGAGCCGCATCAAACCAGCCACAACGACGTTGCCGCCCGGTGGTGGTGCCAAACTCATGTCCACGTGTGCCCAGACGCTCGCCATCGGCATCGGGATTGCCTGAAGCATCCAAGAGTTCGGTCGGGAATGGACCTTCCCCCACACGGGTGGTGTAGGCTTTTACAATGCCCAGCACATAGTCGATTGAACCAGGCCCAATACCAACACCCGTTGCCGCCTGCCCCGCAATCACATTCGAGGAGGTTACAAAGGGGTAGGTGCCGAAATCGATGTCCAAAAGCGCGCCTTGAGCCCCCTCAAACAGAATTCGTTGCCCGGCCTTGCGTTTCTCGTTCAGGACTTTCCAAACCGGGGCCGCATAGGGCAGAATTTCGGCTGCAATTTCTTTCAATTGCGCCACCAGTGCGTCGCGGTCTACAGGCTCGATCCCGAGGCCTTTCCGCAGTGGATCATGGTGCTGCAGGGCGCGGTCAACCCGAGCCTCAAGCGTTGCCTCATCGGCCAGATCCGCCACCCGAACAGCGCGACGGCCCACCTTGTCCTCATAGGCCGGGCCAATGCCGCGCCCAGTGGTCCCAATCTTGGTACCCTTCGAAGCGGCTTCTTCCCGTGCGCGATCCAACTCACCATGGATCGGCAGGATCAACGGCGTGTTCTCCGCGATCATTAGGGTTTCCGGCGAAATCTCGACGCCTTGTTCCCGCACAGTGGCGATTTCCTTGAGCAGGTGCCAGGGGTCCAGCACCACACCGTTGCCAATAACAGACAGTTTGCCGCCGCGCACAACGCCGGACGGCAGCGCATGCAATTTGTAGACTTTGCCGTCGATGACGAGCGTATGGCCTGCATTGTGACCACCTTGGAAACGCGCGATGACGTCGGCACGTTCCGACAGCCAATCCACGATTTTGCCTTTCCCCTCATCGCCCCATTGGGCGCCGACGACGACGACATTTGCCATTGCTGGACCTCTTTGATGTTTGGATCAAACCCGCGCCCGTATATCGACCCATAGAAAGCGAGGGAACCGAAATTTCGTCGCGCAAGACGTAATTCGGCTGGTTTCAGCAATATCTCCTGAAAATTTGGCCTCCTTCTTCAAACTCTGCGCTCTAACGTCCGCAAAAATCCGACTCAGTGCCAGTGAGTGTAGGCGGCAATACCTTAACAATTCGCAAACACTCGGAGCCTTTATGTAACGGCAAGTAATTAGGACATTCTTCAGACTTCGGCGCTAGCTCTTAAAACCATAGTACGAATCGAGGAACGGCATGCCCGAGGTGGCAGTGTGGCGGCTGATCTAGACAGTTAGCGGAAAACTTGAGATATCTTGGAGGTGCGAAATGACCCAAAGAGAGGCGCAGAAATGGGTTTTCTTCTCAGGTGGTTAATGGCGTTTTTCCTGTTGGTGGCGACCTTTAACCCAACACCCTGGAACTATTCTGTCTGGGCCTGGAACAACTTGGCCACAGAAACCCCATTGGCAGTTTTTCTGGGACTGCTGCTCTGCGTTGGCTACATCATATTCTTACGAGCAACCCTCCGGTCGATCGGTGGGATTGGGATGTTGCTGGTTCTTTCTATCTTTCTGGCGTTGATATGGGTCCTGACAGACTATGGTTTGCTGCACCTGGACAATCAGGCCAACAACACATGGATTGGACTGATCGCCCTTTCTTTGGTGCTTGGGATCGGCCTGAGCTGGAGCCACGTGAGGCGGGCGCTCAGTGGGCAATCGGATGTTGATGACGTTGAAGATTGACACCTCTTTGGGCAAGTTTAGATCTGATAAAGACGCTCCTTTTCACGGCGCTTTGATGCGCGCAACCAAGGCCAAAACAACGGGTCAGCGCGTTTGTTCAGCAACACTGCAAAACAATGCAGCGGAGAATCTCTTGTAGGGTTGGGATTTCAAACCCAAGCAACCGCTTCGGGGTTGCACCACAGCGCGAGAGACCTTAAGTAGCCGCATCGAACTTATCCGAAGGCTGCCTCATGGAAAACGTCGTCCTCATCGTCCATCTTCTTCTCGCCCTCGCCCTGATTGGCGTGGTGCTGATGCAACGCTCTGAAGGTGGTGGTCTTGGCATGGGCGGCGGCGGCGGTGGCGGCGCCATGTCGGGGCGCTCTGCAGCGACGGCTCTTGGAAAAGTGACCTGGATTTTGGCAATCGCCTTCATCATCACATCGATTGCACTGACGATCATCGCGGCGGACAAATCCTCGGATGGATCGGTTCTGGATCGCGTTGGCGCAGGCAGCGCAACCAGCGAATCGGATGCGGCCGAAACCCCGGCCGGCGCCGATCTCTTGCCCCCCTCCGCGGGAGATGACGCACCTTTGGTGCCGCGCGCCGACTAAACCTACCCTTATGCGCAGGACAAAGACCGCATCAGCATCTTGCGGTCTTCTTGCCAAATATTCGCGAATCTAGTATTCCTCGAGTCCCGTGATGCTACGGTTGTGCGCAACCGTATGGGCTTGGGTTGTGGCGTGTGAAATCGCCGAACGGACTGCACGGGAGTTGCCAAATATGGCTCGTTTCATTTTTATCACCGGTGGTGTTGTGTCATCCTTGGGCAAAGGTCTGGCGTCGGCGGCGCTTGGCTCCTTGCTGCAGGCGCGCGGCTACTCGGTTCGCCTGCGTAAACTGGATCCGTATCTGAACGTCGATCCGGGCACGATGAGCCCGTTTGAACATGGCGAAGTTTTCATCACCGATGACGGTGCGGAGACCGATCTGGACCTGGGGCATTATGAACGCTTTACCGGCGTTCCTGCCCGCATGACCGACTCGGTCAGCTCGGGCCGGATTTATTCCAACGTATTAGAACGTGAGCGACGCGGCGATTATCTGGGCAAAACCATCCAGGTCGTGCCGCATGTCACAAATGAAATCAAAGACTTCATCTCAATTGGCGAAGATGAAGTGGACTTTATGCTCTGTGAAATCGGCGGCACTGTTGGCGACATCGAAGGCCTGCCCTTCTTCGAGGCGATCCGCCAGTTCACCCATGATAAACCACGTGGCGAGTGCATTTTTATGCACCTGACGCTGCTGCCCTATCTGGCGGCCTCGGGCGAATTGAAAACCAAACCGACCCAGCACTCGGTGAAGGAATTGCAGTCGATCGGCATCGCGCCCGATATTCTGGTCTGCCGTTCTGAACAACCTATCCCGGAAAAAGAGCGCGAGAAGATCGCGCTGTTCTGCAACGTCCGTAAGGAATCCGTTGTGGCCGCTTATGATCTGAAATCGATCTATGAAGCGCCGCTGGCCTATCACCGCGAAGGTCTGGATCAGGCAGTGCTGGATGCCTTCGGCATCGCACCGGCTCCGCGCCCCGACTTGTCCAAATGGGACGATGTGGTTGACCGCACCCACAACACAGACGGCGAAGTGAAAATCGCCATCGTTGGTAAATATGTTCAGCTGGAAGACGCCTATAAATCGGTGAAAGAAGCGCTGACCCATGGCGGCATGGCCAACCGGGTGAAGGTCAAGGTCGAATGGGTTGATTCGGAGGTCTTCGACAAAGAAGACGCCGCGCCCTACCTCGAAGGGTTCCACGCGATCCTGGTACCGGGCGGCTTTGGCGAGCGCGGCACCGAAGGCAAAATCAAAGCAGCGCAATTTGCCCGGGAGCGCAAAGTGCCCTATCTGGGCATCTGCTTGGGCATGCAAATGGCCGTCATTGAGGCCGCGCGCAATGCCGCGGGCATCACCACTGCGGGCTCTGAAGAATTTGACCATGAATCGGGTGAAAAACGTTTTGAACCCGTGGTTTATCACTTGAAAGAGTGGGTGCAGGGCAACGCCAAAGTGACCCGCAAAGAGACCGACGACAAGGGCGGCACCATGCGTCTGGGGGGCTACAATGCAGCGCTGGCGGAAGGCTCGAAAGTGGCGCAGGTTTACGGCGCCACAACTATCGAAGAACGTCACCGCCATCGCTATGAGGTAGACATCAAATACCGCGAACAGTTGGAGGCCTGCGGCCTGCAGTTCTCTGGCATGTCGCCAGACGGGCGCCTGCCAGAGATTGTCGAGTGGAAAGATCATCCTTGGTTTATCGGCGTGCAGTTCCACCCCGAGCTGAAGTCGAAGCCCTTTGATCCGCATCCGCTGTTCAAAGACTTTGTCCGCGCCGCGGTAGAGACCTCGCGTTTGGTCTGAATTCTTCTGATACCGTTTTTGAAAGACGCCCCTCTTAGGGCGTCTTTTTTGTTTCAGGTCAGTGGCTTGCGGGCAAACTTGTCGAAGACCTGTGCCGCCCTACCCTTGCATTATGAGGTTTGTTCTTTCAGTCTTTGTGCTCTGCGGTTTCGCCGGTGCCGCGGTCGCCTGTGGGGCCCCGGTCTGCCAGGTGCCACAGGAACATTTGACTTTCGGCCGTGTCATCACCTTTGACAATTTACCCAGTTCTCCTGGTGTGGGTCGCGAAGTTAACGGAATTTTAACCCAGCCCGGTGCAAGCTTTGGAGAGAGATTCGCAGGTCAGAAGCTTTTGGCGGCAGGAATGTTTGACCATGTGGACGGAGCGGCCCTTGGGCCTTTGACAGTGCTTGCGGGCGAACAAGGGCATTCTTTGGGGGTTATGCGGTTGAGCAGCACGTCCGTCTTGCAGGGCTATGGGCCACGTGGGTTTCCGAACGTCGACGCTATTGGGGAAGGCGCGATTGCAATTGTTTTTGACCGGGACCAGTCCGCCATCGGGCTGGACATTCGCGGTGGCGAGGCTGGGGCCGCACAGGTGGCTTTCCTACGTCGAGATGGGTCAGAGATCGTCAGGCTCCTTGTGCAGCCCCTGGCGGAAGAGAGCTATGGCTTCCGCCGATCCGGCAGAAAAGCCGACATCGCAGGCGTGTTGATCCTCAACACCGATCCGCAGGGCATCGCAGTGGACAATGTCCGATTTGACGGATTGGATCTACTGGGGTGAGCTACCACCTTGGCCCGAACACCGGTTTTGACCCGTCTTGACCTCTGCCTCATCAAACCGCAGGGTCGCTGCTACAATCCGGGAGAGACAAATGACCAAAGCCTATTGGGTGGCACATGTGGATGTACGGGATCCGCAGGCCTATGAGAAATACCGCGATGCCAATGCTGCGCCTTTTGCCAAATACGGTGCGAAGTTCATCGTTCGAGGTGGAGCACAGGACCAGATGGAAGGCAGCAGCAAATCCCGCACGGTTGTCATCGAGTTCAAAGACTATGAGACAGCCAAGGCCTGCTACGAATCGCCTGAATACCAGGCCGCCAAGGCCTTGCGCGATCCGGTGTCCTCTGGCGATCTGGTCATCGTGCAGGGCTACGACGGCTGAGCAGCCAGCATTTTTGGTTAAATTTCAAAGGCGGTGCCCCCGAGGGTACCGCCCTTTTTGACACGGTCAAAACGTCGGCGCAGTTTATCTTTGCGCGATTGCCAAATCCGTGGCCTAATCAATCTATGTTCAGCAATCTGCTCAATACCCTTCTGGGTCAGCAGACCCGGACGGAGCCCCCCGGGCCAGAGCCTGACGCGGCCCATGCGTTGGGGGCGCTTTTGGTCCGTGTGGCACAGACCGATTGCGCCGATGCGCTGCGTGATTTTCACCGTGAACTGGACCGTATCGAACAGTTGCTGCTGCAGCTGCATGACCTTGATGCCGGGGATGCTGCCGAGATGCGGCAAGCCTGCGAGGCAATGGAACGGGCGGCGCCGGAAACCGAAATCTTTACCGAAATGATCCGGCAATGGGTCGATTTTGAAGAACGTCTCAACCTTCTAGAAGCACTTTGGCAACAGGAATTGGCGCAAGATCTGCGTGATGAGGCGCGGATCAACCGGGTGCAAAGCGCGCTGGGGCTGTCGGATGCTGACGGGTTGGTGGCGCGGGCACAGGCCCTGGAACAAGTTTAGCCCGTAGACCAGCCAAAACATGCTGATCACAGACGCCCCCCTTTGCACCAGACCGAACTGAGACTTATATCCCTCTTATGTTTGCAGATTTCCTGAAACGGCTGACCCAGCCGCGCCCCGCCCCGCTGACCGACAGTGACGCCCGTCTGGCTTTGGCTGCGCTTCTGGTCCGTGTTGCCAGGGCAGATCACGACTATGCCCCGGAAGAAAAGGCGCGGATCGACCGTATTCTGATGGCCCGGTATGCCTTGGCCGAAACAGACGCGGCTGCCCTGCGCGCGGAGGCAGAAACATTGGAATCAGAGGCGCCGGACACGGTGCGATTCACCAAATCGATCAAAGAGGCTGTGGCCTATGAGGACCGTCTGGGTGTGATTGAAGCGCTCTGGTCGGTGGTGCTGGCCGATGGCGCACGCGACGATCATGAGGACGCGCTGCTGCGCATGGTTGCGAACCTTCTTGGGATAAACGACCGGGACAGTGCCCTTGCCCGACAGCGAGTCGCCAAACCGACCTGACAGATTGACGAACTCACCAGCAAAAACTGATCAAATCGCCGAAGGGACGGCGGGGCATTCTTGCCTTTCCGCCGTCATTTTGCGACTGACATCTCGTCAGATTGGGCGATTCCTTTGCGAAACCGTCGTTTTGCAAGTTGCGCTGGCCAAGAATTTGGTCCCTATTGTCTGGCCTAAACGGGGATAAAAGTCAGGGGCACCCTTGTCCGAACAGGATCCAGTCATCGAAATTCGCGGCCTGCATAAGGCCTATGGCGACCTTGAAGTGATCAAGGGCGTCGATATCACTGCACGTCGTGGCGATGTGGTTTCGCTTATCGGGTCCTCGGGCTCGGGCAAATCAACCATTCTGCGCTGCGCCAACCTGCTGGAAGACAGCCAGCAGGGCGACATCCTGTTCAAGGGCGAACCTGTCACCTGGAAGGGCGCTGGCCTGCACCGTCATCCGGGCGATCCGAAACAGGTGCTGCGCATCCGGACCAACCTGTCGATGGTGTTCCAGCAGTTTAACCTCTGGGCGCATATGACCATCCTGCAAAACGTCATGGAGGCGCCGGTGACGGTGCTGGGCCGTGACAAGGCAGAGGTGGAAGAGGCCGCACGGCGCTATCTCGAAAAAGTCGGCATCGGCGACAAATGCGACGTTTATCCGGCGCAGCTGTCGGGCGGCCAGCAACAGCGGGCGGCGATTGCGCGGGCGCTGTGTATGGAACCCGAAGCCTTGCTTTTTGATGAACCGACCTCGGCCCTGGATCCGGAGCTGGAGCAGGAGGTGATCAAGGTGATCAAGGACCTCGCTGCTGAAGGCCGCACCATGCTGATCGTAACCCATGACATGAAGATGGCGTCGGGTATTTCCAGCCATGTCGTGTTCCTGCATCAGGGTTTGATCGAGGAACAGGGCGCGCCGGAACAGCTGTTTGGCCAGCCCAAAAGCGAACGTCTGAAACAGTTTCTGTCGGCCACCGTCCACGCCTAAGGGGCGGGGCTGACCCAACCGCAAGACCATAACAACCTTAATAACCAACGGGAGAGAACAATGAAAAACCTGATCCTCACCACCGCTGCTCTGGCACTGACTGCCGGCGTTGCTGCTGCTGACACTGTGCGTCTGGGCACCGAGGGCGCCTACCCTCCGTACAACTTCCTGAACGACGCCGGTGAAGTAGACGGCTTTGAGCGTGAGCTGGGCGACGAGCTGTGCAAACGCGCTGAGCTGACCTGTGAGTGGGTCACCAACGACTGGGATTCGATCATCCCCAACCTGACCTCGGGCAACTACGACGCCATCATCGCTGGCATGTCGATCACGGCTGAGCGTGCAGAAATCGTTGACTTCACCCAGGGCTACACCCAGCCGTCGCCGTCGGCCTATGCTGCGGTTGCTGAAGGTGTTGACGTAGACTCGGCCGTTGTTTCGGCACAGTCCTCGACCATTCAGGCGGCCCACGTTGCTTCGACCGGCGCGACCCTGGTTGAGTTCCCGACCCCGGACGAAACCGTTGCGGCTGTTAAGTCGGGCGAAGTTGACGCCGTTCTGTCGGACAAAGATTACCTGAACCCGATCGTTGCCGAAGGCGGCCTGGTGTTCATCGGTGACGTCTACCTGGGTGGCGGCATCGGCATGGCGTTCCGCAAGTCGGATGCAGACCTGCGTGGCAAGTTCGACGCAGCCATCGCTTCGATGAAAGCAGACGGCTCGCTGAACGCGCTGCTCGACAAATGGGAGATCGAGGGCAAGTTCTAAGCCCCCGTTCTGACATGATTTGAGAGAGGGGTTCGCCCCTCTCTCACCCCCTCCCCCCTTTTTCCACGGCCTCGATGGGGCCGCGCCAGCAAAAGAGGCCCGCCATTTTCTCCTATTGCGCTGATCCCGCCACACTGGAAACTTTCCAGTGGTTGAGCTGCTACCTGACCACAGGCAAGCATATGGGCTTCTACGTGTCCTTCGGGACCGTTTTGTTGCTGCTCGCTGTGACCGCACCGGTCGCGCTGAGCTTTGGTTTTTTCGGAGCGATGGCCGCCCGTGCCCGCTTCCTGCCGGCCCGTTGGATGGGTAAAGGCTATATCGCCATTGTGCGCGGTGTGCCCGATATCGCCTTCTTCCTGTTCTTTGTGATCGCACTGGACCAGGGCATTGAATGGCTGCTGCATCAGGCGCGTTGCCCCGAATGGGATGAGCCGATCCGCCGTGGCACCGATTTTGTGGTCTGTGACATCGCCAAGATGCCGCTGAATTCCTCGCCGCAGTGGATCCATGAAATCTACGGTTTCAGCCTTGCGGTGCTGACCTTTGCGATCGTTTTTGGCGCCTTTGCCGCCAACGTCATCTTCGGTGCCATGAACGCTGTGCCACGGGCGCAGATGGAAACGGCCGAAGCCTATGGCATGACCCATCGCCAAGCCTTCTGGCGCATTCTGGTGCCGCAGATGTGGCTCTATGCGCTGCCCGGCCTGTCGAACCTGTGGATGATCCTGATCAAGGCCAGCCCGCTACTGTTCCTGCTGGGGGTTGAGGACATGGTCTATTGGGCGCGTGAACTGGGGGCCAGCAAGCAGGCCCGCTTCACGGATTACCCGCATGGTGACTGGCGGATGTGGTACTTCCTTGGGCTGCTGATCTTCTACCTCGCCTTTACCAAAGTCTCCGAAGTTGTTCTGGAGAGGATTACCAAGAAACTGTCCCACGGTCAGGCGACTGTCGGCGGCGAAGCGCAAAGGAAAGCGGCATGAGCTGTTGGCAAACTGTTCAGGACTACGCATTCCGTTCGCTCGGCTATGGCGAACGGCGTCTGCCGGTGACGGATATCACCCTGTGTGACCAATTCACGCTGATTGGATCCGGTCTGATCTGGAACGTCTATTTTGGGGTGATCGCGGTGATCTTTGGCTTCTTCTTTGCCAATGCCATTGCGCTGTCCAAAAACTCGGGCAACCGCGTGCTGAACCTATTCGCCCGCTGGTTCATCCTTATCTTCCGGGGCTCGCCGCTGTTTATCCAGTTTTTCTTTGCCTATTTCTTCTTCCTGCAGCTCAAAAGCTGGTCGCCGATCTTTGACCCGCTTTCGGCCGCATGGCTGGGCGCGCTGATCGTATTGTTCCTCAACACCTCGGCCTATGCCGGTGAAATCTTTTATGGTGCGCTGCGGGCGATCCCCAAAGGCGACATGGAAGCGGCGGATGCCTATGGGTTTTCGGGCTGGAAGAAGTACCGCAAGATCACCTTCCCGACCATGCTGCGCCTCGCCTGGCCCAGCTACACGAACGAGGCGATCTTCCTGTTTCATGCCACCACGCTGGTGTTCCTGTCCGGTTTCCCGACATGGCGACAGCAAGGGGACTCGCTCTACTATGCGAAATATCTGGCGGATAAGACCTTCAACCCATTTGTGCCTTACCCAATCCTTGCCTTCTATTTCATCCTGCTGACGCTGGTGATTGTGGGCATCTTTGGTCTGGCAAACAAATACCTGAACCGTCACCTACCCAAGGCCAGCCGCCGTAAAATTCGCTTGCGTCCTAATCTGATCCGATAGTAAGAAGAATTTGATCAAATTATGAGGGTGCGCGTTTCTGGGCCTTTCGAGGCAGGAAACCAGCTACAACCCCATCTGCGGCGGCGCCATCTTGGCGCGGCCGGGTTTGATCGGATGTATGAGGACCAAGGGCATGGTCCGGACGGAGAGATCAGGGCCGAGCGCCCGACCGTCACGGGCCGCCCGGCAACGGCTGAGTGACGGCAATGATCAAAGACTGGTTTGCAGACAATCCCGAGGTGCGTTCGATCCGCGTTGCAGCGGCGGACCTCAATGGTGTGCCCCGCGGCAAACGCATCCCCGCCTGGAACGCTGGTAAGGTTGACAAGGGTGAGACCCGTTTCCCCTTCTCGGTGCTGAACCTCGACATCTGGGGCGCGGATATTGAGAACTCGCCCCTCGTGTTTGAAAGCGGCGACAAGGACGGGTTCCTGCGCCCCACCGGACGTGGCCCGCTGCCGATGCCCTGGCTCGACACCCCCGCCGCGCTGGTGCCGGTTTGGATGTTTGACGAAAACGGTACCCCCTTCGACGGCGATCCACGTCAGGCGCTGAACTCAGTCTTGGCGCGTTACAAGGCCCGCGGCCTGTCCCCCGTGGCGGCGGTAGAGCTGGAGTTCTTTCTGGTTGATGACAGCGGTGAGGTGTTGCGGATGCCGGCTCTGCCCAGCTCTGGCAAGCGACGGACGGCGCCCGATATCCTGTCGCTGGCCACATTGGATGCCTTTGACGGGTTCTTCAGTGACCTCTACGCCGCCTGTGAGGCGATGGATATCCCCGCCGACGCCGCAATTTCCGAAGGTGGCGAGGGCCAGTTTGAGATCAACCTGATGCATGGCGACGCCCTGAAGGCCGCCGATGATGCCTGGCTGTTCAAGATGCTGGTCAAAGGGCTGGCGCGCAAACACGGGTTTGCCGCCTCCTTCATGGCGAAACCCTATCCGGAGGAAGCCGGAAACGGGCTGCACACCCATTTCTCGGTCATGGATGCGGACGGCAACAACGTCTTTGACAATGGCACGGACGAAGGCAGCGAGACGCTTCGCCACGCGATTGCGGGCTGTATGCGGGCGATGGCGGACAGCACTTTGGTCTTTGCCCCCCATTTTAACAGCTATGAACGGATGGTGCCGGGCGCCCATGCCCCGACCTCGATCTGCTGGGCCTATGAAAACCGCACTGCTGCGATCCGCGTTCCATCCGGCCCGCCTGCCGCGCGGCGGATCGAACACCGTGTCGCTGGCGGTGACGTGAACCCCTATCTGATGCTGGCAGCCATTCTGGGCGCAGCATTGACGGGGATCGAGGACCAACTGGCCCCGCCCGCTGCGATTGAAGGCAATTCCTACGATCAAGAGCTGCCCCAGATCCTCAGCGACTGGCAGACAGCGATCGACACCTTTGCCAGCAGCGAGCATGTGGCGCGGATCTTCCCTGCCGCAATGATCCAGAACTACACGCTGACAAAACGTCAGGAACTGCGCGAAATGGCGGATATGCCAGCGGACGCGCGGGTGGAGAGTTACCTCGAAATGGTCTGAGGGGGCGGCTGCTGGCCGTCCCCTGCTCCTCTTGTCGGGGGGCGCGATGCCCCCTACCCTTCAGACCAAAGACACCTGGTGACTTATGAAAATCGGAATCCTGCAAACCGGCCACATGCCGGAGGAAATGAAAGACGACATGGGCGATTATGCCCAGATGTTCGCACGGCTGCTGCAAGGCCACGGCTTTGACTACGTGGATTACTATGTGGTGGACGGAAAATTCCCAGCTTCGGTGGAGGAGGCCGATGGCTGGCTGATCACTGGCTCCAAACACGGCGTCTACGAAGACCACCCCTGGATCCCGCCGCTGGAGGCGCTGATCCGCGACATCCGCGATGCAGGTAAACCGCTGATCGGCGTTTGCTTTGGCCATCAAATCATCGCGCAGGCTCTGGGCGGCAAGGTTGAGAAATTCGCAGGCGGTTGGGTCGCAGGCCCCACCACCTATGACGTTCAGGGGCGGGAAATGACCCTGAACGCCTGGCATCAGGATCAGGTGCTGACCCTGCCCGAAGGGGCCGAGGTCATCGCCAGCAACGATTTCTGCGAAAATGCTGGTCTGGTCATTGGCGACACGATCCTGACCATTCAACCTCACCCCGAGTTTACGGCAGAGTTCATCAGCGGCCTGATCAAATATCGCGCCCCGGGTCTGTTGCCCGATCAGATGATCGCGGATGTGAACCGCGATATGGATAAACCCTTGGACGATCAGGGGTTTGCCAGCATGATGGCCGCGTTCTTTGCGCAAGCGGACGCCAAAAAAGGAAATGCAGCATGAGTGCCGATAAGACCTCTTATATGAACGAATGGCTGCGCAACCTGCCCGAAGCCGCGCAGACCTATCTGGAAGGCCACCGTCTGGACGAGGTGGAATGCGTGATCGCGGACCTGCCCGGCATCGCCCGTGGCAAGGCGGTCCCCGCCAAGAAGTTTGCCAAGCAGGACAGCTTCTTCCTGCCCGACTCGATCTTCTACCAGACCATCACCGGCGACTGGGGCGAAGCGGCCGGTGAAGATGGTTTTGTCGAACGGGACATGGTGCTGAAACCAGATATGGACACCGCCTCGGCCGCGCCCTGGACGGCAGACTGGACGCTGCAGGTGATCCATGACGCCTTCAATCTGGACGACACGCCGGTGCCGTTTTCACCGCGTAACGTGCTGAAACGGGTTGTCGAAATGTATCGCGCCAAAGGCTGGGAGCCGGTGATCGCGCCCGAAATGGAGTTTTTCCTGGTGGCGCGCAACGTCGATCCCGCCAAGAAGATCGAACCGATGATGGGCCGTTCGGGCCGCCCAGCTGCGGCACGTCAGGCCTATTCGATGACGGCGGTGGACGAGTTTGGGCCGGTGATCGACGACATCTATGACTTTGCCGAAGCGCAGGGTTTCGAGATCGATGGCATCACCCAGGAAGGCGGCGCGGGCCAGCTGGAGATCAACCTGCGCCATGGCGATCCGGTGAAACTGGCCGATGAGGTGTTCTACTTCAAACGGCTGATCCGCGAGGCGGCGCTGCGGCACGACTGCTTTGCCACCTTCATGGCCAAACCCATCGCGAATGAGCCGGGCAGCGCCATGCACATCCACCATTCGATCCTGGACATCGAAAGCGGCAAGAACATCTTCACCGCCGACGACAACAGCGAAACGGATGCGTTCTACCACTTCATCGCCGGTCTGCAGAACCACCTGCCCTCGGCCACTGCGGTGCTGGCACCCTATGTGAACAGCTACCGCCGCTATGTGCGGGACCATGCCGCCCCGATCAATCTGGCCTGGGCACGCGACAACCGCACCACCGGCATCCGCATCCCGATCTCGGGGCCTGCGGCGCGGCGGGTGGAAAACCGGCTGGCGGGTATGGATTGTAACCCCTACCTCGGCATCGCGGCCTCACTGGCCTGTGGCTATCTGGGCCTGATGGAACAGAAAATGCCCTCGGACGCCTATAAGGGCGACGCCTATGAGGAAGAGACCGATCTGCCCCGCGTGATGGGCGAGGCTTTGGATCTGTTTGATGAGGCTGAGGCGCTACATGAGGTGCTGCACCCCGAATTTGCCCGCGTCTATTCCATCGTGAAACGCGCCGAATACGAGGAGTTCCTGCAGGTCATTAGCCCCTGGGAACGTGAACACCTGTTGCTGAACGTGTGATCCAGCCCCGGGGCGCAGCCTAGCGCTAAGCGGGAGGGGCGCTGCCCCTCCAACCCCGGGATATTTGAACCAAGAAGACATGGAGGCAGGCAGATGCAACTGCTTTATGCCAACGATTCCAAGGGCCAATACCCCGACAGCTGGTACGCGGCCACCGCCGATTTCCTGCCCGAGTTTCCGGCGCTCGACGCCAAAATCAACGCAGACGTCTGTGTGGTCGGGGCGGGGTACACCGGCCTCAGCACCGCGCTGCATCTGGCGGAGGCGGGGTTTGATGTGGTTGTGCTGGACGCACAGCGCATCGGCTTTGGCGCCTCGGGGCGAAACGGGGGGCAGCTGGGATCGGGCCAGCGGCAGGATCAGGATAAGCTGGAGCAAATGGTGGGCAAGGCCGACGCCCGCAAGCTGTGGGACATGGGAGAAGAGGCCAAGGATCTGGTGAAGGCGCTGGTCGCGAAACATCAGATCGATTGCTATCTGAAGCCCGGCATTGCCTGGACCGGTTTTGCCACCTCTGAAACCACCGAGCTGCATGCCTATGTAGAGAAGATGCAGCGCGACTATGGCTACGATCAGATCCGGCCTTTGTCTCCTGAAGAGACCCAAGAGATCTGCCCCTCCCCTGCCTATCACGGCGGCTTGTTGGACTTGGGCGCGGGGCATCTGCATCCGCTGCGCTATGTCCTGGGGCTGGCCCGCGCGGCGCAGGCGGCGGGGGTGCGGTTCTTTGAACGCTCCCACGTCAAGAAGGTCAAGGAAGGCAGCAAGCCGGAAGTGCACACGGAGCGCGGCATGGTGCGCTGTGACCACGTGGTGCTGGCGGGCAACGGCTATCTGGAAGGGGTGAACCGCAAAGTCGCCTCTAAGGTCATGCCGATCAACAACTTTGTCGCCGCAACCGAACCCTTGGGCGCGCGCACCAAAGAGGTTTTGACGCAGGATATTGCGGTCTGTGACAGCAAGTTTGTGGTCAATTATTTTCGCCTGTCCCACGATGGCCGGCTGCTGTTTGGCGGCGGCGAAAGCTATGGTTACCGGTTCCCAACCGACATTGCCGCCAAGGTGCGCAAGCCCATGCTGGAAATCTTCCCGCAGCTGCGCGATGTGAAAATTGACTACGCCTGGGGCGGCACCCTGGGAATCACGGTGAAACGACTGCCGTTTGTGGCGCGGGTGGGCCAAAACGTGCTGTCGTCCTCGGGCTATTCGGGCCACGGCGTTGGCACTGCCACCCATTGCGGGCAATTGATGGCGAAGGCCATCGAAGGCGACGCCTCGGGCTTTGACACAATGGCGGCGCTGCCCGCTCTGCCTTTCCCCGGTGGCCCCGCGCTGCGATCGCCAATGCTGGTGTTGGCGATGAGTTGGTTTGCCATGCGAGACCGGCTGGGGATCTGATCAAATGCAGGGTTTCCGGCAGCTGTCGTGAACATTTCATTTTGCAAATGGAATGTGATGTTTTAGATTTTCCGAAGAGAGACTTCAGGAAAGCCGAAAACAGATGACACTGCCCCCCAACGTCTATGACGCAGAAGCCATCCCAGAAAGCGCCCGAGCAGAGATTGAGCGCTTGTTGAGCTCGGGGGATCTGTTTCGTTACACCGCCGGTCAGGATGCACCGGTGTCCAAGCTGGAACGGGAGTTTGCCGATACCATGGGGGCGAAATATGCGCTAGCAGTGTCCAGCTGCTCTGCCGCCTTGTTTCTGTCGCTGAAAGCACTGGGATTGAAGCCCGGCGCGCGGGTGCTCATCCCGGCCTTCACCTTTGCGGCGGTGCCGTCGTCGATTGTGCATGCGGATTGCGTGCCGGTGCTTTCCGAGGTGGGAGAAAACTACCGCATCGACATGGAAGATTTCGCAGCCAAACTGGAGCAGGACATCGACGCGGTGATGATTTCGCATATGCGCGGACATACCTCGGATATGGACCGGATTATGGAGTTGGCCGCGGTCAAAGGCCTGCCGGTGATTGAGGATGCGGCACATTCGCTTGGCACCAAATGGCACGGGCAAAACATTGGCACAATTGGCAAAATTGGTTGCTTCTCGTTCCAGAGCTACAAGCTCCTGAACTCTGGCGAAGGTGGCATTCTGATCACCGATGATGCAGATCTGCTGGCGCAGGCGACAATTATGTCCGGCGCCTATGAGCACAATTGGAAGGCCCATCTGGCCCGCACGCCTGAAGATGAGGCGGCGCTGAAAATGGCCTTTGATCACTGGCAAAACAAGCTGCCGCTTTACAATCTGCGGCTTGGAAATATCTCCGCTGCAATTGTGCGCGCCCAGTTGGCTGAAATCCCCCGGCGGGTCACTGATGGACGACGCAACCACGACTATCTGGCTGATAAGCTTGAGGTTTCGCCGTGGATCACGGTGCCGGAGAAACTGGGCCCCGAAGAACGTGCTCCGGATTCCATCCAGTTTAATCTGGTGGGCATGGCCGAAGAAGAGGTTCGCGCCTTTCAGGACGCCTCCGCCGCGCGCGGTGTGAAAGTGCAGGTCTTTGGGCTGTCGACCGACAATGCCCGCGCCTTTTGGAACTGGGAGTTTTTGGGCAAGGCCCCCAGCCTGCCCAAGACCCGCGAGATGCTGATGAAGGCCTGCGATGCGCGGCTGCCTGCGCGGTTGACCCTGCCGGAGATCGACTTCATCGCCGACGCGCTAATCAAAGCTGCGCAGGATGTCATGGGCAACCATCGGGCCTTTGGTACCTGATTCTATTGCAGGTTTTTGAAACGGGCGAGGCGTTCACCGATTATTAACCGGGGACGCCCTAGTCTTTGCCCATGCCGCAAAACGCCCGAATCTTCACAGCACTTTCAAGACATCCGCCATAAAGGGGTAGACCCCTTTCGCGGGGTCAACCACCTGTTCCTGCAGGATCGGCTTCAACTGCGCGGCAACTTGCTCTGGCATGTCCTGTAGGCTGTCGCGCCGCGCCAACAGGGAAATCCGTCGTGAAAGCGGTTCAAACGGCAACTCGAACACATCTAGCTGTGCGGCAAATCGTTTTGCCCGCATCAAGGCCAGCGGTGTCAGAATGGTCCATCCCGTCCCCTGTGCCACCAGGGCCAGGATGGCGTGATAGCTGTCCAATTCAAACCGATGCGCCAGCCGAAGGTTCTGCCGCGCCAAGTGGGCCGCCAGGATCCGGCCCATATGATGGCGTGTGGTGTAATGCACCAAGGGCTGCGCTTGAAGCTGCGGCAAAAGGGGCCGCTGGCTGTCAAACATGCCTCTGGGCGCTGCCACAACAAACACGTCGTCCATCAACGGATGGACTTCCATCCAATCTGCCTCTGCCCCCATTTCCGCAGCCACGATCACGTCCAAAGCCCGCGCTTCCAATTGATCATAAAGCGTGTGACTGGCACCGGTTTCCAGAAGGAACTGACAATGCTCTAGCCCCTCCGCCATCTGCGCCAACAGACGTGGGGTCACATCGGCCTCAAAATCCTCGATCATGCCCAGTCGGAAACGGGTAAGGGCCGCCATATCCCCCATCGCCAGTTCCGATCGGGCCATCGCGGCCTCATTCAGGATGGCACTGGCCCGCCTGCGGAACACCTCCCCTGCCGGTGTCAGGGTGACGGGGCGGGTGTTGCGCAACAACAAGGTTGTGCCAAGGGCGCTTTCAAGATTGGTGAGTTGCTGGCTCACCGCAGAAGCGCTTGCCCCCAACCGACGCGCGGCGGCCGAGATTGAACCTTCTTCTGCGGTGGCCACAAAAACCTCGACACCCCAGAGCGTTAGGCGTCCGGGACTGTCGACCATGGGTTATTTACCCAATTTGCTGAGCTTGTCCTGAAGATCAGCAAGCTGTTGTTTGATGGCATCCAGATCTTCGCCCTCTTCGGCGGGTTTGGCCTCCTCCTTCGCAGGCCCGCTCCAGCCGCCAGCAAGGCCCTGGGTCATCGCCTTCATGAAGGCCTCTTGCTGCGCCTGCAACATCTCAAACCCAGGCATCTGCCCCATCGGGCTGGCCTTGGTCATGTTTTCCATCATGGCGGATTGACCGTCGCGCAGCATCTCAAAGGAAGCCTGCAGGAACTGCGGCACCATGGATTCCGCCTGGTTGGTATAGGTCCGCACCAGATCCGTCAGCACATTCACCGGCAGGATATTTTCGCCACGGCTTTCATGTTCGGCAATGATTTGAAGGAGATACTGACGGGTCAGATCATCACCTGACTTCAGATCCACGATCTGAACTTCACGCCCGTCGCGGATGAACCCGGCAATATCTTCCAGCGTCACGTAATCGCTGGTCTCCGTATTATAGAGACGCCGGCTGGCGTATCGCTTGATCAAGAGCGGCTTGTTGTCTTCTGCCACGTGGTCCTCCCCAAAATGCAGCACTGCAACAAAATCCTATGCGAGCGCAGAATAAAAAGAAAGAGCGGGCTTCAAGGAAACCCGCTCTGGACACATCTGGGAGGGAGGAGCGATGTGCCCCGTCTGTCATTCAGGGACAGATTACTTCGCTGCGGCCTTTTTGGCGGCGGCGGTGGCGTCTTTGGCGGCTTTCTGAACGGCGGCCGAAGCCTCTTCGCTCATGTCTTTGCCGGCGGCCATCATCAGCTCAACAGTTTCGGACTGCAGCTTTTTGGCAATCTCGGCAAAAGCGGCCATGTTTTCCGCGGCAGTTTCGGCCTGTGCCGACGCGAAATCGCCCAGAGCCTTGGCATAGTCCGCCGGCTCATCTTTTACTTTGGCAACATCAGCCATTTTGCCCAGGGTGTCTTTGGTCCACTTGGACGACAGTTCCGAAGACTTTTCGGCAGCGCCCAGTGCAGCGGCGGTCAGCTTTTCGTTCAGCGACGCCTGGGTTTTGAATGCGTCTTCAACGGCCTTGGTGTCTACCGGGAAAGCACCCATCATGTCTTTCATGATCGCAGTAAAATCTTGCGCTTTGGTCATAATTCCAAATCCTTTGCCTCAACCGGGACCACCCCGGTGCTACATGTCTTGCAAAGAATATGAATGCTGCAATGCAGAAAATCAATCAAAAATGCTGCATCGCAGAAAAAATCTTGAAAACGTCGAAAGTTCAGACACTTGCCTTCACGGTGACATAGCTGCCCGGGGCCGCCTCCAGGGCCGGATAGGACGAATCACCCGGCTGCCGTGCCGGCACCATCTTGCCGGACCGCTTCTTCAGCCAGGCCTCCCAGCGTGGCCACCAGCTGCCTTCATGAAATTTCGATTGCGACATCCAGTCGTCGGCCTCTAGCCCCAGATCGTCATTGGTGAAGTGACCATATTTCTTCTTGCTTGGCGGATTCACGATGCCCGCAATGTGGCCGGATTGGCTGACAATGAAGGTCTTGTTCTTGGCGCCGGTTTGCTGGAAACCGCGATAACAGTCCTTCCATCGGGCGATGTGATCGGTCTCACAGGTGATCGACATCAGCGGCACGTCTACGTCCCGCACATGCAGGGTTTCGCCAAGGATCTTATAGCCGCGGGTGACAAAATCGTTCCGCTGGCACAGCGCGCGCAGGTATTGCATCACCATTTTGCCCGGCAGGTTCGAGCCATCGCCGTTCCAGTACAGCAGATCAAAAGCGGGCGGCGCTTCGCCCATCATGTAGCTTTTGATCGCCGGGCCATAGATCAGATCGTTTGAGCGCAGAAAGCTCATGGTCCGCCCCATGATAAAACTGCGCAGAATGCCCTGCGCCTGCACTTCGGCCTCAATCCCATCGACGAAATCATTCTGCAGGAACGGCGTAAATTCACCCTGTTCGTCAAAATCTGTCAGTGCGGTGAAAAAAGTGGCGGATTTGATTGATTTATCACCACGTTTCTTAAGCAATGCTAGGGTCAGATGCAGCGTGGTGCCGGCAATACAATAACCCACCGCGTTCACCTGTTTCTCACCGGTGATCTCTTTGACGACCCGAAGCGCTTCCAAGTAGCCCTGCTCGATATAGTCCTCCATCCCGAAATCCTTGTCTTCGGGGCGGGGATTGAACCAGCTGACAACAAACAAGGTGTAGCCCTGATCGGTGATCCATTTGATCAGGCTGTTCTGCTCTTTCAGGTCCAACACATAGAATTTGTTAATCCAGGGCGGGAAGATGAGCAGCGGCGTTGCGTGCACCTGTTCGGTGGTCGGCGTGTATTGGATCAGCTCCAACACATGATTTCGAAACACAACTTGGCCCTGCGTGGTGGCGACATTTCGCCCCAGTTCAAAGGCGCTGTCATCTGCTAGCCGTACCAGCATCTCGCCGTTGTTGGCTTCCAGATCGGCCACAAGGTTTTCCAAACCTTTCACAAGGCTGGCGCCCTCAGTCTCAACAGCACGTTCCAGCGCATCCGGATTGGTGCCCAAAAAGTTGGTGGGCGACATCATGTCGATGATCTGCTGGGCGAAGTAATCCAGCCGCGTGCGGTCCGTCTGGGACAGGCCTTCGACATTTGAAACGGCTTGGCGCATGGCCGCTGCATTCATCATATACTGTTGTTTTACATAATTAAAATAGGGATGCGTTTGCCACAGGGGGTTGGAAAAACGACGATCTGTTGGGGTGTGATCTTGGGGCGCTTCCAGCTTGCCCTTGGCCAGCGCCTGACTGGCCTCCAGGTAGTGTTTGACCGAATTGCCCCAGAACTCCAGCTGGTTTTCAAACAGTTTCGCCGGGTCCTGCATCATCGATGACCAGTAAGAGGTAGCGGCCTGCACAAAGACATCCTGATCCGGTCCATTGAGCTGTGCGTTGGCCGGATTGCGTTTCGAAAGCGCCGTCATGAAGCGTTGCGAGAGATCCTCGACCTTGGCCAAATTGGCCTCCAGCGCCGCGAGGTCCTCGCCCTTCATGTCCTCTTTTGTTGTCATATTAACGATTCCCCCTTAACTTCGCTGCTGTGCAGCATTTAATGTTCGGTGAAAATAGGTCGTTGCTGTAAACACCAGATGACCAGCCTGACGACAAAGCAACCCGGGCAACCGGACAGCAAAGGAGACGCGCATGCGCTACATGGCCACGTACGATCTTATGGAAACTATCCGTAACACGAACCAATGGCTGGGTGCCTCCGCCTTGTCTCTTGCATCCTATCCGGCTTTCGCGATGGTGCCAAATCCTGCGTTACAATGGATGGCAGCTTGGGGCGAAGTCACCGAGAGGACATTTCAGCGCATGGTGACGAAACCCGATTGGGGCATTCATTCGTTTACCTGCGACGACGGCAAAGACCATGTGGTCAACGTGGAAACTGTGGTTGAAGGCGATTTTGGCGATCTCCTCCACTTTCAGGTGATGGGACGCGAAACCAAACCGCGCCAAGTGCTGCTGGTGGCGCCGATGTCGGGTCACTATGCAACGCTGTTGCGCTCTACCGTGATTTCATTGCTGCCCGACTGCGAAGTATACATCACCGACTGGCACAATGCGCGCGACATTCCGGTTTCTGCCGGCAAGTTCGACATTGAGGATTACACCCTTTATCTGGTTGATTACATGCGCCATTTGGGTTCGGACACCCATGTGATTGCGATCTGTCAGCCTGCCCCCCTCACCCTTGCCGCCACCGCATATCTGGCCGGTGAAGAACCCGAAGCGCAGCCGCGCTCCCTGACCTTGATCGGTGGCCCGATTGATCCGGATGCCACGCCCACAGATGTGACCGACTTCGGCAACCGCGTCACCATGGGCCAGCTGGAAGAAACCATGATCCAGCGGGTTGGCTTCAAATACAAAGGGGTCGGGCGAATGGTTTACCCCGGTCTACTGCAGCTTGCGTCTTTCATGTCGATGAATGGCGAGCGCCATTCCAAAGCCTTTTCGGACCAGATCCAACGGGTGATGAAAGGTGAAGCCTCTGATCACGATGCCCACAACCGGTTTTATGACGAATACCTCGCCGTAATGGACATGACGGCCGAGTTCTATCTGTCGACGGTGGAGCGGATCTTCAAAAACTGTGAAATTGCCAAAAACCAGTTCACCATCGAAGGCAAACCCGTCGACATCGGCAAGATTACCACGGTCGCCGTAAAGACCGTGGAAGGCGCAAATGACGATATTTCCGCACCCGGTCAATGTGTTGCCGCGCTTGATCTCTGCACCGGCCTGCCGGACGCCAAGAAAGCAAGCCATGTCGAACCCGGCGCAGGTCACTATGGGATTTTTGCAGGCAAAAGTTGGCGCAACAACATCCGGCCACTGGTGCTGGAGTTTATCGACGCCAATGCCGATGCGCCGAAAAAACCCAAAAAATCCGCAGCAAAAAGCGCCAAGGCCGCGGGCTAGGCTTTTCTAGGCTACTGTGCGGTTTGGGTTTTCAGTCCTCACCCGCGCAGAACATAGGGCTGTTTCATCCACCCCAGCAATGCGGTGGTGACAGCGTCCGGCTGCTCCCAGGTCGGCAGGTGCCCGGCCCCGGCAATCACCTTCAGCTCCGCTGACGGGATCAATTCTGCCATAAACTGATGCCTTTTTACGGGTGTCAATTGGTCATGTTCCCCGCACAGCACCAGCGCCGGCACTTTGCAGCGTCGCAAGGCAGATTGCAGATCGCGCCTCCGTTGCAACGCTTTGCACTGGCGCACAAAACTCTCTGGCCCTTGTTCCAGCGCCATTGCAACAAAACGGTTCAAGATCTCCAGCCGCGCTTCGCCCGGGGCCAGGTACTCTTGCTTCATCATCTGGCGCACCGCATCTTCCAGCCGCCCCGCCTTGGCAGCAATAATCAAGGGCTCGTAGGCAGCCGCTGTCTTGGGTGTCTCTGACAGCGCATTGGTGTCCATCAAGGCAATCCGCGTGATGCGCGCCGGCGCGCGGCGCAGCATTTCCATTGCAACGATGCCGCCCATTGAGAGGCCGGCGAGGGCAAATTTCTCTGGCAATTGGCGCAAAACGGTCTCGGCAATTTCCTCAATCGACTCGCCCAGTCCGACCGGCGCAACGGTCACCGGCAGATGACGGGAAAACGCAGTAACTTGAGGGGCAAACAAACGTGCGTCGCACATCATCCCCGGCAAAAAAACCAACGGTTCCATCAAGACGCCCTACCCCAGTATTAGTTCCCCTGCAAACTGCGGTTTGGGCGTAGAACTGTCAACGGACGACAACGGCTTCTTTCACTTCCTCCTTGTCAACGCCCCTCCATTCCACAAAATCTCAAACTTTATCTCTCTTTACTCGGGTGTCGGCACCGTATCGCGCGCGCGCCAACAGTTTTTGCGATTCCCTTGAGAATAAATCACGAACATTAAGCAAGTATTAAGGGATCAATGACTACCATCACGGAAGATTCGACACCCAATCAACCAGCGCATCGATCACAAAAGGAGTCGCCTCAGGACTTAGTATTTCTCCCGCAATCACATGCCTGCCAGGATCATCAGCATCGCCCAACGGCGGCGTGAAATAAGTCGTGTCCCCGCCCCAATTTGATCTCACCTCGTCGCTGATGTCAGAGCGCACAATCTGGTCCTCTGGGGCATAAATGAACAAAGCCGGTTGCGTGATCTGACTGTGGTCAAGCCCACGCGCCGCCTTTGCAACAGCGGCCATGGGAATGATCGCCTCGGTCGCGTAGCTCTGTGTCCAAGCCG
Source organism: Thalassobius sp. MITS945101 (assembly GCF_047123305.1). Taxonomy (GTDB): domain Bacteria; phylum Pseudomonadota; class Alphaproteobacteria; order Rhodobacterales; family Rhodobacteraceae; genus Thalassobius. The sequence goes on from NZ_CP138918.1 coordinate 4,146,462, forward strand.
CCGCGTGAGCATCATTTTGAGGTGTGAACGACCGCTCAGACCCTATCAGCCAGGGAACCCAGACCCGGGCTCCGGGCTGTGTCAGCAAAAAGGCCGCAGGGTTGTTCACCGCATAATTTGGAGAGACAAAAACCAGTGCAGACACCCGTTTCGACATCTCCGGATCAGCGGCCGCCAGTGTGGCGAGCGACCCGCCCGTTGAGGTGGACAGCACAAGCGTTTTTTTACCTATGTTCTGGCCGATCGCGATGGCCTCTTGGACATCGTAGACCCAATCTGCCGCCCGCGCTTGCCCAAGAGCAGCCCCGTCCTGTCCATGCCCTGCAAACCGAACAAAATAGAGGTTCGCCCCCATATGTTCGGCCAGCCTGTCTGGCACCGGACGCAACTCGCTCGAACTGGCAGAAAACCCGTGCAAATAGACGATGGACCATTCCGTCTGAACCTCAGGCTCGGCAGCCCAAATCACTTGTTTCTCACTGCCCGCGCGAATGTTTGCATGGCGCGCCTCGTCGGCGGTCAGATAAGCAGCAATCCCCTGCGACAGTTTCTTCGCATCGAATCGCTGTTCGGGCACAAGGTTTTCCCTGGGGGCGACAAGCCAACCTGCCAGCAGGACAAGCGCAACAACGAGACCAACGCGCGCCGCCTTCATGTCGCCCTAGCAAGTGTTTTTTCGACCGACTTTTCGATCAGATTCAGACACTCCGTATCAGAGAACCGGTGATCCGCGCCTTTGACCAAGGTGAGGCGGATGTCTGGCCCCTCTGCATGGCCCAGAAGGCGGGTCGCCGTGTCGGTGCTGACGGCGGTGTCTTCAGTGCCCTGCAGGAACCGCACAGGGAAGGGCAGCAACAGTGGCGCGCGCAACACCAGATGGCTCCGCCCTTCCTCGATCAGACGTTTGGAAATAATGTAGTCTTCGTCATAGTCCGACGGCATCCGGACATGGCCCTGCGCCTGCAGGTCGGCTTTCTGTGTCTCAGTGAAGCTGGCCCAATAGCCGTCTTCGGTGAAATCCGGCGCCGCAGCGATGGTGACCATGCCCGCCAAACGGGACGCCCGCGCCCGCGCGAGCAACAGGGCTTGCCAACCGCCCATCGAACTACCGACAACAACAATCGGCCCGTCAATGATCTGATCCACAATGGCCAGCGTGTCTTCATGCCAATCGCCAATGGCCCCTTCTTCAAACCGCCCGGAGCTTTGCCCATGACCTGAATAGTCAAACCGCACAAAGGCCTGCCCACGGGCCCGGGCCCAGGCTTCAAGATGCACCGCTTTGGTGCCTTCCATGTCGGACTTCAGGCCAGAACAGAACAGGATTGTCGGCCCTTTGCCTGTGGTCTTGTGATAGGCGATCCGGCGGCCTTGCGCCGTGTCGAGAAATTGCATCTTTGCGCTCCACTGTTGGTCTTGCAGCCAGCGTAGCCCGTTGTTGATCGGCGCGAAAGCAAGGATGCAAGCTGCCGCTAGGGCACCACGGAAATCTCATTCTTGTAACTGCGCAGAGAAAAGGCCGACCGGGACTGGCGAATGCCGGTGATTTTATATAGCCGCTCGCGCAGGAACCTTTCGTAACCGCGGGTGCCGCTGACAACCACCTTGGCGAAAATGTCGAACTCACCGGACGTCATGCGCACCTCCAGCACCTCAGGAAAACGTGCCAGCTGTTCGCAGACAGTGGCCACTTCGAAGCCTTCATTGCGGTCCAAAGCCAGTTCGATCAGCACCGTTTCCGGTACGCCCAGCGCTTCGTGATCGATCCGCGCCCCATAGCCAACAATTGTGCCCGACGTTTCCAGTTTCTTCACCCTTTGCCAGCATTGTGAGGCAGACAGGCCGACTCGCTCCGCCAGCTGGGCATTGGACTGGCGGCCGTCACGGGCAAGTTCACGCAGGATCCGCAGATCCATTTCGGAGATATTGGGCATGATCAACAAAACTTTCTTTTACCAAATCAGCCTTATCACGAAATTCTTCTGACATTCATCCAAAATGAACTGAAATTGAAAACTTCTTCCGCCGGCATTTGGTAAACTTCTTGCAGGAGAGGCACTGCAAGACGCACGCAGGAGGACGCAATGGCAGTTGGCAAGGGTAACATCTGGACCTGGTTTGAGGGTAAATGGCAGGACGGCAACGTCGCGGTGATCCGCGCGGCGGATCATGTTTCGTGGCTGGGCAGCCAGGTCTTTGACGGTGCACGCAGCTTTGAAGGGGTCATGCCGGATCTTGATTTGCACTGCGCCCGTTTGATCCGTTCGGCGGAAGCTCTGGGGATGGTGCCCAAGATCACTGGCCCCGAGGTTGAAGCGTTGGTGCGCGAAAAGGTTAAGACGCTGCCGCAGGAGGCACAGCTTTATATCCGCCCGATGATGTGGGCGACCGAAAGCGGTGCGGGTGTGATTGATCTGGATCCCGAAAGCACGGCCTTCTCAATCTGCATTGAGGAAATGGCGATGCCCGCGATTGAAGGGTTTTCCCTGACAGTTTCGCCCTACCGCCGTCCACGGCAGGATATGGCACTGACCGAAGCCAAGGCCGGTTCGCTTTATGCCAACAACGCCCGCATCATGGCCTATGCCCGTCAGCGCGGCTTTTCCAACGCGCTGTCGCTGGATATCGATGGCAATGTGGCAGAGACCGCCTCGACCAATGTGTTTCTGGTCCGCGACGGCGTGGCGTTTACCCCTGTGCCCACCGGCTGTTTCCTGAACGGCCTCACCCGCCAGCGGGTGATTGGGCTGCTGCGCGGCGACGGCGTTGAGGTTGTGGAAACCACTTTGACCGTTGAGGATTTCCAGGCCGCAGAAGAGATCTTTGCCACCGGCAATATCGCCAAGGTTATGCCGGTGTCGCGTCTTGATGATCGCGAACTGGGCATTGGTCCAATCGCGCTGCGTGCGCGCGAGCTTTACTGGGCCTTTGCTCATGCGGCAGCGTCGCAAGACAACGCGGCTTAACCACCGTCCCCCTTAAGTCCCCGAAAACCCTGCCCGATCCGGCGGGGTTTTCTATTTTCAACGCCCTGCAACCGCTTGCTTGACTTGCCCCGCCCCGCACCGCAATAAGGGCGTCGAACATCATAACCCGCAACCGGGCGTTCCGTGGGCGCCAAACTGACGAGGAGGCCAAAAGAATGGCTCAAGTCTCCCTTACTTTCCCCGATGGCAATGCGCGTGACTACGCGGCTGGCATCACTGCGGCCGAAGTGGCCGCCGACATCTCAAAATCGCTGGGCAAAAAGGCCATTTCCGCCACCGTGAACGGGGCGCATTGGGACCTGCAATGGCCGATCAACGAAGATGCGCAAATCGCCATCCACACCCTGCAGGACGATGATCAGGCGCTGGAGCTGATCCGCCACGATCTGGCCCACATCATGGCGCGTGCGGTGCAGGAAATCTGGCCAGACGTGAAGGTCACCATTGGGCCGGTCCGCGATCACGGCTGGTTCTACGACTTCGACCGCGAAGAGCCGTTCACCCCCGAAGACCTTGGCACGATTGAGGCGCGGATGAAGGACATCATCAACGCCCGCGAAGCCGTCAAGACCGAGGTCTGGGAACGTGCCCGCGCCATCCAGCTCTACAAAGACAACAACGAGCCCTTCAAGGTTGAACTGATCGACCGCATCCCCGAAGGTGAAGACCTGCGGATGTACTGGCACGGCGACTGGCAGGATCTGTGTCGTGGCCCGCACCTGCTGAACACCGGTCAGGTGCCGGCGGACGGGTTCAAGCTGACCCATGTGGCCGGCGCCTACTGGCTGGGCGACAGCGACCGCCCGATGCTGCAGCGAATCTACGGCGTGGCCTTCAAGAACCGCAAGGATCTGAAGGCCCATATGACCATGCTGGAGGAGGCCGCCAAACGCGACCACCGTAAGCTGGGCAAGGAAATGGATCTGTTCCACATGCAGGAAGAGGCGCCCGGCCAGGTCTTCTGGCATCCGAACGGCTGGCGCATCTACACCACACTGCAGGACTATATGCGTCGCATGCAGAACAAGGACGGCTATCAAGAGGTGAACACCCCGCAGGTGGTTGACCGCAAACTCTGGGAAGCCTCGGGCCACTGGGACAAATACCAGGAAAACATGTTCATCGTTGAAGTCGACGAAGACCATGCACGTGAAAAGTCGATCAACGCCCTGAAGCCTATGAACTGCCCCTGCCATGTTCAGGTGTTCAATAAGGGCCTGAAGTCCTACCGCGACCTGCCGCTACGCATTGCCGAGTTTGGCTCGTGTAACCGCTATGAACCGTCAGGCGCGCTGCACGGCATTATGCGCGTGCGCGGGTTTACCCAGGACGATGGCCATATCTTTTGCGGCATGGACCAGATCGAAGCGGAAACCAAAAAATTCATTGCGTTCCTCGCCAAAGTTTATGCTGACCTAGGATTTGAGAACTGGACAGTTAAGCTTTCTACGCGTCCCGAAAAACGCATTGGCTCTGATGAAACCTGGGATATCTTGGAACAGTCGCTCGGCGACGCCTGTAAGGCGGCGGGCTACGACTTCGAAGTTTTGCCAGGTGAAGGGGCCTTCTACGGTCCAAAGCTGGAGTTCACCCTGACCGATGCCATCGGCCGGAACTGGCAATGTGGCACGCTGCAGGTGGATACCAACATGCCCGAGCGCCTGGGTGCCACCTACATTGGCCAGGACGGCGACAAACATATGCCGGTCATGTTGCACCGTGCGACTCTCGGTTCGTTTGAACGCTTCATCGGCATTCTGATCGAAGAACACGCAGGCAAGCTGCCGTTCTGGCTGGCCCCGCGTCAGGTGGTTGTGGCGGCGATCGTTTCGGATTGTGATGACTACTGCCTGGAAGTTGTCGAGAAGCTGCGTGCGGCCGGCATCCGTGCCGAGGCTGATCTGCGCAACGAGAAGATCAATTATAAGGTCCGCGAACACAGCCTGGGCAAAGTGCCGGTCATTCTGGCCTGTGGCATGAAAGAGGTTGAAGAGCGCACCGTTTCGACCCGCCGGTTGGGTGAAAAACAGACCAAGGTCCAGACCTTGGACGAGATTGTTACACAGCTGACGAAAGAGGCGACACCGCCCGACCTTCTGTAACATTCCAGCGCTGGAATCTTGCGGCCCGCGACGGAAACCCCGTCGCGGACCGTTTTTATTGAAAAATTTGCCCCGATTCCGCCGGGAATTCTCACACCCGCACACGCGGGCGTGATGCACAGGCTCGTGAGTGGCTTGTCAGCGGGGGCTGCGGCTACCTTTTCCCTGTCGCCGATTGAGGCTGACCTGAAATTCAAAACCGAAAGGGAAGAGAGAAATGCCCGATACCATCAAGACCCTGGCCGTAGCCGGCGCCGTTGCAGCCGCCCTGACCGCTCAGACCACCACCGTTGCCCACGCAATGGACAAAGAAAAGTGCTACGGCGTGTCGCTGGCAGGTAAAAACGACTGTGCCGCCGGCCCCGGCACCACCTGCGCCGGCACCTCGACCGTGGATTATCAGGGCAACGCCTGGACCCTGGTTGATGCAGGCAGCTGCATGGACATCGAACTGCCGGCCATGGCCGACGGCAAAGCACGCAAAGGCTCGCTGGAAGCGCTGGAGCGTGACCTGCCGGCATAAGCCACGTATGGCGCTGATGACCTCATCAGCGCCCAAGACTGCCCGGGTGGGGGCTGCACCGCCCCCATCTGTCCCCCCGCCCAGGCTTCCCCAGAATGGGCGGGGTTTTGTTAACTGTTTCGTGTTAGGCTGTTCCTGCGTTTTTCAGGACAGCCCTTTTTATCCGCCCATTCGCCCTTCGGAGCTCCGCCATGTTTGACCAGACCAACCACCTGCCCGCGGGCCCCGGCGTTGGATACAAACCGCAACACTATGCTGATCTCTTGCAGGATCCGGCACCGGTGCGCTGGCTTGAGGTGCATGCTGAAAACTACATGGGCGCGGGTGGCCGCCCGATTGCCCAGCTGAAATATCTGGCCGAACGGTTCCCGATTTCTGTGCATGGTGTTGGCCTGTCGATCGGCGGCGAAGGCGCCCTTGATCACGACCATCTGTCCCGCCTGAAATATCTGTGTGACTGGCTGAACCCCGCCAGTTTTTCAGAACATCTGGCCTGGTCGACTCATGAAAGCGCCTTCCTCAACGACCTTCTGCCCCTGCCCTACACAGAGGCAACGCTGCAGCGTGTCTGCGATCATATCGATCAGCTGCAAGAGGTGATTGGCCGCCGGATGCTGCTGGAAAACCCCTCTTCCTATCTGGCATTTGATGAATCGACCTATGAAGAACCCGCTTTTCTGGCCGAGGTCAGCAAGTGCACCGGCTGTGGGCTGTTGCTGGATGTGAACAACATCTTCGTCTCAGCCACCAATCTGAACTATGATCCCCGCGCCTATGTCGACGCCTTCCCGCTTGATAAGGTTGGTGAAATCCACCTTGGCGGTCATGATGAGGATGAGGATGACCATGGCGCGCCGCTGTTGATTGACAGCCACGGCCGCGAGGTTGCGGATCCTGTGTGGACCCTATTGGATTACACGCTGCAACGCTCTGGTCCGCTGCCCACGCTGATCGAATGGGACACCGATGTGCCGGAATGGCCCATGTTGGCCGCGGAGGCGCTGCGCGCCGAAACAGCGCTGTCCCGCCTTGCAACACAGGTGCCGGTATGAGCCAGTCCGCCTTTAACGCCGCCCTTCTGGATCCTGTTCGCGACCGCCCTGTTGGCCTTTCGGATGCGGCGGGCCGTCCTGCGGGCAAACGGTTTGATGTCTATCGCAACAATGTCACCGTGTCGCTGCGCGATGCCCTGGAAACAGGTTTCCCCGCCACCGCGCGCCTGCTGGGCGAGCAGAATTTCAACACCATCGCAACGGGTTACCTGCGTGCCAATCCGCCTTCTTCACCGCTCATGATGCTCTATGGCGGGGGATTTCCACGTTATATCTCAGCCATTCCTGCATTGGCCAATCTGGCCTATCTGCGTGATGTGGCGCGTTTGGAATACGCCCTGCGCCAAAGCTACCACGCCGAGGATGCGCCCGCCCTCGATCCTGCTAAGCTCGCCACACTTGCGCCAGAAGATCTGAACGCTGCGCGACTGCAGTTTGCCCCCGCAACCCAACTGGTGCTGACCCAGTGGCCCATCCACGCCATCCGCGCCAAAGCCCTTGGCGAAACAGACGAAAACCCGCCCGGCGTGGCACAGCCCACCCTGGTGACCCGGCCCGAGTTTGATCCGGTCCCCACCCCTCTGCCCGGTGATCAGGCGGATCTGCTGGCAGCCTTGATGTCCGGAAAATCCTTGGCCGAAGCCAGCACTCTGCACCCCGGCGCCGATCTCGGCGGCCTGCTGGCAACCCTCTTGGCCACCCAGGCCCTCACGGACATTTCTGTCCCGACCCAAGACACAATTCCCCAAGTGGAGGAGACCCAATGACCACCCTTCTCAACCGCTACTTCCGCATAGCCAACGGGCTGAACGGCACCGACTGGCTGCTGCCAACCTTCGCAAGATTTCTCTTTGCAGCCAGCCTCTTGGGCTATTTCTGGGCCTCTGCCATGACCAAACTTGGCGACGGATTTCTTGGCCTGTTCAGCCCCTCCACCGGGGCCTATGCGCAGATCTTTCCAAAAGCGTTTGAGGCCGTGGGCTACAACAGCTCGGAACTGGGAATTTTTCATTGGGCCGTTGTGATGGCCGGAACCTACGCCGAATTTATCCTGCCTGCGTTGATCGTTCTGGGGCTGTTCACACGCCTTGCCAGTCTGGGGATGATTGGTTTCATTGCGGTTCAGTCGCTGACGGACCTCTACGGCCACGGCGGGATTGCCCATATCGAAACACTTGGAGCCTGGTTCGATCGGCTGCCTGACGGTGTAATCCTGGACCAGCGTGGTTTCTGGATGTTGTTGCTGCTGACCCTGGTGATCAAGGGCGCAGGACCGCTGTCCCTGGACCGCATCCTGTTGATCCGCAACGCTCTTTCGGCACGTCCTGCGGCGCAGGCCTGACGCTAATTGACGAGGTTAGGACGCCGCCCTAAGGGGCGGCGTTTGGCATTATCCAACCCCAAGGGCCGCCTGCACCGCTTTGGTCCAGCCCAAATGCATCGTCCCCTCCTCAGTCACGATCAGCGGACGTTTCATCAGCGCCTCATGCTCCGCCAGTAATTCAAGCGCAGGCTGCGCGCGCGCCGCCTCATCCAATCCGCGCCAGGTGGTCGAACGTGTATTGACCAGTGCATCGCCAAATTCAGCATAGGCCGCAGCCCGCAAATCCGCATCCATGGGTTGCGCCCTCAGGTCCACCAACTCCACCGCAAAACCCGCTGCCTGCAGAGATTTCACCGCTTTTCGGCATGTATCACAGCTTTTCAGCCCAAATAGTTGCATTTTCGCCCTCATAATCTGGTTCCCATAAGCAATAAACCGTCTGTGATTTGGGATCATCCTTGTTTTGCTTGATTTTTAAAAAACCCGTGTATTCACTGTATTCCGTGACTTAGGCTTCAAAGGCTCCGTCAATTTTGAGAGAAGTTTTTGGATCCTGCCAGCCAAAGTGACATGGGCCCCGCATTTTCGGGGAAAGGAACGGCAAGAAGGAGACACGGACATGCCAACGGGCACCGTGAAATGGTTTAATACCACCAAAGGTTACGGATTCATCGCCCCCGATGACGGCGGCAAAGACATTTTTGTGCATATCTCTGCGGTCGAACGCTCCGGCCTGACGGGACTTGCAGATGAACAAAAGGTCAATTTTGAGCTGATCGACGGCCGCGATGGCCGTCAGATGGCAGGCAGCCTGTCCCTGCTCTGACCCCGTATTATCACAGCAAAACAAAAGGGTGACGGTTCGCCGTCACCCTGCCCATATGCTTTGAAGTCCCAGATCCGGTTGGGACAGGATGCATCAACCGTCAGTTGGTGTAGCAGCCTTTTTGACCTTCGGGACAGACCACACCACTGGACTTCGCGGTTGCCACAGGCTTGCTGCGCTTGCTGCTGGCGCCGTGACGCATGACCGACTGATAGCTCATCGACTGGTTGGGAACCCCGCAACAGATCACCCCGTTCATCGACACAGGCTGCTGCCCGGTGGGGCAATAATTTGCAATGCCATCATAGGGATAGATCCGCGGCTCGGCCTGTGCAGCCAGCGGCAGGACGAGGGTGATAATGGCGGTGAGTTTGGCAATTTTCATGGAATTCTCCCCCAATGGAGACCCCGCATTAGGGGCAAATTTTTGTCATGATTGCCCGCAAGCGTAACGGGATCTTAAGGAATTGCCCAATACTATATCCGGAAACGCGGCGTTTCCGGAACAAAAACAATAGAGGAGTGTTTCAAATGCGTTTCCCTATATAAAAGGCCCGCTGGTAGAGCAGCGGGCCTTTGCAGCGGTCAATACCGTCGGGGGACGGGATTAATGCGCCGAAAGCTTGCCAAATTCGCCTTCCAGCCGTTGGCGTAGTTTTTTGGACGCCGCTTTAACCGCGTGTTGAATATCGGTGGCATCATGATGCACCGCATAGGGACGCATGCCTTCAGGACGGGCCTCAACGGTGGCGCGGATATCTTCGCCCCCTTTGGGACCACGCATATCTTTCACATGCACCTCCACACGTGTCAGCCTCGACGCGATCGGCGCTAGGGTTGAGGCGACCAGCTGTTCGCAGACCTCTGCCAAACGGTCGTCGCCTTGAATATTGTGGTCGGTGTTGATCTGAATATGCATCAGAGCCTCCTTCTTGTTTGGCCTAAGTCTATGAGGAATCACATATGTCTGGATTGATCTGGAACAAGTAAGAAACAGAATTGCCCGCAATTCACCGGCACAAAACCGCCGTGGTCGCCAGCCTTTAGGTCCCTTGAAACCCGAGCGTCCACACCCAACATGACATAGGAGAGACGCCCAGCAAACGAGTGCCAGCCCAAAGATGCCCGCCCGATGATCCGCCGTTTTCTACAGCGCCTGTTTGGCGCCCGTTCTGCCCCCTCCCTGACCGTGGTTGGGGAACGCTCGCCTTCGTCCAAACGGCGCAGCCGACCGGTGCCCCTGTTTGGCCGGAACCGTTGTGCCTGGCGGGCCGAAGGCCAGAAAAACGCCAGTTTTTCGCGCTTTCGCTGCGAAACCTGTGGGGTGGAGGCCTTCAGCCGTGATGGCAAGCCACCGCGCCAGTGTAAACGTGGGGTAGATGGCGGGCTTTAGTGCCACAACAACTTAAAACGCCCAACCTCTCTCCAGATCGGGCGCTTTAAAATCTGAGTCTAAAATCTTGGGCGGGTTACCCCTCCAGAACGTCCTGCAATTCGCGCCATTCCCGGACGCTCATTCCGCTGTTGTCTTTGGTGACCTCTTCGCCCTTCAGCATCCGGCGCACGCAGTCCAGCGCGCCGGCGCTCAGCGCGGCGCCGCCCATCCGGTAGTCCTCAAACGCCTTGTAGGCAAAGGGCACCCAATCGGCGACCAACTTGCAGATTGCATCGGCGTAGACGCGGATCTCGTACTGGGCATGGCTGTCGGCGCGCAACCGCAGGAAGTGCAGCAGGTTGTGCAGGTCCACTTTCCAATACCACTGGGTATAGATGTTGGCAGGCAGGTTCATCCGCGCCAGTTCCCGCGCTAGGCCCTGCTGACCATCGTCCGAGATCATCTCTTCATAGTGGTCATAGCACCGCGCCGCGTCCCCCTTCAGGATGTCCAAAACCCGCTCCGCTTCGGCTCCGGTCAGAGCTTCACCGCGGCCCTGATTGTTGATCACCGATTGCGCCGCCAGCTGTTCAGGCTGCGGGATATAGAACTCACGGTCGAGGATCGAATAACGGGCGGAATATTCGTTCACATTGGCAGTCCGGTGACGGATCCACTGACGCGCCACAAAAACCGGCAGTTTGACGTGCAGCTTCAGCTCGCACATCTCAAACGGGGTCGAGTGCCAGTGCCGCATCAGATAGCGGATCAACCCTTCGTCGTTTTGCACCGATTTGGTGCCTTTGCCGTAGGAAACGCGGGCGGCCTGACAGATCGCAGCATCATCGCCCATATAGTCGATCACACGGACAAACCCGTGATCCAGCACCGGATAGGCCTGATAAAGATGCGCTTCCATCCCTTCCGAGACGGCGCGCAGGGTCTGGCGCGGGGTGGCGCGGAGCGCGTCAATTTCGGCCTGCTGTTCCAGGGTGATGGGCATTCTGTCCTCCAAATCACTGCTAAGGCGAGTCGCAGGCCACTATATCTAGCGTTCGGGCGATAAAAAACTGCAATATGGGCTTGCATTTCGCAAAGTCACAGTTCGTGGCTTTTTTCGCGCCAAAGGCGCAACAAACATTGACTTTTGCCCGTCTGAGGCAGAGTCTCAAAGAAAACAGGCCCTGAGCAGAATAATAAGGACCGAGGCAGATGAAACGTTACGCGCAGCTTTTGTTGGCGCCGCTTTTGCTGGCGGCCTGTACCGCGGATCCAGGTGGCACCAATACCGATTTTGGCATGACAACCAACCCCGCCCCTGCGACGGTGGCGGGGGCTCTGCAAGCTGTGGATTATGATGCCGACGCCGGCGAATTGGTTCTGACTTTGAACGCCGTGCATGGGGGTGAACGCAATGTCACCTACGTCCGCACCGCAGCGGTCGATACCAACGGTTATCAGGGCTACACCCTGCAACGCAGCCCGGCTGATCGACATTACACCGCCCTGTTTGGCGAAAGCGCCGACAATGAGCTTTATGCCGGTGTTGTTGCTGATGGCGGCAACAACAACCGCTATTTTGGCGGCGGCGTCTACGGCCGGCAAGGTCTGGGCGTGTACTCGCCCTATGATCATGCCCCTACAGAGGGTGAAGTTCAGTATCGCGGCGACTATGCCGGGGTGACCAATGTGGCCAACAGCGGCACCCAGCTGCTCGACTCTTCCGGCCTGGATCCCAACCTGACCCCGCCGCGGCAGTCCGACCGCGTCACGGGGATCATTCTGCTCGATGCGGATTTTGAAAACCTGCAAATGGATGCGGAGATTTCCAACCGTCAGTTGGTGGACGATCTGGGCGGTTTGAACCCGCTGCCAGATGTCATTCTGGTCCCGACGGCGATCACCGCCGAGGGGACGTTCGAAGGCACTGTTGAATACGAAGGTGTCGTCGGTTCTCAGATCGGCAGCTACGCCGGGCTGTTTGGTGGCGCCGGGGCAACCTCGGTTGCGGGCGTTGTGTATCTGGAAGAGTTTGACGGCACCACCAACCGTGTCACTGGCGAAGAAGAATATGGCGTCTTCATCATGACCCGCTGCGGTGCGGCCGGCGCGCATCCGGACTGTCCGAGCCTGTAATCCCGTGCGGCTTGTCCTGCCTGCACTTTGTTTGACCGCGTTTTGCTGTGCAGCGGGGGTGACCTCCGCCGAGGATCTGCGGGTCAGCCCCGCTCAGGCCCGTGTTCTGGCCATCGAAGCGCTACAAAGGGGTCACCCCGCGCTGGCGGCACAATTGGCGCAGGGGTTGTTGCTGGCCGACCGCGCCAATGGCGAGGCGCATTTCATCCTGGCCCGCGCCTATCAGCTGATGCGCCAACCGGATCTGGCGCGCAAACCTGCGCGACTGGCTTTTGCCCATGCCACCACCACCGCCGGAAAGTTTCAAGCGGCTCAGTTTGCCGCCCGTCTGGCGATCGAAGACCAAAAACACCTGGCGGCTCAGATCTGGTTGCGCCGGTCCCTGTTGCATCTGCCGGACGAGCGGTTTCGCGAGCAGGTGGTCAAGGATTACCGGCTGATCAGCCGGATGTCGCCCTGGCAGCTGAGCCTACAGACCTCTCTGGCGCCGACGGACAATCTGAACAACGGGGCCAACTCGCCCTATTCCACCATCGATGGGGTGCCAATTTTCGGCTTCCTCAGCGGCTCGGCGCAGGCGCTTTCTGGCGTGCGGGGCACGGCGGATCTGGGGCTGTCCTACCGGTTAAGCGGCACCAAGGCGCAGTCCACCCATGTCAGCCTGCGCTACTACGGGCAGCGCGTTGACCTCTCCGATGAGGCCCGCGTGCAGGCGCCCAGCCTCACCAATTCCAGCCTTGCTTTCGACTATCTGGAACTTGGCCTCAGCCAGAACCGCAAGGCCAAGGGCAACGGGCAATGGTCCTTTGGCGCCAGTCTGGGACAAAGCTGGTCCAGTCAGGATCCCTATCAGCAAACCCTGCGGGTCAATCTGGGACGGGGTCTGGAGCTGGGCAAACAAAACCGGTTGAGCGTGACCGCACAAGCCGAACGGCTGCGCTATGAAAGCGGCCTGCCCGATGTCACCAGCCTGTCCCTGCACGGCACCCTGTCTCATCAGACCGCAGAGGATCACCGGTTTAGCCTCAGCCTCAGCCTTAAGGACGCCCAAAGCCGCAATGCCAATGCGCGACAACAAAAGGTGAGCGCCACACTGGGCTGGGCATCGGGCACCGCGCTGGGGCCAGTGACCCCCTCCGCAAGCCTTGGGGCCAGCCTGAACCACTATGCCGATTACAGTCTTGGTTTTTTTGCCGTTCCTGGCGGCAGAGAAGACCGAAGTGTGTTTGGACAGATGGAATTTACCCTGCAAGCGCTTGACTATGGGGGATTTGTACCATCTCTCACTGTACAGGCCCGCAAGACCACGTCCAATGTCAGCCGGTTTGAAACCCGTGAAACCACCGTTTCGCTTGGGGTGAAATCCAGCTTCTGACTGCAGGGACAACCGGTCAATGGCGGCGCCCGTAACTGAGGGAGCCACGATGCATTTGAAATACCTACACACAATGGTGCGTGTGAAAGACCTGGAGAAAAGCCAGGCATTCTACAAACTTCTGGGGCTGAAAGAGACCCGGCGCTATGACAGCGAACAGGGCCGGTTCAGCCTGATCTTCATGGCGCCGGAAGGCCAGGAAGAGTGCCCGGTCGAGCTGACCTACAATTGGGACGGCGACGACGCCCTGCCCGATGACAGCCGCCACTTTGGCCATCTGGCTTATGAAGTTGGTAATATCTATGAGGTATGCCAGCATCTTATGGACAATGGTGTCACCATCAACCGCCCGCCCCGCGATGGGCGCATGGCCTTTGTACGGTCGCCCGACAATGTGTCGGTCGAACTGCTGCAAGAGGGGGAGGCGCTGGCGCCTGCTGAACCCTGGGCCAGCATGGGCAACACCGGCCACTGGTGATCCCGGTGCGCCGGCTGCTGACGCTCCTTTCGTTTCTGGCCGCCACTCCGGCGGCGGCGGTGGAGTGTCGACTGGCGCTGGTGCTTGCAATTGATATTTCTTCCTCGGTCGATCCGACCGAAGACACGTTGCAACGGCAGGGGCTGGCAGCGGCGCTGCTGGCCCCTGAAGTTCAGGCGGCGTTTTTTGCCACACATGAACCTGTGGCTCTGGTGGCGTTTGAATGGTCGGGACGGGTCAATCAGAAGATCCTGCTGGATTGGACGATGATCGACAGCCCGTCAAAACTGCTGGGCGCGGCAGAGGCGATATCGCGCTCTGAACGCTCCACCCGCGAATTCCCCACCGCCATTGGTCATGCCCTGAGCTATGCTTGGAAGCAGCTGGATCGCGGGCCACGCTGTCTCTATTCCACCATCGACGTCAGCGGGGATGGTGAAAACAACGAAGGTTTCGGACCACGCCATGCCTACCGTGCCTTTGGCTTTGGCGATGTGGTGGTCAATGGGCTGGCGGTGGCCTCCAACGGGGATCATCAGGACGACAAGATCATCGCCCACTATCAGAAAGAAGTGCTGCGCGGCCCCGCTGCCTTCCTTGAAATTGCCCGCGGTTTCGAGGATTACGAAACTGCGATGCGGCGTAAGCTGGAACGCGAACTGCGGCCTTTCCTGATGGGAGACCTGGTGGAGTGAACACCCTGAAATTGACGCTGGCGGGGCTGGCGTTTTTGACAACGACCGGTCTGGCGACAGCGGAGTGCCGGCAGGCGCTGGCGCTGGGGTTGGATGTGTCCGGCTCTGTCGATGCGCGAGAGTATGGGTTGCAGATGCAGGGGGTGGCCGGTGCGTTGGAAGATCCCTCGGTGCAACAAGCCCTTTTGGGGCAGCCCGGCGGGCATGTGGATCTGATGGTGTTTGAATGGTCCGGCCCGCAAGATCAGCATGTGGTCCAGCCCTGGCGCAGTCTGCGCAGCGCCGCGGATATTGCCGAGGTGGCCGGCCGGTTGAGACAGGCCCAACGGGTTGGCGGCGCTCCAACGACGGCAATTGGGGCAGCGATGCAGATGGGCGCAACGGCCTTGCAAAGCCGGGACTGTGCCCGGCGGGTGCTGGACCTGTCTGGTGATGGCGTGGCCAATGCAGGCCCGCTGCCCCAGACCGTCAAAACCTCAGCAATTGTGCAGGGCATCACCGTGAATGGGCTGATCATCGCGGATTTTGCCGCCGATCCCTCCAGCCGTCATCCCACCGGCCCTGAGGGGCTGACCGCCTATTATCAGTCCTATGTCATCCAGGGGCCGCAGGCCTTTACGGAACTGGCGCTTGGCTTTGACGATTATCAGGACGCCATGACCCGCAAGCTGATCCGCGAGCTTTATGGCGCCGGGCTGATGCAGGCCCCTAGCCTGCCGGTGACGCTGGCGGCTCAATAGATGTAGCGGATCTGATCAGTCCAATAGCGTTCCACCCGGCGCAGAGAGTTGGTGATTTCCACCACCCCGTCAGGGCCAAGGACCCCTTTGGATTGCAGCCCTTCGGCATGGCGGGAAAACAGGCTGGCCACCACATCGCGGATGCCGCGCCCCTTTGGCGTCAGCCGCACCCGAACTGAGCGTCGGTCAATTTCGCAACGCTGGTGGTGCATATAGCCCATTTCGACCAGTTTTTTCAGGTTGTAGCTGACATTGCTGCCTTGATAATAGCCACGTGTTTTCAATTCCCCCGCGGTCACCTCATTGTCGCCGATGTTGAACAGCAACAGGGCCTGCACCGCGTTGATTTCCAGCACGCCGATACGTTCAAATTCATCTTTGATGACATCCAAAAGCAGCCGGTGTAGCCGTTCAACCAAGGCCAAAGTGTCCAGGTAGCTGTTCATAAATCCGGCGTGATCGCCGGTTTTTAAGGGGTCATGAAGGCTCATGCCGGTCTCCGTCCAAGTGGTACTTGGGCTGACCATGCGGCATAAAAACAAATATAGGTTTAATGTACGGGCAGCTTGCTAAAATCCTATGCATTTCACCCTTTGCCAAAGAAAACGCCCCCGCACGAGCGGAGGCGTTTCAATATTCACAACGCTGCGGGCGCGCCACCCTTCAGGCGCCGGTGGCCACCGCGCGGATATCGGTGATCTGGTCTTGCAGGTCGGCAGGCGCTTCCTGCTGACCAGAGACCCATTGATAGAGGTCCTGATCATTTTCGCTCAGTAGCGCGTCATAGGCATCCAGCGCGGCGTCGCTCATGCCTTCCAGCTTGGCCGCCGCATAGCGCATCAGGATGATGTCCATCTCTTTGATGCCACGCCGCATCGAGCGCATGTGCAGCCGTTTGATCCGGTTCTTACGGGTTTCTTTTGCAGGAGCCGTCATCAGACCTCATTCGCCTTTCAGTTTCAGCCGCAGCTGTTTCTCCAACCGGCCCAGCCGATCTGCAGATGCGGTGAATTGCAGGCGCAGGTCGCGGATCTCGGTCAGGAGTTCATTCACGTCCGGGTCCAGCCCGGCCTCTGCCGGTTCGCTAACGCCCTCGCCCGTGCCCGTCAACAGCCAGCTCATCGAAACATTCAGCAGCCCTGCCAGCATCGAGAGTTTGTTGGCGCGCGGCTCGGAGAGGTCGTATTCCCAGTCCCGCACAGATTTGAGTTTGACCCCCAGCCGTTTGGCCAATTGTCGCTGTTCCAGCCCAGCCTGTTCCCGTGCCGCCGCCAGACGATCGCCAAACGTGGCCATATCTGGTCCGTACCAATCGAAATCCGTCTGCGGAGCTTCGGTAGTGCCTTCTTGATCTTGCATTCCGTTCCTTTCCGCCGAACACGCTTGAACGGCCTCGCGCCACAACCTAAGACATGGTCTGAATGATTACAAACCATGCCATTGACGCAGTGAGGTCCTCTTATGTCTTTCCTGTCTGAGACACTTGCCCGTGTAAAACCGTCGCCGACCATTGCGGTGACCAATCTGGCGGCCGAGCTGAAGGCGCAGGGCCGCGATGTGATCGGCCTCTCTGCCGGTGAGCCGGATTTCGACACGCCAGCGCATATTCGCGCCGCCGGGATCGCCGCGATTGACGAAGGCCACACCCGCTATACGGCGGTCGACGGCATCCCCGATCTGAAAGTAGCGATCTGCGCCAAGTTCAAACGGGACAACGGGCTGGACTATACGACCAAACAGGTCAGCGTCGGCACCGGTGGCAAACAGGTGCTCTACAATGCCTTCATGGCCACGCTGAACCACGAGGATGAGGTGATCATCCCGGCGCCTTACTGGGTCAGCTACCCCGATATGGTGACGCTTGCGGGTGGCACGCCGGTGACCGTGGAAACCTCGGTTGAAAACAACTTCAAACTGACTGCGGATCAGCTGGAGGCCGCCATCACCCGCAACACCAAGTGGTTCCTGTTCAACTCACCTTCGAACCCCACCGGCGCGGGCTACAGCCGTGAGGAACTGAAGGCGCTGACCGATGTGTTGCTGCGTCATCCCCATGTCTGGATCATGACCGATGATATGTATGAACACCTGGCCTATGACGGCTTCAAGTTCTGCACCCCGGCCGAGGTGGAGCCAAAGCTCTATGACCGCACCCTGACGGTAAACGGCGTCTCCAAAGCCTACGCAATGACCGGCTGGCGCATCGGCTATGCGGCCGGTCCCGAACAGCTGATCGCCGCGATGCGCAAGGTGCAGTCGCAATCGACCTCGAACCCCTGCTCGGTCAGCCAGAAGGCGGCTGTTGCCGCACTGAACGGGCCACAGGATTTCCTGGCGCCCAACAATGAAATGTTCGTGCGCCGCCGCAATCTGGTGGTGGATATGCTGAACGCGATTGACGGCATCACCTGCCTGGTGCCCGAAGGCGCGTTCTACGTCTACCCATCCATTGCGGGGCTGATCGGCAAGAAAACCCCAGCGGGTGTCGAAATCACTTCGGACGAGGTGTTTGCCACCGAACTGTTGAACGACACCGGTGTGGCCGTGGTCTTTGGCGCGGCTTTCGGGCTTTCGCCGAATTTCCGGGTCAGCTACGCTACCTCTGACGCGCTGCTGCAAGACGCCTGCACCCGCATTCAGGACTTCTGTGCCAAGCTGGTGTAACGCGGCAGTGTGATTTGAGCATTTAAGAAACGATGAATTGGAGGCCCCATGTCTGTTGATCTCCCCGAATATTACTTCCGGGTGCGTGAAAACGGGGCCTTCGTGTTTCGTGTCGACACCGAAAACCGCCAGCGCCGGATCGAGCTGGATCAGATCGCCAATGTGAATATCAAAAACGGCGAGATCAAACCGCATGGCGACCGTAAGCTGTCGGATGCGGATCTGATGGCCATCCGGCACTGGATGGACGATCGCCGCGCCTTGCTGGCGGAACGTGACGTGGATGACATCCTGCGCACGGTGGATCACCTGAACCTGACCACCCATTGGGCCCAGAGCCGCGCCAGCGAGGACCAGCTGGAAGCGGTAACCGATCAACTGCTCCTGACCATGCATGACCTGCGCTCGGTGCTGGTGCGCAAAAAAGCCGACCGGTTGATGAAGGCCGCTGCCAAGGCCGAAAAGAACGAAGGGTAAACCCTTACGTAGTCAAAAGAAAAAGGCGCCCGCGGTTCCGGACCGGGGCGCCCTTTTTTGTGGAGTCTTCTCAGCCTATTCGGCCGGTTTCATCTTGGCAATCCGCGCCTCGGTCTGGCCCATCACCGGCCCCCAGAACCGGCCCATCAACAGGACACCGGCACAGGCCAGCCCCACCGCCAGACCAGCCCAGACGCCAACACCGCCCCAGCCTAGGACAAAGCCCATCACATAGCTGACCGGTACCCCGATCACCCAGTAGGAAATGGCCGCCATCACCATCGGCACCTTGGTGTCCTGCACCCCGCGCAGCACCCCCAATGCCAGCGCCTGCGCGGCATCGGCAAACTGGAACAGACCCGCTGCCGCCAGCAAAGGCACCCCAAGGGCAATCACCACATCGCGCTGGGGATCCTCCGGCGACAGGAACAGTGCCAACAGCGGCTCGGGAAACACCAGAAACACCACCAGCGTCAGCGCCGCAAAGCCTGCCGACAGGCTGGTCACCAGCTTGGCCCCCAGCCGCAGATCCCCCATCGAGCGCCGCCCAACAGCCCGCCCCGCCCGCACCGTAGCGGCGTTGCTCAGGCCGAGATGCACCATAAAGGTCAGCGCAGTGATCTGCAGCGCAATGCCATGTGCCGCCAGCGGCAAGGTGCCCAGCCAGCCCATCATCACCGAAGAGGCCGCAAACAGGCCAACCTCGGCCAGGCTGGTCAGCCCCATCGGCCAACCCAGACGGGTGACCGCGCGGAATGCTTCCCAGTCGGCGCGCCAGAAACGGGAAAACACCTCATGTTCCGGCGTCACCCAATGCAGGTAGGCCCCCAGCAGCAACATGGAGGCAATATTCACAATGAGCGAGGCAACAGCCGCGCCTTCAATGCCCATTTCAGGAAAGCCCCAGTTGCCGAAAATCAGCGCGTAGTTGACCACCACATTGATCAGCACCGCCGCAAGGGTCACCCAAAGCACCACCCCAGCCCGCTCCAGCGCCGAAAGATAGGATTTGAACACCATGACCAGCAGCGCCGGAATGATCGACCAACCATTGATCAACAGATAGTCCGCCGCCAGCCGCGCCACTTCCGGTGTTTGCCCCGCCAGCAGCAGGATCGGTTCAGCCAGCAACATCACCGGCACGGCCACCACCGAATAGAGCAGCGACGCCCAGATCGCCATCCGGGTCACCCGGCGCACCTGCGCCCCTTCACCGGCGGCTTCGGCCTCGGCCACCATGGGCATCACCGCAAAAGCAAAGCCGGAGCCCAGAATAAACAGAACAAAAAACACCGTCCCCGCAATAACCTGCGCGGCCAGCACCTCGACATCATACCAGCCGAGCATCACCGTGTCGGTCATATTGATCGAGAACTGCGCCACATGGCTGCCAATCAACGGCAGGCCCAGGGTCAGGATGTTTTTCAAGTGTTGGTTAATCGTCAAATCACGTGTCATGCCCCAGCGTTAGTCCTGCGGCGCAACCGTGGCAATCCCCTACCGTTCCCCACACATCTCACCCTGCGCCAGCGCACAGCGCCGCCGCATTGGCACCGCCGCTTTCTTCTTGGCCCAAATATCCACGCCGCAGGCCCTGCACCGCGGCGGATGCGCAACGCTCCGCCGATGGGTCGTGCTCAGGCTTCCCCCTTGCCCTTTGGACCCGCTACGCTAGCTCCGAGCCAGAGGAGAGACCATGCCCACCGACATGCCGTTTGACCAGCTGATCCCCGACACCCGCGCGTTCCTGAGCGAGCTTCACGCCAACAACACCCGCGATTGGTTTATGGAGCACAAAGCGCGCTATGACAGCCGGTTGAAAGGCCCGTCCGAGGTGCTTCTTGATGTGGTGGCAGCAGATCTGCAGCAGATCACCGACCGTCCGGTCAGCCCTAAACTGTTCCGGCAACAGCGCGACATTCGCTTTTCAAAGGATAAGACCCCCTACAAAACCCATCTGCACATGCTCTGGCATGTCGGTGAAGGGCTGGGGCGCACGGCGTTCTATTTCGGGATCGAGTTGGACCGCATCGTTCTGGGCGGTGGCTGTATGGGCATGGAGAAGGACAAGCTGGTGGCCTATCGTAAACGGGTGGGCAGCGCCAAAGGCAAGGACCTGATGCGCGCCATTTCCGACGCCAGCAAATCCGGCATCCGCTTTTCCGAACCCGAGCTCAAGCGGGTGCCCGCCCCCTTCCCCGCCGATCACCCGCAGGGCGATCTGCTGAAACACAAAAGCCTCACTTTCTGGAAAGAACTGCCTGCCGAGACAACCGATCTGCGCAAGAGCCTGAAGGGTGGATTTGCCAGTCTGATGCCGCTTCAGGACTGGTTGATGGCCATTCGCTAAGAGGTCCCGCGGGACGGGTGCGGGGCAGAAACCGGCTGAAATGAACGCCTCACGCCCACTGCGGCCAAGCACCTGAGATGGTAGGCAAATTCCACATCAATGTTGCGAATCGGGTGAAATCCACTTCCGTTTGAGGCGAATCCCCTGCTTTTCATGGGGAATCCTGACCACGACATATGCCAATTTCGCTGCGAACTGTCACAACGTATAGTGGGCGGCGCAGCTTTCGGTAATTTGCGACGTCAACCAAACGCGCACCACCCACCCGTTCCGAGGCAAAACCCTGTCTCTTTCGGCCAAGTCATACATACTTTTGGATAAGTTTGGCCTAATCGGGCTTTAATTTTCTGCCGAAAGGCCGTGAATATAGTGTGAGTAAATTTAGTACGTTTGACGTTCGAGTATTTGTTTGCACAGCGGAAGAACCCCGCAACCTGTCAACCAACAGTAGATGAAGGCCTAATGCGACGCCACGACAACCTCAGACGCCTCGTCGTAGAGGACAATGACCCTGCCGAAGAAAAGACGGGGTCGGATCAGGGATTCGTCTTCCGTGATTTCGAAGTCTCGCGCGTTCAGCACATCACCGAGGCCCTGCGCCGCAATCCGGTGCGCAACAGCCTCATCTACATGGCCATCGTCGCCGTCTGGACCATCTTCATGTCCTACGGGGCTGCTTTGCACGGGCCGAACACAATTGCCGTGAACCTGACTCCCCATGTGGCGATGTTCGCCATCGTGATCGGGGTGCTGGTTTACCCGCGTGCCCTTCTGTGGGTGCCCGTTGCCGCGCTCTCGGTGCTGTTTTTCATTCCCTTCCTGCTGCCGTTCACCGGCAATGCGCCCTGGGCCTTTATGCCCGAGGTGTCGTTCCGGCTGGTGTTCTTCTTGCTGATCGTGAACCTGATGGCGGGTTTTGGCATCGGCTATGCGGTGCGCACCTTCTACCGCAAGACCATGCAGAACATGCAACCGTTCGAAGCGGACCTGCTGATCGCCGCCGCGACCTTTGGCATTTTCCTGGCCACCGGCATTGCCATTGCCGTGCTTAACAACGCATTCAGCAGCACTTTGAGTTTTGTCGGTCTGGAAACACTGGGGTTTGATGAGAACTACTTTGACTTTGCCATTTCCCGCGTGCTGCGCGGTGCGGTGGTCTGTTCGGCCTTTCTGGTCGCCATCCAGCAGGCCCCCCGTATGGACGAGCTGCGGTTTTCGCTGCCGTTTATCCTGCTGTTCCCCGGTCTTATGGCACTGCATCAGGCGGGCTATGGCGGCTATCCGATGCTGGACGCGGCTGCCCTGGCAGCGCTGCTGGCCCTGACCCTGCCGGTCAGCGCGGCGCCAATCGTGGTGATCTCGGGCGTCGCGCTTTATGCGGGTCTGACGGGTCACTTCTTGGCCGATCACGTGATCACCGATCCGCGCACTGCCCTATTGCACCGCTACTCGCTGGGGCTGTTGGTGCTGGTCGTGCTGATCCTTGCCCTGCGTGGCCGTGGCCGCCATGAACGGGAACAACGTGTCGCCTCGATCCGCCGTCTGTCTACCGTGCGGGGCTTTGCTGGGGTTGGCCTCTTCACTGTGAATGTCCCCCGTGACACCATGCGTCTGGACCCAGCCGGCATGCGTCTGGTGGGCCTGCCGGCCGAGGCACAACTGGACGACCTGATAGGCCGCTTCCGTGCCGATGAGCAATATCTGCTGCGCCACGCCATCGAGAGCGACAGCCACGCCTCGATCACACTGCTGCTGCGTCTGGCCGATATGCTGGACACCGGCGACAACCGCGTCATGCGCCTGCACCTCTGGGCCGAAACCACGGTGCGCAACGAACGTGTTGTCTATGGTCTGATGGTGGAAGTCACCGAAGAACACCTGCAGGAACGCGCCCTGACCAACGCGCTGAACGAGCTGTCGCTGCGACAGGACAAGCAGAAACAGCTGTTCTCGATCGTCAGCCACGAAATCCGCACCCCCGCCTCGGTGCTGTCGATGCTGATCGATGAGATGGAGAATGGGCACACCTCCGAAGAGCTGGTGCCGCAGATGCGCGAAGCCTCGACCCAGCTGTTGAGCGTGCTCGACGACATGCGCCAGGCGGTGAACCCCGAGAAGAACCAGCCGCTGTCGATCAAACCCTATGTGCCTGCCGATGTGGCCGAACGGGTGCGCAACACCTATCAGCTGCTGGCCAAGGGCAAGCAGATCCGCATCAGCCTGGACCTTGGCCCCGACTCGATCCGCCCGATGATGGGCGACAGCAACCGGTTGAAACAGATCCTTGGCAATCTGGTGCGCAATGCGATCATCCACTCCGAGGGTTCGGAAATCCGCATCTGCTACCAACCCGACATGTCCGGCCTGCCCGCCAGCCCGACGCCCACCAGTTCGTTCTGGTCAGTGACCGACGATGGTGTGGGCATTCCCCAGACCGAGATCGAGCGTCTGTTCCAGCCTTTCGAGCGTGGCTCGCAGGATGCGCGCAATCAGGCGGAGGGTTCGGGCCTTGGGCTCTATATCGCAAAACAGGCGGTGGAACTGTTGGGCGGCTCACTGCAATACTTTGACGCCCCTGAAGGGGGTGCCGGCTACCGTCTGAATCTCTCGGACAAGGCGGCCTCCAAGCAGGAGCTGCAAAGCGCCCTGCCGCAGCCCAGCAATGTTGAAAACAAAAAGCTGGGCGAAATGCGCGTGGTTCTGGCCGAAGACAACCAGCTGGTGGCACAGGTCACCTCTAAACAGCTGGGCCGCATTTTTGGCGAGATCGAGCTGGCTGAAAATGGCCGCGAAGCTTTGCAAAAGGTCAAGGACAACCCGCCGGACCTGCTGATCACCGATCTGTTCATGCCGGAAATGGCCGGGGACGAACTGGTGCGGGCAATGCAGGAAGAAGGCATCGAAATCCCCGCCATCGGTCTGACCGCCGCTGTTGTGGGTGACGATATCAAACGGTTCGAAGATGTCGGCGCCACCGCCGTTCTGCCCAAACCGCTGGATGTGAAACGTCTGGCCGGTCTGCTGGAAGAAAAAGTCGCCGTTTAAGCGCCTTATCTCGGCAGCCAAACGCAAAAAACGCGCCCTTTTGGGCGCGTTTTGTATGTTTGGATCCGTCCCTCAGCCCCGGCGGCTTTCGGGGTGCAGCGCGGTGCCAAGGATATGATCGGCGCTGGAGATCACATGGCTAGCGGTGGACACGATCAGCGGATCCGGTGTGCCAACCACATCGTGGTCCTTGCCCGGATACTCCAGCGAGGCGAGGAAATGTTTCATACAGTTCAGCCGCGCCCGTTTTTTCTGGTTCGACTTGATCACCGTCCAGGGGGCATCGGCCGTATCGGTGTAGAAAAACATCGCCTCCTTCGCCTCGGTGTAGCCGTCCCATTTGTCCAGCGACGCCTTGTCAATCGGTGACAGTTTCCACTGTTTCAACGGATCGGTCTCCCGCGATTTGAAACGACGCAGTTGTTCATCCTGGGTGACGGAGAACCAGTATTTATACATCTGAATGCCCGACCGCACCAACATCCGCTCCAACTCGGGCGCCTGCCGCATGAACTCCAGATACTCCCCCGGCTCGCAGAACCCCATGACCCGCTCAACGCCGGCGCGGTTATACCAGCTGCGATCATAAAGCACGATTTCCCCCGCCGTTGGCAGGTGGTCGATGTAACGCTGGAAATACCATTGGCCGCGCTCTTCGTCCGTTGGTTTGTTCAGCGCCACCACCCGGGCCTGACGCGGGTTCAGATGTTCGGTGAACCGTTTGATGGTGCCGCCCTTGCCCGCAGCATCCCGGCCTTCAAACAACAGCACGAATTTTTGACCGGTTTCCTGCGCCCAAAGCTGCACCTTCAACAATTCCGCCTGCAGCTTGGCTTTTTCGGCCTCATAGGCGGTGCGGCTCATCTTTTTCTTGTAGGGATACTCCCCCGATTCAAAGGCATGGCGCACATCTTCAATCGAAGGGGCTGATGCGGTGACATTCTCGGCCTTTGGTCCGGCCTTCGCGGTCGTTGCAGGGGCGGCCCCGTTCTGGGCTTTGGACACAGCTTGTTTGGGCGCAGCAGGTGCGGTCATGGGCATCTCCTTTTTGATGTGTTGGTAGAAGGATAGCGCCAGTTGCGCAAACCCGCCTTGATACACGTCAACAGCCGTTACAAATCTGCCACCTTTCCTAGGATCCAACGTAGAATTCGCCCCCCAGCCCCCTTGACGCGCCCCCCGCGCAGACAGCACTTTCCCCCCCTAACAATGGCTGCCATAATGCAGCCCCAACCAAGCATAAACGAGCAGCCAGAAAGCAGCCCAACCTATGGCCAACGACCTCCTCGCCGGACAGCAAGAAGACTATAACGCCTCCTCGATTGAGGTGCTGGAAGGGCTGGAACCCGTCCGCAAACGCCCCGGCATGTATATCGGCGGCACCGATGAGCGGGCGCTGCACCATATGGTGGCGGAAATCCTCGACAACTCGATGGACGAAGCGGTGGCCGGCCACGCCAACCGGATCGAGGTTGAGCTGAACGCTGACTATTCGCTGACTGTGCGCGACAACGGCCGTGGCATCCCAATCGACCCGCACCCGAAGTTCCCCGACAAATCGGCGCTGGAGGTGATCCTGTGTACCCTGCACGCTGGCGGCAAGTTTTCCGGCAAGGCCTATCAGACCTCGGGCGGTCTGCATGGGGTGGGCGCATCCGTTGTGAACGCGCTGTCGGATTCGATGGTGGTGCAGGTTGCGCGCAACAAAGAGCTGTTTGAGCAGCGTTTCTCCCGTGGCATCCCGCTGGGGGCCGTGGAGAAAGTCGGCGCCGCCCCCAACCGACGCGGCACCACAGTGACCTTCCACGCGGATGAGCAGATCTTTGGCAAACACCGGTTCAAACCGGCCCGCCTGTTCAAATCCATCCGCTCCAAGGCGTATCTGTTCTCCGGCGTTGAAATCCGCTGGAAAACCCACATCGATGACGGCGAAACCCCGACCGAGGCGACGTTCCACTTCCCCGGCGGTCTGTCCGATTACCTAAAGGAAACGATGGCCAAGGCCTCGACCTATGCGGAACAACCTTTTGCCGGCACCGTGGATTTTCAGGAGAAGTTCGGCACCCCCGGCAAGGTGGAATGGGCGATCAACTGGACGCCATCGCGAGATGGGTTCATCCAGTCCTACTGTAACACCGTTCCCACCCCCGAAGGCGGCACCCATGTCGCCGGGTTCTGGGCGGCGGTGCTGAAAGGCATCAAGGCCTACGGTGAGCTGGTCAACAACAAGAAGGCGGCCTCGATCACCCGCGACGATCTGATCACCGGTGGCTGTGCGCTGGTCAGCTGCTTTATCTCAGAGCCGGAATTTGTCGGTCAGACCAAAGACCGTCTGGCCACTGTGGAAGCCCAGCGGCTGGTGGAAAACTCGGTCCGCGACCACTTTGACAACTGGCTGGCGGCCGATACCAAATCCGCTGGTGCGATCCTTGATTTCCTGATCCTGCGCGCCGAGGAACGGCTGCGCCGCAAGCAGGAGAAAGAGACCCAGCGTAAGACCGCCACCAAACGGCTGCGCCTGCCCGGCAAGCTGACCGACTGTTCCGCCACCAACCGCGAGGGCACGGAGCTGTTCATCGTGGAGGGCGACTCGGCCGGTGGCTCGGCCAAGATGGCGCGGAACCGCAAAAACCAGGCGCTGCTGCCGCTGCGTGGTAAAATCCTGAACGTGCTGGGCGCGGCGTCGTCCAAACTGGGATCCAACCAAGAGATCAACGACCTGACTCAGGCGCTGGGTGTCGGCCTGGGCACCAAATTCAACGTCGATGATCTGCGCTATGACAAGATCATCATCATGACCGATGCGGATGTTGACGGCGCCCATATTGCGGCGCTTCTGATGACCTTCTTCTTCACCCAGATGCGGCCCATGATTGACGCCGGTCACCTCTACCTTGCCTGCCCGCCGCTGTTCCGCCTGACCCAGGGGGCCAAACGGGTCTACTGCGTCGATGAGGCAGAGCGGGATGAATGGCTGGAAAAAGGTCTGGGCGGCAAAGGCAAGATCGACGTCAGCCGCTTCAAAGGTTTGGGGGAGATGGACGCCAAAGACCTGAAAGAGACCACCATGGACCCCGCCTCACGCACCCTGATCCGGGTGACGATTGATGAGGATGAACCGGGTGAGACCGGCGATCTGGTGGAACGTCTGATGGGCAAAAAACCCGAGCTGCGCTTCCAATACATCCAGGAAAACGCGCGGTTTGTGGAGGAGCTGGATGTTTAATCCAGCGCCTTAACGCTCGAAGTGGTTTCTCAGTGTCCATGCTTTGTTCACTGGGTTTTGCTGCACTACTCCTTCAGCTTTAAGCATTTCCAGAAGCGTGCGTGAAATGTGGCCTTCATGTTCTACGTGACCTGAGTAGTTTCCTAGCGTCCGGCCAATCTCAGAGTTCCTCAGCCCACCATCTGGCGCATTGGAAACCACTTCTCTAACGAGTGACTTCAACGTTGCGATTGCATGCTGCGCAGCGTGGTATTGCTCACCAAAATCGTTCATTTTCTACCTGCTGTGTTTTCCACAACCTAAAGAAAAAACACAACAACCTTCAACGACTTTTCCGCGCCCAACCCGAGGGCGGCTTTTCGCTTGCCTAGCCCTTGCTGGCCTGCCCTAACCATGCAACGAGAACCACCGTTGCAGAACGCGCCCGCCCATGGGGGCGGGGTCGGGCGCAGTCAGACGCTTTGCGTCTGACATGAGTGGCAACTACCTAGCCCAGCTGTCCCTCATGCAGCCGTCGCAGCGCCGCCTCACAGAGGCCCAGTTCCAGCCATTGGCATCCCTCGCAGAGCTTTGACAGATCCCCCGGCAGGACGTTCTGGCGGATCCGTTCCAGCGCTTCGCCCCAGGTCAGTTCTTCGTGTGGGTCAAACTTCAGTGCCAGTGCGTGGGCGCGGTCGAGGCGGGAAATACCTTGTTGGTTCACACAGGACCTGCCCCGTCGTTTGGGACAGGGGCCGCAGATGTCATCGGCGTAGCCCACCACCTTCATCGGTGTCGCCTCGCCCCCCGGGGCGCGCAGTCTGTCCAGCACGATGGCAGTCATATTGTCGGTAAATTCGCCCGAATAACCTTTGCCCTCATAGCCGATGGCGCAGAGGAAATGGTGTGGGCGGAAGCGGACAGAGTCGGTCATGGCGCGCACCATAACGGCAAACGCAGCGCGGCACGATGGTTTTGGCTCCGGTCTGGGGGCCGTATCTGGGGCCGTATCTGTAACCCGTCAGCTTCGGGTGGCGGTGATCAGGGCGGCGGCGGCCTCTTCCACCTCGGCCAGGGTGACATCCAGATGGGTCACAACCCGGAAGCGCTCGGGCCCTTCGGCGTTCAGACGAATGCCCTGCTGCGCCAAAGTGGCGGCAATCTGGGCGGTGGTCTGACCGCTGGCAGAAACGTCGACAAAGGCGATGTTGGTTTCCGGCGTTCTGGGACTGGCCACCAGCCCCTGCGCCCCTTGCAGCAGGTCGGTAAAACGGCGGGCCTTGGCGTGATCTTCCTCCAGACGTGGCAGGTTGTAGGCCAGCGCATAAAGCCCCGCCGCTGCCAGTACACCGGACTGGCGCATCGCCCCGCCCAACCGGTGTTTCCACACCCAGGCCCGCCGGATAAATTCGTGAGAGCCCGCCAAAACGGCGCCGACCGGACAGCCGAGGCCTTTGGACAGATCGATCCAAGCGCTTTCGAAGCCCTGACAGAAATCGACCGCAGGCACATCGGCCCCCACCGCGGCATTCATCAGCCGCGCCCCGTCCATATGCAGGATCAGCCCTTCCTTTGCCGCCAGGTCCCGCAGCTCCGCCAGAACGTCCAGCGGCCAGATTGCCCCACCGCCCGAGTTGGTGGTCTGCTCGACAGAGATCAGCCGCGACACCGGCGCGCGGTCGCGGGGCGCGCGCAGACGTGCGGTGACATCCTCGGCGGTGAAGATCCCGCTGTCCGTGGGGATGGTGGCTATCTGAGCGCTCGCAAGGGCGGCCGCCCCTGCCCCTTCAGAGCGGAAGATATGCGAATTGCCAGCGGCAAGGATTTCATCGCCCGGACGGCAATGCACCAGGAATGCAATCTGGTTACACATGGTGCCAGAGGGCAGAAAAATCGCATCCTCCATGCCCAGCATCCGCGCCACCTCGGCACAGAGCGCCAGCGTGGTCGGATCTTCTCCGCGTTGCTCATCACCGGTCTCAGCCTCCGCCATCGCGGCCAGCATTCCGGCCGAGGGCCGGGTTGACGTGTCGGAAATCAGGTCGATACGATATTTCATGCTGCTCTCGGTTCTCAGAACGGCAATTCAAGTTCCGAGAGCAGCACAGCCGCCTGCGCCCCATGCATGTCGCGGTCAAAACGCGATCCTTGCACAGTGGGGCGCGGCACACTGATCTTGATGACGTTTAAGGATGCGATCTCAAACCGTTTCAGGCTATGTGGATCGACCTTGAACAGGCCTGCAACCATGTCATTGCGGATGACCTTGCGCAGGGTCGCAAAGGCCTCAGGTGAGTTGCAGAAAACGTCGATGGTGACCCAGAACGGGCCTGCATTTTTCGAGCGCGCCTTGGCGCCGATGTCAGCCAGTTTCGCCATGTCAGACCTCCGTCAACTCAAGGCGGAAGGCCGCCATAGGATCATCCAGCACCATCACATGGTTCAGGCAGAACTCGTAAAGCGCCCCACGGTCAGATTGCGCTGGCGAATAGGGGAAAGCAAAACTGGGCAGCTCTTCGTCCTTGGTCAGCGGATGATGCAGCAGGAAAGGGTTGATCAGCTTGCCGATCTCGGAACAGGTCTCCGGGCTGTCCGCAGTGATGATGCCCACCACCCCAACCTCTACCGGCTCCCCCATTTTGGTTTCCAGATCGCCAAAGACCGAATTCACGCCGATCAGGCGGAATTCCAGATCATAGTCCTCTTGATGCAGGTCCATCCGCGTAGCGATCAGGTCGCGCACAAAGGCCTCGAGGCTGGCAGCCCATTCGCGGGCGTTTTTGACGTAATGCTCGGTCCGCAGCATGGCCATGATCGTGGTCTGGTAACCGGCCATACGGGCGCCTTCCAGCTTCACGGTGTAATCTTCGGCTGGCACCCATATGCCGCCCTCAACCCGTACCTGACGGTCGTTGAGTGCGGTGTAACGTGCCTCGGTCACATCCAGGTATCCACCCGGCTCAAACAGTTGAAACGGATCCGAATTTTCATAGAGCATATGGGCCGAGACAGAATGCGGCGTGCAGCGCGCGGCCTCAGCCATTGGGGTGACAGTGAAGCCGGTCTTGTCAAACTCCACCAGGATCACACCAGAGGTTGGCTGCGTCGAACACAGCGCTCCACATTCGGCGATCTTGGCCCCATGCCACGCCCCACCGGCATGGTCGCCGTTCATCAAGGGCAGCGCAGCAACGGTGGCGGTGTCAGTGGTGCGGCCTGCGATCACAATATCGGCACCGGTGGCAATCGCGGCGCCGATCTGTTCTGCACCGGCCAGTGCTACAATGTTGGAACATTGGCTAAGAATTTCAGGAGAGATGCCGGGATCAGGCGACAGCGCGGTCACGCGGCCCTCGGTCAGAGCCTCAGACACGCGGGCCTCTGGCTGATTGGAATAGATCCGGGCGATTTTGAGAGACTGGCCCAGCTCCTTGGCCAGTTCCACGGTGATGTCATACATCCAGTCGACAGTGCTGTCGGTGCCACAGGTTCCGGCGGAGCCGATGACCAGTGGCACCGCAGCGTCTGCTCGTGCCTGCATCAGTTGTTTCCACTCGGCCTTGTTGGCCGCGCGGGAGTATTTGGATGTTCCCGTGCCCAGGTAGAATGGGCCACTGTCGGTCGAGCCGCCATCGATGCAGATGATGTCAGGCTTTTCGGCAAGGCCACGTTTCAGGGCGTCGGGGTCAAACCCCAGGCCCAGAACACCGGCGGGCACGAGAACTTTGGTCATGGTTTAGTCCGTTACACGTTGGGGCTTTTTCAGGATGCCGCGCAGGAACATCGGCGCAACGAAGCCAGCAATTGCCACAACCCACAGGCCAATCGCAATGGGCGAAGACCACAGGTAGGTCACATTGCCATCCGACAGCACCATGGCACGGCGCAGAGCGTCTTCCATGTGGCCACCCAGCAGGATGCCCAGGATGATCGGCACGGTTGGCACGTCCAGCTTACGCAGAACCCAGCCCAGTACACCGAAGGCCACCATCAGCAGCAGGTCGAAATAGCTGCCCGAGAGCGAGAAGATGCCCACGAAGCTGACCATGGTCACGCCCGGCAGCAGGATCCACGGCGGAACCGACAGAACCTTCACAAAGACCTTCACCATCGGCACGTTCATCAGAAGCAGCACGAAGTTGGCGATCAGAAGCGAGGCGATCAGGCCCCAGACCACTTCGGGACGTTCGGTGAACAGGGTCGGGCCAGGGGTGATGTTCAGCGTCATCAAGAGCGCCAGCAGAACCGCCGTGGTACCAGAACCCGGCACGCCCAGGGTCAGCATGGGCACCAGCGCCCCACCAGCCGCCGCGTTGTTGCCAGCCTCAGGGGCCGCCACACCGCGCGGCACACCGGTGCCGAACTTACCTTCTTCACCGGCAATGGATTTTTCACCCATATAGGCCAGGAAAGAGCCGAGCGACGCACCTGCACCCGGCAGAACACCAGCAACAAAGCCGATCAACGAACCACGCAGCTGGGTCCAGCCGGTGGAGATGATGTCTTTGAACGGGATCCGCACCTTGTCCAGTTTCACACCGATCGAGGTGTTCTTGCCGTGGCTTTCGATGAAGAAGAAGACCTCAGCGATGGCGAACAGACCCACGATGGCAACCAGGAAGTCGATGCCGTCAAAGAGGTGCAGGTTGCCAAAGGTCAGACGCGGCAGGCCGGAGTTGTTGTCCACGCCGATCATCGCGATGCCCAGACCGATACAGGAGGCAATCGCCGCCTTGGCCTGGTTGTTGGAAGCAATACCGCCCAGCGTGGCGAAGGCCAGCATATAGAGCGCAAAATACTCTGCCGGACCGAACTGGAAGGCCACACGCGCCAGCAGGGGCGCCAGCAGCATCAGGCCGATGGTCGACAGGAATGCACCGGTGAAAGAGGCCACGCCCGAAATCACCAGCGCGTCACCCGCGCGGCCCTGTTTGGCCATTGGATAGCCGTCAAGGGTGGTCATCAGGGCCGGTTCATCACCGGGAATGTTAAGAAGGATCGAGCTGATCCGGCCGCCATACATGGCGCCGTAATAAACAGCTGTCATCAGCACCAGAGCCGAAGTGGCGTCGAGCCCCATCGAGAAGGTGAGTGGGATCAGGATGGCAACGCCGTTGGACGGGCCCAACCCCGGCAAAGCGCCGATGATGGTGCCGATGAAGCAGCCGAAGACCGCCAACATCAGGGTGAACGGACTGAGCGCGATGCCGAAGCCGATCGCGAGGTTAGCAAACAGGTCCATGTGGGGGTCTCCCTAGCCGTAGTATGCGGCGGGCAATGCGAAGAGGCTTAGGCCCAGCGCAAATTTGAAGATAGCGAACAGTCCCAGCGAGAGGCCAGCACCAGCAAGGGCGGCAGGCACGGGTCGGGGGCTGATCTGATAGCTGAGGATGGCAGCCGTCACAGCAGTAGGCAGCAGGAAGCCGAGAGGCTTCAACGCGTAGGCATAACACACAAGCACGATAACCGAGAACAAAAGCGCGCCGAGCGTTTGCAGCTGGGGCCATTCAGGGTCTTCATCGGGGCGCAGTACCACGATGATGCCACAGATGGCCGCAACGGCACCAATCAGCATCGGGAAGGTCTTTGGACCCACCGGATCCGAGAGGAAGCTCGTCTGAATCTGCGTGGCGCTAGCGATGTATGCTAGCGCCACCAGAGTGACGACCGCTCCGAAGATACGGTCAGAGATCATTACTGGATCACTCCAATTTCTTTGGACAGGGTACGGATTTCCGCAACCACGCCGTCTACGTAGGATTGGAAGTCACCGCCAACTTTGGTGAAGGGGGCCAGGCCATTTGCGGCCATGGCTTCCTGCCACTCAGCGCTGTCAGCAACTTTCTGCAGGCGGTCTGCCCACATGTTGAAGGTGTCGTCGCTTACGTCCTTGGGAACGTAGAGACCACGCCAGTTCACCGCGACCACGTCGATGCCTTGCTCTTTGGCGGTCGGGATGTCTTCAAAGCCGGGCACACGCTCTTCGGTCAGAACGGCCAGGGCGCGCACGTCGCCCGACTTCAGGAAGCCAACGATTTCGGACATGTCGCCCGACATCGCCTGAGTGAAACCACCAACGGTCTGGGTGATGGCGTCTGCGCCACCGTCAACCCCGATGTACTTCACGGCTTTTACGTCTTCGATACCTGCGCGCTGCAGGATCATCAGCGGCTTCAGGTGGTCAAAGCCACCCACAGCGGAACCGCCAGCGAAGGCCAGCTTGCCGGGGTTTGCTTTGATGTCGTCAACCAGATCGTTCAGCGACTGGTAGGGGCTGTCAGCAGCCACAACCACAACGCCCGGATCTGCACCGATGGCACCCACGAAACGAACCTGGTCAGCCGTCATGCCTGCATACGCGTTCTGGGCCAGACGGGTCGAGGTTGCCGAAGAGGCCGCAACGATCAGGTCTGCGTCATCACCACGTTCAGTCACAACGTGGGTAAAGGCCAGACCACCGCCGCCACCGGCCATGTTGGTCACCTGAACAGGCTTATCAACAGCACCGATGTCATGCATGATTTTGCCGATCTGACGGCAGGTGAAGTCCCAGCCACCGCCCGGGTTTGCCGGTGCGATACATTCTGCGGCCGAAGCTGCGCCAGTGACGCCGAAGCTCATGACTACAGCGCCAGCCAGGGACGCAAATTTGCGATTCATCATTTTTCCTCCCAATGTGCATTGCACATCTATTTGATTTCAGACAGGATTCGCGGTGTTCCTCCGCCGCTCAGAATCCTGACACCTCCGATAGTATGGGGGTAACCTGTCACCGACCTGTCGCGAGTGAGATTCATGCGTTTCCTACTGGTTGAAGATAACCAAAACCTTGCCGAAGCCGTCAGCACACGCCTGGCAATGGACGGCCATGCTATTGATATGGCTGGATCTTTGGGGGAGGCGCAGGATTACCTTGCCTATTCCAGCTATGACATTGTGCTCTTGGATCTGACGCTACCAGATGGCGATGGACGCCGGTTTCTGGGCCAGTGCCGCGCTGCCGGAAACGATGTACCTGTCATTGCGGTGACAGCACAATCTGACGTTTCCTCCCGAGTCGAAGTGCTGGATGCCGGGGCGGATGACTATATCTCAAAGCCGGTGAACTTCGCCGAACTTGAAGCCCGCTGTCGTGCCGTGCTGCGCCGCCGGGGCGGCGCCTCGCACAATGTTCAGCAATTTGCCGACTTAGAATTCGATCCGCTGCGGGCCGAGGTCAAAGTGGCCGGAGAACCCCGAGAATTGCGCAACCGCGAAATGCGGCTATTGGAGATATTCTTCTCCGGTCCTGATCGGATCTATTCCAAGGTGCAGATCGGTGACCGCCTGTTTTCCAGCGCCGAGGAGATCTCGGAAAATGTGATCGAGGTCTATGTCGCCCGCCTGCGCAAAAAGCTGGATGGCAGCCGCGCGCAGATTGAAACCGTGCGCGGGCTTGGCTACCGCCTGTCGGAGCGCGGTTAGATGGTGCGCGCACCCCAAGCCGGATCGATCCAGCGCCGTCTGGCGCTGTCGCACCTGTTGTTGGGAGCGCTTGCTTCGATCTGCCTGTTTCTTGCCATTCGTTTTGTCGCGTTCCAGACCGCCGAAGCGACCCAAGACAACCTGCTGCGCGCCGCCGCCAATACCATTGCGGAACAGATCGGCTCCAGCGGGGATCAGGTCATCGTCAAACTGCCACACTCTGCCTTTGCCATTCTGGAAACCGCCGCGCAGGACCGGATTTTCTACAATGTGCGGGTGAACGGCCAATCGATCACCGGATATGAGGATTTCCTGCCGCCCGACGCCACCCGGCGGGTGCGCGATCCATATTCCTTTTCGCTGGGCTACCGCGGATTTGACCTGCGTGCGGTAGTGCTGAACTCCTCTGCGCCGGCGGGTTCCGAGCTGCAGGAGGTCACCATCCTGATCGGGCAGACCCAGGACGCGCAACAGGCGGTGGCAGACCGCTTTGCCGCCTGGGCGATCCTGATTTCCGCTGGTATTTTTCTGGGATTGGCGGGTCTGGGGGCCATTACAGCGCAACAGGCGCTGCGGCCCCTGCGCGATGTGACCGGCGCGGTTGAGCGACGTGGCCCCAATGACCTGCGCCCCTTGCGTCAGCCCACCCCAGTGGAACTGACCCCGCTGACCTCGGCGCTGAACGACTTTATTCGCCGCCTGCGCCATTCCCTGCGCCGTTCGGAAACCTTTATTGCCGAAGCCGCCCACCATATCCGCACCCCTCTTTCGACGGTTAAGACCGAAACCGAGATTGCGCTACGGCGCACCGAATGTGACGACACCCGCCGCGCACTGCGCAAAGTCCTGTTCTCGGTTGAGGAAAGCGCCCGCTCTGCCAGCCAGTTGCTGGCCTATGCCACGGTGACCCAACGCTCAGACTCCACCCCGCTGGAGCGGATGGATCTGAAAACCAAGGTCCAAGAGGCCTATGACGCCCTGTTCCCGACGGCGGATCTGAAAGACATCGAGATGCATTTCACCGCCCAAGGCCCCTGTTTTGACATTCAGGGTGACGTGCTGATGATTGAGATTTCCCTGCGAAATCTTATCGACAACGCGATCAAATACTCGGACCCTGACAGCCGGATCGACCTTAATTTGCAATGCGACGGAGACAGCGTAGTACTCACTATCCGTGACCAGGGGCGCGGTCTGGGTGATGTCAGCCCCAAACAACTGTTTGGCCGTTTCAAACGTGGTCCGGAAACCGCTGGGATTGTCGGCACTGGCATGGGGCTGTCGATTGTCAACGAAGTGGCTCGTTCGCATGGCGGGCAGCTGTACCTCTCCAACAATGAGGAGCGCGGCACATGTGCAGAGCTGTCCTTTCCCTGCCTGTCCTAAGGTCCCTGTGTATTTCTCTGCTGGGCCT
Source organism: Thalassobius sp. MITS945101 (assembly GCF_047123305.1). Taxonomy (GTDB): domain Bacteria; phylum Pseudomonadota; class Alphaproteobacteria; order Rhodobacterales; family Rhodobacteraceae; genus Thalassobius. The sequence goes on from NZ_CP138918.1 coordinate 4,182,694, forward strand.
CCTGCCACTGCAGACGCAGGCGCAGGCACAGACGCAGGCGCAGGCGCAGGCGTTTGAGATTGAGGCGCATGTCCGGTTTGACAGCGCAATGGAACAGGCCGAGCTGCGCCTTTTGTCGGTAACCGACCTGTCTGCTTTTGAGCCATTGATCCGTGATTACCAGATGCGCAACCCGACGGTGAGTGTGGACTACACGCAGGTTTCGTCACGAGAGCTCTACAAAGCGGTGGCGGCGCAGGAAGTAGCGTTTGACGTGGCCATTTCCTTTGCCATGGACCTGCAGATGAAACTGGCCAACGACGGGTTGGCGCAGGATCACCAAAGCCGCACCAGCCGCGCCGCCCCGGCCTGGTCACGCTGGCGCCATGAGGTCTTTGGGTTCACCGCCGAACCGATTGTGGCAGTGACTTCGGAGCGTGGATTTGAGGGCCTCCCCCTGCCCCACACCCGGCAAGAGCTGATTGCCTTGATGCGCGATCATCCCGACCGGTTTTCGGGCAAGGTGGGCACCTATGACATTCGCACCGTCGGCACCGGCTATCTGTTGGGAACACAGGATGCCAACCGGTCCGAAGCCTATTGGCGTCTGGCCGAGGTGATGGGCGCTCTGGACCCGCAGCTCTATTGTTGCTCCAGTGAAATGCTGGACGATATTGGCACAGGCGAATTGCATCTGGCCTATAACGTTTTGGAAAGCTACGCAAAATCACGTCTGGATCAGCAAGGGGGTGGGCAAATCCTGAGGCTGCAGGACTTTACCCATGTGGTGATGCGCTCGGCGCTGATCCCGGCCAATGCGCAAAGCCCAGAACTGGCGGGCAGTTTTGTGGACTATCTGCTCAGCGCTGAGGGGCAGTCCAAAATCGCGTCAGAAACCGCCTTCCCGCCGCTCAGCAGCTATGACGCTGCCAGTGGCGGGCCGCTGCGGCCGATCCGGTTTGGGGTCACCCTGTTGGCCAATCTGGATCGCCTGATGCGTGACAGGTTCATTGCCGCCTGGGAAGGGGCTTTGCGGCTGAACTGAGCGCCCCGCGATAAGCCCCCTAACCCAGAACACGACACAGCGTGTGGATGACCTTGATGTCCTCCTGAAAATCCTCGTTCCCCGGCAGGTAGGGCAGTGGGGCAGAAATATGATGCACTGACCACAGACCCGCCGCCGCCAGATCCTTCAGCAGCTTCGGATAGCGCCGCACCGCCCAAAGATCCGAACGCATGGTGAAGGCAATCATCCCATCCGGGCGCACGATGCGGCAAAGGTCCCGCATCAGGGCCGCGCCATCTTCGATGTAGGTCAGTACCCCAACAGAGACCGCCGCCTCATAGCTGCTATCCGCCGCAGGCAGTGGCAGTTTTTGCAGGTCACATTGGGTCAAAGCGCGGTAGCAGCCCCGTTCGGCCGCCAAAGCCAGCGATGCTGTCGAGATATCAAGCCCGTCTATGTCGAACTGCCCCCTACGCACCAGTTCGGCCCCCATGCCACCGGTGCCGCAGCCCACATCCAGAACCGCTGCCCCAGTGGGCAACAAAGGCACCAGCAAATCCGCCGCATCCGATGGGGTGGCATAGCGCCAGTCCTTCAGCGTCTCATCGTAGCTGGCGGCCCAGCTGTCATAATAGTCTTCCACCACACCGCTGTCCGTGCTGCCCGCGCGCAGCGACACCAGCCCCGCCTTATCCTCTTTTTCTGCACCACTCATGTCGCCCTCCCGCGTCTCCTGCGTTTCAGGCTAACGGTTGGGCGGCAAAAATCCATATTTCATTGCTCGGGTCGCAGAAACGCAAAAGCCCTCCCCGTTTCCGGGAAGGGCTGTTACCGAGAAGACCTCAGTTGTAATTTAGAAGTGGACCGAGCGTGCGCCGGCCGGCTTTTCCAGTGGCGGGGCAAATTTGGTCAGGTCGATGCCTTCAACGGCGACCTTATACTCTTCCAGCGTGGGCGTGCGGCCCAGGATCGCCGAGAGAACAACCAGCGGGGTAGAGCCCAGCAGCGATTCACCTTTCTTGGTGGCGCTGTCAGCAACTACACGGCCCTGGAACAGGCGGGTCGAGGTGGCCAGAACGGTGTCACCCTTAGCGGCCTTTTCCTGGTTGCCCATGCAGAGGTTACAGCCGGGACGTTCGAGGTACAGGATGTTCTCGTACTCGGTCCGGGCTTTCTCTTTCGGGAACATGTCGTCGAACTCAAAGCCCGAGTACCTCTGCAGGATTTCCCAGTCACCCTCGGCCTTCATCTCATCGATGATGTTATAGGTCGGTGCGGCCACAACCAGCGGCGCTTTGAACTCGACCTTGCCGTTGGCTTTTTCCAGGTTCTTCAGCATCTGAGCCACGATCTTGATGTCGCCCTTGTGCACCATGCAGGAGCCAACGAAGCCCAGATCCACCTTCTTCTCAGCCTTGTAGTAGCTGATCGGACGGATGGTGTCGTGGGTGTAGCGCTTGGAAACATCCGCGTTGTTCACGTCAGGGTCGGCGATCATCGGTTCAACGATCTGGTCCAGATCCACCACAACTTCGGCGAAGTATTTGGCGTTGTCATCCGGGGTCAGGGCCGGTTTGTCACCCGATTTGATCTCGGCGATGCGGGCATCTGCGATGGCGATCAGCTTGGCCAGCATGCCATTTTCATGCTCCATGCCTTTGTCGATCATGATCTGGATGCGCGATTTCGCCAGCTCCAGCGAGCCAACCAGCGTGTCATCGTTGGAGATACAGACCGAGGCTTTCGCCTTCATCTCTGCAGTCCAGTCAGTGAAGGTGAAGGCCTGGTCCGCCAGCAGCGTGCCGATGTGCACTTCGATCACGCGGCCCTGGAAGACGTTGTCGCCATGCTGTTCCAGCATCTGCGCCTGCGTCGCGTGCACCACATCACGGAAGTCCATGTGATCGGCCATTTTGCCCTTGAAGGTCACCTTCACGGACTCAGGGATCGGCATGGAAGCTTCGCCAGTGGCCAGCGCCAATGCAACCGTACCCGAGTCTGCACCAAAGGCCACGCCTTTGGACATACGGGTGTGGCTGTCACCGCCGATGATGACCGCCCAGTCATCCACGGTGATGTCGTTCAGCACCTTGTGGATCACGTCGGTCATGGCGTGGTATTCGCCCTTCGGGTCACGACCAGTGACCAGACCGAAGTCGTTCATGAACTTCATCAGACGTGGGGTGTTGGCCTGCGCCTTCACATCCCAAACCGACGCGGTGTGACAGCCCGACTGATAGGCGCCGTCGACGATGGGCGACACAACGGTCGCGGCCATGGCTTCCAGTTCCTGCATGGTCATCAGACCAGTGGTGTCCTGCGAGCCAACAATGTTGACCTTCACACGCACATCCGAACCGGCGTGCAGGGTTTTGCCCGGAGTGGTGCCAACCGCATTGCGGTTAAAGATTTTCTCAACCGCGGTCAGACCCTGGCCCTCATGGCTGATCTCTTTCGACGGGGCAAAGACCGGAGTGGCCTCAATGCCCAGCGCTTCGGCGGCAAATGTCTGCAGCTTCTTGCCGAAGACGATGGCGTAAGAACCGCCCGCCTTCATGAACTCGGCTTTCTGCGGGGTGAAGGCAGCGGACACATCAGCCAGCTCTTCGCCGTCTTCGCTCAGCAGCGTCTTGGCTTTGGTGTTGATCTTCAGAACGGTGCCGGTCTCAACCGAGTATTTCTGCTCAAGGATCGGGTTGCCGTCGTTGTTCAGGATGGCATTGCCGTCCTCATCAACTTTCTTAACCCAGTTTTTCAAATCCAGACCGATACCGCCGGTCACACCCACGGTGGTCAGGAAGATCGGCGAGATGCCGTTGGTGCCAGCCACGATCGGGGCGTAGTTCACAAACGGCACATAGGGCGACGCCTGTTTACCGGTCCAGAGCGCCACGTTGTTCACGCCCGACATCCGCGACGAACCCACACCCATGGTGCCTTTTTCCGCGATCAGCATGATTTGCTTGGTCGGGTGTTGCAGCTTCAGCTCTTCGATGTGCTTCTGTGCAGCTTCAGTGATCATGCACTTTCCGTGCAGTTCACGGTCGGCGCGGCTGTGCGCCTCGGCACCTGGCGACAGCAGATCGGTCGAGATGTCCCCTTCGCCCGCGATGAAGGTCACGATCTCGATCTCTTCATCCATGTCCGGCAGCTTGGTGAAAAACTCGGCTTTGGCGTAGCTTTCCAGCAGATCCTTGGCAACTGCATTGTCCGCGTCCAGCGCGTCCTGCAGGCGGGCCATATCCGCATCATAGAGGAAGACCTGAGTCTTCAGCACGCCTGCGGCGGCTTTGGCAACAGATTCGTCCGCGCCCAGTGCCAGGTCCAGCAGCACCTCAACCGAAGGGCCACCCTTCATGTGCGACAGCAGCTCAAAAGCAAACTCGGCCGAGATCTCTTCAACGGACACGGTGCCCAGGATGATCTCTTTCAGGAACTTCGCCTTCACACCCGCGGCGCTCGTGGTGCCGGGCAAGGTGTTGTAAATGAAGAAGTTCAGCGAATCTGCGCGGTGCTCATTTTCCAGATCTTTGATCTGCGAAATGAGCTCTTCCACCAGAGCGCCGTCATCAATCGGCTTAGGGTTCAAACCCTGCTCTTTACGGGTGGAAATCTCATTCAGGTAGTCTGTGTACAAGCTCATGACGATCCTAGCGATTTAGTTTTGGCTGCGACCCGACCCCGCAGGATCAAGCCGTTTGGCGAGCTGGAGGCGCTCATTGTATGCCGCTGTATACCAAACAAGACAAACTTGCAAGAATGCCGGTCGCGCCAATCTGCCTCAGCCCATCAAATCGCGTTACAATTTGGACATGCGGGCGGCTGCGGCGGGACCGGTTTGGCAGGGACCAAACGGCACTGTCATCAGGTGCGCCTGCTCTACAGGGTTTTCGGCGCGAAGCGAACCCCTTGCAACTCGCCTCTATTCATTTTGAATAGGACCAAAGTGCAAAAGGAGCTCGCCCGTGACCACAGATCGGCGCAAATTTACCCGCGAAGGCGCAGAGGTGCGCAAAGAGGCACTGATCCAGGCCACCCTTGATCTGGTGGCCGAAAAGGGGGTGGCGGGGGCCACCGTGCGGGCGATTTCCGACCGGGCCGCGGTCACACAGGGCCTGGTACGGCACTATTTCCACAGCAAAGAGGCGCTGATCCAGGCCGCCTTTGCCTATCACATGCGCAGCCTCACCGATCTGGCCGAAGCCAGCGGCGGCGGCGTGGATGCTAAGGCGCGGCTGGCAGGTTTCCTACGCGCCTCGCTGGAGCCGCCGGTGGTGGAACCGCGCGCGCTGGCACTGTGGTCCGGTTTCATGAGCCGCGTCCCGGCAGAGCCGGAGATGCGCCAGATCCACGCCGAAAGCTACGTCTATTTCCGTGACAAACTGGAAGGTCTGATTGCCGCCGCCCTGCGGGAGGCTGGGCGCGATCCTTCGACGGCCGAGTTGCGACGACTGGCCATTGCCTGCAACGCGGTGGCTGACGGGCTGTGGTTGGAAGGCGGCGCCTTACCGGATGCCTTTGCCACAGGGGAACTGGCCGAGATCGGGCTGGAGGCAGTGGGCAGGCTCCTCGACCTGCCGTTGCAGTGACTTAGCCCTTGGACCGCCAGACGGGCGCTGTGACCTCCAGAATAGCGGGCCCCTGCCCTTGCGCCAAAGCTGTCAGCGCAGTGGTCACCTGATCGGCGACATCGGCAACCTTGGCATAGCGCATCCCGAAGGCCTGCGCGGTCAGGGCAAAATCCGGTGGCGTCGGTGTGCAGCCAACAACCTCAACCTCGGCGCTTTCCATCGCGGTGGCAATTTCACGGTAGCCGGCATTGTTCCAGATCACAAAGAGAACCGGCAGGCCTTCCTCTTGGGCGACCATCATTTCGGTCAGGGAAAACTGCGCCCCGCCATCCCCCGTCAGACAGATCACCGGGCTGTCAGGATCGGCCAGCGCCACCCCGATCGCCGCAGGAATGGCATAGCCCAACGCGCCATATCCGGTGGCCGAGTTGAACCAGCCGTCCAGCCGGTCGGGTTCATAATACAGGTTGCCAGCATAGACCGGCTGCGTGGAATCCCCAACAATCCGCGCCTTGGGTAGGGCATCACGGATTGCATTCAAAACCTCGACCTGCCGACGATAGTCCGGCCCGATCTCTTCCCAAGCCGCTTGCCGTGCGGTTTCAGCGCGGGCCGCCCCATTGGCGGCTTTCCGGTCAGCCAGACGCTCTAGCGCCGCTGCAACAAAGGCTGCACTGTCGGTTTCGATACTGATCGAAGCCGACCGCCGCGACAGCTGTTTTAGGCAGATGTCCACCCGGATCAGGCCGGGCATCGCGGGATAGCGGCCTATTTCATACATGTCGTAGTCGGTTGGCCCCAGCTCGGTCCCCAGCGCCAAAACGCAGTCGGCCTGCCGGATCAGATCCCGCACCGCGGTCAGGCTCGGGCTGGCGGGCACGCTGAGCGGATGGTCAAACATCACCCCGCGCCCATTCACCGTCTGCACAACGGGGGCGTCCAGCCGCTCTGCCAGATCTCGCAACGCTGTCGCATGTTTCGCCCCGCCGCCAGCCAGAATCACAACCTGTTTTGCGTCCTCCAGCTTGGTCAAAGCGGCGCACAGATCGGGCAAAACGGGTGGCGCAGCCCCCTGCGCGACCTCTGCCAGATCAACAGCCGTCTGCCCCATCACATCCAGCGGCACCTCGATATGTGTTGGCCCTGCACGGCCAGCTGTAAACGGGGCAAAGGCCCGGTCCAGCGCCTCGTTAAGTTCCTCCGGCGTAGCAACATGTTGAGAGGTCAGGGCGACCTGCGCCATCAGCCCGCCTTGGTCCGGCAGCTCATGCAAATGCCCCCAGCCCTTGCCCAGCGACGGTCCTGCATTCACCCCTGAAACCACCAGAATCGGCACAGAGTCCGCACGCGCCTGTGCCATCGCGGTTACCGCATTGGTCAGCCCCGGTCCGGTAATGACAAAAGCCACCCCGGGTTTGCCAGAGGCACGAGCATAGCCATCAGCCATAAACCCCACCCCCTGTTCGTGGCGCGGCGTGATATGGCGGATGCCGGAACGCGCCAGCCCACGGTAAAGCTCAATCGTGTGCACGCCAGGGATGCCAAAAACATGTGTGACGCCACGCGCCTTCAGGCCAGTAACCAGCGCCTCACCAACGGTTTGCTGTGTGACCGATGTGCTCATACCGCCTCCTCCTGCCGCACCGCACCGTGGGCTCTGGCATGGCGGATGATCCGCTCCACCGCATGGTCAAAAGCACTATCCTCAATGGTCAGCGCCACCCGCACCCAGTGGTGCAACCCGTCGCCAAAAGAGGTGCCGGGCATCACAGCAACGCCGTGATCCAGCAGGTCCCAGGCATAAGCCTCCCCTGCCATGCCGGTTGCCGTGGTCTCAATCAGGCAGAACATCCCCGCCTCCGGCATCGCCACGTTCAGCGTGGTTGCGGCCGTGACCCTCTCGGCCAAGCGGCGCGCGCGGGCCTGAAAGCGACCGGTCATCTCTGCCGCCACAGAGGAGCCATCGCGGATCGCCTTGGTGGTCATATCTGCGATGAAGGGCTGGTTGCCAAACAGCATGGTTTCCGACAGCGGCAATAGCGCCGCGCAAAATGCCTCAGGCCCGACACACCAACCGGACCGGAACCCCGGCGCCGCATGGGATTTGGAGATTGAGGCGACCGAAACCACCCGATCCGCAATTTCAGGCAATGCCAGGGGCGAGGTATAGGCAACACCGTCGAACACCAGCTCCTCATAGACCTCATCCGACAGGATCCAGAGGTCGTGGGCCATTGCCAGTTCCCCAATGGCCTGTAGATCCTGCTTTGTCAGGATCGCCCCCGTGGGATTGTGCGGTGAGGTCAGCAGGATCGCCCGACTGCGCGGGGTAATGCGGGCGGCGAGGTCTGCCGCCTGCATGCGAAACCCGTGTTCCGCCCTCAGCGGCACCGGCACCACCTCCGCGCCCGAGGCACGGATGACACCTTCGTAGGTGGCATACATCGGATCACCGACCAGCACCTCATCCCCCGCCTCTGCCATTGCGGCAATACAGGCATAAAGCGCGGTCTGGGTGCCGGGGAAGGTCAGGAAATTCTCAGGGATAAATCGACGCGGCCAACGCGCCGAGTAACGGGCGGCCAATGCGTCAAGCAATGCGGCCTCACCACGGCCATTGGAATAGGCCGTGCGACCCGCGTGCAGGGCGTCAACGGTGGCGGAAACCAGATCGGCGGGGACCGGCACGTCCGGTTCACCAATGGTCATTTCGATGATGTCTGACCCCTTGGCAATCCGCGCGCGGGCTTCGGAATAGACCGCCCATTTCGCGCCCCCAAGCCCAGCCAATCGCCGTGTCACATCCGCAAATCGCATCGGACCACATCCTCTTCTCAATCTTCGCAATTACAATTGTTATACGTTCGTATAATTTTACATGTCAATCCTCCCCTCTCTCCGAAGCTCCTGTCGCAAAATACGGCCACAAAAAACGGCCCCTCCCATGCGGGAGAGGCCGTCAATCTAATCTTGTCTGGCGGGCTTAGCCGTTGGCGCGCAGCAGTACCTGAGCCACCATGTCGTGGTCCAGCCACAGAACCGGCCCACTGGGGGCGCTGGTTTCGGTGAAGATCAGCTCACCGGTCGCGCTCAGCACGTGCTGGCTCAACTCGTCCGAAATCAGCTCTTTGCGGTTCTCGTGCATCTCCACAATCTCTTGCGAGGTGCCAACGGTTGCCTCAACCTGATCGGCGCTGTTCTGCATCGGCCAGGCAGGGAAGTTGTAGAAGCCCTGCATCAGTTCGGATTTCTGATAGTCGGAGACTTTGGTCAGAACGTCTTCCAGCTGAACACCGTCTTTCAACAGGTCCTGACAACGTTGCCACAGTGCATCGGCCCAAGCGCCGCCACCTTCGGTTTTGAACGCAGTCAGCAGCGGCAGCAGCGACAGTTCGATACCGGCAAAGACATCCGACGAATTGGTGCGGATTTCGGGGCAGTTAAAGACGGTGGCCTTGATACCTTTGTCCCAAGCCGCTTTGGCGTGGTCTTCCAGACGCATCTTGGCGTAGCCCTGGGTGTAGCTGGTGTAGGTCTGCCACTGGTATTCGCCACCAATCAACACGCGGGTGCCGTGGTAGCCGTAAGCGGTGTAGCGCACTTCGCCACCTTCCGCTTCAATGCGGTTGCGGATCGCCGCCGAGGCGTCCAGCAAATGGCCAAAGCTGTTGGCCGTCACATCGTCAAAGTTCTGCAGGATCAGTTTGCCCAGATCGCTGTCCAACAGCGCCTGCGACGGCATGTGACGTTTGCCACGGCCTTTGTAGATGCGGTTGGCAATGGCCATGAACACTTTGGCGCGCGGGATACCACCGGCCATGGTGTGGGCGAAAAACACGTTTTTGCCAGCCGGGATCATCCCGTCCAGCTGGGCCATGATCTCGGCCAGTGCGGTTTTGAAACGCTCGGTGCCTGCCTCACGGCATTTCGCCAGATGATCCCAGTCCAGCTTGTGTTCCTGCCAGCCATCGATGGTCATCTCATTGACCAGATCGGTGGGGGTGGCGGTGCCTTCGGGCGCATCCATGTCAAAGCCCGCCATCAGCGGCACATTGATGATCTTGCCGCCCAGGTTCTCTTCGGCGGCTGCATGTTCTTCTGTGGTGAGAGCGCGCAGGCTGCCATCGTCCTCACGGCGGCCCACAGTGATCCCGATCACCGACATGCCAGCGGCCTTGGCCTGATCCAGCAGACCGGTCGCATAGCCGCGACCAAACAGTTCGCCGAACAGAACAAAGACGTCACCTTCGCGGAACAGAGTGTTCTCGCTCAGCGACTGAAGAGGAATCGAAGTGGTCATCATCATTTTCCAAATGGTTATTTTGAGATCGTTTTACCCAACTGCGGCGCAGGCCCCAAGGGGTTTCGCGGCTCTTTTAAGCGCAGCGGCCCGCAAAAGCACCTGCTGGCGGGCTTTGCGAGGGGAATTGTTGCCTCATTGCCCTGTTCAAAATCACCTGAGACCGACCGTGCAAAAGAAAACCCGCCTCGTGGCGATGGCTACGGAGACGGGGCAAACTCTTTAAACTGCGACGGAGATCAGGGGTCAGATAAAACCGAAGTGCAGGTTCAAGGCGATGGCAATCAGCATCAGCCCCCCGGCCCAGGCCATGCCTTCGCGCAGCTGACGCCTCTGGTTGATCGCGCCGGCCATTTTTGACCCCATCAACACCACCAGCATATCTGACGGGATCGCCGTCAGCGGCACCAATGCGCCAAGGATCAGGAACTGCAATGCGACCGATCCATCGGCCTCTCCCATGGTGACAAAGGGCGGCAGAAATAGGGCAAAGAACAGCACCGTTTTCGGGTTCATCAGCTCCACCAGAACCCCCTGCCAGACAATGGCGCGGAACGGTTTCTGAGTGACCGCGCTGACCTCTAGGTCAGCCTGCGCCTCAGCGCGGGCGTCACGGATCATGCCGACCCCCAGCCAGATCAGATAGGCCGACCCCAGATAGCGCAACGCAGGGACAATCCAGGTCACCTTCTCAAACAGCGCCGCCAGCCCAGCTGCGGTGGCCACAGCCAAGGCCATGCCTCCGAGCGCCAAACCAAAAGCCGATGCAAATCCTGCCGCACGGTCCTGACCAACCGTTCGTGAGAGGACATATAACATGGAAGGACCGGGCGTTGCGCTGAGGGCAAATCCAGCCAGAACAACGGCCAGAATGGTGTCAAATGGGGGCATTATGCAGTGCTCTTATTAAATCTGTGCTCGAATGGGTTGTGGATTTCTTCCTCCACTCCACCTATTAGCTTAGCCTTTGCAACTGCTGCGCGTAAATACGGAAAATCGCGCATGAGCATTCTTTCCAAATGGTCCCCTGCCTTGAACGGTTCATAAGCGGCGGGGCGTTCCTCGCTGACCAGCTGCGGGAAGGGTTCGATCAGCGCATCATGATTTGCGGCAATGAAATAGGGCATCGAGTAGCGTTCCGCACTGGAGTTGACCACCCGGTGCGGGGTCGACTTCAGGATGCCATTGCTCCAGGCCTCCAGCATGTCACCGATGTTGCAAACATAGACGTTGTGATCGACCGGCACGTCGATCCAGCTGTCATCCTGCGCCAAAACCTGCAAGCCGGGGTTGCGTGTGTGCAAAAGGGTCAGACATTCGTAATCCGTATGCGCCCCCATGTTGACAGAGGCGTGATCCACCCGCTGCGATTTGCGCACGTAATGCAACAGACGCAGTTGCGAAATCGGCTTGTCCATCTGCGATGACATCGCCCCTTTGGGCAGCCCCAGATGCATTTCCAAAGCGCTGGTGATTAGGCGGCCAAGGGTGGATATTTCGTGGTAATACTGCGCCACCACCGGCTTGAAGCCGGACAAGATCGGCCAGACATTCGGCCCCAGCAACCGGTTGCCCGCCAGATAGTCGGGATCGTCCTTGGGCAGATCCACCCCCAGATCAAAGGCCTCATAGCTGCGGTTCACCTCATCGGCGTAATCGCCCTTTTCGCTGAACGGCACATAACCTCGATGATTGGTGCTGTCGCCAATGTAGTAAAGCCGTTTCTGGGCTTCGGGCAGCGTAAAGAAACGCGCCGCCTGGTGGTAGGTTTCCTCAATCAATGCGCGACTGATGCCGTGATCAGAGATCCGGAAGAACCCATAGGTCTGGGCGGCTTGCCCAAGCGCGTCGGCGACCTGTTGTTGCGCCGCCGGATCGTCTGAGCGCAGCGCAGCAACGCTGATCAGCGGCAGCTCCGGAGAGGCGCCTTGGGGTTCGGTTGTGTGGTGCGGTTGCATGTGAATGCTCCAGTTGAGTAGTGACCGGAGCGAGAATCGCAGGAATTTGGGTTTATTTTATGAAATCAGAAGGGTTTGCGGCGCATTCTCGCCACAAACAACTCTGTCTAAGCGGGAGTTGACACCTGTCAAACACCTATCACGCGCAGCCCTTCGCAAGGAAAACAACGGGGTTTTTCGGGGTAAATGCACCCGAGGGTGGTGCCTCTCGTCAATAAAATGACGAGCAGTGGTTTTCCTCTAAAACCTGGAAAACGCGGTTTGAAATGGGGCCGTTTCGCGGTTCTTCACGTTCAACGGCCCCGTTGTGGACACAATTCAAGCGGGTCTTACCCGTTTTCGCCGGCCTTCTGTGCTAGGCTCAGGCAAACCTCGGTGGCCAGCGCCATATCCTGCACCGACACCCATTCCAGCGGGCCATGAATGTTTTGCATGCCGGTGAAGATATTTGGCGTTGGCACGCCAAATTCGGTCAGGCGCGATCCGTCGGTGCCGCCACGGATCGGAACCGAGAGCGGCTCTAGCCCATGGGCCCGACTTGCAGCCCGCCCCAGTTCCACCGGTGTCATGTCGTTTTCCAGCCAGTAGCGCATGTTGCGGTATTGCGGCTGGATTTCGCAGGTGATCTCGGCGCGTGGTTCGGACAGCTGCAGGGCTTCGCAGGTCTTGCGCAGCAATTCCCCCTTGGCCGCCAACCCGTCCAGTTCGAAATCGCGCAGGATGAAATGCACCTTCATCTCGGACGACCCGCCAACCATGTCGGTGGCATGAATGAAGCCTTCGCGCTCATCGGTGGTTTCGGGCGTCATGGTGGCCTGTGGCAACGTCTGCACCAGTTTCGCCGCCAAATGGATGGCGTTCACCATCTTCTCTTTGGCGTAGCCCGGATGGATCGACACGCCTTTGATGGTCACCAAGGCCCCATCCGCCGAGAAGCTCTCGTACTCGATTTCCCCAACTTTGCCGCCATCCAGCGTATAGGCAAAATCCGCTTTCATGTCGCGCGGCAGCTCTTGCCCCACACCACGGCCGATCTCTTCATCCGGGGTGAAGGCAATCCGCAGGGTCGGGTGTTTGATCTCAGGGTTTTGCAGCAGATGGCGCGCCATCGTCATAATGATCGCCACCCCCGCCTTGTCATCCGCCCCCAGCAGGGTCAGGCCTGAGGCGGTGATAATGTCATGGCCCTGCTTTTCCGCCAGATAGGGGAATTCAGACGGGGAAAGCACCAGTTCGGGATCATCGGGATAGGTGATGTCGCCACCGTTGTAGCCTTTGATCACTCGCGGTTTTACATCGGTCGCGTTGAACTGCGGCGCGGTATCGACATGGGCCAGAAAGCCCACGGTTGGCCCGTCCACATTGCCCGGAATTGTGGCCAGAACCACCCCGTAATCGGTCAGTTCCACCTCAGCCGCGCCGATCTCTGCCAGTTCCTTTTCCAACAGCCGCAGCATGTCAAACTGGATTTCTGTGCTGGGTGCAGAGGGGCTGTCAGCGTCGCTTTGGCTGTCAATTGCCGCGTAGCGGACCAGCCGGTCCTCAAGTTCATCGGTAAATCTATCGCTCATCATACCCTCCTGCGGTTCCTTAGGCAGAAAGGGGGCTGGCGGGGGGAAAGTCAAGCAACCCACCCCGCCACCTGTTCATGCCAAAACGCTACGGGCGCTGGCCGACAAAACGGCCCAGACCCTCGGGTTTCGGCAGAACCGCATGGGCCGCTGCAATCCGCACCAGAGCCTCTGCCACCTTGGGCGCAGGCGGGCAGGAGCGCCGCGTGTCCAGATCCACATGCAGCAGCAGGGTCTCCACCGTAGCCACAAGGCCGCCGCCTGACAGTAAGTTGTGGAACAGATACAGCTTCTTGCCCTCACCATTGATCACTTGGGTTTCCACCTGCAGGCGCGCGCCTTCATGGGTTTCGTTCAGATAGCGCACGTGGCTTTCGGCGGTGAAATAGCTGAGGCCCGAGGCGATATAGTCCGCATCGGCGCCAATCATCACCATGAACTGATCCGTCGCCTTGGCGCCCGCCTCAAGATAATGCGCTTCATTCATGTGGCCGTTGTAATCGGTCCAGGTCTGCGGCACCTGAATGTCCAGTGTCACCGGCAGGTCTGCGATCTGCGGCACCTCCAGCGCAGCCTCATGCGCCGTGATGACGCCCCCTGCCCCGCTGCCCGATTGCTTCAGGCTGCGCATGATCCCAACCAGATTGTCGTCGCGCAGACGTTCCAGGTCACGGATCGACAGGTGGCCAGACTGCGCATCGGACTGCCCCGCGATCAGATCGACCAATTCGTCGGTGAACTCCGGCACATCCATCAGTTTGGTCCAGGGCCATTCCAGCGCCGGGCCGAACTGCGCCATGAAATGCTTCATGCCCGCTTCGCCGCCTGCAATCCGATAGGTCTCGAACAGGCCCATCTGCGCCCAGCGCAGGCCAAAGCCCATGCGGATCGCCTCGTCAATTTCTTCGGTGGTGGCGATGCCGTCTTTGACCAGCCACAGCGCCTCGCGCCAGACGGCTTCCAGAAAACGGTCAGCGATATGGGCGTCGATTTCTTTACGGACAGTCAGCGGATATAGGCCTACAGAACGCAGAATTTCAGCCGCGCGGTCACATTCATCGGGATCCCCTACCAGTTCGATCAGCGGCAACAGATAGACCGGATTAAACGGATGGGCGACAATGGCACGCGCACCCTTCGCGTTCAGTTCAGACGGTTTGAAGCCCGAAGTGGAGGAGCCGATCACCGCCTCTGCCGGCGCCAGCGCCGTCAGATCTGCATGGATGCGATGTTTCAAATCCAACCGTTCCGGCACGCTTTCCTGCACCCAAGAAGCCCCTTCCAGCGCCGTGGCCAGATCATCGTGAAATGTCAGCGCACCCTCTGGTGGCAGAGGTTTGTCATAAAGCGCCGGGAGCGCCCGACGCGCATTGTCCAAAACCTCGCCAATTTTGCGCTCCACCTCAGGGTCGGGGTCAAAGACCGCCGCATCCCAGCCATTCAGCAGAAACCGCGCCGCCCAGCCCCCGCCGATGACGCCGCCGCCAACAATCGCAGCCTTCTGTGTCATTGAAACAATCCTTCTGTATGTCCGTCCACAGACAGCACTTGGCCTGAGATCTTGGACGCCGCAGGCGACGCCAGAAACACAGCCGTGTCTGCTATTTCACTGGGCTCCACCCAGGTTTTCATCGACGTGTTGGCCACATGGGTGGCGCGGACTTCTTCCGCGCTGAGGCCGCGTTGAGTGGCTTCGTTGGCAACAACCCAGTCCATGCGCGGCCCCTCGACCGAACCGGGGCAAAGGGCGTTCACCCGAACGCCTGAAGGGCCCAGCTCCATCGCCAGAGTTTTGGTCAGGCCAATCAAACCCCATTTCGCCGCCGCATAGGGGCTGCGCATCGGGTAGCCGAACAGACCCGCAGTGGATGAGGTGATGAGGATAACGCCACCGCGCTGCACCCGCATCGGCCCCGCCGCCCAGCGACAGATCAGGAAGGCCCCATCCAGATTGACCGAGAGACAGCGCTGCCAATCGGCATAGTCCAGTGTTTCAATCGGGCCAACGGGGCCACCCGTGCCCGCGTTGGCACACACCACATCGACGCCATTCCAACGCGCCTCCACCGCGGCCAAAAACGTTGCCATCTGCGTGGCCGAGGTGACGTCAGCCACTATCGCCAGACAACCGGGATGGGCGGTGGCAAAACGGCTGACAGCCTCCGGGTCGACATCGCAGACCGCAACCTCCGCCCCGTCTGCCAGAAACCGTTCGGCCAGCGCCAGACCAATGCCTGACGCCCCAGCCGTCACCACGACCCGCTGCGCCATCAGCCGGTGCCTTTGGCAACAGGCGCGCGTTTGACCAGCCCCAGCCGTTCACGCACGGCCTCTGGTCCGATCACCTTGGCGCCCATGTTTTCAATTATGGTCACAGCCCGTTCGACCAGCTGCGCATTGGTCGCCAGCACGCCTTTGTCGAGCCACAGGTTATCCTCCAGCCCCACGCGCACATTGCCGCCCGCCAGAACCGAGGCCGCCACATAGGCCATCTGATCCCGCCCTAGCGAAAAGGCCGACCAATTCCAGTCAGAAGGCACATTGTTGACCATCGCCATGAAGGTATTGAGGTCATTTGGCGCGCCCCACGGTACCCCCATGCACAGCTGCACCAAGGCGTCAGGTGCCAAGACGCCCTCCTTCACCAGTTCCTTGGCAAACCACAAATGGCCGGTGTCAAAGGCCTCAATCTCGGGCTTCACACCCAGATCGGTCATCATCTGCCCCATCGCCCGCAGCATGCCCGGCGTGTTGGTCATGACGTAATCGGCCTCGGCAAAGTTCATCGTGCCGCAGTCCAGGGTGCAGATCTCAGGCAGACACTCAGCAACATGCGCCATACGTTCGGTTGCCCCCACCATATCGGTGCCAGCGGGGTTCACCGGCAGCGGTGCCTCGGTCGGGCCAAAAACCATATCCCCGCCCATACCGGCGGTGAGGTTCAGCACCACATCCACCTCTGCGTCGCGAATGCGGTCGGTGACTTCACGGTAGAGCCCCAGATCACGGCTGGGCGCCCCGGTTTCGGGATCACGCACATGGCAATGCACCACCGCCGCCCCGGCCTTGGCAGCATCAATGGCGGACTTGGCAATCTGCTCGGGGCTGCGCGGCACATGAGGGCTGCGGTCCTGCGTGCCGCCGGATCCGGTCACGGCAGCGGTAATGAAAACGTCGCGGTTCATCGACAATGGCATGTTATTTCCCTTTCCAAACGGGGTCACGTTTCTCAGCGAAGGCGCGGGCGCCTTCCAGCTGATCTTCTGAGGTGTAGAGCTTTTCGACGGTGGCAAACTGGCTCTGAGTGATGCGGTTCATGGCGTCTTGGAACTTCATGTCCTCGGCCTCTCGCACGATCTCCTTGATCGCGGCATTGACCAGCGGCGGGCCCGAGGCGATGAGCTGCGCCATCTCCCGCGCTTTCTCCATCAGTTGCTCCGCAGGATGCACCTGATTGATCAGCCCCCAACGCGCCGCCTCGTCAGTGTCCAGCCAGCGCCCGGTAAAAAGCATCTCCATCGCGATATGATACGGTATGCGTTTCGGCAATTTGATCGAGGCCGCATCCGCCACGGTGCCCGACCGGATTTCCGGCAGGGCAAATGTCGCGTGTTCCGCCGCCAGAATGATATCGGCTGACAGCGCCAGCTCCAGCCCTCCGCCGCAGCAGATGCCGTTGATCGCCGCAATCACCGGTTTGTTCAGGCCGCGCAGCTCTTGCAGGCCTCCAAAGCCACCAACGCCATAGTCGCCATCCACAGCATCGCCGTCTGCAGCCGCTTTCAGATCCCAGCCGGGGCAGAAAAACTTCTCCCCCGTGCCGGTGATGACCGCCACTCGCAGGTCCGGATCATCGCGGAAGTCCTGAAACACCCGCCCCATGATCCGGCTGGTCGCCAGATCAATGGCATTGGCTTTGGGCCGGTTCAGCGTCACCTCCAGCACATGGCCGTCACGGTGGGTTTCAATCGGGTTTGATGTGTCAGCTGTCACGTCAGTCATCGCGACCTCCTGTTTTGATAAGCGCATCCGCGGCAACTGCATCCTGTGCGCCGCAGATCAATGGGTTGATGTCCAATTCGGCGGGGCGATGAGCCATGACGTAGGCCTCCACCGCCAAGACCGCGTTGCAAATGGCGTCCATATTGGCGGGCGGCGCACCGCGATAGCCGGTCAGAAGACGGTGCATTTTCAGCCCCGACAGGGCCCCTAGGACCGAAGCGCGATCCGTCGGCAGCAACAGGTGCTGCGCATCCTGCAACACCTCGGTCAGCACGCCGCCTGCCGCCAGTGTCAAGACATAGCCATGTGCGGGATCAAGGGTGACGCCGATCAGCAGCTCCGCCAGCTTATCCTGCAGCATTTCCTCAATGAGGAAGCTTTGCGCACCGGCACCCGCAGCCATCCGACCCGCCGCCTCGGACACAGCTTCAGTCGAACAGAGGTTCAGCGCGACCCCTCCATGATCGCTTTTATGTGTCAGACCTTCGGCCTTCAGCACCACTGGGAACCCGACCTCAGCCGCCCGTTTCGCCGCCTCGTCGGCACCTGAGGCGCGGGCAAATCGCGGCACCCTGAGACCGAATGCGCCCAAGGCCGCTTTGGCCTCGGCCTCGCTCAGAACTTTGCCCTCGCCGCCCTCTGGCAACAGCAGTGGCACGCCAAACGGTTTCCCGACCGAGGCCGCTGCGCGGATACCTTCCAGCGCGGCCGACATGCCACAAAGCGGGATCACACCTTCGGCAATCAAATGCTCCGACAGATCCTCGGGCAGGCCTTCGGGCAGGCTGGCCAGCACAGCCATTGGCCGCCCGGTGTCCCGCAGGGTTGCCGCCACCGCGCGCAGCACCGGATCCCAGGCCGCCGCGTCGCAGGTGTCACCGCGTGGCAGGTCCAGCACCACCGCCCCCAGCGCCAGATCCGAAGTCATCATGGCGGAGAAACAGCGCTGCATCGCGGCCTCATCTCCCCAGATATAAGTGTGGTAATCCAACGGGTTGGCGAGTGCGACACTGGGCCCCAAGGCCACCCGCAACCCCTGTTGCTGCCCCTCGGACAACGGTGGAAACGTCACGCCTGCGGCCGCGCCAAGATCCGCCATCAGACTGGCCTCCCCGCCCGAACAGGACATCGAGGCAATCCCCGCATGGTCCAGAGGCCCGGCCACATGCAGGACCTTTAGCGCCTCCACCAATCCCGTCAGCGATTGCACCTGTCCGATGCCCAACCGTTTCAACAGCGCCGCACTGCCCACAGCCGACCCCGCCAAAGATGCCGTATGAGACACCGTGGCCGCCTGCGCCTGTTCCGAGGCCCCCACTTTCAGCGCCACTATGGGTTTGCCAACGGCATCGGCCTCTGCCGCCAAACCCTCCAGCCCACGCAGATCCCCGATGCCTTCGATGTGCAGCCCCAACGCCGTTACCCGAGGATCCGTCAACAGCTCCCGCGCCACCTCGGCCAGATCGGTCTGCGCCTGATTGCCCAGCGTCACCACGTAGGCCAGCGGCAGGCCGCGCCGCTGCATGGTGAGGTTGATGGCAATGTTGGAGCTTTGCGTCAGGATCGCCACGCCGCGCGCCACCCGTTTGCCACCATGCTGATCCGGCCACAGCGCTGCACCATCAAGGTAATTCAGGAACCCATAACAATTCGGCCCAAGGATCGGCATGTCCCCCGCCGCCTGCAAAAGCGCGACTTGCAGGCCCGCGCCATCGCCGGTTTCGGCCTCCGCCTCGGAAAAGCCCGAGGCAAAGCAGACCGCACCCCCCGCCCCGATTTGACTCAACTGACGCACCACTTCGACCGTGGCCGTACGGTTGACCCCAACAAACACCGCATCCGGCGGCTCTGGCAGGTCCGCCACGCAGGCAACCGTCGCCACACCGGCAACCTCGGCCCGCTTGGGATACACGGCAAAGAGTTTGCCCTGATAGCCGATCTTGCGGCATTGTTCGATCACACTCGCCCCCCAGGCCCCGCCGCCGATCACAGCGATTGAGCGTGGGGTCAGCAGCCGTGACAGCCGCCGCAAGGCTCAGGCCCCCAAGGGCCGGAACAGATCCCGGCTGATGATGTGACGTTGAATTTCCGAAGTGCCGTCCCAGATCCGCTCGACCCGGGCGTCGCGCCAGAACCGCTCGATCGGAAAGTCATCCATCAGCCCCATGCCACCAAAAATCTGCAAGGTGGTGTCGGTGACCCGCGCCAGCATCTCACTGGCGTAAAGTTTCGCACTGGCGATCTCGCGGTTGGCGGGCAGCCCCTGATCCAATCGCCAGGCCCCCGACAGCGTCATCCAGTCGGCGGCGTCGATCTCGGTGATCATATCGGCGACTTGAAAGCTGATGCCCTGAAACTTGGCAATCTGCTGACCGAACTGTTTACGCTCGATGGCATATTGCAGCGCGTGATCAAAACAGCGCCGCGCCCGTCCCACACAGAAGGCGGCAACCGTCAGGCGGGTGGCGTAGAGCCATTCGTTCATCACATCGAACCCGCCATCCACCTCGCCCAGAACCTGCGCATCCGGCAGGCGGCAATCATCAAAAGCCAGGATGTAATTCTTGTACCCCTTGTGACTGACCGAATTATAACCTTCACGCACATCAAAACCGGGATGACCACGATCAACCAGAAAACAGGTGATCCGTTTCTTCGGCCCGCGTGGGGTATCATCGACGCCGGTGGCGACAAAAACGATAAAGAAATCCGCGTGTTCCGCACCCGAAATAAAGTGTTTCGAGCCGTTGATGACCCAATCCCCACCATCGCGCACCGCCTGACATTTCATGCCCCGCACGTCGGAACCGGCATCGGGTTCCGTCATCGCAAGCGCGTCCATCCGTTCACCCCGCACGGCAGGCAGCAGGTATTTCTCGCGCTGTTCCCCTGCGCAGGCCATCAGGATGTTTTGCGGCCGACCAAAGAAATGCGTCAGCGCCATCGACCCGCGCCCCAGCTCCCGTTCAACGAGGGTGAAGTCGATGTGGCTCAGCCCCGCGCCACCGACCTCTTCGGGGAAGTTGCAAGCGTAAAATCCCAGATCGAGGCATTTCTGCTTGATCTCGTTGCCCAGTTCCAGCGGCACATGGCCGGTGCGGTCGACCTCTGCCTCATGTGGGTAAATCTCTTTCTCCACAAAGCTGCGGACAGTGGAGACGATCATCTCCTGCTCTTCACTCAGGCCGAAATTCAGCCCTGATGCCTGATCCTGTTGCATCCGAAATCCCTGTTTGCGTCATTGCGTTTTTCAAAACGCTAGCGCAGGGTTTTGCGGCCAACCTTGCGGGAATTGCCAAAAATCATGCCAGAATCGCAACAAAACCTTCGCCATTTTGGCATTCTGCTGTTTGAGGGTTTTTCAAACCTCTGCCTTGCCAATGCGGTGGAGCCTTTGCGCGCCGCCAATTCCCTGTCGCGCCGTCCGCTTTACAGCTGGTCTCACTACGGGCTGACAGATGCCGCTTTGCAGTCCTCCTCGGCGCTGCCGGTGCAACCTCAGGCCCTGACGGCAGAGGCAAAAGGCGCGGCGCTTTTGGTGATGCCCAGCTACGGGTTTGAGACGCTTGACACCCCGGCCCTGCGGCGTCAGCTGCGGGCGGCGGCGGGGCGGTTTGACCTGATGGCCGGCCTGGACACAGGGGCGTGGTTGCTGGCGGGGGCTGGTCTATTGGACGGCCACCGCGCCACTGCCCATTGGGATATTCTGGCCGCGCTGGAAGAGACGTTTCCCGAGGTTGAGGTCAGCGACAGCCGCTTCATTCTGGACGGCAACCGCGCCAGTTGCGGCGGGGCCACAACCACGCTGGAACTGATGATGGAGCTGATCGAACAGCACCACGGGGCAGCGCTGGCGCTGGAAGTCGCTTCTCTCTTCATGTTTGGCGAACGCGACCCGCAGGTGAACCCCCTTCGTCGCTGGCCCGAGGATCAACTGCTGCGCGCCGCCGCCGCCTTAATGCGCCGCAATGTGGAACACCCGCTGGAGATCCCTGCGATTGCTCGGCATTTGGGTATTTCGCAACGGCGGCTGGAACAGGTGGCGCAGGCCGAAAGCGGCACCAGCCCCGCCCGGATTTACCGCCGGATCCGGCTCGGAGAAGCGCGCAGACGGTTGGAGCAAACCCGCGAAAGCGTTGCCGAAATTACCCTGCGTTGCGGCTACCGCGATCCTACGGCTATGGCGCGGGCGTTTCGCGCCGAATTCGGCCTCTCCCCGCGGGAGGCCCGGCAGCGCGTGACCTGAACAGGCGTGGCCAAACAAAAAGGGCCACCCCGAAGGATGGCCCCTGTGTGTCTTCACACACCCAAGCTAGGTGTGCAGCGCCTGAATAGCCCGCGTCAGGGAAACAGACCCCGCCACAGCCCCCGACGGATCCGTAACCATGATGGTCTGGTTCGGCGCATCGGCCAGCGGGCCCAGCGCGTCCTCCAACACGGTGTTGCCCGCCATCTGCGGTGCTCCATTGGGGGTCACGCCCGTCGCCAAAGGTTCGGTGATCGCCCGCAGCTGGATCACCCGCCCGCGGTTGATGTCCTTGATAAAGTCGCGAATGTAGTCATCAGCCGGGTTCAGCACAATTTCCTGCGCATCGCCTTTCTGTACCATACCGCCGTCTCGCAGGATCGCAATATTGTCCCCAAGCCGCAGCGCCTCATCCAAATCATGGGTGATGAACACGATGGTTTTATGCAGCTCTTCCTGCAACTCCAGCAAGATCGACTGCATGTCGAACCGGATCAGCGGATCAAGCGCCGAAAACGCTTCATCCATCAGGAGGATATCCGCATCTGTTGCCAGACCGCGCGCCAGTCCAACCCGTTGTTGCATACCGCCGGACAGCTGGCCGGGGAACTTATCCGCATAGCCCGCAAGGCCGACACGCTCGATCCAATGAGAGGTGCGATTGAGGATATCCGCCTCCTCCACACCCTGCACTTCCAGCCCGTAGCCGACGTTTTCCCGCACGGTCCGATGCGGCAGCAAGGCGAATTTCTGGAACACCATCGACATTTTGAAGCGCCGCAAATCGCGCAGTTGCACGTCGTTCATGGCCAGAACATTCTCGCCGTCAATCGACAGCTTGCCGCCCGTGGGTTCGATCAGACGGTTGATATGGCGGATCAGGGTGGACTTGCCTGACCCCGACAGCCCCATCACGACCTGAATTTGGCGCGGCTGGATATCGAGAGAGACATTGTCGACCCCCAACACATGATTGTGCTGTTCCAAAAGGTCGTCTTTGCTCATGCCCTGCTGCACCTTGGGAAGGTGCTTCTTCGGGTTGGTCCCGAAGATTTTGTAGAGGTTTTCGATCTTGATCTTTGGTTCAGTCATGCCCCTGCCCCCGATATGCCTGCAGGCGCTTGCCGTAGCTTTGTGAAATGCGGTCAAAGATGATCGCGAGCGCCACAATGGCCAGACCGTTCATCAGGCCCAGCGCAAGATACTGGTTCGAAATCGCCCGCAGCACAGGCACCCCAAGGCCTTTCACCCCAATCATCGAGGCAATGACCACCATCGACAGGGCCATCATGATTGTCTGGTTCACCCCGGCAAAAATATTGGGCAGCGCCAGCGGCACCTGCACACCAAAAAGTTTCTGCCGTGGCGACGCGCCGAAAGCATCCGCCGCTTCCAGCACATCCTTGTCCACCAGTCGAATGCCCAGATTGGTCAGGCGCACAATTGGCGGGATCGCGTAGATCAGAACCGCCAACAGCCCCGGCACCTTGCCGATGCCCAGCAGCATCACCACCGGGATCAGGTAAACAAAGCTGGGAATGGTCTGCATCACGTCCAGAACCGGCGTGATCGTCGCCTGCATCCGGTCAGACCGTGACATCAGGATGCCGATGGGAATGCCGATCAGGATGCACAGCAGGGTGGCAACCGAAATGATTGCCAGCGTGGCCATGGTGTCTTCCCACATGCCCATGAAGCCGATCACCAGAAAGGCGATGCCGGTGCCCACGGTGATTTTCCAGCTGCGCGAGCCCAGCCAGGCGAGGCCGCCCATGATCACAATGATCAACGGCCAAGGGGTCGCCAGAAGCAGTTTCTCGAACCAGACCAGGAAGTGCAGCAGCGGTGAGAAGAACACCTCCAGCGCTTCGCCGTATTCGCGCGAAAAGCCACGAAAGGCCCCATCGATTGTATTTTTGAAATCAGCGAGGTCACGTCGCCCCAGCGACGGAAACTCGGTCAGGAACTCCCACATGGTTCCACCCCCTTCTGGTCTTGCCCTATTGGCCCTCCCCGCCGCCCCTTATCCATGAGACGCGCAAGGAAACGGGGGAGCGTTTGCCCCCCCGTCCACGGTATGATCGGTCAGATCACAGTTCTTTCTTCACGCCCATCGCGGCATCTTCGCTGACCCAGGCTTCCCAGATTTCGGGATAGGTCTCCAGGAAGTGCCAGGCGGCATCGCCACCGGTCGCCTGATTTTCATTCATGTAAACCAGCATGGTGTTCATCACGTCCCCCGGGAACACACGTTCCTTGAGGTAATCCACTGCAATGCCGCCTTCATTCAGGAAACGATCAGTGACCACGGTATGCACCTCGGATTCGGTGTAAGAGGTCATCTGCGGTTCCAGACATTCCTGTTCCGGCTTCACGATGCAGCCGTCCCAGTTTTCTGAACCACCCCATTCGGTTTCCCACTCCAGCAGAGTCAGGTTGTACTTGCCGATCATTGCAGTTGGGGCCCAGTAGTAACCAAACCAGTTCTCACCCCGTTCAACCGCCTTGGCGATCGAACCGT
The DNA here is from genome assembly GCF_047123305.1 of Thalassobius sp. MITS945101. Classification (GTDB taxonomy): domain Bacteria; phylum Pseudomonadota; class Alphaproteobacteria; order Rhodobacterales; family Rhodobacteraceae; genus Thalassobius. The sequence goes on from NZ_CP138918.1 coordinate 4,206,848, forward strand.
CGAGACCGGCAGCCGAGCCCGGATCAACCAGGGTCCAGCCTTTGTCTTTCATGCCGAAGGCGCGGAACAGGTTGGCATTGGACAGCTGACAGCCCCAGCCGGCCGGGCAGCCCAGGAAAGCGCCTTTGCTTTCATCTTCGACGTAGGGGAACAGGTCAGGACGGGCCAAAACCTTTTCCACGGTGTTCAGCTCGGGATGGGCTTCCACAAAGGCAGGCGACACCCACCAGCCTTCCCCCAGACCGGTGATCGGGCCGTTGACAACCGAATGCAGGCGCCCTTCTTCGGTGGCTTTGGCCAGCGGATCGCGCACCGCGTTGATCCACAGTTCACCGGCAACATCCGGTTCGCCTTTTTCGTTCATCGACGCAAAGGTTGTGGTGGTTGCGCCGGGCACCAGGTCCACTTCGCAGCCATACCCTTCTTCGAGGATGATTTTGTCCACGTTGGCCATCAATTCACCTGAGGCCCAGTTCCATTCTGCAATGGTGACGTTGCCACAATCCGCAGCGGCAGCCCCGGCCAACAGAGATACACTCACACTCATCGCGCCAAGCGCTGTGATCTTTTTCATGTTCAGATTTCTCCCAAAGACTTTTTCAAGTTACTCAACCACGATCATTTCTGTCGCGTTATCTCACCGCCGGAGAGGGCGATTTCCCGGTACAGCTTTCCCACCAAAGAGCTACCAAACCATGAACCAAAAACGACATTTAGCCGGGCCTATGTCGGAAACAGACCACACGTGGGATTCAAAGTAAACTGCCAAGCGCCGCCGTCCAGCAATCGTGATCGCTGGTTTTACAGTTATTTTTGCCGTTTCAATGCAGGGTGCGCCCACTTCAGCCCCGAACACCCCAGCATTGTGCGCAGGAACGGTGGTCCAAAACGATGTCGTTTTTAGACCTCTGTTTCTGCGCGCGACTTAGCCCTAGCGATAGGCAAAGTAGCGTTTCACCGGTCCCGTGAAGGACAGCCACATACTGACAGCGGCGATGACATAGCCAATGGGTCCCCCTGCCGCGATCGAGATCAGTAGATCCAGAACAATCGCGGTACGGATCCCGCGGATTTGACGGTTCAGGATCGACGCAACGATCAGCCCAAAAGCCGCCGCATAGCCCGCCGCAGCCACCAGCATCAGCTGCGCCGCGCTGTCGCCCGCCAAGCCATGGAGGGCAAAACCGCCCCATTTAAAGGCAGCGAAAAAGCCAAGCGTCAGCAAAACCTTAAGCGCATTGAGAATAAAAATCGCCCGAAGGGTCAGGGGTTTGTCGCGGCCGATTTCGGGGGAGGTATCGGGGGCATTGGAAAACGTTGTCATGGTCTTGCTCCTTTCGTTCTAAATCACACGCGCTGCAGCCATTCGGCCAGCGCGGTGCCAATTTCATTGGGGTAGTCCTCCTGCAGGAAATGTCCGCCCGCCCCAAGGTAAACCGTCTCGAGATTTGTCAGCAGGCCCTTCAGCGCCTCGGACATTTGCATTGGGATAATGGCGCCGGGATCGACATGGAACATCAGCTTGGGAAATGTGGTGCCCAGCAGCCATTCACTGTTGGCCTGCACCACCGCAGCCACATCCGCAGGGGCCCCACCAATGGGAATTTCACGCGGCCAGTCCAGTAGGATCTTGCGGTCAGCTGACGTGGGGTAATAGCGGTTGTATTCGGTCATCACCGCCTCGGACAGCGCCCCCTTGGGGGAGCCGTGTTTCAAGAAGTTATCGAGGAAGTAATTCTCTTCCATAATCAGCTGCTCGCCCGCACCCGGCGTGTTGATGGTGCGCAGGAAATCCTCAAAAGGCCCCAGCGCCTCATAGCTTGGGATCGGCATGAAGGGCGGCGCCATCGCTTCCATGAAACAGATCGCCGAAATCCGGTCCGGACGGGTGCGGGCATAGTGCCAGCCCAGCGCTGCCCCCCAGTCGTGGATCACCAGCACTGCGTCACGGATATCCAACTCATCCAGCAACTGATGCAGATGGGCAGCGCTTTCGGCATAGGTGTCGGTGAGGGCCACTTTCTCGCTGTCGCCCATACCGATCAGATCCGGCGCAACCGCGCGGTGGGTCTTGCTGACATGGGGAATGATGTTGCGCCACAGGTAAGAGGACGTCGGGTTGCCATGCAGGAACACCACCGGCCGCCCCTGCCCCTCATCCACATAGGCCATCTTGTGACCCAGAATGGTTTTGACCTTCTTGGTGTAGGGCATTTCTGCCCCCGTCGCGGCCAATGCTGGAAAGGCAGGCAGGGACGCTGCCGCAGCCAGCGCGGCAGCCGAAGTCAGGAAGCTGCGTCGTTTCATTGGGTCTCTCCTTCAAGGGTTGTTTTGAACTGCCCCTTGAATGACACATCAAATATGAACCATAAATCGACACAGGTGCACCACACTGGATCGCCATCGATCCACTAAATCAAACAACGGAGACACCGATGAATCCGCTGGACTGGGAACAGATGCCCTATTTCCTTGCCATTGCGCGGGGCGGTACCATGCGGGCTGCGGCAGAGATGATGGGGGCCAGCCATGCCAAAGTGGGCCGTCATCTGGATGCGCTGGAGGCCCATTATGGCGTCCAGCTGTTTCGGCGCACCAAAACCGGACTGGAACTGACAGAGGCCGGCCGCAACCTTCTGCCGATCGCTGAACAGGCCGAAACGCTGTTCCTCGGGGCGCGGCGGCGGATGCAGGGTTTGGACCGGCAAGAAGCGGGCGTGGTGCGGTTTTCCCTCACGGGCACAATGGCTTATGACATTGTTGCCCCAATTCTGGTGAAGTTCTTCGACCACTACCCTGAAATCGACGTAGAGATGCGGGTCAGTGACCGGTTTGAGGATATCAACCGGCTGGAAACCGATATCTCCCTGCGGTTTGCCCAGGAAGTGACCGAGGATGTGGTCGCCCGCAAGCTCTACCCGATGGCGCTTGGTGTCTATGCCCACCGTGACTATCTAGACCGGCACCTACCCCATGCCGGACCGCAGGGGGAAGGGTTGCACTGGATCGGCTGGGACCGGGCCGAACGGCAGCCCGACTGGCTGGCGGCAACGGAATTCCCCGCCGCAACGGTGCGCCATGCCACCACCGACCCGATCCTGCAGCTGTCACTGGCCCGGCGTGGGTTCGGGATGGTGCGCACCTCAGTCTATTTTGCCCGTCTGCACCCCGAGCTGGTGCCTGTCCCTGGCACCGCCCCTGCGCTGGATCGTCCCCTCTGGTTACTGCTGCATTCCGAGCTGCGCCGCACCGCGCGGGTCCGGCGGTTTGTCGACTTCATGGCGCAGGAACTGATGGCACTGAAACCCGCGCTTCAGGCGGGGGTGTGAGCGGGCGCACAAAACTGTTGCCCGCTGTTAGCGCAATCATTAGCGTCCCTGTTGGGAGGAACGTGAGATGCTGAGGATCGTTGTGATGGGGGTGAGCGGCTCGGGCAAAAGCTCGGTCGCGCAAGAGGTTGCGGACACGCTTGGTGGCACCTACCTGGAGGCCGACGACCTGCATCCTGCCGAAAACCTGGCCCATATGGCGGCAGGCAAACCTCTGGATGATGCCATGCGCGCGCCGTGGCTAGAACGGATCTGTCAGGAAATGGACGCATGCGCCGACCCCATTGTTGTCACCGCATGTTCGGCCTTGAAACGGGATTACCGGTCCCTGATGCGGCGCACCCTGACCGGTTTGAAAATTGTCTATCTCGATGGCAGCAAAAGCCTGATCGCCATTCGGATGGCCGCGCGGCAGGACCACTTTATGCCGCTGAGCCTGCTCGACAGTCAGTTTGCCACGCTGGAGGTGCCGACAAAAGACGAAGACGCTCTGCATGTCAGCATCGCGCCCCCACTGTCCGAAGTTGTGGCCGAAATCTGCGACGCGCTCAGCCGAACTGCCGCATCAGCATAACCCCGCCCCAAGCAGAGAAACCGGTCAGCGCACCGCCCCAAAGCGTGTCCATCACCACCTGCTGCATGGTCCAGTCCTTGAGCGTGGCGTAATTGGTAAACTCATAGGTGCCATAGGCCAACAGCCCCAGCGCAATACCGCTGGCCAAGGCCATCATCGGCGCCTCCGCCCGCATCGCGGGCATGGAAACAAACCAGACAATCCCAGCCACATAGCCCAGGTAAAACAGCCCCGCCGCGCCCATTCGAAAATCCTCGGCAAAAAGGTGGCCGACATGCTGTTCAAACACCGGCTTAATAAACAGCTTCAGGCCAATCACATCAACCACGAGGAAGATGGCAGCGGTGGCGAGGTACAGGAACAACACATTCATTTCGTTTGCTTTCTTCAGATTGCTTGCGGGTTCACCGCTTTAGGTTTCTATCGCACCAAACGTTTTGTCAGCGGCAGTGCCAGACGGTACGGCAAGGCCCGTAACAGCTTCAGCGCCAGCGTCAGACGTCGTGGAAAATGCACCTCGAACCGGTTTCGATCCAATTGGTAGGTGATCGCTTCTGCGGCATCTTCAGGCGTCATCAGCCCCGGCATGGCAAAGGCGTTTTTCTGGGTCAGTCGGGTATCGACAAAGCCGGGCGAAATCAGCCGCACGTCAACCCGTCCCGCCAGTTCAGCCCGCAGGCTTTCGGCCAGATTGGCCACCCCCGCTTTGGTTGCGGAATAGATCTGCCCTTGCGGCAGGCCAAAGTAGCCCGCAACGCTGCCACATAGCGCCAGTTGACCGCCTTGTCGCAGCAATGGCAGCGCCGTCTGCGCCACGTAGAGCGATCCGGTGAGGTTCACATTGACGATCTGCGCGGCTTTCGCGGGATCCAGCACTTCCACCTGTCCCGGATCGTAAAGCGCGGCCATGTTGATCACACGATCCAGTGGCCCCATGGCCTGCAAGGTGGCCTGCGCCTGGCTAAGGCTCAACCGGTCCGCAACATCCACAGGCACCACCGCAGTTTCACAGGGCAGCACGGCCGCCAGATCCTCCAGCCGGTCCTCATTGCGGGCAGAAAGGATCAGTTGCGCGCCCCGCCGGGCATAGGCCCAGGCCAGCGCCGCGCCGATCCCGTCGCTGGCACCGATGATCCAGATGCGTTCCTTATCGGGTCTGCGATCAGGCATGGGCGATTTCCACTTGCACCACATCGGTTTGTTTCACCGCAAAAGACGCAGCACAGATCCCAAGGTAAAACCGCCAACTGCGCAGGAAATTCTCCTCATATCCCAGCTTACGTATCTTGGGGGATTGCGCCGCCAAGGCTTCGTCCCACAGGGCACAGGTGCGGGCGTAGTCCAGTCCAAAGGCGTGGCTGTTCTCGACCTGCAAACCGGCCTTACGGGCCTGATCTGCAATCACCTTGTCGCTCAACAGCATGCCGCCGGGGAAGGTATATTGACGGATATAATCCGAAGATTTGCGGTAAATCGGGAAGTAGTCATCCGGCACGGTGATGGCTTGGATCACCGCGCGCCCGCCCTCTGCCAGTCGGTCCTTCAGGGTGGCAAAATAGGTCGGCCAGTAGCGTTCGCCCACGGCCTCGATCATCTCGATCGACACGATATTGTCGAACTTGCCCTGAATGGCGCGGTAGTCCTGCAGCCGGATGTCGGCCCGCCCGTCCAGCCGCGCATCGGCGTAGCCTTTCTGGCTGGGCGAAATGGTGACCCCGGTCACGGCGCGTCCCGCTTCGGCTGCGCGATCCGCAAAGCCACCCCAGCCACAGCCAATTTCCAGCACCCGTTCGCCGCCGCTCAGCCGGTCCAGGATCCGGTCATATTTGCGGTTCTGCGCCACCGAAAGGTCATTGTCCCCCGGCGCAAACAGGGCCGAGGAATAGGTCATCGTCTCATCCAGCCAAAGCTGATAAAACTCGTTGCCCACATCATAATGGGCGCGAATGTTGCGCGAGGCACCGCGTTTGGAGTTGGCCCGCAACAGCCGGTCAACCACACGGAACTTCAGCATCTGCCAGAAACTGGCATAGGCGTAGCCACTGAACTGCTGCATGTTCAGCAGCGCCACTTTGGTCAGCGCCTCAATCGAAGGGCTGTCCCAAAGTCCTGCCACATAGGTTTCGCCCAAGCCCACGTCGCCGCGGCTGGCGATGGTGGTGACAACGGACCAATCGCGGATCTGCATCTCGGCCACCGGATTGCCCTGACCAAAGCGGTAGGTCTCGCCTTCTGGTGTGGTCAGGTGGAGCGTGCCACGATCGATCTGTGCGCAGGTCTCCAGAAAGTCGTATTTTACGCGTTTTGAAAGGAACAGCATCAGGAAACCTCTTGTGTTGGTGGGCTGGGCCGCGTGCGATAGGTCGCGCCCTTGAGTTTCAGGATCAGCGCCTGCCAGTGGATCAGCGCCATGGTGCGCATGCCGCCAAGCGGACGGCGCAGGGCCGCCCGGAGCAGGCCGGCGGTGCTGGCAGTGCGGCGTTGGCCGGACAGGGTGGCCATCAGCCCCTCTTCGCCATTGCGATGCAGGATCTGGATGGCAATCTGATCGGCGCGGATGTCAAAACGGAAGTCATAGCCGCCCTTTATCTCTTGATAAGGCGAGACATGCAGCCGCTTGGCCTTGTGCAGTTTGGTGTCGCGACTGATCGGTGCAAAATCTGCTGCGTGACACAGGTAGGAATGACGGTCATTGAATGGGGTCGAGACTTCGGCGATCACCGCTCTGAGCGCCTCCCCATCATAGGCCAGCCAGAAGCTCACCGGATTGAACCCATAGCCCAGCCAGCGCGGCTGCGTCAGCAGCAGGATCCGCAGCGCAGCCGTGTTCAGACCCTGCCCACGCAGCACCCGCCGGGCCCAAGCCGCGCCGTCGCCATTGGCGATCACACCCCCGTGGTCACGGTCATATACCACCGCCAGATTAAACCGGTTGCGCCCCAAGAGATACGGTTTGGGCTGATCCGCCTCCGGCTCCAGCAGCACAAAGTCCACACTATAGCGAAAGGCATTGCGGATGCTGCCACGCCGCGTGTGGGTGGTCACCCCTTGGATATGCTCGACAGCGCTCATGCGAACTGACGCCCCATTTCACGGGCAATGCGGACCGCGCTGGCAAAGCCATCTTCATGGAAGCCATGACGTGTGTAGGCACCGGCAAACCACGTGTTGTTCTGTCCCTGCAGCTGTTTCAACTGCCCCTGCGCCCGAATGGCGGCGCGGTCAAACACCGGATGGCGGAAGGTTTTCTGGTCATAGATCATGTGCTCTTGCACCGGCGTTGCCGGGTTGAGCGAAACAAACAGCGGATCGTTTTCAGTTATGTTCTGCAGCCGGTTCATCCAGTAGGTCACGCCAATCGCGGGCTCGGGTTTGGTGGTGTCGGCCTTATAGACCCAAGACGACCAGACCGCCTTGCGCTGTGGCATCTGGGTGGTGTCGCGGTGCAGGAACATCGCATTGTCCTGAAACCGCATGGCCGACAGTGCCGCCTGTTCTTCGGGCGATGGCTTGGCCAGCAGGCGCAGGGCCTGATCGGAATGGCAGGCAAAAATCACCTGATCATATTGTTCCGGCGCGCAGCCTTTTGCGGCAATCTGCACGCCGTAGCCCTCTCGGGTCACCGCATCAACCGGCGTGGCAGGTCGCAGATCACCACCCGCTTTGGTCAAGTGGGCCTGAAGCCGGCGCACATATTCCACACTGCCGCCATCCACTGTCCACCACTGGTGCTGCCCCGAGGTCGACAGCAAAGCATGGTTGCGGAAGAACTGCACCAGAGAGCGGGCCGGAAAGGCGCGAATTTCAGCCGGCGGTGTTGACCAGATCGCCCCACACAGCGGCATCAGGTAGTAACGCTGGAACCAATCACCAAGGTTCAGATCATCCATCAGATCGGCGATGGTGCTGTCATCGCTTTCTGCCAGAGCCTCGGCCCGGGCGTTAAACCGCAGGATATCGCGCACCATACGGGCGAAACTGGGCCGCAGCAGATTACGCTTCTGCGCCGCCAAGGCCGTCAGATTGCGAAGCCCATATTCCACCGCCCCGCCGTTGATCGAGGCCCCAAAACTCATGTCGCTTTTGACAACAGGCACCTCCAGATCGCGGAACATACGGGTCAGATGCGGATAGTTTGCGTAGTTGAACACGATAAAGCCGGTGTCCACCGGTTGTTGTCCGCTGATGCCTGCCAGAACCGTTCGGGCATGACCGCCAAGCCGTGGCTCGGCCTCATATAGGGTGACGCTGTGGCGCTGGCTCAGAAGGTAAGCGGCTGACAGTCCCGAAATGCCGCCACCAATAATGGCGATACGCTGGGGTTCAACCGGAAGGGCATCAAAGGACATGTGATCTCCACTGCTGTTTGAGGTTGATACGCAGCGGGCGCGTTCTTGGATCACTGACCCAGGCAGTTAAATCAAAACGAAAATGTTTTTGTGATCCAACTTCCCCCTCGGCCCGTAACAGGTCTATGCTGACGGAAAGCTATAACAGAACACGCCCGATCCAACGTCGCGCCGCGACAGAGGGAAACGGGCCACGCAGGGAGCGGATAGAGGTGGCGTCAGCACCTTTGGATGGATCGGTTAGCGGGACCACGGGGGGCGCCACGCCCTCGCCCAACATTGCGCCTGAAACGCAGTGGATGCTGGCCGTGCGCGATCAACGGGACAAGGCGGCCTTTGCACAGCTGTTTGACCATTTCGCGCCCCGTCTCAAAGGATTCGCCATACGCTCTGGCTCTGCGCCCGCGCAGGCGGAGGAGATCGTACAAGACGTGATGCTGACAGTCTGGCGCAAGTCGGACCAGTTTGATCCACACCGCGCGCAAGTCTCGGCTTGGATCTATCAGATCACACGTAACCGGCAGATCGACCTGCACCGCAAATTGGGCCGCCCCGTGCCCGAAGAGTTGAAAGAGGACCCTGGGTCAGAGCCCGACGCCTCTCAAATCCTAGCGGTGCAGCAAGAGACCACGAAACTCAAAGACGCGCTGTCCCGACTGGCCCCGAACCAGCGGGAGGTGATCGAAAAGGCCTATCTGGGTGAGCTGAGCCATCAGGACATCAGCGATAAAACCGGACTGCCGCTTGGCACGATCAAATCCCGCATCCGGCTTGGACTGGAACGGCTGCGTCATGACCTTAAGGGAATGCGATAAGATGCGCGCAATTACCCATCATACCCCTGATGCGCTTCTGGCGGCTTATGCCGCTGGCACGCTCTCGCCTGCCTTCTCCCTGGTGGTGGCGACCCATATCTCGATCTGTGCCGAATGCCGTGCCGCGCTGGAAGGCCACCATGCCGTTGGCGGCGCGTTGTTAGACGGTTCGGAAACGGCAATCCTGTCCGACGCGCTGAAATCCGACATTCTGGCAATGCTGGATGATCCAACCCCCGCCGCCACACCCCTGGCCGCCCGCGAAGGTGAAGGCATCTATCCCGGCCCGGTGATCGAAGCGCTGAAGGGCAAGAAACCACGCTGGCGGTCGCTGGGACTGGGTTTGAAACAGGCGATTCTAAGCGATGACGAACATGGCTCTGTCCGGCTGCTGCATATCCCTGCGGGTCAGGCGGTGCCGGATCACGGTCACAACGGGATGGAGCTGACGTTGGTTCTGCAAGGCAGCTTTAGCGATGAAACCGGCCAGTTTGCCCGCGGCGATCTGGAAGTGGCGGATGAGGATCTGGATCACACGCCCGTCGCGGATGGTGGTGCGCCCTGTATCTGTCTGGCGGCAACAGATGCGCCGCTGCGATTCCACAGCTTCATGCCGCGCCTGTTCCAGCCGTTTTTCCGGATATAAGCCGCGACTGCGCTGACCTCTGCACCCGCCTCACTTGGCGCAGAGCAGCTCCACCATATGGGCCACGACGGACAAAAGCTGGCGCAGCTGCGCCTCGCTTTTGGCTTGGAATTTGTAGCCCACACAGGTGATCCGGACCCATTCGGCCATCTGTTCGACACTCAGGTCATGGCCCGCCAGAACCTCCGCATGATCGGCAAACAGCTCCAGCAGCAGGGCCTGCTTGATCTCATCCACCTCTGACATTGCCTGATGTCCCGCCGCGCTGAGGCTTTCTTCCAACGTTTCCACTTCGGGTGAGGCGGTCATGATGAGGTAAGGCTGCACCAGCGCAATCTCGAAAAAGACGTTCAGCTTGGCCGTCAGCGTGCCGCCCTTCGCCCATTCAGCGCGGGTCTGTTCCTCAATCTGAATGCCGGCATGACGGATCAAATCACACAGCAGCACATCTTTGTTGGAGAAGGCATTGTAGACCGTCTGACGGGCCACCCCTGCCTCTTCGGCGATGTCCTTCATCGTGGTTTTCTTCAGCCCGTAGCGGGTGAATACCCGCATGGCGGCGTCAAGGATATCTGTCTTGCTGTCACTCATACTGGGCATATTGACAAAAATGGCCCAAGTGTCAATATTGGACACAAAGACGAGTCGTGTACATTTGCCCAATTCGGTCAGCATCGCGGACCCATTCTGGCCAAGCACACGGCGCGCCATAGGTTAGGAACAGGACTCTGGCAGCTTTTGCCACCAAGGAGATTGCAGCATGAAACTGATTGTGAACGGACAAGCGCGGGAGGTGGACGTCGAAGACGACATGCCGCTGCTTTGGGTATTGCGGGACGAACTGGGCGTCACCGGTGTGAAATACGGTTGCGGCATCGCCCAATGTGGCGCCTGCACCGTGCATGTGGATGGACAGGCGGTACGCAGCTGCCAGATGTCCGCCGGATCCTTGGAAGACGGCGCAGAGGTCACCACGATCGAGGGACTCGGCACGCCGGAGGCGCTGAATGTGGTGCAAGAAGCCTGGATTGAGCATCAGGTGGCACAATGTGGCTACTGCCAATCCGGTCAGATCATGCAGGCCGCCGCCCTGCTGGAGATGAACGACGCCCCCACCGACGCCGAGATAGACGCCGCCATGAGTGGCAATCTCTGCCGCTGTGGCACCTACCCCCGTATTCGCGCCGCTGTGAAATCGGCCGCCACCAAACTGCAGGAGGCCTGATCATGTCCCGTATGCGTAAAATCGGCCGTCGTGCTTTCCTGATTGGCTCTGCCGCAGTTGTCGGCGGCATCGCCTTTGGCGCTTATGCGGTGAACAAACCGCATGACAACCCGCTGTCGACCGGTCGGAAGGATGGTGAAGCGACGTTTAATCCCTTTGTGAAAATCACCGGTGACAAGATCACCCTGATCGCCCCCCATGCCGACAAAGGCCAGGGCGTGCAATCCGCACAGGCTGCCCTGATTGCCGAAGAGCTGGACGTCGAGCTGGATCAGGTTGAGATCAGCTTTGGCAAGCCCTCCGCCGCCTATTGGAATACGGCTATGGCCGGTGAAATGGCCCCCTTCATGAGCTTTGACGAAAGCTTTGCCGCACGGTCCGTGCGCGGGGCTTTGGGCGTGGTGACCAAGGTGATTGGCCTGCAAGGCACGGGCGGTTCCTCCTCGATGCCGGATCAATATGAAAAACTGCGCGCAGCCGGGGCTGTCGCGCGCGAAACCCTGAAAGCCGCCGCCAGCAAAGTGTCCGGCGTGCCCGTCGCGCAGCTGAAAACCGCCAAAGGTGCGGTGCAGCTGCCCGATGGCAGCCAGATGGCCTACACCGATCTGGCCGGCACCGCCGCCGAGATCGAGCCGGTGACCGAGGTCACCCTGCGTGACCCGAAAGACTGGCGTCTGCTGGGCAAGCCGATGCAGCGCACCGATATTGTTGCCAAATCGACCGGTACGATGAACTACGGCATCGACCTCACCATCGAGGGCATGATCCATGCCTCCGCAAAGGTGAACCCACGGCAGGGGGGCGAAATGCTGGGCTATGATGCCACGGCCGCCAAATCCATGCGCGGGGTGCAGAAAATCGTCGAGCTGGAAGGTGACATCTGGGACGTCAATGACAGCGGCGGCAAGGTCTCGCGGCGCGGCAAGGTAGGCGTGGCCGTTGTGGCAGACAACACCTGGCGGGCGTTTCAGGCGCTGGAAGCCATCGAATTTGACTGGGGCACAGCGCATTACCCGCCCGAAATGGAGGGGCACTGGCAGGCCCTATCCGACAGCTTCACCGACGACCGGCTGGACACCGACTGGCGCAAAGACGGCGATGTGGACACCGCCCTCAGCGGCACAGACGTGCTGGAAGCCGAATACCGCGCGCCCTATGTCGCCCACGCCCCGCTGGAGCCGATCAGCGCCGTTGTCCGCGTGGATGCCGACGGCGCCGAGGTTTGGGCAGGCCATCAAATGCAGCGTTTCTTGCAAATGAAGGTAGCCGGGCTACTGGGGCTGGACGATCAGGAAAAAGTCACTTTCCACAACCAGTTCATTGGCGGCAGCTTCGGTCACCGGCTGGAGTTTGAAAACATCGTGGTCGCCACAGAAGTGGCACGTCAAATGCCGGGTGTGCCGGTGAAACTCACCTTCTCCCGCGAAGAGGACTTCGCTCATGACTTCCCCCGCCAGATCGCCATGTCGCGCTCCCGCGGGGCGGTGAAGGACGGCAAAGTGGATGCCTGGGATCTGAAGATCGCCACCCCGTCGGTACTGGTCTCACAGGGTGCGCGCGCGGGCTTCCCCGCCGCGGGACCGGATTCGCAGATCGTTTCGGGGGCTTGGAACATGCCGTTTGACATCCCGAACCTGCGTGTGCGGGGCTACCGCGCGCCGGAACTTGCGCCGATCAGTTCCTGGCGGTCGGTTGGGGCCTCTTCACAAGGGTTCTTTGCTGAAGGGTTCTTTGACGAGCTGTGCCACGCCGCTGGCGCCGACCCGATGGAGGAACGGCTGCGTCTGGTCAACAACCCGATCCACCGCAAAGTGCTGGAGGCCGTGGCCGAAATGTCCAACTGGGGCAGCGATCTGGGCGCAAACCGGGGCCGTGGCATTGCGATGGTCGAAAGCTTCGGCGTGCCCACCGCAGAGGTGGTTGAAGTCACCATGACCGACGGTGGCATCAAGATGGACAAGGTCTACATTGCGGCGGACGTGGGCCAGATCATCGATCCGGTGAACTTTGAAAACCTGATGCAGGGTGGTGTTGTCTTTGGCCTTGGCCATGCGATCAACTGCGAGATCACCTATGCCGACGGGATGGCCGAACAGACAAACTACCACGCGCACGAAGGCATGCGCCTGTACCAATGCCCCGACATTATCGTGAAGGGTCTGGAAAACGGCGACAAAATCAAAGGGATCGGCGAACCTCCGGTGCCACCAGCGGCGCCTGCGCTGGCCAATGCGATCTTTGCCGCCACCGGCAAACGTCTGCGGGAAATGCCCTTCATCAACCACATTGATTTTGTCTGAGCGGAGGCAACGACCATGAAAAAGATCGCTTTTGCCATCGCGCTATCAACCCTTGCCCTGCCCGCCTTTGCGGCCGGGGAAAACGTCACCATCAACCCACCCGCCGAAGGTTCGGTCAGCCGCGACGAAGGTCTGGCCGCCTTTGCCCGCGTCTATGAGGTGGCCAGCCATCCGCGGTGTTCCAACTGCCACGTCGGGGCGGACAACCGGCCGATGTGGTCCGGCCCGTCTTATGGCCGCACTCGGCCGCACGGTATGAACATCAACGCTGGCGAAAGCCGCATTGGCGCGGAAACCGTCATGTGCTCCACCTGCCACGCTGAACGCGCCAGCCTGAATGACACGCCCCATGCACCGCCACAGGTCTCCATGGCGTGGCAACTGGCCCCGGTGGAGGCCGAATGGTTCGGCAAATCCGCAACCGAGGTCTGCAACCAACTGCGGGATCCTGACCGCAACGGCGGGCGCACTGCGCTGGAGATTGCCGAACATCTGGACCATGATCTGATCCTGCACTGGGCCTGGAACCCCGGCGGTGGGCGCGAACCTGCGCCCTATAGCCTGCAGGAACATGTCGATGACGTGCTGGTCTGGGGCGTTGCCGGTTTTCCCTGTGAAAACGACTGAGGAGAGGGGGAGATGATGCTTTTGCAAGGACCATTTCGCACCGCCAATGTCGCGGTGATCCTCAGCGCACTGCTGCATATTGTGGCCCCGGTTGCTGGTGGATTTGAGGCCAGCACCTTTGGCATGGTGCCGATTGGCCTGTTCTTTCTGGCCCTGGCCTATGGCCTGTCGCGCGGTTGGCGCGGGTTGGCCTATCTGACCTTCCTGATCATGGGCTTCGGCATTTCTGCTGCAATCAGCGGGGCCTATTCCATCAGTCCCATCCCCAGTTGGCTGTTTGGTGCCATCGGTGCGGCGGATGCGGCAGCGATGGTGCTGCTGTTTGTGGCGCTGTGGCGGGATCCGGCCCCGAAAGGGGCCTGAGCCCCTAGCGCAGCGCTTTTACAATTGCTTTGCTTGGCCAGCAGCTTGCCTGCTGGCCTTGCGCCTCTTGCCAGCGCCCGATGGAACGGCGGGTGCGAAATCCTGCCAGCCCATCGGCACCGCCCACATCATGGCCCAAAGCCTCTAGCCCGCGCTGCATCGCCGCCACATCCGAGCGCAGCAGCTTTTCCGTCTTGCCCCAGCTGGCCTTGAAATCCCCCATATTGTAGCGGATCCGGTCGCCGGAATGGCCGACAAACAGGGCGTAGAGATCGCTCTCGTTATACTCTTTCAGCACGTAGAAATTTGGCGTCACGATAAATGCAGGCCCGTGCCGTCCCGACGGCATCAGCAGGAACCCCTGCCCCTTGGCTTCATGCGCGGGGAAGGCCTTGCCGCTGACACGGGTGATCCCCATCGCGGTCCAATCGCTGATCTTGCGGCCCTGATCCGGCCCCTCAAGACTACAGGAAATGCTGTCCGGCACCCGCACCTCAAACCCCCAATCGCGGCCCGAAACCCAGCCGAATTCCTTCAGGTAATGGCCGATCGAGGCGATCGTATCCGCCTCAGAGCGCCAAATATCCGCCTTGCCATCGCCGTTGCCGTCTGTGGCGTATTCCAGGAAATTGCTCGGCATAAACTGCGGCTGTCCCAAGGCCCCCGCCCAACTGGATTTCAACCCGCGGGCGCTAGTGTGGCCGGCCTGAATGATCTGCAGTGCGGCGACCAGTTCATCGGTGAAATAGGCGGCTCGGGTGGACATGAACCCTTTAGTGGCCAGCACCTGCACTGCATCATGTTTGATCGCCACACGGCCATAGCCACTTTCCCGGCCCCAGATACCCAGAATGATCCGCCCCGGCACACCAGTATCCTGCACCACCCGCTTCAAGGTGCTGGCATGGGCCTTGGCCATGTCTTTGCCAACACGGGTGGCGTGATCCAGCGATCCGCGATTGAAATACTTGGCAGGCTGGCCAAATTCGGACTGTTTCTGGGCTTGCTGTTTCGGGGCCTCGGAACCCGGCGGCACCAGATCCGGCAGTTCCCAGTTCAGCCGCACCCCTTTCAGGGCCGCGCGAAACACCTTGCGCTGCACGCCTTTTGCCTTGGCCAGCGGCCAGATCTGTTCATCCAGCCAGCGTTGAAACTGCTTCTCGACCTGTGCCTTGTCCAAAGCCAGCGCGGGCGGCGCTGCGGCCACCCCAATGGCCAGCGCCACTGCCAAAACCGAAACCGCCCAACCGCGCCGCATGCAAACTCTCCTTGTTCAATACCGGTAAACTAGTCGCTGCCCCCGGCCGAGGCCAGCCCCAGCCGATGGGTCGCCGCATTCGCGCACAAACTGGCCGAGAGGCGAAAAATCCTGTACCCTGAGGACCAAGTTCCCGCACCGGTTCGGATCCGCCTGCCCGACCTTCGGCCCCTCAGCCTTGCTAGCTATGGAACCCTTCAGGCGCGTCCCCCGGTCATTTTCGGCCCCGATTTGGGCTGCTTCACCGGAAGGGACAAGATTGATGCTGCCTCGGATTTTTGCGCTTTACCTCCGTCTGTTTGCTGTCGTTTTTCTGGCCTTGGCCAGCGCGGTCAGCATCCCCCCCGCCTCAGCGCAACCCGCAGGCCTGCCCGGTGCCCCCTGGCTGGGCGACAGCTTTCAGGACCTGCAGAAAATCGCCACCATCTGTGACAAATGCAAAGAGGCCGAGGCCGCCTCGCAAGCGCAGATCGACCGCTACAATGCCGCCCGTACCACCTATGAAGAAGAGGCAGCACGGATGCGGGCGCTGGCAGACCGGTTTTTGGAGGCAAAAGCCACGTTTGACCGTTTGAACGCCTTGGATGAACAGTTGTCGCAGGAATCCCTCGACCTGTTGTTCGACAAGATCGAAGCGCCCGAGCGCACTTACCAAGAGGTGCAGGACGCGCTGTATCAGCTGGAACCCGATCTCGCCGCCGCCCGCAGCGCCCTGGCAGAGGCCCGCGCCGCGCTCGACACAGGGTTGCGGGGGTTGGAACGTCTGCGCCTGACTGCGCTGGCCGAATTGCGCAGCGCCATCCGGCTGCAGAACGCCATGCATCAGTGTGAATTTGCCTGTGACATCTGGGAGTTGAAACTTGAGGAACCAGAACCCGACCCCAATCCGCCCCGCCGCCCCGGCGACATCAACGCCAGCGAAATACCAGTGCCGGAGAATTTCATCGGGGTGGTTGCCAAATGCGCCAAATGCCAGCCGCTGGCCGAACGGGTCAACCAGATCCGCAGCCACCGCCGCAGCTTTGCCACCTCTGCCCAGATGCTCTACGCCTCGCTGACGGCCAACCAGCAAACGCTCGACCGGCTCTTTGCCGAAGCCCAACAACTGGTGCAGCAGGAGAAAGCGCTTTATCAAGCACTGCTGGCCTCCTTCACCGGCACCGCCCCCGCCGAAGAGGCCGATCGTATCGACCAGATTTTTGATGCACGCGACCAACGCGAGGCCGAAGAACGCCTGCGCGCCCTGGCCGAGCGCCGGGCCCAGCTGGCTCGCGATATGGCCGGGCTGGAAGCCACCATTGCGCAGCAGTTTCAGGGCCTGTTGGAAGCGATTGCAAATTATCGCATTCACAGTCAGTTGCTGACCCTTGCACAAGCCGAACTTGCCGCCTGCGAAGCCACCTGCACCCCGGCCGAAGAAGGCCCGAAAACCGGCTTGCCGGATCCGTTCACCGATCCCGACTACCCGCAGCCCGAAAATGTCGATCCGATCACCGCCGCCTGCGCCAAATGTCAGCCCATCGCCGACAGCCTGATGCAGGTGCTGTCCGACCGGCGCCGTGTTGGGGGCGACATTCAGAACATGGTCTGGCTGCTGAAAGGACGGCGTGCCTCCTTGGAACGCTGGCAGACCGAAGATGACAAACTGGCCGCCGAGGAGCGGCTGCTGGGCGCCGCCCTGCTGCCGTCTGCGGGCACCAACAACCCTGATCAAGTGCTCGACCGCCTGTTCGAGATTGAGGCCGAACGCACCCAGTTGCTGTCAGATATGCTGTGGGCCGAAGAGGAAATTACCCGCCTGCAAACCCAGTTGGAGGCCGCGCTGAAGGAACATGAGGCGCTGACCCGACGCGCCGCCGATCTGCGGGCCCAGCTGGCCGCCTGCGAACGCACCTGCAGTGAGGAGGATAGCAAGGACATCAGCACCGGGGGTGGGCTCTATGATCCCGATTACCCTCAGCCGGAAAGCTTCATCGGTGTGGTCGCGCAATGTGCCGCCTGCCAACCTCTGGCCGAAGCGCTGAATGCATTGTTGTCAGAACGTTACCGACTGGCGGGCGATATTCAGTCCACCGCGGCGCGTCTCAAACACAATGAACCGCTGCTCGATCAACGTCGGGCCGACTTGGCGCGTTTGGAAGCGCGGGAAATGGCGCTGCTGCCGATCTGGTCACAACTGGATGACAGCCCCGAACAACGCGCCGCCGAAAAAGAGCTGAACGAAATCGATCCCGCCCGTCGTGCCGCCGAAGCGGATGTTGCAGCGCTAGAACGGCTGAATGCACAGGACCGCGCCGTGCTGGAGGAAATGCTGGCACAGCACGCACTCTTGAACCAGAAAATCGCCGATGCCCGCGCCGCCTTGGCCGCTTGTGAGGCGAAAAAATGCACTGGCGCGGAAGACACCACCGGCACCTCGCTGACCGATCCCACCGAGGGCGGCAGCGGCCAGGACAGGCGTTTTGCCACGACCGACTGTGCACCCTGTGAACCGGTGGTGAGCCTGTTGAATGATGTGATCGGCTCCCTCATCACCACAAAGGAAATGCTGGCGGAAAAACGCGCCGCGCTTGCCGCGCTGGAGGCGGAGATGACCCAGATGGAGGCCGATAAATCCGCTGCTCAGGATGCCTTTGCCAGCGCCCTGACCCGCCGCAACGCCCAGCGGGACGCCGGTCAGGACACCTCGGCGACCGAGACCGAGATGCAGCAGGCGCTGGACCGCGCCGGTGACCTGTTGAGCGACATTGAAGACGGCGAAATCCGCCGCCTTGACCTGCAGGATGAAATCGAAGCGCTGGAGACCCGCCTCACCGCGCTGGAGCAACAGGAAACCACCCTGCGGGCGCAGCTGGCCGAATGTGAGAAACAATGTGTGGCGGCGGAAGACACCACCGGCACCTCATTGACCGATCCGTCTGAGGGCGGCAGCGGGCAGGACAGCCGTTTTGCCACGACCGACTGTGCACCCTGTGAACCGGTGGTGAGCCTGTTGAATGATGTGATCGGCTCCCTCATCACCACAAAGGAAATGCTGGCGGAAAAACGCGCCGCGCTTGCCGCGCTGGAGGCGGAGATGACCCAGATGGAGGCCGATAAATCCGCTGCTCAGGATGCCTTTGCCAGCGCCCTGACCCGCCGCAACGCCCAGCGGGACGCCGGTCAGGACACCTCGGCGACCGAGACCGAGATGCAGCAGGCGCTGGACCGCGCCGGTGACCTGTTGAGCGACATTGAATACGGCGAAATCCGCCGCCTTGACCTGCAGGATGAAATCGAAGCGCTGGAAACCCGCCTGACCGCGCTGGAGCAACAGGAAACCACCCTGCGGGCGCAGCTGGCCGAATGCGAAAAACAATGTGTGGCGGCGGAAGACACCACCGGCACTTCGCTGACCGATCCCTCTGAGGGCGACAGCGGGCAGGGCAGCCGTTTTGCCACGACCGACTGTGTGCCCTGTGAACCGGTGGTCAGCCTGCTGAACGATGTGATCGGCTCCCTCATCACCACCCGAGAAACGCTGGCGGAAAAACGCGCCGCGCTTGCTGCGCTGGAGGCGGAAATGAGCCAGATGGAGGCCGATAAATCCGCCGCGCAGGATGCCTTTGCCAGCGCCCTGACCCGCCGCAACGCCCAGCGGGACGCCGGTCAGGACACCTCGGCCGCCGAGACCGAGATGCAGCAGGCGCTGGACCGCGCCGGCGACCTGTTGAGCGACATTGAGGACGGCGAAATCCGCCGCCTTGACCTGCAGGATGAAATCGAAGCGCAGGAGACCCGCCTCACCGCGCTGGAGCAACAGGAGGCCACCCTGCGGGCGCAGCTGGCCGAATGTGAGAAACAATGTGTGGCGGCGGAAGACACCACCGGCACTTCGCTGACTGATCCGTCTGAGGGCGGCAGCGGGCAGGACAGCCGATTTGCTGCGACCGACTGTGCGCCCTGTGAACCGGTGGTGAGCCTGCTGAACGATGTGATCGGCTCTCTCATCACCACAAAGGAAATGCTGGCGGAAAAACGCGCCGCCCTTGCTGCGCTGGAGGCGGAGATGACCCAGATGGAGGCCGATAAATCCGCCGCCCAGGATGCCTTTGCCTCCGCCCTGACCCGCCGCAACGCCCAGCGGGACGCCGGTCAGGACACCTCGGCGACCGAGACCGAGATGCAGCAGGCGCTAGACCGCGCCGGTGACCTGTTGAGCGACATCGAGGACGGTGAAATCCGCCGCCTCGATCTGCAGGATGAAATCGAAGCGCTGGAAACCCGCCTCGCCGCGCTGGAGCAACAGGAGGCCACCCTGCGGGCGCAGCTGGCCGAATGTGAGAAACAATGTGTGGCGGCGGACGACCAAAGCGCCGTGTCACTGCCCAATGATCCCCCTGTCACAAGGCCCCCCACGGCCGAAGAGATCCTGTTGGAGAAGCTGCAACAAGGCAGCTGCCGGGGCGGCGGCAATTGCGACTTTGACATTCGGGTTACCAACAGCAGCGACCGCGCCCACAGCGGGCCTTTGTTCCTGACCGAAAACGGACGGGTGGCGGCGGGGGCCAATGGCGCGCAGTTTGGCGCGTTTCATTGCAGCCCGGCGCGCGGCGGCACCACCATGTGCCTGCATGAGAGTGGTCTGGCTGCGGGCGAAACGGTGGCCATGACCCTGCCAATCCGCCTGCCCCGCCGTGGCGCCAATGGGGCGGAGAACTGTGTCGAGGTGACGGTGACACGGGATGGGCGGGTGCTGGTGCAGCTGGTGCAACTGGGCCTGGCCGCCCGTGGATTCCAGCCCGGCAGTGTGGACGGCGTTGTCGGCCCGCGTACCCGGCGGGCGCTGGCGGGACTGGCTGCGGAAACCGGGCAAGAGCTGTCGATGAATGACCCGGCTGCGGCCTATGCGGCGCTTTTTGGCAGCGCACCGGTGGCGATGACAGCTGGCAGCCCGGGTTGCACAGTGATGGAGGTGGCCCCAGCGCCCCGCAGTTCCACCCCGCGCAGCACGCCGAAATCGACCCCCGAACCGAAGCCTGAAGAAGAAAAACGCAACCCGCTGATGCCGACGATCCGCTTTGGCATCACCATTGGCGGCGGGCATTCCTCACCGTCGGAGTCTTACCCGTCTGAATACTGAGCCTGTGCACTGCACGGATCACGATGGAGCAGATCTCCATGAAAAAGGGCGCCCCAATGAGGCGCCCTTTTGCCGAGCTATTTACCTGATGTGCCAGTTGACCCGCAGCTCAGACCTCTTCCATGCGGATGCGAAAGAACAGCGTGTAAAGCACCGGCACCACCACCAGCGTCAGCACGGTGGCAAAGCTGAGGCCGCAGATGATCACCACCGCCAGCGAATTGAAGAAGGGATCCCACAGCAGCGGCACCACCCCCAACACCGTGGTCAGCGCCCCCAGTGTCACCGGCCGCACCCGGCTGACAGCACTGTCCGCCACCGCCTGCAGGCGGGGCTTGCCGCCGGCAATTTGCAGATCGGTCTCATCGATCAGAACAATGGCGTTCTTGATCAACATCCCCGTCAGCGACAGCACGCCAAGGATGGCCATGAACTCCATCGGGGTCTGGGTCAATGACAGGCCCCACATCACACCAACGATGGCCAAAGGCACGGTCAGCCAGATGATCAGCGGCTGTCGCACCGCATTGAACAGGAAGAAGACCACAAGGATCATGGCGCCAAACCCGATGGGCATTGTGGCGGAGAGGCCAGCGTTGGCTTCCTGACTGTTGCCAAATTCGCCCCCCCATTCCATCCGGTAGCCCGGTGGCAGGTCCATGTCTTCGATATGGGGGCGGATGTCTTCGAACAGATCCCCTGCCAGCACGCCCGGTTTTGGATCGGCTTGTGCGATGATCACCAGCTCGCGGTCGATGCGGCGCAGGTTGGCAGGTTCAAAGGCCAGCTCAAACCGCTCCACCACCTGCGAGATCGGGATATAGCCGCCGATGGCCTGCGAAAAGACCTGCACGTTGCGCAGACTCTCGACCGAGTCGCGGGCAGCCTGTTCCGGACGCATCACGATATCCACCAATGTGTCGCCATCACGGTAAGTGCCGATATTGGCCCCATTCAGATGGGTGTAAAGCGCATGGGAAATCTCGCCCTGCGTCAGCCCCAGACGACGGGCCGCTTCGGTGTTGATGACCGGCCGGATGACCTGCACCTGCTGGCGCCAGTCATCCCGCACAGCAATGGCGCCGTTTTCATGCAGGCGACGTTTGGCCTCCTCGGCCAGTTCCCGCAGCACAACCGGATCGGAGCCAAAGAACTTGGCCTCGATCTTGGCACCGCCGCCCGGCCCTAAAACGAACTTCCAGATCTTCGCGTTGGCGTCGGGGTAGTTGCCATCGACCCAGGGCTGCAGCTTTTCAATCAGCCCTTCAATTACCGAATAATCGGTCACATCCACAAGGATCTGGCCATAGGCGCTGTTGGAATCCTCGGCCTCATAGATCAGCATGAAACGGGCGTGGCCCGAACCGACAGCGATATTGGTGCCGGTCACCCCATCCAATGTCAGCACATGGTTTTCGATCTCCTCCAGATCCCGCGCGGTGGCGTGGATATCGCTGCCCTCGGGCAAAAGATAGTCGATCACAAACTGTGCCCGTGTGGAGGCCGGGAAGAAGCCCGGCGGCACGTTGCCCGCCGCAATAATGGCCGAAGCGAACATCGCCACAATCAGCACCAGCGTCACCAGACGATGATGGATCGCCAGGTTCAGCACCCGGCGGTAGCCCTGCAAAATGCCATGTTCGGGCTTGGGCGCGGCTTTGGTGGGTTTCATCAGCAATGTGCAGAAATAGGGGGTCAGCCAAATCGCCACCAGCCAGCTGAACAGCATGGCAATGGCAATGGTCCAGAACAGCGATCCGGCAAATTCACCTGTGTTATCTGGCGAAAACCCGATGGGGGAAAAGGCCAGAAAGCCCACGATGGTGCCCCCCAGAAGGGGCCATTTGGTTTGTTCTACCACGGAGATCGAGGCCGCCTCGGCGCTTTCGCCTTTGCTGACCCGCACCAGAGTGCCTTCAACCACCACAATGGCGTTGTCGACCAGCATACCAAGGCCGATGATCAGCGCCCCCAGCGAAATCCGCTGCATGTCCAGACCGTAGATCCACATGCCAAACAGCGTGCCCGCCACGGTCACCAACAGGATCCCCCCCATCAAGAGCCCCGAGCGCAGCCCCATGAAAATCAGCAAGGTCCCGACCACAATGCCCAGCGCCATCAAGACGTTGACCACAAAGTCGTTGATCGAGGTCTTCACAGTCACCGACTGATCCGAGATCACCTGCACCTCAACGCCGATGGGCCGGTCCACGATCAGCTCATCCATACGCGCCCGCACCGCTTCGCCCATGTTCACCACATTGCCGCCGGTTTCGTTGGAAATCGCCAGTCCAATGGCCGGCGCCCCATTGCGGATCAACAGCCCGCGGGTGGGCTCCACTTCACCTTCGCGGATGCTGGCGATATCGGACAGCCGGTAAGAGGCCCCGGTCTGCGGGTTGGAAATCCGCAGGTTGCCAATCGCCTCAACAGAGGAAACTGCCCCTTCAGAGCGGAGTTCCAGACGTTTGTCGCCCGACCGCAGCGCGCCGCCGGGGATCACCTGGTTCTGGCCTTCCAGCACCTGATCGATCTGTGCCGTTGAAATGCCCAGCTCCACCAGCCGCGCAGGGGCGTAATCGACATAGATCACCCGTTCCTGCGTGCCGCCGATCAACACTTTTGACACACCATCCACAATCGCCAGTTCCCGCTGCAGAGTCTTGGCATAGGCCTCCAGTTCGCCCAGCGCATACCCTTCGCCGGTGATGGCAAAATAGAGCGCAAAGACGTCCCCGAAATTGTCATAGACCTGCGGTGCCAGCGCATTGGGCGGCAGGGTGCCTTCGATGTCGTCGATCTTGGCCCGCAATTGGGCAAAACGCTGGTTCAGCTGCGCACGATCGCGTGCCGCACGAATGGTAAATTCAATCGAGATTCGCGACAGACCCGGCTGCGAGGTTGACCGCAACTCTTTGACGCCTTCCAACTGTTGCAAGGCGTTTTCAACAACTTCAGTAACCTCTTCCGCCACCTCATCCGCCCGCGCCCCGGGGTAAGGCACCACGATATTGGCCTGACGGATCAGAAACTCGGGGTCTTCAAAGCGGGGCAGTTTGGTATAGGCGACATAGCCCGCCAACAGGATCAGCAGCGTGCAGATCAAAGAGATCACCCGCTTGCGAATGGCAAATTCTGCAAGGTTCATGGCTTAGTCTCCGATCTTGGTGACAGGGCGAATGGCCATGCCGTCCTGCAGATGGCTGACCCCGGCCGAAACCACGGTGGCCCCGACATTCAGGCCTTCGGTCACGGCCACTTCGCCATCATGCACGGCCCCCAAAGTCACCGATTGACGACTGACAGTGTTGCTGGCGGTGTCCACCAGCCAGACAAACGGCATCCCATCCGCCGAGGCCGCCAGTGCCGTGTTCGGCACCGTCAGTTCCGGCGCAAAATCGGTGCCCACGGTCACCGTCACCTGCCCCACCATGCCGGGCAGGATCATCCGTTCAAACGGCAGTTCCACCGCTACGCGGCCGCGGTAGGTCTGGGTACCGGCATCTGCCTGGGTCTGGAACTCGATCAGTTCGGCCGGCAGAACCACATCCAGCCCGTCAAAGCGCACTTCGGTGGTGACACCATTGGCAATCTGCTGCGACACGGCCAGAACATCCGGCCCCGGCACGTCAAACGCCATG
The DNA here is from genome assembly GCF_047123305.1 of Thalassobius sp. MITS945101. Lineage (GTDB taxonomy): Bacteria > Pseudomonadota > Alphaproteobacteria > Rhodobacterales > Rhodobacteraceae > Thalassobius. The sequence continues at coordinate 4,231,097 of NZ_CP138918.1, forward strand.
TGCACCGTGGACAGCGCCTGCAACAGCACCACCGGCTGACCGGCCTGAATATTGGTGAAGTTCTCTACATCGCGGCGCGCAATGATCCCGGCAAAAGGGGCCGTCAGGCGGGTGTCGGCCAGCTGCCGCTCGGCCGCTTCGATCTGGGCGTCCAACCCCCGCAGTGCAGCCTCGGAGGCGGCGATTTCCTCGGCCCGTCCGCCGGCACGGCCAATGGCCAGCTGTTCCTGCTGACTGCGCAGGTTGGCCTCGGCCACGCGGAGGTTGGCCTCATCCTGTTCCAGACGGGTCGCAGCCGCAACGCCGCGGTCCACCAGTTCCTTGGTCCGGGCGGTCTGATCGCGGGCCTGATCCAGCTGCGCCTGCGCCGCCGCAACCCCTGCCTCCAACGCTGCAATCTCTTCCGGGCGGGCACCGGTTTTCATTGCCTCAAGCTGCGCCACCGCCTGTTCGCGCTGGCTGTTGAGCTGCGCCAGCTGGGTTTCATAATCGCGCGGATCCAACTCGGCGATCACCTGCCCTGCGGTCACATCCATCGCGCCGCGCACATGCAGGTCAGTCAGACGGCCCGACACCCGAAACGACAGTTCCGCCTCCTGCGAGGGGAACACAATCGCCGGATATTGCCGGATCAGCTTGGTCTCACTTTCGGCAACCACATGCACCTTGGCGGGGCGGGGGGTGTCCTCGGCCAGCAGCGGTGCGGCAAAAGACGCGGTCGCCAGCGAAAGAGCGGCAACCATGGCCAGGCGGTGGGCGGACAAGGGGGGCAGTTTCATCGGCATCTCCCGTGCGGATGGGGGGTGTAAACTTGCGCGACCGCTAGCTTTTCCGAGACGATCACACCAGAACCTTGTGTCTTGACTGTAGGTGCACCGGCAGCAATCCGCCAAGCCCAAACCGCAGTTTGCGGAAAACACCGTATTGACGACCACTCTCCAACACAGGCAAAAATATCCAACATTTTTCAAAACAGGTCACAAAGCCATCATGGCGCTCTTTGGCAAAACCAGGAAAGACGATGACACCGTGGTGGCAATGCTGGCCTCGGCGATCCGGCGTGACATTTCCTTTGGCGTGCTGCCTCCGGATCAGAAACTGAAGATCGAAGCCCTGCGTCAGTCCTATGGCGGGTCCAACCATTCCATGCGTGAATGCCTGCGGATGCTGGCGGCAGAGGGCATGGTCGAGGCGACGTCCCAACGGGGGTTCAGAGTCACCTCTGCCACCGAAGAAGACCTGCGTGACATTCTGCTGATGCGGTTGGAATGCGAAAAGCTGGGGTTGGAACGATCACTGGAACTGGGCGATGTGGCCTGGGAATCCCGTGTGGTTGCCGCCCTTCATGCCCTGAAACGGGCGGAGGATGCGGTGCAAGCCAGCCCCGACGTTCTGACCGCACTGCAATGGGATGACGCCTGCCACGGTGTCTCTGCGGCGTTGATGTCGGCCTGCAACTCGCCCCGCCTGATTACGATGGCGGATCAGTTCTACAACCAGTCCCGCCGCTTCCGGCTGGCCCTGCTGCGGGAGGGGCGCATCCACTTCGCCACCCGTGCAGCCCGCCAGACCGCCCTGCAGGAAGCCGTGATTGCCCGCGACAGCGGCGCGGCCCTGCAGCTGTGGGCAGAAGATATTACCGAAGACTTGGGCGCCACACATCTGTGAGCCCACCAAGGTCATCTAGGCCAGGTCATTATGGGAGGATCAACATGACCAGTTTCAACCGTCGTCAGACACTCACCCTGCTCGGCGCTGCTGCTGCCAGCACGCTGGCCGCACCGGCCATTGCCAAGAACAAGAAGATCGTCGTGGGCGCGCTGCGCTTCACCTCGCATTCCGGCAGCTTCATCGCGCAGGAACGTGGCTACTTTGCCGACGCCGGTCTGGATGTCGAGCTGAAGTTCTTCCAGGCGGCGCAGCCGATGGCCGTGGCCATTGCCTCGGGCGATGTGGACTATGCGGTCACCGCCGTGTCGGGCGGGCTGATTTCGCTGGCGGACAAAGGCGCGATCAAAGTGATCGGTGGCGCGTTGAGCGAGGAGCCGGGCATTGACGGCCAGAAAATCCTGGCCTCCGACGCGGCTTATCAGGCAGGCCTGACCTCGCCCGCGGCCTTGGGCGGCAAAACCTTTGGCATGTCCACCGCCGGATCCAGCTTCCACTACATGGGGTCGAAAGTGGCGGCGGCAGAGGGTGTGGAGATGTCCTTCAAACCGCTGCAAAAAGTGGGCGCCATCATCGGTGCGCTGAAATCCGGCCAGATCGATGCCTGGTCCATCGTACCGCATATCGCCAAACCGCTGGCCGGTTCCGGCGCGGTGCATATCATCGGCAATGTCTCGGATTACCTGCCGAACTATCAAGTCACCACCGTCTTCACCTCGGCCAAAAACGCTGCCGATGAGCGCGGCCAGACCAGCGATTTCCTGGCCGGTTTCGGCAAGGGTGTCAGCGATTACAACAGCGCCATGATCGACCGCGCAGGCGGCGATGCGGGTGTGGATGAGATGGTCGATCTGATCCACAAATATGTCTACACTGACCGCCCACGTGAAAAGGCCGCGCCGTCGATCATCAACGGCACCATGCGCCTGAATGAAGGTTCCAAGCTGAACGTGGCCTCGGTCAAAGATCAGCTGAACTGGTTCCAGAGCGAGGGTCTGGTCAAGGACCACATCACCCTCGATACGCTTCTGGACGCAAGCTACGTCGATACGTTCGAAGCTTGACCCCCCTCTGCGCCCGGCCACGCCACTCACGGGTTCCGGCCGGGTGCAGTTGTAATTTTACTGTAATCACAGTGACTTCCCCAAAACACATGTGAGGCCGCGATGGACCTGCGCTTAGATCAGATCACCCATGCCTATGGCGACACCGAGGTGCTGCGTGACATCTCTTTGGAGATCCCACAGGGGCGCATCGTCTGTCTGGTTGGCCCCTCGGGCTGTGGCAAGTCCACGCTTTTGCGGATGATCGGTGGGCTGGAACGTCCTGCATCCGGCCGCGTGTTGCAGGTTGGTGAGCCGCCCAAGGACAGCCTCAATCCGTTGACTTACGTGTTTCAGGACTTTGCCTTGCTGCCCTGGCGTTCGGTCCGCGGCAATATCTCACTGGTGCTGGAAGATCACGGCATCAAAGGCCCGGCGGCGGAACGGATCATTGACGATGTTCTGGCCCGTACCAAGCTGAGCGATTTTGCCAATGCGCTGCCAAAACAGCTATCGGGCGGCATGAAACAGCGGGTGGCGATTGCCCGGGCGCTGGCGGTGAACCCGTCGGTGATGCTGATGGATGAACCGCTTTCGGCGCTGGACAGCCAGACCCGCGAATTGCTGATGGATGATCTGGTGGCGCTTTGGACGCGCCAGCCGTTCACCGCCGTCTATGTCACTCACAATCTGGCCGAGGCGGTGCGTCTGGGTCATGCCATTGTCGTGCTGTCCCGCCGTCCGGGCCAGATCCGCGAGGTGGTTACGATCGACAAACCTCTGGCCGAGCGGGGCTACGGCGACCGCGATCTGGAGGAGGTGCAGAAACACCTCTGGACCCTGATGCGGGATGAAGCCCGCGCCGCAGATGAGGAGCTGTTGGATGTCTGATCAGATCAAATCCCAGGACGGCATTGAGGTCCGGTTTCGCGGCGGCGGCTTCGCCCCCAAATCCCGTCGTTGGGTTGCACCGCTGCTGTTCGTACTGCTGATTGCGCTGGTCGAATGGGGCACCCGTTCGGGCTGGATCTCTGCGCTGACACTGCCGCGCCCGTCGGATGTTCTGGCCACATTTCAAGAGCTTTGGTCCTCGGGCCTGTTGTTCAAACACCTAAGCCCTTCCCTGACCCGGCTGGTGATCGGTGCCGCAATTGGCGCATCTGTTGGGGTGTCTGTGGGCATCCTCATTGGGCTCTCCAGCTACATCCGTGCCGGTCTGGTGCCACTGGTGGCGGCGATCTTTCCGATCCCGAAAATAGCACTGCTGCCGCTGTTTGTGATCTGGTTCGGCATTGATGAGGGATCCAAATATGCGCTGATCGCTTTTGGCACTTTCACCCCGACCGTGGTGGCCACCTATGGCGCAGTGGACAATGTGGATCGCTCGCTGATCCGCATGGGGCAGAGCTTTGGCCTTAGCTGGCAAAGCATCGTGCGCAAGATTGTCCTGCCCGGCGCGATGCCCGGTATCCTGTCGGGGCTGCGCATTTCGCTGGCGATTGCGATCATCCTGCTGGTCGCGGCTGAGATGCTGGGGGCGGAATATGGCATTGGTGCCTATATCCTTGAGGCTGGTGCGCTTTACGATCTGGAACGGCTGTTTGCCGGTGTGGTGATCCTTTCGCTCTTGGGGGTTCTGGTTTCGACCATCATTGGCTGGATTGAACGGCGGTTGCTGGGCTGGCGGGGCTGACCCCGCCACGCCCATTCGTTTCCAAGTTCACCGACCGAACAGGCGCCGGATGTCTTTCAGCGCCTCACCAAGGATGCTGTCTTCGGCGATGGGGCGGTTGTACTTCCGCTCGCTCGCCCGCATCACGCGCCCAGCATAAATGCCCGCTGCGATATTGCCAAAGCTCAGCCCCACCAGCACCGCCACGATCCCAAAGGGGGCCGCGATCAGCAGCACGGGCACAGTGAACACCAGTGCCTTCACCAGCGAGATTTTCAGCGACTGACGTGGCAGTTGCAGCCCATTGAAAATCGCTGAGGTCACATTGATCAACCCGACAAACCCATAGCTCAAGGCAACAATGCGGAAGTAGAGCGTCACAAAGCGCACCACCACCGGATCGTCCGAGAAGATCTGCGCCAGAGAGGGGCCGGACAGCGCCAACACAATCCAAAGGGCCGCGCCCATATACATGTTGACCTTGCCAGCAAAGACCACTGCGCGGTCGATCCGGTCATGCGCCGCTGCGCCAAAGTTCTGCGCCACAAAGGGTGTGACGGCAGCGGAGATGGCAAAAATCCCGATCATCGCCAGCGCCTCGATCCGGGCGGCAACGCCATAGGCGGCAACGGTTTCAGGGCCAAAGCCTGCCAAGAGCCAGGTCACAAAAATGCCGGTAGCGGGCACCAAGAGCTGCATGCCGACCGTGGGCAATGCGATCTGCGCCAGACCACGACTGGTGGCGCCAAGCCCCGACAGGGGCAAGCGGCCCAGCAGGCCTTCGCGTGCCATGATCACCAGCACCCCGACAAAGATAAACGCAAAGCTCAGCACCGTTGCCAGCGCCGCCCCCGCCAGCCCCATTTCAGGGAAGGGCCCAATACCGAAGATCAGCAGATAGTCGAAGACAAGGTTGATCACACCCGCAATAGCAAAGACCACCTCGGTCCGGATAAACACGCCCGAGGCCCGCACCGCGCCGGAGCCAACAATGCCCGCCATCAGGAAGGGAAAGCCGAGGTAGAGCGTGGCCATATAGTCATGGATCAATGGCAGGGTCGCCGCATCCGCCCCCAGCAAGGTGAACATCGGCACAATCATCTGATGTGCCAGATAGGCCAGCAGACCCGAGAGGGTGAAGGCCAAAAGGACCGCCAAAGTGCCCACACGGGCCATCTGGGCGCGGTCCCCTGCCCCACCGGCCTTGGCCACCAGAGAGGAGGCCCCTACCGACAGACCAATGAAGGCCGAGACGAAAATCAGGTAGACCGAGGCCGAAAAGGCCAGCGCCGCCAAGGGCAACGCACCAAGCTGGCCGACGAAGTAAGTGTCGACGATCTGGAACAGAAAGGTCGACATCATGCCGATGCTGATCGGCGCCGCCATTTTGAACAGCATCTTGTTCACCGGGGCCGAGGTCATCGGGTTTGCACGTGTCTCTGTCATCTTTTTGTCTCTCAGCCGTGACGCAGAAAGATGGGAATAATCACCTCTTCCTCGTCCATGATGTGCCGTTCCAGCACTTTGTTTAGCGCTTTGGCATCTTTGTGCAGCAGCATAAGCGTATCGCGGTTAACATTGCCCTGTTTCAGCGTACGCAGCCCGTCCTCGGCCCCGTGCAGCGCCGTTTCCAGAATGTCGTGATCGCTGTCCATCAGCCCCAAAGCGCGTTCCAGCTGCGGATAAAGCCGGATGAACTGCGGGAAATAGCCGTGATCCTCAATCTCATGATGGCCATGCGCAAAGCTGATCAGGTGATCGGCTCCGGCCAGCAGGTTCATCGACCGCAGGCGGTCTTTGACCTCGCTTTCTGAAGCGTCGCTCAGCTGTTCCAGTGCCTTTGCCAGTTGGGCCGATCCATCGATCAGCTGACGGTGGATGTTCATGAAGAAGCGGGCCTTACCAGCGTAGCGCGGGTGGTTGCGCCAATCGCTCTCGGCCTCCTCCAGCAGGGTGGGACGGAGAGCCTCCGGCAATCCGTCCCGCATCGCAACATGGTGTTGCGGCTGATGATACCCCTCAAACATCAGGCGGCGGTGTCTTGGGACAGGTCAACCTTGGCCTTGGTGCCCTGTGCCGCGTGTACGGCCTGAACCGCAGGATCGGCTGCCAGCTGACGGATCACACGATCCACATTCGGATAGGCCGAGGTTGGTTTGTCAAAACCATAGGCCCAGCCCGCCATCGGGTAGAGGAAGGCATCCACAACCGATTTCTTGTCGCCCAGCATCCAGTCTTTGCCTTCCAGGTGCTGGTCAATCACGGTCAGCGCCACATCAACCCGTTCCTGAGCCGCCTGACGCACCGCGCCGTGCTGTGCTTCATCAGCATGGTAACGGCCGGGCATGAAGTAGGGCCAGAAGAACGGATGCAGCGTGGCCGAAAGATAGGCAAGCCACTGATACATCTCATCGCGGCCAGCTTCACCCGTGGCCGGGCCAACGCCCGCCTCAGGGTTCTGATCCACCAGACGCAGCAGGATGGCCAGACCTTCGGCCAAGGGACCGTCCTGATCCACAAAGGTGGGCACCACACCCTGCGGGTTCAGTTTCAGGTATTCGGGGCTTTTCATGCCAGCGAAATCAAGGTGTTCAACCTCATAGGGTTTGCCGATCCATTCCAGAACGATGTGCATCGCGGTGGCGCAGGTGCCGGGGGCGGAGTAGAGTTTCATTGTCGCGTTTCCTTTTGTGATATCTGTGACTTGAGTGTCTCAATTGGGGGGAGGTCAGGGCCGCAGCCCTGACGGTTCTGGCGTTACCAGGTGGTGTTGGGATCCACCTTGAAGAGGTATTCCATGAAGATCGCGGTCACCTCGGGCAGCACATCGGTGCGCGCGTGATCCCGCTGCAGTTCCGCAGGCACAACATTCCAGGTGATCGGCTCCACCCCGGCGGCAATCATCCGGCGCATACCGTTTTCATGCGAAGTTTGGGTGAAGCTGCCGACGGTGTCTTCGGGGACATAGACGTCATAGCCCGCCTTCTCTGCCTCGATCGCCGGATAGGCGAGGCAGACATCGGTCCAAAGGCCACCCATGATCAGCTTCTCGCGGCCCGCCGCCTCAACCGCGGCCACAAACTCGGGCTCTTCCCAGGCGTTGACGTTGGTGCGGTCGATAAAGACAGCATCGGGGGCCAGTGCGCGCAGCTCTTCGATCATCGGATCATAGCCGTTCAGCCCCACAGCAACGTGGCTGAAGATGATCGGGATGTCGTAGAGCACGGCGGTTTTGATCAGACCGATGGTGTTGTTGATCAGCTCTTCATGGTCGATGTTGCGCACACCTGCCAGAATGGGCGGCTGGTAGTCGATCAAGATCAGCGCCGCGTTTTCCGGCGACAGGAAGGGATCCTCATCCGCGGCGCGCGGCGTGGTGCCCTGATAGCCCTCGGGGTAGGTGACGACACCGTTAACCGATTTGAACAGCGGCGTTTCGGCCAGTGCAGGCAAGGCGGTGGTGGCCAGTGTCAGGCTGAGGGCGGTGGCGAGAGGTTTGAAGAAAGAAGTCATGTTCGCGTTTCCTTTGGAGGTCTTTGAGTGCGTTGGGAGGGGTGAGGGATCAGCCGTGAACCGCGTCGCGGATCAGGCTGGCAACCGAGGGGCCGGGGCCGACCAGTTCCAGAACGTTGCGATCGGGGTCCCGGATGAAGATGGTCTTGGTGCCGCGAAATTCGCGACGGCCGGTGATGGCGATGCCTTCGGCGGTGACGAAGGCTTCGGTCGCGTCAGCGTCTTTCACCTTCACGGCCAGATGGGTGATGCCGGGTAGCTTTTCGTCTTCATCCATCAGAACGTTGCGCCCGCCGCCTGCAGTGGCCGGGCCCAAGAGATTGATGTTGATGCCCGAAGGATGCAGCATCACCAATGGGTGACCGTGGTCAAAACCGCCGTCGGCGATCATCTCGAAGCCCAGTTTTTCATAGAAGGCGACCGAGGCGGCCCGGTCACTGATGCGAATGCCGATGTGGTCGAAGTTGGCGATATCCAGCATGGTCTGTCCTTTCTGATCTCTTGCGATGTGGCGGCGCCCGTTCCCGGTCTTGCTGACCTGTCTGGGCTGTGCCTTGGCTTGATCTGAAGGTATCCCTGCGGTATTTGAATGATAATACCTCAGTCAGAACGGCATTATTTCCAAATGGATCATAATCGTGATATCTTCGACGGCATGGTGCTGTTTTGCGCCGTGGTCGATCAGACCTCCTTCTCGGCGGCGGCCAAGTTGCTGGGGCACACACCCAGCCATGTCAGCAAAGAGATCCAGCGGCTGGAGGCACGGCTGGGCGCTCGGCTGCTCAATCGCACCACCCGGCGGATCAGCCTGACCGAGGCGGGGCAGATCTATTACGACAACGCCCGCCGCATGGTCGAAGACGCTGGCGCGGTGCAGGACCGGCTGCATTCCTTGGGGGATCGACCCTTTGGGGAGTTGCGGATGAGCGTGCCGGTGATCTTTGCCCAAAGCTGCCTGCATCACTGGCTGCCCGAGTTTCTGGAGCGCTATCCTGAGGTCAGCCTGCAAATCGACATTTCGGAACGTCGGGCCGATCTGGTGGGGGAGGCGATTGATCTGGCGGTGCGGATCGGCAGTCTGCCGGAATCCGATCTGATTGCCCGTGAGCTGTTTCGCACCCCCGGTGTGATGATCGCCGCCCCCTCCTATCTGGAGCGTCACGGCACGCCGCGCTTCCCTGAGGAACTGGTGGGCCACACGCTGATCGACTTCTCCTTTCACCAGACCTCAACCCATTGGGAACTGCATTTACCCGACGGGGGCACCACTCGCATTCCTGTCACCCCAAGGGTGCGGTGTAATGCGGCCGAAACCGAAAAGGTGTTGGCACTGATGGGGGTTGGGATCACCCGCCTGCCGGAACTGGCCTGTCGCGCAGAACTGGAAAACGGCCAACTGGTGCGGCTGCTGGAGGATTACCAGCGCCCCGCCTCTGGTGTGCATGTGATCTATCCCAGCAAGGAAAACCTGCCCTCGAAAACCCGCGCGATGATCGATTTTCTGGTTGAGAAAAGCGCCGGGTGGCGCGGAAAATGAGGCGGGGGCGCAACGTCCCTGATGAATTTGATCAAATTCTCGAGGACTGAGTGGATATTTTATCCATTCCGCCTTGGGATGCGTCGAAATTCGGTCTACCAAGGCGCTGACATGAGTCTCTCACCCCGTGGTGCGGAGGCCGGAATGACCCTAAAAGACCGTCCAGAGGACAGCCGGAGGAACGTATGACACATTGGCAGGAGGCCCTGAAAACGGCCTGGGGGATTGACGCGAAACTCACCGGATTGGATGGCGAATACGACCTGAACATTCTGGCGGAAACCGACGGCCAGGGCGACTATGTGCTGAAGGTCATGCGCGCAGGCTGTGAGGCTGATCTGATCGAGATGCAGGTCGCAGCCATGGCCCATATCGCGGCCAAGTCCGACGCCCTGCCCTACCCCAAAGTCATTGCCACCAAAGACGGCGCAACCCTCGCAACGCTGCCAGATGAGGACGGTCAGGACCGCCTGTGCTGGCTGCTGGAAAAGCTGCCGGGCCAGTGCTACGCCAAACACGCCCCCAAAACGCCGGAACTGATCGAGGAGCTGGGCCAGATTCTTGGTGCAACCGATCTGGCGATGGCGGATTTCCAGCATCCGGCGCTGGCACGGGATTTCAAATGGGACCTGATGCAGGGGCAGTGGATTGGCGGGCACACCGCCGTTGTCACCGACATGCAGCGGCAGGGCATTTTGCATGATATCCTGTCCGAAGTGGCGCTGATCTGGCCACGTCTGATGATGTTGCCGAAACAGGCCATCCACAATGACGTCAATGATTACAACGTTCTGGTCACCGGTGGCGCCTATGAGCCACTGCAGGTGTCCGGTGTCATAGACTTCGGCGACATGTGCGCTGCACCACGGATCTGCAACCTTGCCATTGCTGCCGCCTATATCGTGCTGGACCACCCTGCCCCCGAAGCGGCGCTGGCCCATCTGGTGGCGGGCTATCACATCCAGAACCCGCTGAGCGCGGCCGAAGTCGACATGATCCTACCGCTTTTGCGGTTGCGGCTAGCGGTCTCGGTGGTGAACTCCACCATTGAGGCGGCGGACAATCCCGATGATCCCTATGTGACCATCTCGCAAGCCCCGGCCTGGCGCTATCTGGAACGTGACAATGAACACCCCGGCCTGCTGAAGGCCCGGTTGCGTGCCGCCTGTGGCCTGCCAGTGACCAATGCCGCCGAACGTATTCATGCCTTTCTGGCGGCAGAACAGGGCAATTTTGCCCCGGTGATGGGCCGTGATCTGGCGGAGGTGCCGATGGGCTCTCTCTCGGTGGAAAACTGCGCGGAGCCGCAGAACCCCTTTGACATGCCGATTGAGGAAGCTGCCCAGCTGGGCGCAGACTATGGTGATAAAGACGGCTGGTGGATCGGCTACTACAATGAGCCGCGCCTGATCTATGCCGAACCCGCCTTCCGCAAGGGGCCGTGGAAAGCCTCGAACCGGCGCACGGTGCATCTGGCGGTCGATGTTTTTGCCCCAGCGGACACGCCTGTGGCAACGCCGATGGCGGCCAAGGTGCATGTGGTGGAAAACCGCACCGGCCATCTGGATTATGGCGGGGTGGTGATCCTCAGCCATGACACGCCTGAGGGCGATACGTTTTACACGCTCTACGGCCATTTGGCCGCGGATGTGGTCGACACGCTGACCATCGGGCAGGATCTGACCAAGGGTGAGGAGTTTGCCCGCCTTGGCGATCCCAGCCAGAACGGCGGCTGGGCGCCGCATATCCATTTCCAACTGGCGCTAACCACCGACGGCATGGGCCATGACTGGCCCGGTGTTGGCGATCCCGATGAGATGTACCTTTGGGAAGGGGTCTGCCCCAACCCGGCCGCGCTGCTCAACCTGCCCGCTGACAAAGTGCGCTATGAGCCGACCAACAAGGCCGACGTTCTGGCCGGCCGCAAAGCGCATTTTGGTGGCAACCTCAGCCTGACCTACAAGGATCCGGTGATGCTGGTGCGCGGCTGGAAACATCACCTGTTTGACGAATGGGGCCGCCCCTATCTGGACGCCTATAACAACGTCCCGCATGTGGGCCATGCGCATCCGCGCATTCAGGCCGTGGCGGCGGATCAGCTGAAGCGGATGAACTCAAACACCCGCTATCTGCACCCGGCCCAGACGGCCTTCGCCGAAAAGGTGCTGTCGAAGCTGCCGGAACCGTTTGAGGTCTGTTTCTTTGTGAACTCCGGCACAGAGGCAAATGAGCTGGCCCTGCGTCTGGCCCGCGCCCACACCGGTGCCAAAGGCATGGTGACGCCCGATCACGGCTATCACGGCAACACCACCGGGGTGATCGACATTTCGGCTTATAAATTCAACGCCAAGGGCGGCGTCGGGCAGTCAGACTGGGTGGAACTGGTGGATGTCGCCGATGACTATCGCGGCCGCTTTGGCCGGGATGACGCAGACCGGGCCCAGAAATACGCCGATCTGGTGGATCCCGCGATTGCCGCGCTGCAGGACAAAGGCCATGGCGTTGCAGGCTTTATCGCGGAAACCTTCCCCTCCGTCGGTGGGCAAATCATTCCGCCCAAGGGCTACCTGCCCGCGGTCTATGAGAAAATCCGCGCAGCCGGTGGGGTTTGCATCGCGGACGAGGTGCAGACCGGGCTGGGCCGTCTGGGTGACTACTACTTTGGCTTTGAGCACCAGGGCGCCCTGCCCGACATCGTGGTCATGGGCAAACCGATCGGCAACGGCCACCCGCTGGGCGTGTTGGTCACCACCAAAGCCATCGCCGAAAGCTTCGCTGAGGGGCCTGAGTTCTTCTCGACCTTCGGCGGCTCCAACCTGTCCTGCCGCATTGGCAAAGAGGTTTTGGACATCGTCGATGACGAAGGCCTGCAAGCCAACGCCAAGGCGATGGGTGACAAGCTGATGGTGGGCCTCAAAGCGCTGGAGGCCAAGTATGAGGTCGTGGGCGACGTGCGTGGCATGGGCCTGTTTGTTGGGGTGGAGCTGATCACCGATGCAGACAGTCGCCGCGAAGGGACCGAGATCGCCTCTTACGTCAAAAACCGCATGCGGGCGCACCGGATCCTCTTGGGCAGCGAAGGGCCGAAGGACAACATCCTGAAAATCCGCCCGCCGCTTTCTGTCGACGCGGAAGGGATCGAGATGATCCTTGACGCCTTGGATCAGATCCTGAGCGAGGTTTGATAGGCCCTGCTCTGACATTACCTAAAATTAAAGCCGCCCCAGTGGGGCGGCTTGTGGTTTCTTAGCTGGCAGACTGCCTCACAACATCTCAGCCATCTCCACCACACGGCCCTCTTTAATCGAGCGTTGCGCGGCCATGCCCATTAGCACGGCCATTTTGCCATCGTTGAAGCTGACCTCTGGCCCGTCACGTTCACCGCGCACCAGTTCAAGAAATTTCTGGTGCTGATAGAAGGTGGATCCATTGTGATCCCCCGCTTCCAGCAGTTCGGGATCGACAGGAATGTCGCGCACGACGGGGCCTTTGGGGTCACGCGGGCTTTCGATCAGCTGCGGTACCGGCGGGGCACCAAGGTGTTCGGGCCAGAACCGGCCTGGTCCCGGCACCAGCGCCTCGATCTTGCCATTGGGGCCAACCGCGCTGACCTCTTCCTGATAACGTGATCCTTCGGCGAACATGCACAGCTCCAGCATGGCGCGCGCACCGCAAGCGAAATCCACAATGACATAGCCATTGTCAAAGATATCGGGACGCTCACCCTCATATTCCTCAACCAGATGGTTGGCATCCTGCCCGCCGGACGCCATCACCCGCACCGGATCCGCGCCCAGCACCAGCCGCATCAGATCAAAGAAATGGCAGCATTTTTCTACAAAGGTCCCACCGGTGTAGCGGTTGAATCGATTCCAATCGCCGACTTTTTCAAGAAACGGGAATCGGTGTTCCCGAATGGTGAGCATTTTGATGCCCCCCGTTGCCGCCTCAACCGACTCCAGCAGCGCCGCGATGGGCGGCATGTAGCGGTATTCCATCGCCACCCAGACCGGTGCCGGGTAATTGTCGAAAAACCGATCCAACCGGGCCACATCGGCGGGATCGGTGAACAGCGGCTTTTCCACCAGGACCGGAACAGCACGTTCCGCAGCCATCTGCTCCAGCTGCTCAACATGCAGATAGTTGGGGCTGGCAATCAGCACGCAGTCCAGCTCCGGTTCGGTCAAAAGATCGGCCACCGAGGTGGCCATCCGCGCGCCCGGCGCTTTGGCTTGCGCCTTTGCGGCCATGTCGGTGTCCGGCTCAAAGATGACCGCAACCTCTGCACCTTCTAGCAGCGCGATATTACACAGGTGTTCCTGCCCCATCATGCCGCAGCCGATGACGCCGTAGTTGATCGTTTTTGACATGTCTCTTCCCTACTTCAGACGCTGCACATATTCGGCAACATCCGTGTCAAACCATGTTCGTGAAAATTCGACCGCTTCGGGCGCCTCTGCCCAACTCAGCCGTTCGATATATCCCACTGGACTATCTGGCGCTTTGCCAAAGCCGGCCGGTGCCCAGTCCGGTGTGGTGCCAATGCTGACGTAATCCTCGGCCCGGGTGACCCAGAAACCCAGCTTCATCTTGTAATAGCGGTAGAGCGAATCCTGAACCTGCGCGGGATCCACAGCGCCAGCATCACGGTCCAGCCAGATCTCTTCCACCGCAATAGGCTGGCCATCAAGGAATCGCAGCCGCCTGATTCGAGTGCCGCGTTTTGATGTCCCGAATGTGCGAAAACTTTCGCTTTTGTCACACTCTTCGATCGACAAGACTTCTGCGGTGGGCAGGCCGCCGCCACTTTTCAATTCCAGCCGGAACATCGAATAGACCGACGCGACCTCACCCGAGGCGCGCACATAGTTGCCCGAGCCCTGAATGCGCTCCAGCAACCCCTTCTTTTCAAGCTCCAACAGCGCCTTGCGCAGGGTCCGAACCGTGGTCCCGTGCTGCTTGGCCAATTCGCGTTCCGGCGGCAGACGTGAGCCGTCCACAAGACGCCCGGCTGCGATCTCGCGGATCAGGACCTCGCTGATCTGCAGATAGATCGGCAGGGCCGACGGGCGCTCCCCTCTTCCATGCATTCTGTGACTGCCCTCCCTCAGGGTGATAAAATTGATGCACCATTGATCTACATCAAAGCCATTGCTATGCAAGAGGAAATCGAACGAAAACGAATAACTGCGAATTCTGGGAGGAGATCGCATGAGTGTTGTCCCCATCACCTCTGCGGACCTTGATGCGGCTGAGGTATCCTGGTTTGCCGCCTTGTGCTCTGATGACTACCAATTCCTTGGTGTTCCGGAGGGCGATCTGCGGTCGTCCTGGGCGCATTGCTCGGACATTGTGAAAACCGCGGAGGCGCAGGGCTTTCGTAATATCCTGTGCCCCTCGTCCTATCAGGTTGGCCAGGACACGCTGAGCTTTGTTGCGGGCTGCGCCCCGATCACCGACAAGATCAACATGCTGGCCGCGGTGCGCTGCGGTGAGATGCAGCCGATCATGCTGGCCCGCACCATCGCCACCTTGGACCACATGTTGGAGGGCCGCCTGACGGTAAACATCATTTCCTCGGACTTCCCCGGTGAAAAGGCAGACAGCGCCTATCGTTACCAACGCTCGCGTGAGGTGGTGGAGATCCTGAAGCAGGCCTGGACCCGTGATGAGATCCAGCACGCAGGAGAGGTCTACAACTTCTCCGGCCTGACCACAGATCCTGTACGTCCCTATCAGACCGGTGGCCCGCTCCTGTACTTCGGCGGCTATTCCCCCGATGCGCTGGAACTGTGTGGTGAGCATTGCGACGTCTATCTGATGTGGCCGGAAAAGATGGAAGAACTGGAGGGCCGGATGAAGGCCGTCCACGCGGTGGCAGAAAAACACGGGCGTACCTTGGATTACGGGCTGCGCGTGCATGTGATTGTGCGCGACACCGAGGCCGAGGCCCGCGAATACGCCGACCACATCGTTTCGAAGCTGGACGACGATCAGGGCAAGGCGATCCGGGAACGGGCGCTGGATGCCAAATCGCTGGGTGTCAGCCATCAGGCCAAGAACCGCGATATTGCCGATGACGATGGTTATATCGAGCCAAACCTCTGGACCGGTGTCGGCCGGGCACGCTCGGGCTGCGGTGCGGCTCTTGTCGGGTCCACCGATCAGGTTATGTCAAAACTAGAAGCCTATCAGAAGATGGGGATCCGGGCCTTTATTCTCTCCGGCTATCCCCATGAAGAAGAAGCGAAACATTTTGGTCAGCGGATCCTGCCGCAGATGAAGACCTGTTCGCTGCCCCACGCTTATGGCCGCGTGCCGGCCTCAACCCCAATGACGCCCCTCGGGGCAGGAGTTCGCCGCTGATGGACCGTATTTCCCTAACCTCTGACCTCTCGTTCAGCCAGCTGATCTACGGCATGTGGCGGATCGGCGATGATGAGAACACCGCGCCGGACCATGTGGCGGCCAAGATCCAGAGCTGTCTGGATCAGGGTATCACCACCTTTGATCAGGCCGACATCTACGGTGGCTATGTGGCCGAGGCCATTCTGGGCGCGGCGCTGAAAGCCAACCCGGGTCTGCGCAACCAGATGGAGATCGTCACCAAATGCGACATCGTTGCCCCGATGGGCCGCTATGCCGACAAAAAGGTGAAATACTACGACACGTCGCGCGCCCATATTGAGGCCTCGGTAGAGACCTCGTTGCGGGATATGGCGATTGACCATATCGACCTGCTGCTGATCCACCGGCCCGATCCGTTGATGGACCACCATGAAACCGGCGCTACGCTGGATGATCTCGTGGCTTCGGGCAAGGTGCGTACCGTGGGCGTGTCGAATTTCCGCCCGTGGGATTGGCAACTGCTGCAATCGGGGATGAAGACCCAGCTGGTCACCAACCAGATCGAGGTGTCTCTGGCCGAGATCAGCCCCTTCACCAACGGCGACCTCGCGTTCCACCAGATGAACGGCCAGCCACTGATGGCCTGGTCGCCGCTGGGCGGGGGCAGCCTGATGACGGGCGATAGCGAGCTGACCAAACGGATGGATGCCATTGCCGCCGAATTTGGCGTCGATCGCGCCGCTGTGGCAGTTGCCTTCCTGCTGCATCATCCGGCGCAGATCCTGCCGGTCATGGGCACCAATAACATCAACCGGATTGCCACGATTTCAGACGCCTTGAAGGTGAAACTCGATCGCGAAAGCTGGTTCCTGCTCTATGAGGCGGCGCTGGGAACGGAGGTGCCCTGATGCAGATGGATTTCACACCGGCGGGCCACAGCTTTGTGCCCGATCCCGAAAACACCCGCCTGCTGCGGGACGCCTTTGGCCGCTTTGCCACCGGTGTCACCATTGTGACCGCGCCCTCTGAGGCCGGACCAGTAGCCATCACCGCCAACAGCTTTTCTTCTGTGTCGCTCGACCCGCCGCTGGTGCTGTGGTCGCCCGACAAGAACTCGCGCCGGTTCCCGTTCTTTGAACAGGCCCAACACTACGCCATCCATATTCTGGCCGCGGATCAGGATGAACTGTGCTGGCGGGTGGCCAAGGACATCGGCGGGCTGAAGGGTGAGAGCCTGAAAATGAACAACGAAGGTGTCCCCATTCTGGATGGCTGTCTGGCCCGTTTTGAGTGCCGTCAGACCGCGATCTACGAAGGTGGTGACCATGCCATTGTGTTGGGCGAAGTGCTGCGGGCCGAGATGCGCGACGATGGCGACGCTTTGACGTTTTTCAAAGGTCAGATGGGCCGGATGGCCAACAACTGACCACAAAAAGGCCACCCTGTTGAGGAGCACGGGCGGCCGACCAAGGGGAGGAATGCATGGGCGCACTACTTGCGGCGGCCCGTCTGTTGAACGGGATACTCACGCCCCTGCTGGCTGCGGGGCGATGGATTGGTGTGCTGGCGATTGCCGTGATGGTGATTGTCATCCTGATTCAGGTTTTCTGCCGCTATGTGCTGAACAGCGCCCTGCCCTGGCCCGATGAGGCCGCCCGTTTCTGTATGCTGTGGATGGCCGGGCTGATGGCCCCGACCGCGTTTCGTGCGGGCAGCTTTGTGGCCATCGACACGATCGAAGCGGTGCTGCCAAAAACGGCCATTCGTCTACTGTCACTGTTCCTGCTGTGTGTGTCGCTGGCGGTCCTGGTGATTGCGGTGCAAATCGGCTGGAAAGAGGTCAACGGCATCGGCGGACGCTTCGCCACCGCCTCGCTCTACCTGCCGACCTCGATCAGCTTTGACAGCTGGTTCCGCATCCCGCGCAGCTGGATGATGACGTCCCTGTTGGTGGGCATCGCCCTGTTGATCCTTGTGAACATCGAATTGTTGATCCGCGGGCTGGCCCGCCTGTTCGGGCGCGGGGCTGAGTTGCCGCAACTGCCCGGCACCATCGCATCGGGAGCTGAATAATGTTGATCTGGTTCCTGCCCCTCTTCCTTGTCCTGCTGCTGGTTGGCCTGCCGGTCTTCTTTGCCCTGCTGTTTGCGCCCGGTGCCCTGTTGTGGCTCAACGGCCAAGAGCGTGACATCACGCTGCTTTATCGCAACCTTTACAACGGTATGGACAGCTTTCCGCTGATGGCGATCCCCTTCTTTATGCTGGCGGGAGAGCTGATGAACCGCGGCGGCATCACCCTGCGGCTGGTGGAGTTTTCGCAGGCCCTGATGGGGCACCTACGCGGCGGTCTGGCCCATGTGAACGTGCTGTCCTCGATCCTGTTTGCGGGCCTGTCAGGCTCGGCCGTGGCGGACACCTCGGCGCTGGGGTCCATGCTGATCCCAGCAATGGAAAAACAGGGCTACAGCCGCAAGTTTGCCGCCGCCATCACCGCCGCCAG
The DNA here is from genome assembly GCF_047123305.1 of Thalassobius sp. MITS945101. Lineage (GTDB taxonomy): Bacteria > Pseudomonadota > Alphaproteobacteria > Rhodobacterales > Rhodobacteraceae > Thalassobius. Next base: position 4,249,378 of record NZ_CP138918.1, read on the forward strand.
TTCGGTGATTGGACCGATCATCCCACCCTCGGGCATCATGATCATCTACGCCTATGTCATGGGCGAAAGTGTTGCGGCGCTGTTCCTTGCGGGCATTGTGCCCGGCGTCATGGTGGGCGTTGGCCTGATGCTGATGATCAAGCTGATGGCGGACAAATACGATTTTCCCGTTGCCTCGCAAAAATCCACCTGGGGCGAACGCGGCCAGGCCAGCCTGAAGGCGTTCTTCCCGCTGTTGACACCTGTAATCATCCTTGGCGGCATCCTGGCCGGCGTTTTCACCCCGACCGAGGCCGCCGCCGTGGCCGTCGCCTATGCGCTGTTCATCGGGCTGTTTGTGATCAAGACGCTAAAGTTCTCGGAACTGCCGGATGTGCTGACCCGCGCTGGCCTGACCTCTGCCGTGGTGCTGCTGTTGGTGGGCGCGGCGATGTCGTTCAAAACGGTGGTGTCGCTCAGCCATGCGCCGGAACAGCTGGCCGCCTTCATTCTGGCGCTGACAGAGAACCCGCTGCTCTTGCTGTTCCTGATCAACCTGCTGCTGTTTGTTGTCGGCATGTTCCTGGACGCGGGTCCTGCGATCATCATCCTTGGCCCGATCCTGGGCCCTGTGTTTGCCGGTCTTGGCGTCGACAGCATCCACTTTGCCATCATCATGTGTGTGAACCTGACCGTGGGTCTGGCGACACCGCCGATGGGGCTGGTGCTGTTTGTCGCCTCTGCCGTCTCGGGCGAGCGGGTGACCACCATCGCCAAGGCCATCCTGCCTTTCCTAGCCGTTGAAGTGGTGGTGATTTTCCTCATCACCTTCTTCCCCGCAATTTCCATGACCGTGCCCCGTCTGACGGGGTTCGCCAACTGACCACCTAACCAAACAAGACCAATGATGAGCTCTTAGGGAGGAACGCTATGCTCAAGAAAACATTGAAGTCTCTGGCACTGGCCACGTTGATGGCCGGCACTGCACTCAGCGCAGCGCAGGCGGCGGATTACACAATCCGGGCCACCGCCAACTCGAACGAAAACGACGAGGACTATGACGGTCTTGTCGTGTTCAAAAACTACGTCGAGGCGGCCTCCAACGGCGCCATCGAAGTGGAACTGTTCATCGGCACCCAGCTGTGTTCGAACGGGGCCGAATGTCTGCAGGGTGTGGCCGATGGCTCCATCGATGTTTACATTTCGACCTCGGGCGGCGCGTCGGGCCTGTTCCCTTACGTTCAGGTTCTGGATCTGCCTTACCTGATGGCAGACGACCGTGTGGCAGAACATGTGCTGTCGGGTGAGTTCACCCGCACCATCCGCGACATGGCGCTGGAAGACAGCGGCAACACCATCCGTCTGATGACCATCGGCAACACCGGTGGCTGGCGCAACTTTGCCAACACCAAACGCCGTGTGGCCGAGCCCGCCGATATGGAAGGTCTGAAGATCCGCACCGTGGTTGCCGACCTGCCGCAGGAACTGGTGAAAGCACTTGGCGCCTCGCCCACCCCGATCCCGTGGCCGGAACTGTTCACCTCGTTCCAGACCGGTGTGGTTGAAGGGTCGAAAAACGGCATCACCGACATCATGGGCATGAAGTTCCCCGATGCCGGTCTGCAGTATGTCACCCTCGATGGTCACGCCTACATGGGTGCGCTGTGGTGGATGAGCAATGAAACCTTCACCGGCATGCCCGAAGACATGCGCCGTGTGGTGGTTGACGGTTTCTATGCGCTGCAGCAGGCCACCTTTGCCTCGCCCAAGCGGAAATCGATCAAGGCCTACGAGGAGTTCGTGGCCGGTGGCGGTGACCTCTATGTCCCGACCCCCGCTCAGAAAGCGGCCTTCAAAGAGTCCGCGGCTCCGGTTTACGACTGGTTCAAAACCAACGTGGACAAAGGCGACATGGCCTTCACTGCGCTGACCGAAGCGGTCGCTGCTGCGGAGGCCGACATCAACGGCGCTCGCGACGCCGATCTGCAATAAAGCAAACAGAAGGGCGGCCCGCTGAGGCCGCCCTTTTTCCATTCTCCGTGCCGGTTGTTAACGAAACGGATACATCCAGGCCCTATAATCGGCGACCAAGATATGCGCTTTCTCGATCTGCTCCGGTGTCAATTTCTTTATCACTTCTTCCAGGCTGATCGCCGCGTCGGGATCGCCCCCAATCGCGCTGAGCGTATACCACATATAAGCGCGGGTCAGATCCGGCGTCGGCATGCCGCGGCCGATCTCATAATACCAGCCCACCCCGGATTGCGCGCCGGGATGGCCCTTCATTGCACTGCGCAGATACCATTCAAACGCGCGCTCATCGTCACGCGCCACGCCGAGCCCCATGGCATACATGATGCCGATCAGCTCTTCGGCATCCGCATTGCCGGACCGCGCCGCAGGCCACAGCGCATCATAGGCGGCCGGGAACTCCCCCGCCTCCATCAAATCACGCGCTTTTTCGATCTCCGCCACGGCGGGCGAAGCGATCAGCGCAAGGGCAAATATCAAGCGACGCATGGGGGGATTCTCCTCTCAATCTTGTGCTGTTTGACACTGGCCACCACTGCCCATTCCGAGCCCGGTCCGGTGCCTCTTCTGGATCAGGATTTTATAGATTTCGATGTAAATCAAGCAGAGATTGGCCGTCTGTTATTTTTTGATAAAATATTGTCAGGAAACGAAAATATCAGCTGTGCCACCTGCCATCACCCCGCCTTTGGCACCTCTGACGGGCTGTCCCTTGGCATCGGCGAAGGCGGCGAAGGACTGGGCCCGAAACGCACCCCTGGCGAAGGGTTGGATCGCATCGAAAAGCGGGTCCCACGCAATGCGCCTGCGCTGTGGAACCTCGGGGCGCGTGAGGTGTCGATCCTGATGCATGACGGTCGGATTTCCATCGGTGCGGATTATGAAAATGGCTTCAACACCCCGGCCGAGGAATGGCTGCCCAACGGGCTGAATTCGCTGCTGGCCGCGCAGGCCCTGTTCCCCCTGACCTCTGCCACCGAAATGGCCGGTGGATCAGAGGAAAACGAAGTGGCCGGCGCCGTCAACGACCGCATTGATTACGGCTGGCCGATCGTCGCCAAACGGGTGCGCACCATCCCCACCTATGGCGCCATGTTTGTTGAATCGTTCGATCACATCAGTGCGCCAGAAGAGGTCACCATCACCGAGATTGCCAATGCCCTTGCCGCCTTTGTCGGACAGGAATTCCGCAGCAATGACAGCGCTTTGGACAGCCACCTGTCTGGTGATGCCACCCTGCCTGCTGCTGCAATGAACGGGATGGAGTTGTTTTACGGCAAGGCCAATTGTGCCAGCTGTCACAGCGGCCCGCTGTTCACGGATCACCAGTTTCATGCCCTCGCCCTGCCCGCCTTTGGCCCCGGCCGCACCCGTCGTTTCGACCCGATGGTCCGCGATGTGGGCCGCATGGGGGAAAGTGATCGGTTGGAAGATGCCTACCGTTTCCGCACCCCGTCGCTGCGTAACATCGCCCTCACCGCGCCCTACGGGCACAACGGGGCCTATCCAACACTGGCGGCGATGCTGCGCCATCACGCGGATCCGGAGCAGACACGGGCCAGCTGGCAGCGCACTGATGCCGCGTTAACCCCGGTGCCCTGGCTCGCCAGCATCGACTTTGTGGTACAAAGCGACAGGTTGGAAATGGCCCGCGTCGCCGCCAGCGCGTCAGTGGATGTGCCCCGGCTGAGCGAAGGTGAGATCGCAGATCTCATCGCCTTCCTGAACAGTCTTACCGGCCAAGCCGCAGCGGACACAGCCTTCGATATCCCCGCTGAGGTCCCCAGCGGACTGCCGGTGGATCAACCCTGATCCACCGCTTCGCGCGTGACAGAAATCGGCGCGAAAGTGCGGCCTTCAAACTGGGTTTCTTCCGGTAAGTGGTTGAACCAAAACCGTTCCGCGCCGCATTCACGCAGTCGCAAACCTTCCGGCATTTCGCGGGTTTTTAGCCCAGCTTTGACGCACAGAGGTGCGATCATCCGTCGCCATCCTGCCTGATCCAGAACCGCACCCAAATAGGTCACATTGCCAGCCGCCATGGCCACCGCTTCGCCATCGATGTCACGCAGGGTCACCTCCGCCGCGCCTTCCAGCACTTCACGGTAGCCTTCAATTTGCCCGCCGCCAGCCACGGCAACTGGCAGATCCGGGCGCAAACTTTCAACCCGCGAGACCAGAACATCGACACCGTGCAAGGCGGGTGGCAGTGGATTTGGAATAACCATGTCGAGAGTCCGCGCGGCCGATCGCGGCCCTAGCAGCACCTGACCGTCGGCGGCGCAGAGCGCCGTTTTCAACGGGTCTGGCATATGCATCTGGCCCGGGGCAAGGACCAGGTCATAACCATCAAAATCCCGGGTTTCGGGCCGCAGAATGTCAACCGAAAGCCCAAGCGATCGCAACGCCCTGTAACAGTCGAACACCACGCCAAAATAGCTGAGCCCAGCCCCATGCGGCTGCACCGCCCAAGCCGCATCAGCGTCGTAGTCAAAGATCAGCGCAACCGATGACCGACCGGTCACAACCTCGGGCGCGCGGTGCAGTTCGCCTGCAACGACACACGCTTCCTTGGCTGCAGGTGCTTCTGCCGAGTCGGGACGTAACATCCCCGCGTGCATCTGTTCCTGTGCCATAGGTGCCTGCCGCCAGCGGAAATAACAAACCGCCTCCGCACCGTGGGCAAAGGCCTCCCAGGACCAAAACCGCACCATGCCTGGCAAGGGTGCAGGGTTGTAAGGCGCCCAATTGACCGGGCCTGGTTGCTGCTCCATGACCCACCAACGCCCTTTGCCGACCCCGCGGTACAGGTCGTGGTGAAACGCTTGGAAATCGGGATCGCCCTGCTGAGCATAGCGTTTCTGCCGTTCCACATCCGCCCCAACGCGGTCTTCCAGGAAGCCCAACGGATAGCTATCCCAACTGGCAATTTCCAGGTCATCCCCGACCTTGAAATGATCAAAATCGGTGATCCGTCCCATATAATTGTGAGCAACAGGTGCCCGAGAATACTGTTTTATTTCCTCCACTTGCAGAGCATTGAACGCCACCACCTGATCTGAAGAAAACCGCCGGAACGCCAACGCATGTGCCGGATTTGGTTCTGTCACAGTCAGGTTTGGCAGATCGATTTGTTCAAAACGTTCATACTCCATCGACCAAAAGACATTGCCCCAGTCTCGGTTTAATTCCTGAATATTTTGATAACGCTGAGCGAGCCATGTCACGAATGCCGCGCGGGCGGAGTCTGAATAGGAAATCGTTGTGTCATGGCAGCCATATTCATTGTCTGTTTGCCACGCGGCCACGTGCGGGTTGTCGCCGTATCGCTGCGCCAGCAGCCTTACGATCCGACGGCACTCCTCTTTGTAACCTTCGT